>CAVIMN010000017.1:0-71901 GCA_963644035.1 bacterium
TACGACAACAGCAAGTTTGTGGGATGGGCCACGCAGGTGGAGACTGGACAGAGCAGCCGTGTGAACCATGCTTTTGTAGACTATCAGATACCTGCCAACGCCCACCATACTCCCCTTGTATATGTGCACGGCTATGGCGGTTCGGGTGTGTGCTGGGAGATGACTCCCGACGGCAGAGACGGCTTCTCCACCTTGATGCTGCGCCTCGGGTGGAGCAGCTATGTTATGGACTTGCCGGGACGTGGCAGAGCCGGGCGTACATCGGCAACAACGGAAGTGAAGCCGTTGGCAGACGAGATGTTCTGGTTCGACATCTGGCGCATGGGGATCAATCCTAAATGGAACGAGGGCGTGCAGTTTCCGAAAGACTCGGCAAGTGTATCGCAGTTCTTCCGTGAGATGACGCCCGACCTCAGCGACCACCGCCAGGATGTTCCTGCCATCAATGCCCTTGCCGACAAAATGGGCGAGTGTGCGCTCGTCACCCATTCGGCAGGAGGATTCCCGGGTTGGGTAACAGCCATACAGAACAAGCATGTAAAGGCAGTGGTAGCATACGAGCCTGGTGGATTTGTCTTTCCCGAAGGCGAGGTACCCGAGAAGATTGACGGTCTGACGGGAGGGTGTGCTGGTACGCCTGTATCTGCAACCGATTTCGAGCGGCTTACGCATATACCCATCGTACTCTATTTCGGCGACTATATACCCGAGAAGCCGAGCAAGAACCTTGGCGACGAGAACTGGCGCGTACGCCTACAGATGGCCCGCAAGTTTGTCGACACTATAAACAGACACGGAGGCAAGGCTACCTTGGTGGAACTCCCGAAGATTGGCATTCACGGCAACACACATTTCCTGATGCAGGACTTGAACAACAAGCAACTTGCCGGACTGCTCGACGAGTGGCTCGTGGAAAACGGTTTGTAACTTTTTGCCTTGCAGAGCGTCTATATAATAAAGTATCGGCAAAACAGAGAGTTGACATGGAACAGCAGCGGAACGTCATTATCGCAGACCGGCTTGACGACATCGGAACGAATGAATATAAAGATTATTTGGGGCACGCCCTTTGCCTTGGCGGTTCCTGTCGCATTGTGTGGGCCGGTACGGAAATGGAAATGAAGCAGGGCGACCTGATGATTGTGCGCCGGGGCAAACTGGTGGAGAAGATTACGCCAGAAAAGGATTTCCGTGTCGTCATAGTGTACGTGTCGTCTAAACTGATAGAACTTTCCACTCCGCAAAGCAACTATGGCATGAAGGGGCAACTAGCCCTGTTTCTCAACCCCATTATGCACCTTACACCCTCGCAGTTTGAGCAATGCTAGCGCAACTTCGATGATCTGCAAATCCGCATGCTGCAGACCAGCCACAAGTTCTACAACGACTTGATGCTAAACAAGGTGCAGACGATGATTATCGACTTCTTCGATTTCCATGCCACATTGTATGAGGAAAGTGATGTGTCCACCCAATACGCCACGCTGATGAACAATTTCCTCTCGTTGCTCGAAAGCGGCGAGTACCGCAGCCATCGAGAGGTGACATGGTATGCCGACAAACTCTGTGTCACCTCCAAGTATCTCTCGGAGGTGTCGAAGGCGGTAAGCGGTTATGCTGCCTACTTCTGGATAAACCGCTACACCGCACTTGACATCTCCCGACTGCTGCGCGACAAAACATTGTCGTTCGTTCAGATTTCCGATATGTTCAACTTCTCGTCGCCAGCTTATTTTAGCCGTTATGTCTTGCGCAATCTTGGTGTAAACCCGACGGAATACAGAAATTAGCCCATCTTTGCCCGTTTGAAACGCACTCTGACATTACTGTCCGCTAAAACATTTTGACTAATAAATTACACAATAAGTGAAGGACATTTCCAAGAGTAACATAAACTTCTTTTGGAAATGTCCTTTATACATTATATCTGCAATGTTATAAACAAGCTTGTCTATTTACGTATTCCAGCGTTAACCTTAACGCTATCTGCCACTGCAGGGCCGTTGTTTTCCCAGTTGTTACATGGTCCATTTGCATTCTTCAAATACTTCTCTGAAGGTGTCCAGTTGTTTTTGACCGTGATGCATGAAGACCCCTCATCTGTATAAAGATAAAACCAATGGTTGGGGTCGTGTGCATAGCCCGGAGAGTATATATCACGTACGACATTGCCTTCTATAAGTGAATGCGGTTGCGAACCAAGCGTATAAATTCCTGCCGTGTCATACATATGCTTTGCATAATGATGTATTAGATTACCTTGCACAAGATTATTAGACATTGAGCAAACTTGTTGATTCCATCCCCATCCCATACTGATTCCTGTATAAGAAACTTCGCTTATCTCATTATGACAGATACGTATATCTCTCACAAACCCGGCGCCTATGCCGACACATCCCCAATCCTCATTGGTGACATCGGTTATAAGGTTATCTTCAATAGACAAGCCGGTACATATTATACGGCTATCTGCCGGACTATAGGGAAGATGCGCTTCATGAGCTTCAGGGCCAAAGCTTCCTGCAAGGATTCCATTTCCACCAATGTCACGAAGAGTGCAATGAGTAATACCACCACCTTTTGTATATTGATGAAACTCTACTCCTGTAGAGGCACAATGCTCAAAAGTGCATAATTTAAAGTAAACATTTTCGGCAGAATTAACACTTACTGCTGTAGCAGGCCGTCCCACCCAACCTTGGTTGTCGAGCTTGTGATCACCATTGGGACGAACCATTTTAGGGCGCAATTTATAAGCCTCAGTCATATACATTCCTGCCTGTAGCGGAGCATGACCGCTTATTGACGGACGCATCCATGTGGCATAGCTAAACGTAACACCCTCAAAAGAGACATCACGAACAGGATTGTCTGGCGTGCCCTCAACACGTAACAGTGTTTCAACGGCAGGTACTTCAACATCGGCATTAGCCATATTTTCGCCTTGACGCGGCATATAATAAACTTTCCGCTGGAGGGCATCAAGATACCACTCTCCTGGAGTGTCGAGCAATTCGCGCGCATTTGTCAAATAGAATGCAGAATTGTGCCCATCCGTAGTTACCATTGGTGATGGCCACGGATGCATAAAATGGATATGGCTCTCTGGTTGATGAAATGTTACGGCAGCACTGTCACCCAGTATCTTCACTCCCTTTATACGTAGGTTTGCTATACACCACATCTCATGAAGTACCATCTCGGCATGCTTAGCGTTTTGTATCTTCTTAACCGCCGCTGCTGGAACATAAAGCGTCTCGTTCTTTTTGTCAACACTGCGTATACGATACATTTTTTCAAAATCTGCAACATCACGCGCACGATCTGCCTTACGTCCGTTCACCCACAATTGGCGAAACTCTAGCGGGCGCCCATTGAATTCAGGAACTTCAGCCACATACACTTTGCCTTGCTTCTTCCATCCCGTTATACGCACTCCACCGCTTATAACGGCATCCCCGTCAGCCACTATACGCGTTCCGTTGTCTTCAGGACGTACCACTACTGCTTGATTCAGCCTATAAGTTCCAGCCTTAAGTCGGATAGTTACTTCCTTCACCGAGTTTAGACGACGCTCTTCACGCGCCTGCTGCAAAGCCTGCTCTATTGAATAAGCTCCAGGACTCACCACGATGTCTGAGGCAAAACTGCACGACATAGTCATAGCCATGACCAGCAATGATAAAAATCTATTTGTATTCATCTTTATTTTTCTGTTTTTATAAAGAAAGAAGCCCAAACCATCCTTGAGTTAAAGACCGATTTGGGCTTTTGTTCATGTTTCACTAATAATATCGTCTGTTGTCACATTACTTACAATGCAGCGGGTATCCACACTGTCATTTCGCTCTTGCCACGATTGCCCCAAGCGTAATATGGAATAAGTCGCACTTTCTGTTTGCTTTTCTTTGCCGTAGCTTCACGATATAGCGTATTCTTCCATGAATCTTCGCCACGATTTATCACCTCACCTTCAAGAGCCATCACACGACTTCCGTCAACTGTCATCTCCACAGGTGTAAACTTTGCATCCAAAGGAATGGCAATATCATCAATTGACGCTCCATTCAAATCATTGCTTTCAAGGCAATAAACAATAGGGCCACGCTGAACTGCAACTTGTCCGCGACTCTCTTCTACGAGAGGATTGGCCTCAACAAGACGAGTACGCATAGGCATGTTTATGCTCACGACATCGCCTTTCTTCCATTGACGATTAACCACAGCATATGTTCCTGGCTTGGCTTCAACGTCTAGCTCCTGTCCATTTACATTTATTTTTGCGCCCTCAGTACACCACTCCGGTACACGCAGCTTCAGTTCAAATGCTTTCTTTCCTTTAAGCCTACTCACAGTTACGCTTACGTTCCCATCCCAAGGATAGTCTGTCTTCTGAGAGAGAGTAATATCACCGATACCATCAATATTGGTTTCTAAAGTATTATCTCCATAAAGATTAACATACACAGCCCCTTTACCTATAGAATAAGCATAGTCTTGAGCCTCACAAAGCGTGCGCAACGTGTTGGGTGGGCAGCAGAAGCAACTGATATATTCAGTTCTTTCCTTAGGCCAGCGCAATTTATATGGAAGATCTTTAGATATACGCAACGGATTTGTATAGAAATATTTCTTGCCGTCAAGACTTATTCCTGAAAGTATGCTGTTATAAAGACAATTTTCCACAATGTCCGTGTATTTTGCTTCACCAGTTGCCGTAAACATACGCCAATTGAAGAAAAGATTTCCGATGTTTGCACAGGTCTCGTTATGAGCCGTAGAATGTGGCAGTTGATATGGACGTCCATAACTTTGATGTACCTTCTGCACATTGTCTGGAGTATAGTCAGTGCCATCGGGTGACGTTCCGTCATATAAAGCTCCACAAGCGCCCGTTATATACATCTTACGGGTAACGATATCGTTCCAAATAGAATCAAGGTTTTTCTTCAGCTGCGCCTCCCCGCTCTCAAGATACAGATCGGCAACACCTGCATAAAGGTAATTTGCCCTCACACTGTGGCCCATGGCTTTATACTGGCTGCGGAAAGGCACGCGATCCTGGTTGTCGTCCGTTCCATTCTCCACTTTTCCACGTATATCTATAAGCTTTTGAGACAATTCAAGATACCTTGGGTCTTTCGTCTCACGATACATTTCCGCTATTGCCATATAGTGTGATGGACAGATGGCGTTTCGTGCCAATTCATCCGAAGCACGCTTATAGAAATCATAAAGGAAATCGGCAGCCTTTACTGCACATTGAAAAAGCGTTGTTTTCCCTGTGGCACGCTTATGCATAATGCCTGCAGTAATAAGATGCCCTAAATTATAAGTCTCAAAGTTCAGACGGTTACCAAACGCCCCGTCCTTGCCTGTTCCAACTTTCGTGCCTATAGTAGCATTTTCTTTTGCCTCATCTTTTGCGCTTGCCGCACGATTCATCTCGGCAATTATCACAGGTGTATGCAGATAACCATCGGAACGCTGCGACTTTTGGATTAGTTCAATGAAACGATCCATTATCTTTCCAACCTCAGGGTCTTTATTTACTGCATAAACAGCGCATAGAGACTCTAGCCACTTATACATGTCGCCATCGTGGAAAGGCGGTCCATGACGCTTGCCCTTTTTCTCGCCAGCAGCAATCAGAAAATTGTTCCATCCATGTCCCTTGTCTGATTTCCATGTTTCCCACATGCTTTGCACAGAAGTTCCGCTGAACACCCCAAAACGCTCGCCCCAAAAACCTCCTGTCCATTTTACTGAACTCAGAGGCGTTGACGACACAACGGCATACTTGCTGTTTCCGGTGTCAGTTATTCCATTCTTCTGTGCCGAAATCGGCAAAGATGCAAGAAGCATTCCACATAGGGCAACCCCCATTGGAATATTTTTGTTATATTTCATATAGGTCATAGTTTTTATATATTCCAAAGATAATTATATGAGTAAACATACAAGTTATAATGTACCGCCACGCGCCTTCACTCTCTTTGCCCACTCCTCACGTTCTTTTGTAAGGTTGTAGCCACGTTTAGAAAGCCAATTATTTATTCTGCCCTTGTATTTACCGAAAGTTTCGTGCTTCTTCTTTGAGCTTTCGGCATCTATAGCGTATTCCCTCCCCTCTTTAAGCCATGCAAGAATCTGCTTCTTCTCATCATCTTTAAGAGTTGGTATCATGTCACACTGTGCATCATACGTTACCTTGACAACGTTGAACGTCATAACGTCTTTCACGGTTTCAATCTCTTCGTCTGTCAGATAAAGAGACAAATCCGTAATGAAACCATAATGTGACTTATAGAGTTTTTGGTCTTTCTGCATTTCGGCAAAATCAGACTTCTGCTTCTTTGCATCGCCTGTTAGTGCCTTGGCTACAGCCTTTATGCTATCACGCTCGGCATAGATATCGCTTAGTTTAAAGTAGCGGTTAGCTACTATGTGCAGCACTTCATTGCCTTTATCCGTGCCAGTTATGTTCAATGCATCTGTAACCTTTGCTGAACGAGAAAGTATTGTTTGCACGTATTTAGTATCTCTTCCGATTGAATCCAAATCAATGGCACGGCCTTCTGTCATGCATAACGAAAGCATAGCTGCCACAACTACTAATGTTTTCTTCATGTTGAATTGATTGTTATTGATGATTGTAATGTTTATAAACTATGTCAATGCCCGTTTTGAAAAACTTCTTTAAGGTATTTCACGTTATCACCATAATTACGCTTAACATTGTGTACGTCACTGACATCACGGCTACGCTCCACAAAGAGCCACCCGCTCCAGTCAAGTTTGTCTAACAGAACCTTTATCCGAGGCATATCTACAGCCCCGTCATTGCGTAAAAGCACTCCATCCGTATTTGAAGCATGAATAGCACAAATATTCTCTGCTCCCAGTTTCTTTATGTCTTTCGGTATGTCACGTTTATTCTCAACTGCCGTCTGTACCTTATAGAAAATCTTTATTCCCTGAGAGTTTATTTCCTTTAAAAGTTTTCTATTTCCCTTTGCATCAAGCGGAGTATCTATACCTATCACTTTTCCGCGCCTGCTTGCCATTTCTCCGGCCTCATGCAACCTTGTTACTATCTCTTTGCGTAACGGAATGGAGTCTGCCCAATTTTTCCCGCAGCCGCCAAGAGGAAGAAAGGCAACGTTGGAGTTCATTATATCCATCGTGTTAAGACAGTCTTCAATCAGCCAACGCCACGTTTTTTTATTGGCAAAGCTCTGTCCATAGAAGCCAGACATGGCGACAGCTCCAACCTTTATGCCAAGACTGTCTGCCGTATACTTGAACTTGTGTGCCATTTCGGGAAGACGCATCTTGTTGTCGAACGAATCCCGTTTTCCCAATCCGCCCATGTCCATTTCCAACCCATCGCATCCCAACTCTTTGGCTAGTTTGAACTCTCCTAATTTCTGGCGTTTTAAAACCATCCAATCGCATACTCCAACGCGGTAACGCTGTTGCACAGCACATTTTTTATGCTGCATAGTCTTGCCCATCGGCTTTGCAACCAATCCGAGTGGAATAGTTCCACCCAACAAGACCATCACTAATAATACAGTTTTGAAGAATTTCACCATAGTAATATAAAGACGATTGGCAAGCACTTTTGTAACGTTTCTCACTTCTATGCCTTTACACACTGCCCTTGGCTTCAATGGAAGAAAAGTCAACTATCCATTTATCTTGACTTTTTTTACTACCTTTGCGACAAAGAAGCAAAACATCCAACAATGAACCCAATCGCTCAAACAATAATCTTGTCGGCTTCCACAATGAGAATGTTGCCACACATAGTGCTTTATCTTTTTCATAAAAAAGAGATAGACTCCGATTTGCTCAAGGTGCAAGATCGCAAGCCTACAATTCTCAATTTCATCAAGGCCTGCACAAGAGAGCGTTCGTTCCGAAATCTCTTCTATTACCGTATGGGCGAGTATCGCTCTATCTTCATTCGATGGATGTTACCCCCGGAGCGCACGATGAACATTTGGTGTCCGCATATAGGGAAAGGAGCACATTTTGAGCATAGCTATGCCACCTATCTCAATGCAGAGTCTATTGGCGACAATTTCTATTGCCTTCAGATGGTGACACTTGGCAACGGGAAAGATGGCAGACCAACCATCGGCAATGACGTGAAAATCTATACTGGCGCCACGGTCTTTGGAGGCATACGTATCGGCAACAATGTTACAATAGGTGCAGGAGCCGTTGTCTTTCAAGATATTCCTGACGGAAGTACTGTTGTGGGCAATCCTGCAAGAATCATAAAACAACAGGCATCACAACAGACATGCAACGCATAAATCACATAAATCGCCACATTCCCGATGCAGAAATGTGGCGATTTATATTATTATCATAGTCCTTTTTTCTATCAGAAGGCAAACTCATAATGCCCACTTCCAACCGTTTTGCTGAAACCATTGAGAAGTTTTATCTGCGCATCGCAGCCAACCGGTATATCAACGGCTATTGAAGAACGCGAGCAGCTAACCGCCACTTTCCCATAGAGCGTCATAGTTGATGCCTTTACCCAATCAAGCCCATCGGGCAACTGTGGCGAAATGAGCAGATGACGCATACCGAATGTGCCCGAAAGGTTTTGTATTCCCCCCAAATACTTAAAGAACCATTCATCTATCTGCCCCATCATGAAGTGATTCCACGATGACCCTTGACGTGGATCCCATTGTTCCGTCAGTGTGGTAGCACCTTGTTTTATCTGGAAGCCATAGCCCGGGGTTTCATCGTGATGGAGCATTTTATAGAGCAAATCGCCCATCCCGTTCTGTGCGAGTGTCATAAAGAGGTAACGATTACCTACGTCACCTGTTGTGAGCCGGTTACCATGTTTCTCTATGTCGGCAATCAAAGAACGCAACACCCCTTCTTTGTTTTCCCCCGTAATGCCGAGGAACAACGGTATGGCATTAGATGTCTGACTGTTTGTACCATAGTAGCAGGAGTCTGCCTTGTAGAATTGCTTATTGAAAGCATCGACAACCGACTGACAAAGCTTCCCGTATTTCTCTTCATCTTCGTGGTTGCCAACCATTTTTGCTGCCCTTGTCAGCAATTGCAGGTCAAAGATATAGTGAGCAGTGGCTACTAGTGGTATGGGGGTATTGCGGCTGAAGCCTGCCTTTCCCTCGCCATAATCATACCAGTCTCCAAGCCCATGACTCACGATACCGTTTTCCGAACGCGAAGTAAGATAGTCTACATACCGGCGCATGGCAGTGTAGTTATGCGTAATCAACGTGCTGTCGCCATACTGCTCGTAATACATAAACGGCATTATTACCAAAGTGCTGCCCCATTCCGGCGAATCGTCAAACAGATTTCCGAACGAAACGAACTGAGGGGCCGTGGTTGGCACCATTCCGTTTGACTTCTGCGTATCAGTAATGTCGCGTATCACTTTCGGAGCATAGGTAGTCATGTCATAGTTATAAAAGAGACTTGGCCCAACAAGATGGTCTTGCTCTAGCCATCCAAGTTTCTCGCGGTGCGGACAGTCGGTCAAAACACTTTGCATATTGCTCCTTTCTGCACGTTCTATCAGGCGATGGGTCTGCGTGAAGAGTGGGGAGGAACATTCGAAAGTTGAACCTTCTTCTGCTGAATTATAAACAAAGCTACTGCTCAGACGTGAGATAACGGGTAGACCCGCCGGATTTGGCTCTCCCTCCAGCACGGCATCTTCCACCTGTATATAACGGAATCCATAGTATGAAAAGCGCGGATGCCAAGTTTCCAGGCTGTCGCTGCCTATCGTGTATTCGTAGAAATGCTGCCGACCCGTTTGGCGCTGGTCGCAGACACCCTGAGCATTGAGATTCTCTGAAACGAGCATCGTAATCTTTTGCCCCGGTTTTCCCTTCACGCTGATTGTGGGAAAACCGGAAAGATTCTGCCCCATGTCGGCAATGAAGGTATGGGCAGAAACAGAGCGTTTGGTCTTCGTTGAAGCTGAAGCAACGGAATCTACCGGAAGGTAATTCCATGATTTTATGCCATACTCCTCCATTATTTTCACAGGTTGCGCCGTCTGAGGCTCCAATGAGGCTCCCGTTCCTTCAACAACAACTGCTTGCTTCCATGCCGCATCGTTGAAGCCATAAGTGTCATATCCCTTCTGTACAAGACGTGCATCATATGACTCACCACCAAATATACTGTTGAACGTTATCGGGCTGAGCGCATATTTCCAAGAAGAATCACTAACTATTGTCTGGCTTGTACCATCAGTGTAGTTTATCTCCATGCGCATTATCATCTGCGGCGCACCGAAACTCGTTTGTAGTTTACTGTATCTTTCACCCCGCTGAACATTGAAAAAGCCGTTGCCTAGCAACACGCTGATTGCATTGCCGCCTTTGGCAATAAGCGAAGTAACGTCGTATGTATTATAATAAATGGTCTTGCCATATTCACTCCACAATGGGGTAAACTCACTGCTGCCCACCTTTTTCCCGTTGACAAGCATTTCATAATGCCCCATACCGCTAACATACACAACAGCATCGGCAACGGTTTTTGTTCCGGTTGTAAACTCTTTGCGCAACAAGATACTCTTGGCTGAGAGCGTATCTACGGGGTTCCACTTCTCTTTAAAATAGTCTTTCTTAAATTCAGCATTTGAGAATCGACCTTCTGGCAGACGGGCATCCTTCTTCGTTATAGCACCTATCCACTGCGGAGAAATGCCGTTGCCACTTAAATCATTGGTTGAATAAACCACTCGCAATGCTTGCGATTTGCTCCATGACGAGGGTTTGCCTTTCATGTCCCACACCCTAACTTTCCACTGGTAGCCGTGACGGTTGGGATTGAGCACAGGTATCTGCACTTGCTGGCTTTCCTGTGACTTGCATTTTCCCGAGTTGTAGATTTTCTTGCCCGTTACATTCTCGGTTACGAGTATCTGATAAGCAGTCTGCTTGTCACCGTTAACATCTGACGACATTTGCCATCCGAGCCTCACATCGCCCTTGCTCACTGCAAGATGCTGCTGGTAATTGCACGTCGTGTGCGTTATGCTTATCTTGGCTCCTGTCGGCATTGAAGCGAGAGCGAGGAGCAACAGTGGTACGTATTTCATTGTTTGCTATTTTTATCTTTTTGTTTATTACCCAATGGCTGCGATATCGGTATAATATCCCCGTGGCGACACGATGCGTTGCCCGTGGGGACAATTCTGTTTGCCCGTGGGCTTTACTTTACAATTACACAGTATGTTATATTGCCGCCTTTTATTTCCGCGTTTACAGTGCGGTTGCCCGTTGCCTTCAAGCGGAACTTGGCATCAATATCCTTAGGCCATGCGGGAAAGAGCATCAGTTCTCCGTTCGGTTTTTCCTGCAGAAGCATCTCCTGAAGTCCAATCATTGAAGCACCACCCTTGTTGCAGTCTGGTGCCCAGTCGAAGCCGGGACTCCAAAAAGCGGGAAAACGGTAAGGTCCATCGGCAAGTTTTTCTTTGTTCAGCATCAGCGCTTCATCTGTAAGTCCAAGACAAGCCGCCCATATATTGTCTTGTTTCCATCCCGTAGTGGAGCGCATCTTGAGAGCATGCGGATCTTTAAGATATGTGTTACGTGCGATATTGAGTCCTTCACGTCCCATGCCATATATTCTCCAGGGGAATACGGGATAAAGTTGCGGCGTTTCTACATTCTGAATCCTCCCCCACACGATAGCCGGAGCGATACATGTATCGCCGTCGATAGTGCGCAACGGGATTTCGGGGATGCGTTTTGCCATACCGCATTCCTCTCCTTTGTATTCCGCCCACTGCTGCGCCACTGTCTGCAGAGCTGCAATCACATTTGCCGGGTTGTAGGCCATTTTGTAGGTCTCGCAACCTGATGCTGGATAAAGCACAAGCTTACCGTCACCATTAAGCGACTTAACACCTTGCTTCTTTGCCAAATACTGATAATGTTCATCGAAAAACAGAAGCGATTGTTCTATTAACGATTCGTAACGGCTTATGTTCATACCGCAATATTTATTGGCCTGCAAAATCATTGAGCAGAATTCAAGTGACGTGTCCCAAAGATATTCAAGCCAGGCGTTACGCTCCGTGCCCATATCGTCGCCGCTCTTATGCTTTCCGTATTCGGCTGGGTTGGGAAGTCCGAAATTCTCTATCTGCTCCGTAAAGGAAGCACCGTCATGTCCCCAATAGAAGCGGGTGCGCAGCATGGCATTGTTTGACATTCTAAGATAGGTATCAAACTGCGATTTCATAAGGTCTACGTCTCCGCTTTTAAGCATTGGCCAATATACAAGGCGCTGATTTTGAGCAGTCATAGTACCTCCTCCCCAACGACGGTAGTCTGGCGTGAAAGGACATTTGGCGTCTGCATATACAGGGTCGAAGGTAAACAGACTGCCATTAAACTTCGTAGGATAATCGCCCTTGGCATTGCATCCAAGCATATAGCGGAACAGTTCGTAATTGCGCGCCATATTTCCCGCATCGCCTGCGGCAATGATATAGCTACGCTGCCAGTATGCATGCCACCACTTGGCACTGCGCATCTTTGACTGCGACGCCGTAAGAGGCTTAGCCTCACTTTCACCAGTATAAAGGTCTATGCTTACGGTGGTCTGCCACAAAGCAGAAGAAGTATAATTCCACGCCATATAATCTGTTGAGGCATAGACACCTTTTGATGTTCCCGTGAATTTGAAGCCTGGCATACTTATCTTTCCGCCAAACACGAGACCGCCGATGGGGTTGTCAAGCTGTTGCTTGATACTGTCTAGCCCCTCGCGGTTTACGGTATAGTCGAAGACTGTGTACTGTCTGTTGGCATGTTGAAACAACAACTCGGTTTCCAACGGTTTTATAGAGTCGGCAAAAGTTTTACAGTCCTTTGGAATTAGCCATTTATACGAGCATTGCTGACATTCCTCCTTAGTGACAGGACGGTCTTTATAGCGCCATGACTCATAACTAAGCGTTGCCACACAGTTTTTTTTCTTAGACTTTATTTCCATGAACACCTTTGGCTGCTGCACATCTGCCCAAAGGCGTATTTCTATGCCTGCATCTTTTATATACATAGCCCCATCATTAAGGCAAAGACGCTGTTCGAATGTTTCTCCGCCAAATGGACTGCCGTCAATATGCAGGCGCATTCTACCAGCCTTGAGCAACGTGTTGTTCTCATCAAACATACCGCTTTTGGATAGATAGAAAAGCACGTCGCCATTTTCAACCCATACGTTCATGCCTATATCCCCTCCCCCACACGGCATTGAACCGGCAGAGTTTTCGCTTGGAGTTCTCCATATGTAATCGCTGGGCACGTAGTCCGTAGATGTTCCCCTTGCCGCGATATTTTGGATTATAAACAAAGAGAAGATAAGTAGACTTAATATCGAAGGCGTTTTTCTTGATTTTAAAAGCATATCGTCATGTTGAAATTGATGTATATCCGCCACATTATTGCACTTTATACATTATATATTTATATAGTGACGCACTGAGATACATAATGTAACGAACGGCATCGGCTATAAGAAAAGGTTGCATCACAAGCCTTTAGCCTGCAAATGCAACCTTTAAAAGTTCTTGCGGAAATAAACGCCGCTTATTTGTTCTCAGCGTCTATTGCCTTTATTTTCTGTTTTACGAGTTCCAAATCATCCTTTAACTTCTGAACTTTACGATTCATTTCATCTATAAGTCCATTACCTTTCTTGCTGGATGCATTAAGGAAGCCGAGGTTGTTTTCATAAGTCTGTATTTCTTGCTTCATCTGCTCATAACGGCGTTGCAATCTTCCACGCTCGTTATCCAAAGCCCCTTCGCCCCGCTTGGCTACATTCTTGAGGTTGGTCTTGAAGTTATTCAGACGACGACGTGCTGTACTTACGTTGAGTTGTTTGAAAATTTTGTCAAGCGTATCATGGTATTCACCGTAAAGCTTGTCCTTTTCCTTGAAAGGTACATGACCGATGGCATTATATTCGTCCGTCAACTTACGCACTTCTGCCTGAGCATCTTCCCCTGCATCTTCAAGTAGCGCCTTGAGTTTCTCTATCACGCCACGTTTCTTTTCAAGATTGGCCTGTTCCTCACTGCGTGTTCCAGCGTGTGCAGCATTGCGTGCCTCAAAGAAATGGTTGCATGCTGCAAGGAAATCGTTCCATAACTGGTCGCCATACTTTTTGGAAACTGCGCCTATGGTCTTCCATTCCTTCTGCAAAGCAATAAGCTTGTCGCCAGTAGACTTCCAGTCTGTGCTGTCTTTCAGTTCCTGCGCTTGAGCGACAAGGGCTTTTTTCTTCTCTGCATTGGCGGCAAGCTCCTTTTTCAGCTCTACAAAATAGTTGGACTTGCGGCTAAAGAAGTCGTCACATGCAGCACGGAAGCGTTCAAATATCTTTACATTCATCTTTTGTGGAGCAAAGCCAACGCTCTTCCACTCTGCTTGAAGCTCAATAATCTGCTTTGTGTGCTCCTCCCATTGTGCGGCATTCTTGTTTTCTTCCTTTGCAATAGCCTCAACCTTTTCGCAAAGCTCTGTCTTTTTCGCAAGATTCTCTTCCTCCTTTGCGCGAATGTCCTCGAAATGCTGCTGATGGCGCTTGTTTACAATTGATGATGCCTGCTTAAAGCGCGTCCAAATACCCTCACGCAATTCTTTTGCCACAGGACCACTCTCGCGATACTGCTGATGAAGCTCCTGCAACTGGTGGAAAGCACTTATTACATCGCTCTCTTCTCCTAGTTTTTCAGCTGCTTCACAGATTTTTGTCTTTATTTCTAGATTTTTCTTAAAGTCATATTCACGCGCCTCACTGTTCAATTTAAGCATATCATAGAACTGCTCAACGTAAAGCTGGTAGTTTCGCCATAGTTCGTTGGCATTTTCAGCTGGAACCGGGGTTATCTCCTTCCATTCATGCTGCAGTTGTTTGAACTCCAGATATGACTTGTTTGCCTCTTCAGGCGAGGTCACCATTGTTTTAATGCGTTCCAGTATATCAAGCTTCTTCTTCAAGTTTTCCTGCTTTAGCCTTTCCTGCTCTTCAAACTGCTTTGCCCTTCTTTCCTTTACTATAGACATTTCTGCTTTGAAGGTTTCTTCATCAAGGTCTGGCTTCACCTGATAAGTCGCAGGGTCACCGCCTGCTTCAAGGAAAGCTTTCATTTCAGCTTCTCTTTCAGCAAAGTGAAGCTTGTAGAACACAGTCTTTAGATAGTCAACTTCATCCTTCTGCGGCACAGCATCGCCATTGGCGATTTCCTTTATACGCTCAACAACTTCTGCCTTTGAAGTGTAAACCTTCTTCGTTTCTGCTGCAGACGCTGCTGCCGTTGGCGTAGGTTCAGCAGTTTCCGTTGCCACATTCTCCGTCACCGCAGCATTTTCGTTACTTGCAGTTGTTGGAGTTACTTCTACATTCTTCCCTGTTTCAATTTGCTCGAGAGATTTTTCTTGAGAGTCCATTACTTCACGTTTTTAATTTGTGATTTGGTTCGGTTATTAAGGTGCGCAGTAAAGCGACACGCATTATGGGTATTGGACTTTAAACGCTTGCAATAAACGTTTTTTGCCCATCCATCAAAATCCGGACAAAAGGCTTTTCGCCACTGTTTTCATTCCGGCATTATGAATTGCAAACTTACGTAAAATGTTTGTAAAATCCTAATTTATATTATCGTTTTTGGTTTTTGCTTATCAAATAAGACGTTTATGACGGAATATCCACCAAGAAACTGCAGAAATAACTACAGACACTACAAGTGCTATCACGAAGCCATATTTATTTGTTTCCATCCCATTAATAACGTTCATGCCAAGCAAACTTGATATAAGTGTCGGGAACATAAGGATAATCGACACGGAGGTAAGCGTACGCATCACCGTATTCATGTTGTTGTTAATAATGCTTGAATACGTATCCATAGTGGACTCAAGAATATCTGAATAGATACTCGTTGTTTCACGCGCCTGGCTCATCTCAATATTTACGTCTTCTATCAAGTCGGCGTCAAGTTCGTCTACCTGCAACTTGAATTTTAGTTTTGCCAAAAGGTTCTCGTTGCCACGTATTGATGTGACGAAATATGTAAGCGAGTCTTGTAAACGAGAAAGTCCGATGAGGGATTCATTATTCACCTCACGGTCAAGGTTTCGTTTTGCTTTTTCTATAAGACTGTTTATCTGCTTAAGCCTTTTCAGATACCATACTGCCGACGAAAGGAACAAGCGGAAAATCATGTCAACATAATCGGTGAACCCTTCATTACGCTTCTGTTGATAGCTCACAAAGTCTATCATCATATTCGTTTCGTAAAAGCAAACGGTAATTGTTACGTCACGCTTATGAATAATTCCTAAAGGCACAGTTGTATATGGCGTGCGTGAACGTATTTCTTTAACATAAGGAATACGAAGAATTATGAGCATCCACCCATCGTCATATTCATAACGGGCACGCTCATCCGTATCACTTATATCTGAAAGGAAGTAATCGGGAATGTGATATTCATCGATTAACATTTGCTGGTCTGCCTCACTCGGACACGTAACCTGTATCCAGCAATTTGGCTCCCACGCGTTTACGGCCTTTAAGCCATCGGTATAATTCCAGTATGTTCTCATTTGATAAATCCTCCACTTGGCAAACATTCAAGCACAGGATTTCCTTGCCGAGAAAGCTTGGCATTTCCTGCGCTTACAAGTCAGTATTTTCCGCGTGATAATCGTCCATATTTTTATATCTATTTAGTAAAGCATTGCCAAACAAAAGGCGATGCGAATTTGCTTTCTCAAGAAGGAAGCATTATATCATTGCATGCTCCTTCCGTCAAAAGCGCTGCAAAGGTAGTGTTTTTTCTTCAAAAACAGTCTACCCTTGCCGCATTTTATCCATTTTGTAATATATGTGCAAATCTGTGGTAACGGGGAACTAAATTCACCTGCACAAATCAGAATTCATCTGCCGCATAAATGCTTGACAAACTACTACGTTTCCAATCAAATATTTCCTCATCCCGGAAAAAGCGTTTCAGTTCAACCGCAGCAGTTTCAGGAGAATCACTCGTATGCACCACGTTTTCTTGGAAGCTCATACTATAGTTTCCGCGTATTGTGCCCGGAGCGGCTTTACGCCCATTGGTTGAGCCAGCCATTGCATGCACCGTTGCTATGGCATCAACACCATTCAAACACAATGCCACGACGGGGGCAGCCATCATTGAATCCTTTAATTGACGGAAAAAGCCTTTACCCGAAAGGTGGGCATAATGGTCATTGAGAATCTCATCGTCAAGCTGCATCATCTTCATGCCACAAATCTGTAGTCCCTTTTTCTCAAAGATACTGATAATTTCTCCAGCCAAACCACGCTGCAAAATACAAGGTTTGAGCAATACTAAAGTTTTTTCTAATGCCATAGATTTAAAGTGTTATGTTTCAGGCCGCACCTAAAGAATGGCCTTTCAGCGTGTAAAGTTAGTGATTTTTATTTTCAAAGACAGATATAATACCGAAAAAAAACACTTTTACGGTGTAAAGAAAAAGACAACGGAGAATTTACGTCCCCGTTGTCTAACATTAATCGGAAAAAGCAACAGGCATATGCCTGTAATAGTTGTTTATTTTACGACTTTTATTGTCTTGCCATCTGTTGTTCTTATCACATTGACACCAAAAGTAAGCTCGTTTACGTGCATTCCGCTAAGCGTATATATTGCCTTGCGTCCGCCTTCAGTTGAGGTATTATGTCCTGCTGACGATATTCCTGCAATAATAGCATCAGCATTAACCTTACACTGGGCTGCGTTGAGTATTTCTCCATTGGAAGAAATGACCAATGCCACAACACGAAGATTACGCTTGTCTTGCACAATAGGGTCACCAACATAGTTCAAAGCTGCATCCAAATCAAAGGTAAAGGAGGTTTCGTAGTCCTGATCTTCAACGAGAGTTTCAGGTAAAGGTTGCTGCTCGTTGGTGAAATACGTTGAATATGCCACAACATCCGGGAATTTAAGGCCAGCAACATTCTCATCATTATAGAACTTGGCGAACTCGGGCTCCGGGTAGTCGCGTTCAACTCCCGCCATACCCCCATAGTAATTTGACTGTATCCAAGTTTTCCCATCTCCATGAAGGCTATCGGCAAGCAATACATATTCTACTTTACAACCAATAGTCCTTTCCGGATCAACAGATGCAACAGTTGCTTTTGACTCAATTCTTCTTGCATCTGCATTAAAAGCCGCCTCCACGCTAACACTCACCGGGGAGTATTCCTTGCAGACCGTTTGCCATGCTTCGTCTATTCCAAAGTGACTTAAGCTATAACCGAAATAAGCATCTGTTTCGTATTTCCTATCTAAGAATGAGGCGGGGTATCCTGAGATATTAGAAGGGTAGTTTTGAGCCAACTCTGTTATACACATTGGATCTGAATTATGGTAAGACAATCCGATAAACCGGTCTGGATAAAGACGAGCCATAACCTCAAGTCCCACGAGTCCACGCGGACAATATCCGCACCACGTTCCGGTATATTCTTCCAGCACGGCGCAATGCTTCGTATCGCGCCCGTATATCTTCAGAACAACGTCACGCGTAGTACCATCACTGCACGCCTTACCATTTATTCCCGTCAGCTTAAGCTTTACAGGATAAGTTCCCTTATCTGCTATAGCTGGCAAAGAGATGTCAACATTGCGCTGCGCACGGTACACAGCAGGAACTGCTTCAGGAAGTTCGAAATGGGCAGTACTAGATTGTCCCCCCTGCTCATAAGAATAGTCTATGCTTTTTATGCCTTCAGAGCCGTAATTCTTCAATGTCACGTTTAAGTCAGACGACTTGTTTATCACGCCATAAACGATAGCATCGTTGTCAGTTATGTCGCCTCCCACCGCATCTGCATTGCCAAGCAGCACGCGGATAGACGTTGAACCATTGGTGGCATAGTATTTCCATTTCATGTAAGTTGATGACGAATATATATAATATCCGCCTTTATACGACTCTGTTGTAAGACATACCGGAGTTTTTGCTGTTTGGCATCCCTGCACATTGTCGACAGTAAATGTATAGCCTACATATATTGAATCACCACTTAAGGATAATGCTTCAGGAAGAGTGTATGTAACTGTATCTGAGTTGAAATCAACATCCGCAACCATTACATCGGGAACGAAGTGTTTCTTTTTGTTCTCATCTACAGTTATCTGCAATTGTTTACTCACCCATATTTTTAAATTCGAGAGATTTTCACGACTTTTGAACGGCACGGTAATGGCCTTCAGCGTTTTGCCATTCAGGTCACTTCCAGACAAAAGCATCGCCACGTTATAGGTTTCTTTTTTAGATGTTCCTATTTCCACATTGTTTCCCTTACCTGTATCATAACTAAACACCACGTCATCTGCATTTGCCTTTGCAGGCATAAGCGCGAACATCAGTGTCGCAACAAAACCTGCGTATGCTATTTCTGATTTCTTCATGTTATGTTGTTTTAAAATTCGAGGCGTGAAAAGTTATCCACGCATCATTTAAAGATTTTATCTTAAAATATAAACTTGAATAGTTAATGTATGCCGCCAAACATACTACACATTTAATATATGTGTCAAGTTAAAAAGGAAGGGACGAGCCACGCCGTCCGTATGTGCATGCCCCATCCCTTCGAGGTATTTTCAAACCGCAATCCGCAAAGTCCAGAGTGCGGTATTTATCGGATGCCTATTACTTCACCATGACTTTCTTAGCACTGATAGTTCCATCAGCCAATGTCGTTGTCTTGATGTAGAGGCCATGTGATATTTTACTTACAGCGCGACCGCTCAAGTCATAGTACTTAACGCTCTTTACGTCTGCACCGTTTGTTTCTATTCCCTTCACGTCATCTTCCTCTTCTTCAACATTCTGCCATGCTATTTCAGAAAGAAGTTTAGTTGTTCCGTCGTTATAGATTTCCTGTATACCTATTTTGTCGAAACCTGCCACATAGAAGTAGAATATATGATTGTCGCCATAATACTGTATTTCATTGCCATCAGTATAAAGATAAGGCACTTCCGTTAACGGTTGTTCAAGAGCAGTATATGTATCCGTATCGAATGTGAATTCCTCATCGTCCAAATATGCTTTATAGTAGAGGTGCTTTGCCGGCAAGAACAAGCTATCCGTACTCAAACGGTTAAGATAGAATTGTATACCACCATAGCCATAGTCCACATCATATGCCATGAAATCAGTAATTGTCGGAACCATAGGTGTACCAGCCTTCTCTGTCCATGGTGCAAGTGACGGCTCAAAATATTCAGCTTGAGGGTTCAAGTCTACAGTACCCTTGCTTACAGACATTCCTTCTACTGCATTTTTGAGCGTCTTTGCCACAGGGTCATAATCAAAAACAAGTTGTTTTATGCTGTAAACGCTATCATAATAATAATCATAATCTGCGTCATAGAGAGAATCATGCCCGCATGTCACAAAATAGACATGGGCTTCCGTTACTGTATCAACGCCTAGATACTGATTTGTTTCAAAAGTAGCCTTGTTTCCCTCCAATTTTCCTTTGGCCCAAGCGTTGGGCTGGTTATCAGTAAGTGCGCCAAGGTAAATATCATCGCCTTCAACAGCTACTTTCACCGTCTGATAATCCTTGCCATCTTCCGTTGAAGCAGCGTAAATCATAAGATAATCTTCTGCTGAAGCTGGTGATGATGGTGAAACTGTTGGATATTCAAACTTCTTAAGAGACACAAGATAGTCACCATATCCTGCCCAATCGCCACCGTCTGCCAAGCCTAAGCCTATCATACAGTTGATATCATCACTCTCGGCAAAGACAAGTGAATCGCCACGCAGCACGAACTTTACGCTCTGCACGCTGTCGTCAGGAAAATACCAATTGTCTTCCTCACTGAATTTATATCTCCACAGACTGTAATATTCTGTTTCTCCATCGCTTGTCTGTCCATAAATAGCCTGTGGCAAATTGAATACGACAGTGTCACCTTCTGCTTTTTCTCCCTTAAGCCAAGCATTACTATAATAGGTGCCTATGAGATTTTTAACGTAAATATTGCCATCGTTGCCATCTACCCAGTCTATCGCGCCCCATCGGCATACACCTTATATGTATAGAAGCCCCAAAACGTTGTCCATCCTTCAGAATACTGATACCAACTCTTGTGGAGTGTACCTTCAGGCTGGTTTACGATTATCTCAGGATCACTCCCGTCTGCACGAAGTAAGCCCGCTAATGAAGAATTTGTTTTTGAGGATAATGAAACTTTTGGAAAAGCCAATTTAACGTTCCTATCCACATTTTTCGGCAATGTCGTTTCTGCGATGTCAGCATTTACCTGCTGAGCGGTTGTGTAAAGAATAGGTTTCTTGGTTGTTTGAGCTGTAACTGTTGTTGATAATGTCAGCAATGCAGCAACTAATGTAAAGTAATACTTTCTCATAAGCTATAACATTTTATATGAAACGTTTATTGCTGCCGACTTATAACATGTCGGCTTGTGTTTGTTTGCAGTTGCAAAATTACGTATTTAATTTACAAAACAAAAATAAAACTTCATATTTTTTAATAGTTTGAAAGCAAAAGTTGCATATACAAACAAAAAAGATACCGCAACATATAATAGGATTTCATAAAATAATCCCTATCATATTTGCGGTATCTTTATTTTTTACCCCTATGTAATCCTCTTCCGTTGAAGGCGAATTATGCCTATTTACAAGCAGACTTTGCAGGAGAGTATTTGAGTCCGTCAACGATACTGTCGGCAAGACTGATGTTGGGCACCATGATGGAGCTACATCCAAGTGCTTCGGCTGCTGCTACATATATTTCCGCTGCAGGAAGTATCACATCTGCACGGTCAGGCTTAAGTCCGTATTGGGCAATACGCTCTTCTATACTGAGTGCTTTGAGCTTATCGCTTATTTCCTTTATCTCGCTTACAAGTATTTCTTTTGGGTCTTTTTTAGAATGGGCTAGCTTAAACAACTTGTTTATGTTTCCTCCCGACCCTATTACATGTATATTTGGTATTTCCTTTGCATAGAGAGATAAGTCGGTCTTCAATTCATTTATCGCAGCTTGCGATACTTTTCCGCTTAGCATACGCAGCGTACCTATATTATATGAACGGCTATGAACTAGCGTTCCATTGTGGAGCAGGGATATTTCGGTACTTCCTCCGCCCACATCTATATAGGCAAAATCACCTATTGTTGAGTCGGTGTTTTCAACGATGTTGTTGCAAAGAAGCAGAGCCTCCTCCTGCCCCTTTATCACTTCTACTTTAATACCTGTTTCCTTACGCAGATATTTAAGCACCTTTTCGCCATTTTCTGCATCGCGCATGGCAGAAGTGGCGCAGGCTCTATATGTAACGACATCGTTGAGCTTCATTATTTGCTTGAATGCCTTGAGCATGTATAACATCTTTTCTTGACGTTCCTTTGAAATTTTTCCCAACGTAAACACGTCTTTGCCCAAACGCAACGGAACACGCATATACATGACTCGTGTTATCTTTGGCTCTCCCCTACCGTCTTCACGGAAAAAGTTCTTTATCAACAAGCGTGCTCCATTCGAGCCGATGTCAATAGCAGCCATGTTGTATGATATATCTGATAATTCGTAGTTCATAACCGTATCATTTTTTTATTTTTCTCCGCATGATGTAGCGGCTACAGATTGATAAGCATCGTGCAAAGCCTCCTGCGAACGGAAGCGATTGCCGCCAGATTGGCATGGAATAAGATCGTTTCCATGACCGTCAACCACGCGCCCATTTGTCGTATCATTAGCACCATACTCCACTGTGCGCAGCAGGTCGCGCTGCATATCTAGGTCATAAACCGGTGTAAGCACTTCAATTCGGTTAAGAAGATTGCGGGGCATCCAGTCTGCACTGCCGATAAAGTATTTTGGTTGCCCGTTATTGCAAGCAATGATTATGCGAGAATGTTCCAGATAACGGTCTATGATTCCTACCACACAAATGTTGTTGCTCACTCCGTCGATGCCTGGAACGAGAGAGCAGTTGCCGCGCAACACGATGTCAATCTTCACTCCCGCCTGCGATGCCTGATAGAGTTTCTCAACCATGTCCGTTTCCGTGATGTGGTTAATCTTTATCTTCAGCCATGCCTCCTTACCGTTCTTCGCATTTTTTATCTCATTGTTTATAAGTTGCAGCAGCTTTGTCTTCATGGCATTAGGCGAAACGAGCAACTCACGGAAGCGCGGTTGAGAGAACGGACGGCTAATGAAATCGAAAACCCTGTTCACTTCACCAACAATCTCTTTTCTTGCGGTCATCATCAGGTAATCCGTATAAACTTTTGCGTTACCTTCATGGAAATTTCCCGTTCCGATGCATGCGATGTTTCCTTTTTTTGACTCTATATAGAGGAGTTTGGAGTGGACTTTAAGACCTTCCACACCGAATATCACATTTATTCCCTCCTCTTGCATCTTCTTGCTCCATTTAATATTGCTTTTCTCGTCGAAGCGAGCAAGGAGTTCTACAACTGCCGTAACTTTCTTTCCGTTTCGTGCTGCACATACAAGAGCTTTTACGACCTTCGAATCGCTTGCCAAACGATAGAGTGTGGTTTTTATTTCCTTTACGTCTGGATGCAAAGCAGCCTCGCGCAACAGACGAATATAGGCATCAAACGAGTGGTAGGGCACATGAATATAACGGTCTTTCTCGCGAATCTGCGTCATTATGCTCTCCTCGCTCATGAATTCCGACTTCATTATCGGCTTCCACTTGGGATATTTCATTTCTGCATGACCGAAATCAGGAAACTTCATCAAGTCTTTATGGTTTTGATATCTGCCACTTGCCAATGCTGCATCAAGATGTTCCACGTTAAGCTTCGACAAAATTTTCTTTTGCATGTCTTTCGGCATTAGACGATCGTAAATAAGTCGCACAGGTTCGCCCCGTTTGCGGCTCTTTACGCCCTTGGCTATCATCTCAAGCACCCCGTAATCAGACGCATTTTCCATTTCCATCTCTGCGTCTTTGGTAAATTTGAAAGAGTAAGCCTCAAATGTTGCCGGCTTGAAACCGATGAATATCAGCGGAAGGCAGAAGCGTACTACGTCATCCAAGTACATACAGTTTTGATAACCGTCGCTTGAAGGCAAAACTACAAAGCGATTGAAGTCTGAGTCTGGAACTTTAACTATGGCATAGTCTGTCTTTGGCTTTTTCCCAAAGCTTTCTGTGTTGTCTGTCTTCTTTACAAACAGATAAATACGGTTATCTTGTAACTTTCCTATCTCGGATATGTTATCAAACCATATCGGATTTGTTGCGCCATTAAGACGGTCGTAATAAAAATCCTTAAGATATTGTTTCTGCTCATCGTTAAGACGAGTTTCATCAAGCAGACGCACTTTGTGGTCTTCAAGCAAATGGAACACATGGTCTATCGTTTCGGTATATTCCTTACTATAGTTCGTGTTTAGACGGTTTATCGTTTTTATCGTCTGTTTCAGGTGTTCACGTTCCTTCTTTGCCGACTTGTCAAGCGTCTCCACCAGTCTTGTGAGCGACGCCATACGCACGCGGAAAAATTCATCAAGATTATTAGAATAAATACCAAGGAACGATAGTCGCTCCAAGAGCGGAATGTCCTCCTTCTGTGCTTCCTGCAAAATACGATGGTTGAAATACATCCAACTTATATCTCGATCTACGTACGCCTGTCTCAGTTCTTTTTCCTTCATAGAGCTTTCTGTTTTTATTATGCCGCAATAACTTTATCCCTTTTTATACATAGGGGGAATACGCTTTGCTGGTGCTGAAGTATTTTCGTCTTTTTTGTTCTTCTTGCTTTTTTTCTCTGATTTAGGATTTCTCCCAAGGTCAGAATTATTTTCCGCAGGCACCTTATTCGCAGAAGGACGTTCCTCAACTCGGTCGTCAAAATCCTTTACGAGTTTTTTGAAACTGCCTATACTTCCCGTCGGCACGATTATGGAGTGAATGTTGTCACATCCGGTCAGCATGCTACGCTTGATCTTATCAGGAACGCCCTCGAATTCAACATCACGAAGCAACTCGCTATCCCCAAAAGCGCATGCACCTATAGCCTCAACATGTTCTGGTATCGTTACACACTGTAAACTGTCACAATCAAAGAAAGCCTGATCTCCTATTGTCTTCAGTGATTTGGGCAATGTTATCCAACGAAGTTTTTTCTTTCCGAAGAACGCTTTGTCGCCAATTTCTTCCACACCTTCCGGCACGACTAACACACTATCGTCTGAAAGGTATGACACGAGACATTTTCCCCCTTCAGAATAAACGGCTTTCCCGTCATAAATAATTTCCTTTGAACGGCTTTCCACACAAAGATTGCCTAAACCCACAAACGGGTTCGCACCGATTTTCTTGACTGTCGTCGGCAATTCCAGCCTACGAAGAGAAATGCAACGTCCAAAAGCCTCATGCCCGATAACTTCCAATCCCTCGGGCAACAGTATCTCTTCAAGATATGCGCAGCCCCAAAAAGCATCACCATCTATTTCTCTGGTTCCTTCGCAAACGGTGTAACGCCCACTAAGACTCTTTGAAGCCATTACAACGTGACGTCCGTTCTTTGAATAGAAAACTCCGTAAAGGTCTTCCCTGCAACCAGTCGTTTTCCTTACCGCATAATCCAATACCAATTGTTCAAGTTTCTTTCCCGGTTTCAAATCCTTTCGTAAATCGAGTACCTTTGATTTCTTCACATCATTCATAACCACATAGTTAATTTATGCTGCAAAATTAGTCAGTTTAGTTCATTGCGCTGGTGTATTCCTTGTTACAATATTATTAAGTAAATATTACAAAAGCCCTACTAACCTATCAGAAGCCCGTTTACTCTTCACTAAAAGCCCACGGGCTTTCAAGTGCATCCCCACGGGGAAAAGACAAAAAATCCAGTGCAAGAGCTACTATAAACTTTTTTCTTAGTAATTTTGCATAGTAGTTTATAACAAACGACAGATATATGACAATAAAGAAAACAATAATAACACTAACCACAGTTGCGCTGTGCCTTGCATCATGCCAGGAAACTCTTGAAGACCGCGCCGCGCGTGAAGCAGAAGAATACACTAAGAAGAATTGTCCTGTGAGGATATCTAACGAGATAACGACCGACAGTTTGGTGTTCAACAAGCAAACACTCACTCTGCACTACTATCTCTCACTTAGCGGAAGAGCTGACACTACAGCCATTAGTGAAACGGAGATAAAAAAAGACATGGTCAGCAATCTAAAAGGCACAACATCCATACGCCCATATAAAGAGGCGGGATACAATTTTGCCTACACGTTCCACTCTGCAAAACAGAAAGACAAGATTCTCTATGAAGTGACTATAACAAAAAATGACTATAACAATTGACAACTATGGCAAAACTTACAATTAACAACTACGACGAGTTTGCTACCTATCTAGGCAAGAATCTCGGAACATCTGACTACGTTGAACTGTCGCAGGAGCGCATCAACATGTTTGCCGACGCAACACTAGACCATCAATGGATACACGTTGACACCGAAAAGGCAAAGAATGAAAGTCCATATCAGACGACTATAGCTCACGGCTATCTGACTCTATCCATGCTTCCCTACCTGTGGAATCAGATAATTGAGGTAAACAACTTGAAAATGATGGTTAATTATGGCATGGACAAGATGAAATTCGGACAAGCAGTCAAGTCGGGCGAGAGCGTAAGACTTGTGACAGACCTTCAATCCATCGCCAATCTGCGCGGAGTCACCAAAGCCGAAATAAAATTCCGCATAGAAATAAAAGAAACCGGCAAGAAAGCTCTTGAAGGAGTGGCAACTTTCCTCTACTACTTTGAATAATCCAATTATACCGACACATCCGCTTTATAAAATCTTTGGCTACCGAAAGGGCTAAACATATTCGGTCTACTTACAGAATAAGCTATAAGATTTTCGGATGCCATAAAACCAGAAGGGACCTCTTAGGCTAAGTCAAAGAACTTGCGTAAGATGTCCCTTCTTTCTTGTCACATTATTTTCTCGCATCATTTCCGTTTATAGTCATCCGCAAATTTGTTATATACAAATGCGCCACAACGGCAAAAACGCATCTCTATACTAATACCATTGAACTGCGTTGCTATATCCACTGCGTTTATCGTATTTCAACGCATCTGTAAGCGTGGAAGCATTGCAACGGAAAGAGAAGTTATACGACGTATATGGAGCCAACACCACCGAGCAGCTCATGCTAAAGCAATGAAGGTCACGCTGCAAAGAAGCTGTGGTCATTGAGAGGTCATGCTCTTCAAAGTCGTAACCCGAAGAAAAGCTGATGTTCCATCCGTCGCTGATGCGGATATTCCCGCTAAAGTTCAGCGTTTGGGTAAATTTATAGGGATAACGCATCGTCTTCGTGTTAAACTTTCCGCCCGTATTCTCGCGCATTGTTATACCGTAGCCAAAAGTAATCGACCAAGGCATGGAGAACTTCATATAACCATCGGCATCCGTTTCAGCCTTTGACGACGCAGAACGCTTTGCCCCATTTTGGGCTTTTATCATATCATCGTCAACATTTGTCTCTACACCCGTATCGTCATCATCCTTTTTCTTGTCAGCTTCATCTTCTTTGCTACCACCTCCAAAGAGCCTCTTTATCTTTTCGGGATTAAGCGTATAGGAAATATTTTGCGACATGCCCTGGAAACGTCCGAAACGCCCTTTGCTCCATTCTGTATGGTTGCCTACATAAGGATTGCCGTTTGCGTCAAGTTCATAAGCATACGTGGCGAAAACAGCCGTCATGTTGAAAGTATAGTTTTTCCACCACTTCAAACGGATGTTCATCGTAAGGTCACTCCACTTCTTTTCCTTCGCTGCCATGTTATAAGACATGTTGGCTCCGAGTTCGTCAATGATGCTTAACTTCTTGAAACCAGTGGAATCCTTGTCTGATTTCACCTTCATTTCTATATTATTGGAGAGCGACATGGAAACACTTCCTGTACGACCACGACCAGGCACGCCAAAGAGTGCGTTTTGGAACGGAGAATATGTTTCCAACGACACGTTACCTTGTGCGTCCGTTTTCTGGTAAGTTTGATAATATCCATACCGGCTTGAACCAAAGTCAGGAGCATAACTATAAGAAACTTGTGGTGTTATGACATGACGTATTGCCTGAATCTTGTCACCGAAGATTTTCTTGTTGGGAACCCAAAAGCCGTAAAGCTTAGTTGAAGCACTGACACTAAGCGACCAATTATATACATTATAGAAGCCATGCGTAGTGTCGCGCACAACAGTCTGCGTCTGTTCGTCCCAACTCTGCAAGACCTTGTTAGTATACATCCTATCTGTAAAACTTATCTGCGGATTTACATTGATGTAGTTAAACAGCGTAAAGTTTCCGTTGATAGGGATGCTATGCTGCATTCCGTTGCGCCAATCTTTTATGAGATTAGACTTGAAAAGCTTGTCTTCCTTTGTATCAATAGAATTTCTCAGACTTCCAGTATAACTCATAGATATTTTCTCATACCATCTCTCCTTGCCTACCATGCGCTTACGCTTGAACGGATAGAAACGGCTTATGGATATATTCAAGTCTGGCAAAGTGATAGCAAGCGTTGAGTCTCGCATGTTCTGGCTCAAGTTGGCAGTTCCGCTAAGAGACATGCCTATACTTGAGAACGTAGTACTCCAACTGACGCTCGATGTACGTGTACTCTGCGTGAGCGACTGCGGATTATACATACTTGTAAGGTTGTTGCGCTCATAACTTGACGTGGCGAAGTTCACGCTTGCCGAAAGCGTACTGTATGGATTGGCCTTTCCGTCTTGACGATGACTCCATTGTATTTTAAAACTTTCCTGCTCCGTGAAGTCAGGCATACCCTTGTCTCCGTTTTTCGTATCCTGATAGCTAAAGAAGAAGCTACCGCTATATTTGTAGCGCTTACGATAGTTGCTTGCAGCCGAAACGCCCCACGAACCTTTTGTATAAATCTCGCCAAGCAATTTCAAATCCCAGTTGTCATTTATGGCAAAGTAGTAGCCTCCATCACGCAGATAAAACCCGCGTGCGCTCTCATCGCCGTAAGTCGGCATTATAAAACCGCTGGAATAACTTTTAGAAAAGGGGAAAAAGCCATAAGGAACGGCAAGTGGCAAGGGAACATCCGCAACTACCAAATATGCGGGACCGAACACGACATCCTTGCCCGGACGCACTTTTGCCCTCGACAAAGCTATATAGAAATCCGGATGTTCAGCATCGCAAGTCGTGTATCTACCGTGCTCAAGGAAAAGTTCTCCTTTATCGTTTCGCTTAGAATGCTGACTCGTCAAATATCCGTCTTGTTGCTCTGTATAGACATTATTTATAAATCCTTTTTTTGTCTTAAAATTGAAAGCGATTGTGTCACTCTCATACTGCGTCTCACCCATTTTGAAAACAGGCCGACCTTGAAGCACACCAGATGTGTCGCGTGCACCAGTTGCATGCACAAGACTGCTATCCATACTCATCGTTATGTCGGCACTGGAAAGATTCATGTTCTGATAATCAACCCTCGAGTTACCATAAAGAAAAGCTAGCTTATCAGAAGCGCGATAAACCATGGAGTCAACAGCAGAGAAGTTAACAGGAGCATCAACTCCAGTAGACTTTGCCCTGTTTATACTGTCAAGCCGTATCGAATCGTCAATCTGTTTATTGTGATGATATATGGCAAGTGCCAGCGAATCCATTAGAGTAGTATCAGGTTCACTGCCTTTTATTTTCTGCAATAGGGTATCAAGCTCTAGCGTGTCAGCCAAAGCCAATGTATCAGTTTTCTTGTTCTGCCTTTTGTTCTTCCTCACCTGCGGCATATCTGCACTTGCCACAATGAAAAGAAAAACAAAAAACAGCAGAAGTATCGTGGGTTTCTTTCTCACTTTATCGTTTTGTATGCGACTTATCTTGTCTATAAAACATTTTCCATCAAATAAAACAGGATGCAAAATTACGCTTTTTCGATAGAATACAGGCTACGACCTGGTATTTTATGTTTTATTTAACTATTTCATCTCTACGGTTTCCAAAGCTTATCTACCACCCTAGATTCTGTTTATTCTTAACATTTAGGTTAAGGTCATTTGTTGGAACAGGGAAAAGATAATGCTTTTTGTCGTATTTTCTTGATTTGTTGCATACAACCATATACGTTTCTGAATTCACATTTACTGCTATATCACTAACATTTGAGAGATTTGCTCCAAGATTGATTGCGGGATTTTTTTCAGTATCCAATTTGTCTAGCTGATGCCAGCGCACGAGATCCCAGTAGCGATACCAGTTATCTGTCATCAATTCACAACGGCGACAACGGCGGATTTCCCATAATAAATTGTCCACGTTCATGTTGTTTGCAGGGTCGGTAGCCGGCTCAAGCGATATTCCTGGCAGCCCGGCACGTTTTTGAAGCAAGTTAATCGTGTTATCAAGGTCCACCTGTGAGATTGTGCCAAGTTCTGCCTTTGCTTCCGCGTTGTTCAGCAATATCACTGCATACCAATAAAGCGGAGCATCTGTATAACCCGTTGTCGTATTTGTACGATAGTATCTATCAAGACTAAGATTATCGTATTTCCTTATTGTATAGCCTGTAGACGATGTCATTGGAACGCCATCAGCAATGCCTTCTCCATTGACACGTGTCCATCCATGCCCATTAAAGCATACAATCGAATCAACAAGTACGGAAAGTCGCTTATCTCTTACCGCTAGAGCACTACTTATAGAATAGTCGCCTTGCGCATTTTTAACAGCCTTATCGCTTTTGTTAAGTGAAGTCGTAGCCAGGGGTTTACCATCAACAAAGAGAAACGCATCAAAGGCATCCTTTGTTATTCCCCATTGCTCCGCCGAACTGCATGTGTAAGCCAAGAGCCCATGCATAACCATATCCTTGGCATAATTGCGATAGAATATCGTTTCAGAACCAGATCCAAGAGAAACAGAGTTATATACTTCGCCATACGTCTTTGTCAAACTATATTCGCCTGAATTTATCAGAGCGTCTGAAGCATCGGCAGCAGCCTGCAAGTAACGTGACGAACGGGCTATGTCTGCCTTCTTGCCATTGTCTTCTTCTGTTCTGTATTTGGAGAATGTTCCTTCATACAAACAGACATCACTCTTCATGGCCAAGGCCATGTGCTTACTCCACTTTGTTTTGTCGGATACATTTCCGAGGTGCGCAATCGCATAATCCAAGTCTGTAAGCACAGAATCCATAACGACATCACGATCTGTACGCTCACCATAGACCTGCGAATCATTAGGATCGGTAATAACTTCGCTCAACCATTCTACATCACCATACTCTCTCACCAACTGATAGTACTGCCAAGCGCGGTTGAGACGTGCAACTGCTATATAATACCTCTTGCTGCTTTCTGCCATCGACGAGGAACTTATGTTTTGTATAACATAATTTGCACGACGCACTTCCTTAAATCCATCAGTCCAATAAGAGGAAGTGCTAGGAACAGAAGAGAAAGTCCAATCATCAAAACCTGAGTTTCCCTGATCGTCAGTCAAGCTCTTGAAATAGAACCATCCGTAGCTTCCATTCTGGCTGTAGCCTACATAATTGTCATAGAACTTGTTGGTATAGCTCTCAACTGTATTGATATTGCTCCAGAAAACATCGTTGTTGACAAATGTGTCACGCGGATCCTTATCCAACATATCATTGCAACTGCTAAGCATGCAGAGTGCGGTACCAATATAAAGCAATATTATATTTTTCATTTTTCTCACCTTTTTATATTTAGACACACTACCCAAATATATGCGTATTTCTCTTTTTAATTATATTCTCACTTGAAAATTGTTTGCCATCGCTTAGAAATTCACTTGCAAACCAACTGCCCAGGAACGGGTTATCGGATAGGTTCTTCCCCATGTGCCGTAACCATACGTGCCAGAAGGCCCGTCGTTCATTTCCGGGTCTATAGGAACATTACGTGCTCCATTGTGCAAAAGACATAAATTGTTTACGCTAGCATAAAAGCGCACCTTTTCAAGATAAGCCTTACGCGTAAGCTTTTGCGGAATAGTGTAACCTAGTGTAACGCTCTTTAGGCGCAGATAAGATAGGTCTATCAGGTATTTGCTCTGCGGATAATAGTTATGGCAGCCGCCTATGGGCGCGAGTGCTGACACATTGCCGGCATATTCGTTTCCTGGATAAAGGCAAGGATAGTCGTTAGCCTCCGAAATATTCACCACTCCGTTTGCTGGATCATACACATTGTAACTTGTTTGATTTGAATATATAGCCAAATCAGGTTCACGCATTTCGGGGAAAGCGAAAGAAGACTGTGTCCACATTGAACGTTTCCCTACGCCTTGAAAGAATAAGTCCAAGTCAAAACCTTTGAAAGAGCCGCCAATACGGAAGCTATATTCATAGCGAGGCATTGTATTGCCAATGACTTTCAAGTCGCCATGATTTTCCAATGTACCGTCACCGCCGTCAATCTTTCCGTCTCCGTTTAGGTCTTTGAACTTTATATCTCCAGGTCCGTATACGAAATTGTCGGTCTGTATGCCTGTTTGATCAGCCACTCCGTCCTTATAATTCCATGAACCATCAGCATTTTGCCCATTGAAATCGTCTTCCGTAAAATAACGTTCCGTTTCAAATCCCCAAATATCGCCCCATGTTTCGCCTTCGTAAGCATACATCTTTGCATTGTAGTCGGATACGATTCCACCTGTATGACCTATTATTTTAGAGTCATTGTTCCACTTTGTTATCTTTGATTTCGAGTCGCCAATATTGAAATTCGCATAAAGTCCAAAGTCTTTGTTAAATTGTTTATGCCAGTTTAGACTAAGTTCCCATCCTCGCGTGCGCAGTTGCCCTGCATTTGTGTAAGGAGCAGAAGCACCTACTGTGCCTGGCAAAGCCTTGCCCGGTGCAAGCATGTCATTGGTCATGCGTTGGTAACAGTCGAAAGTCAATGTCAACTCGTCGTTCATAAACCCGAGATCTATTCCAACATCTGTAGTATTGATACGCTCCCATGTTAAAGTAGAGCCTACCCACGTTGGCATATCCGTTTGATTTACACGTGTGTCACTACCATCTACCCAATATGTTTTGCTTGGATCAATCTGCGATATTGTTGAAAGAAACATATTATCTCCCACAGCCTCGTTTCCAATCTCACCATATGAGAAGCGTAATTTACCGTTGCTGATATAATCATGGAGGTTATTCCAATATTTTTCCTCAGTAAAGCGATATCCCAAAGAGAAAGAAGGAAAGAATGCCCATTTGTTGCCTGACGGAAAACGCGAGCTACCATCATAACGTCCGTTTAACTCTATCAGGTATATCCCCTTATAATCATAGTTTATTCTGTTGAAATATCCCGCTGTAGCCCGGTCGCCTGTTGAGGAATTGATTGTTGCCTGTGTCAAACTGCCATAAGCCAAGTTCAACTCCGGATAGCTCTCGTCATAAAGTTGCGTGCGGCGTACATAGAAATAGTCAGAGTTGTAGCTTTCTCCGTTTACGCCAATCATAACATTCAGGTTATGTTTGTTTTTCCAACTATAGGAATAGTTAAGATAAGCGTTTGCCGTCCAACGGTTAGCTTTGTTGTTGTCTCTCGTTGCATTGGTCGTTGACGGCTGAACAATGTATATTGGTGTTGTTCCGTTCCAGTTCATTCCATATACACTGTTACTGCTTGATTTAAGATTTGTGTTATCTATCTGATATGTATAGTCGGCGTTTAATGTAAGATCCTTAGTTATGTGTGCTATAGCATAGACGTTCATGCGTAACACGTCGTGTACAGAAGTCGTACGCGCGGCTTGCTTCTGTATTGCAAGTATTCGATAGTCTTCTGATTTACCATTATCATCTACAATATACCCTGAAGGAACAAAAAACGATCCCCACCGCCATATATATTGATAAATGTTGCTGGAAGAATTTGCCCTGTTTAAACTGCGCCGGGTAAAGTTTGCACGCACCCCAAATGTAAGCCAGTCAGTAAGGTCGGAACGCAAGTTTACTGTAAGATTGTAGCGGTTAAGCTTAGAAGGATTGATTTTCATCACATCCTGTTTGTAGTTATATCCAAGATCAACATAATAGGATGTTCTGCCACTTGAGCCACTTACAGAAATGTCATGGCTTGACGACGGAGCTGCATTGTCATACCATATGCCTTCAATGTCATAATTTGCATAATAGTATGGTTGGCCGTTTATAAATCTATAGTCACCAACATTGTTGTCATCCACATAGGGTGTCATTTGGCTATAGCCTTTTTTCCCGTTGCCATTCTGCTCCTGCCATTTCAACGCGTATGGCAATAGCTGGTCAAAATACATTCCGAAAAGTTCTACAGTACCGCTTCCTTTTCTTGACTTAGCTTGCAGAGCAGCTGTAAGCTGTGTCGGCACATCAGGAAAGCTTGGCAGTATGGTTGCTTTGTCCCAAGCTAAATATCCATTGTATTTTACAGAGACTTTGTCTCCCTTGGCTGCTTGTTTTGTTGTAACGAGGATAACACCGAAAGCAGCTCGGCTTCCATAAATTGACGAAGAGGCTGCATCCTTTAGAACTGATATTGAGGCTATATCATTGGCGTTTATCATAGACAAGTCGTCGGTTGGCACACCATCTACCACGATAAGCGGACTGGAACTCTGACCGTTGGATAATGTTCCAAGTCCACGTATACGTATTGCAGGCTGAGAATCAATGTCTCCGTTGCTGTTCACAACCGAAAGCCCTGGCACGGCACCTTGCAAAGCCTTTGCCACGTCTTGTTCCGGGCGTGAGGAAAGCGTTTTGTCCAAGTCTATGCTAGCAACGGCACCCGTAAGGTTTACTTTCTTTTGGTGTCCATAACCCACCACAACAAGCTCATCCAACTGCGCATTGTCGTCTTCCATCATCACAGTCATTCCCTGAGATGCAACAATATTAACAGTCTTATAACCTATATATGATATGCGAAGAGGTGCTTGCGCCTCTACATCAAGTTCAAAATTCCCCTCTACATCAGTTACTGTACCCTTTGTCGTGCCGACTTCCTGTACAGTTGCCCCAATTATCGGTTCGCCAAAAGAATCTGTAATATGGCCTTTAATTACTGTATTTTTTTGAGTAACATGTTGCGGCAGACGGTTCGCCAAAAGATTGCCGCCATACAACACAGACGACATAAGTAGTACTCCACAAAGAACCCCGTTCTTATTCATATAGCTTTCCTTTTTTGATATTAAGAAATTCTGCGTGTGTCCAATAAAGATTCAACACTATATTTATTAGCTTTAGCCAGATGCACATTACTTTTGATAAGGAATTAAGAGCATCTGCCGTTTCCTTCAATCGCCTTTTTCCGTTACGAGAAGGTTATATTTTAGAAATTCTTTGCAAAATTATGTAAAAAAAGCGAAAGATAGAAGTAGGAAAGACGATTTACACATAAAAGAATCTATAAATTTTTCTCCTAATACGTTGTTAAAGAACAATAATCAGTAAATCGTATACAAGATGTCATGCAAAACAGTTGTAACTTTGTCTGCAAAACAAAGAACAAGCATTATAGAAAAAAGAAGATGAAATATATGTGGCATATTGTGTTCGGAATATTACCCATTGCCGGACTTGTCTACGCCATATGGCGTGTGTGGTTCATTTTACCTTTAAGCAACGTATGGCGAAGTTTGGCTATAACACTTTTTGTCATGGCTTTCTTCTCTATATTTCTTAATTTTTCCAGGACTATAGACCACATGCCTCTCAACCTAGCCGTTGGAGTCTATGAAGTTGGGAACACGGCCATATTTGTTCTTCTTTACCTAGTTATGTTATTTCTCGCGTTGGATCTTGGCAGGTTATGCCATTTAGTTCCACGTCAATGGCTTCATTCTAACCCTCATTCCTCCCTGGCTATTTTTATATTTATGGTTGCAATATTTACGTATGGAAATATAAACTACAAACATAAGGTGCGGCAACCTCTCACGCTGCAGTCCAACGGAAAATTGGAACGCGACGTGAAGATTGTTCTTATCAGCGACCTTCACCTTGGATACCACAACCGCCGAAGCGAACTGCACCGTTGGGTTGAGATGATAAACTCAGAGCATCCAGATCTTATCCTTATAGGTGGCGACATCATCGACATTAGTTTACGTCCGCTTATTGAAGACAATGACGCTGCAGAACTAAAGCGTTTCAAGGCTCCTGTCTACGCCTGCTTGGGAAATCACGAATACTATAGTGGCGACTCTCTTGCCGAACAGTTCTACAAAGATGCTGGAATAAACCTTCTGCGCGACAGTATGGCCGTCGCATGTGGCATAAATATAATAGGGCGCGACGACCGCAGCAATCTACACCGGAAAAATCTTGCTGCTATTGTAAAGAAGTTTCCACTTGAAGGACGCTTCTCTATTCTCCTTGACCATCAGCCATATCATCTAGAACAAGCCGCACGTCAAGGGATAGACTTCCAATTCAGCGGGCACACGCACCACGGACAGGTTTGGCCCATTTCGTGGATTACGGAGTTGATATACGAAGATGCATTCGGAACTCTGACGAAAGGAAACACACAATATTACGTTTCTTCCGGTATTGGCATTTGGGGCGGAAAATTCCGTATTGGCACTCGTTCAGAATATGTCGTAGCCACCATCCGTAAATAAGCTTTAAGCCTCAACAATACTCCCGCAATCAGTTTTTCATGGCAAAGCGTTGCTCTGCCAATTGCTCATATTTTGTACCTTTTCTCCCATAATTGGCAAAAGGAAATATGCTTATTCCTCCACGCGGTTTAAACAGCCCCGTAACTTCTATGTAACGCGGATTCATGAGTTTTATCAGGTCTTTCATTATTATATTGACACAATCCTCGTGAAAATCACCATGATTACGGAAACTGAAGAGATAAAGTTTCAAGCTTTTGCTCTCCACCATCTTTACATCTGGGATATACTTTATTATTATCTCGCCGAAGTCCGGTTGCCCTGTAATTGGGCATAGTGTTGTAAATTCCGGGCAGTTAAACTGCACCCAATAGTCGTTTTCCTGATGTTTGTTTTCAAATGTTTCCAACACTTCAGGAGCATAATCCATTCTATATTCTGTTTTTTTTCCGAGAGCCTGCAGGCCTTCATCTTGTCTGTTCTCGCTATTTGTCATAATTACTTATGGTTACTCTTTTTATATATTGAATATTTTCCACACGTTATAGTCTACATTGTTGTCGTATTCGTCGCTTCCCTCAAATTCCTTTGTCTTCTTCACTACACGTATTGTAAGAGGCAAGACAACAATCTCATAAAGTGTCTTCAAAATCACCTGTGAAACGATAAGCGACGGAATTTCCGCCCATGGCACGACTCCGCCAAGAGCTAGAGGAAAGAAGATAATTGAGTCGGCTGTTTCCCCAAATACGGTGCTCAAAATGGCGCGCCAAGCGAAATGCCGCCCGCCATCAGCTATCTTCATCCTGCTCATTACATATGCATTGATAAAACTTCCGAAGAGGAAAGCCACAAAGGAGGAGCCAGCGATGCGCGGTGCCAATCCGAATACTGCATGGAAACCTTCTTCATTATCCCAGAAAGGTGCACCAGGAATGGCGTCTGCCAAAGCTCCAAAGGCCACAAACAGAAAATTCATAAAGAAGCCTACCCATATAAGAAGCCGTGCCTTGCGGTATCCCCACACCTCACACACACAATCGTTGATTATGTACGATACGGGGAAGACAAGCAACCCGCCAGTAATGTTCAGCCATCCTATTGCTATCTGCTTTGTTTCAAGAACGTTTGCTGTTATCAGACAAACGCAGAAGAGTATACTGAAAAGCATAAACAGTATGCTCACTTTATTTTTACTACTATTCATAATCTTGTTTTGTTTAGGCATCGACTAATAAAGCCATAGCCACGGAGGTTTGTCAAGCACTCGCTAATTGCGCATCCTACTTGGATGCTTTTCTAAATCGGGCTGCAAAGTTAACAAATAAACATAAGAAAACAATAAAAACATAAGCAAACATTGGCTGAAGGGCTATATTTTCACTCTGTCTGATGCCTCACAAAAAAGTTACAAAGCCACGGAAGATACGTCTAATAATATATTAAATATGTAAAAAGATTATGATAAAGACAAACATATTACTCATTTCTGCTTTAGCTATGCTTGCCGTTTCGTCCCAAGCCAACACGCTGCAGCAACAGCATGATTGGGAAAACCAGTATGTTCTTGCAAAGAACCGCATGCCGGCACGCTCATCTTTTACCCCCTACCTCAACACAAAAGGAGACAGAAGCGTTTCTCTCGACGGACAATGGAAGTTCAACTGGACTAAGACTCCGCAAGAACAGCCTTCCGACTTTTTTAAACCTACATTTAACGACTCTGCATGGAAAACCTTCCCCGTGCCCGGCGATTGGGAAATGAACGGCTACGGAACTCCAATATATAGCAGTTCGGGTTATACCTTCAAGATTGACCCGCCATATGTAATGAAAGAGCCTAAAAAAACTTATACTGCCTATACAGAACGCAACCCGACCGGTTGCTACCGCCGTTCATTCACATTGCCCAAAGATTGGGACGGAAAAGAAATATTCGTACATTTCGGAGCTGTTTCAAGTGCTTTTTATCTCTACATAAACGGTCATGAAGTTGGATACTCACAGGGAAGCATGGAGCCTGCCGAGTTCGACATAACACAATACACCAAGGCTGGAGAAAACATCATTGCACTGAAAGTGATGAAATATAGCGACGGAAGCTATCTTGAAGACCAGGACATGTGGCGCATCGCCGGTATTCACCGAAGCATCGAACTTTATGCTACACCCAAAATACGCATTGCCGACTTCGGATACCGCACGGAGCTAGACTCTTTGTGTCAAGACGCACAACTTATCGTTGACCCCAAGCTAAGCGTTTTCGGCTCAGAACGCGGAACAGGCTATAGGATAGAGGCAATGCTTTATGACGCACAGGGAAAGGCTATGCTAGACTCTGTTCTGTGGCACGCCGCAGAACCAATGCTGAACCTTGAACGTAAGGGAAAAATCCTAAACCAGCGAAATCCGCAACGAGGCTACGCTCCATACGGATGGCTAAAGGCCACCATCAACAACCCTCAGAAATGGGATGCAGAACATCCGTATTTATACACACTAAAACTGGCTTTGAAAGACAGTACCGGAGCGGTTGTGGAACGTGCTGAAACAAAAGTCGGCTTCCGAAAGATTGAAATAAAAGACGGCATGATGCTCGTCAACGGCAAGCAAGTGCGCCTACGCGGTGTGAACCGCCACGAAATGGATCCTGAAACGGGGCATGTAATGACTGAAGAGCGCATGCTCCAGGATATACAACTGCTAAAGCAATGCAACATAAACGCCGTGCGCACCTGTCATTACCCAAACACTCCACGTTGGTATGAGCTTTGCGACGAATACGGCATATATGTCATGGATGAAGTTGACCTTGAAGAACATGGGTTGCGCGGCACTTTGGCGAGCGACGCCACATGGGCCGCTGCATTTATCGACCGCACACAACGCTGCGTAATGCGCGACCGCAACCATCCCTGCGTGGTTTTCTGGTCATTGGGAAACGAATCGGGATGGGGACCGAACTTTGCAATGACAAGTTCATGGATTCATGAATACGACCCCACACGCCCTGTACACTACGAAGGGGCGCAAGGCGACGACAACTGCGACCCCAAATACGTAGATGTCATTAGCCGTTTCTATCCTCGCGTGCAAGATGAATATCTCAACCCCGGGGTAAAGGACAACAATATGGAACGCCCGGAAAATGCACGCTGGGAGCGTCTCTTGAGTATTGCACAGAAAACGACAGACAACAGACCGGTGCTTACAAGCGAATATGCCCATGCTATGGGAAATGCCCTTGGAAATTTCAACACATACTGGGATGAAATTTACAGCCACAAGCGCATGCTTGGAGGATTTATATGGGAATGGGCAGATGAAGGCATTTTCAAGAAGCGCGACGACGGTAAGACGATGGTTGCTTATGGCGGCGACTTCAGAGATGTGCCAAACCTTAAGGCTTTCTGCGTGAAAGGTATCGTTTCTAGCGACAGAAAAAGAACACCGAAATATGAAGAAGTAAGACAAGTTTACACCCCGATACGGCTAAGCCTTGACGGCAGAAAAATCTCTGTCAAGATGCTTGACAACTTCACCAGCGCAAGTGACTACCGCTTTATGTACCAGATTACAGAGAACGGCAAGCTGACAAAGAAAGGAGAGATAAAGGATTTAACGCTGCCGACAGTGAAATTCGACAACGATGCCGATGTACGTCTTGACATAAGCGTGCAACTCAGCAAAGACAAGCCTTGGGCTAAAGCTGGACACGAAGTGCGACATGAGCAGTTTGTCCTTAACGACCGCCTTGCAACCGCCTTCCGTCCAAGACTACAAAAGGTGACAAAGACCGCTGATGTAAAAGAAGCAAAGGAGTGGTTCAATATTGTTAAACCGCATTTCTACCGCGCCCCTCTTGACAACGACAAAGGCTTCGGCAACTGGATAGCCAAAGACTGGACCAACAACAAACTGGATAAGCCGCAGACAAATGTGCTGAAGCCTTTGACTGCAGTTGAGAATGCTGACGGAACAGTGACGGTTACGACATCGCAAGAGTGCATCTACACCAACGGGAAAATTGTATGCAACTATAAATACACGATGGACGGCAACGGAAACGTTGACTTCCATGCAGAATATATACCAAGCGGACAATTACCGCCATTGCCATGCATCGGAAATACCTTTGCACTTGACAAATCTCTGCGCAACCTTTCATGGTACGGCCGCGGCATACAAGATAGTTATGTGGACCGTCTTGAAGCAACATCCATAAACCTGTGGAAGAACACCGTTGACAAAGAATATGTACATTACCCACGTCCACAATTCAGCGGCAACCATGAACAGACAGCCACGCTCTCGCTAACCGACAACAAGGGGAAAGGATATACAGTAAGTTCGCTCACGCAACCATTCTCCTTCTCTGCCCTACCCTATTCACAGGAGCAACTTTCAACAGTTGCCCACGACTGCGACCTGGAAATCGAAGACAACGTATTTCTTAACATAGATGCAGCTATGATGGGACTGGGCAACAGCAGCTGCGGTCCGGGCGTACTCACAAAATATGCCGTAGAACAGAAAGCCTATTCCTTAGACTTGTTCTTCCAACGAAAATAGAATATTGTCACACCCGATGTGATATCAACGCATAACCAACGAGACAGCCTTCTTCATCCCCTGCACCTCAGCGGAGAAACGTACTTTTCCCGCATTGTGCCCAGCGCGTAGGATGACGAGGGCTGTTCCTTTATGCAGATGGATGCGAGGAATGGTGTTTATCTCGTGGTTCTGCATGTCGCCATTGTCTACCGCTACAATCCGTGCATCGCCTTCCACACGGAACATTGCCTGCAGGTTGCAACTTGCGTCTGTGCGCCCTTTACTATCTACTGCCCTCACTCTTATATGCTGCAAGTCCATTCCGTCGGCAGACCATTCCGTGTTATCTGGCTCTAACCGCAATGCCACAGCCGAACTCGGCGTTTCAATTTTATGGCGTGCCACCATTTTGCCGTCAATACGTGCCACGGCCTCCAACGTTCCTTTCTCATACGCAATATCATCCCAACGGATACGGTTTCGGCAGGCAACATCGTTTTTGTTGTTTTTCTTCGTACCCAAACTTTTCCCGTTGAGCAATAATTCTACTTCGTCGGCATTGGTATATGTGAATATCGTGTACTTACATCCCGACTCAAGCATCCAAACATCGGTTTGCTGCATATCATTCATCTTTACGCCATTCCATTCGCTACCGTCAGACGCGTGGTTCACTATGGCGATATGCACCGTCGGGGCATCGGAAAACATTGACTTCAGCAACCATGCCCGCGGTTTTGGCTGAAGTGAAATATCGAAGACCCCATCAGTCCAACCTTTTGCTGGCCATCCCCGCGACTCTCCAATATAGTCAATCATACCCCAATATGCAAGTCCTATGACCTTGTTGAGATTCATTCCATAAAAATTCGTACCCATCATCTGAAGGTTTGCCTCGCTTTGGTAGAAATTCATGTATGGGAACCGCTTGGCATCGCCTGGGAAATACATGTATCGGTAATTATATGCCTGGATATCCGTTATGCGTGCAAGCGTGCATGGTATGCTATCTGTCTCGAAAGCGCGCCCTTGCGGGTGCATAGCCACGGTTACCGGACGGGATGTATCGTAATGACGCAACAGTTCACGCTGCAGGCGGAATGGTGTAACGCCGTAGTCGCCGAAGGGAAGGTTAGCATATTTCTGCAATTCGTTGCCAAGGCTCCACATTATCACCGACGGATGGTTGCGGTGAGCACTTACCCATTCTGGTATGTCGTTCTGCCAAAGAGCGGTCCATTCTGTCTTGCCACCAGCATATTGTTTCAGCCATTTGTCGTAAAGCTCATCAACTACCAGCATGCCATACTTGTCGGCAAGCTCGTAAAGATCGTCACTATATGGATTATGGGATGTACGGATATGATTGAAGCCAAATTCCTTGAGCAACTGTATGCGTTTCTCTATAGCCCGCGGATAGGCTGCTGCGCCTAAAGCTCCAAGAGTATGATGGTTGGCAATACCTTTAAGCAATACTTTCTTGCCATTCAGCTTGAAGCCGTAATCAGGCGAGTAGTCCAATGTGCGTATGCCAAAGTTTTCTGATGCTACATCAACCACGGTGCCGTCTGCCGAGAGCAGTGTTGCCACCGCAGTGTATAGGTATGGACTTTCGCAACTCCATAGATGCGGTTGTTGTACGTGTAGCGTGTCGAGTTGGAAGATACGCTGACGGCGGCGGTCTTTGTCAAATTTGTTCACACAAGAGGCCACTTCTTTGCCGGAAGAGTCAAGAATGGAAAGTCCGATGAGCGCAAAAGGCTGCGTACGGTCTTTTATGTATGCTTCCACGTCTACAGCCACACTACCGTCAAGAGCCGTGTTTATCCTCAGCGGATGGCGCACAAAATAGTTGTCATGCGGCATTGTTATCAGCCTTACACTGCGATACAGGCCGCCACCGGTGTACCATCGCGAGTTGTCTGGCTTTTGCGTATCTGCCTTGACTAGCAGAATGTTGTCCTTGTCCCACAGGATTTTGTCGGTTATATCCAAGCCAAAGCCAACATAACCATAGTCTGTACCGCCAATACGCTGCCCGTTAAGATACACATCGCCCGTAAGCATTATACCGCCAAAATCAAGCACTATGCGCTTGCCGCGCCATGAAGGCATGGGACGTAATGTCTTTTTGTACCATCCTATGCCCATTTCTTTAAAGCCACGCGCAGACAAACGGCTTTTTGTGTATGCCGACGCATCGGAAAGGTTGGGGCGTTCATCAGCCGTTGGCTCCACCCAAGGTTGTGATATCTGGAAGTCGTGTGGTAGGTCAACCTTTTCTGCTTTGTCTGAAAACACAGAGTCGCCACGCTGAAACAGCCATCCGAAATTTAATGACACCGTATCGCGCACTGTCACACTCTCAGGAACGGCGGCAATAGACGGAATAGCTGTCATTGAAAAAACAGCCAAACAGAATGTTCTAATGCTGCACTTAACAACCCGTTGCCTCATAAACGAATATTTTTACGCTTTTGTTTTTTATAATACCCCAAAGACACTGTCACTTTTTCTTCGCCATATTTTGTCCTGCCACGAAGCCTGTGGTCCATGCCGCTTGCAGATTGAACCCTCCGGTAACAGCATCAATGTCGAGAACTTCACCCGCAAAGAACAATCCTGGCAGTTTCTTGCTTTCCATCGTAGTGAGATTGACATCAGACAACGATACGCCGCCGCATGTAACGAATTCCTCTTTAAACGCTGCTCGGCCTGTCATCTGATAAGAATCATTTGTTAACGTATTCACAAGCCGGCTTATGCCTTTCTTGCCAAGCTCGCCCCATTTCTTTTCTGGTTGGCTACCGGCACGCAGCAAGAGATGACACCAAAGGCGGGAAGGGATGTCAAAGGGGCGAACGGATGATAGTTGTTTTTGAGTATTGCCTGCTGCCATTTCACGCACACTGCGTTCTACCTCCGAGGCATCCGGCTCACCTGTCCAATTGACCGACACCATGGCCTTATAACCACAGTCATGCAAGTAGCGGGCTGCATGCGACGATAGTTTAAGTATTGCCGGACCGCTCATTCCCCAATGCGTAATAAGCAATGGGCCGCAAGCCTTATATTTTGTTGAAGGTATAGACGTTATCGCATGTTCAACGACTGTGCCCATAAGTTTTTTCAACTGGCTATCCGACATACAGAAAGTAAAAAGCGATGGCACGGGGGGCTCTATGGTATGGCCCGTGGCAGCAAGATAACGCAACCCTTCTTTGCGTGGATGGCCGCCCGTTGTGATTGCCACACGGTGGAACGTTTTCGTTTCCCTGCCTGCTTCCGTATCAAAAGTAAGTGAGATAAGAGAATCTGCCCGTGGGGTTATTAACGTAAGCCCGCGGCCTGTTTTCAGCTTTACGCCGAGTTGCTTTGCAAGAGAAGTAAGACACCAAATGACAGACTGCGAGTCTTGCGAGCGCGGGAACACACATTGATCATCCTGTACCACCAGTGGCACGCCGTTCTGCTCAAACCATTCGTATAAATCGGTGTGGCTGAAATGCTTCAGCAGCCGCTTCATCACCTGATATCCACGTGGATAAACTTGCCGCAGGTCGGTGACCTCAGCAAATGTATTGGTCAGGTTGCATCTCCCGCCACCGGTAACGGCAACTTTTGCAAGCGGACGCACATGCTTTTCATAAATAGTAACGTCGGCTTCCGGCATTCGACGCTTTGCCTCTATGGCGGCAAAAAAGCCTGCTGCGCCGCCACCGACCACAGCTATCTGAAGAGTTGTTTCCATCAAATTCGTTTTGTTTTTGCAAATATAGCGAAAGAAAAGCAATCAAGCACCAGAGAAACGCCGCACAATTAAGTCACTTCCTGAAAATTCCGCAAGTCATTTGATTTGTATTTTCCGTAATTAAGGTACATGGGCTTTCTGATTTATTGTATAACTTTGCAGTTGAAAAAACAATACACTCCACCCGAACAAACAGCCACGGGCGGAGCAACAAAACGAGAAACAAACGATGCAACTTATAAAAGACAAGCAATTTGGCGGAGAACGCCCATTATTCGCTTCACATGACCTTCATCTTGACAACGTACTCATCACAGAGGGTGAATCTGCAATAAAGGAATGTAGCAACATCCGCGCCACAAACTGCCGTTTTGAGGGCAACTATCCATTTTGGCATGTACATGGTTTTGAAATAGACAACTGCTATTTTGCCGTTGGAGGCCGCTCCGCATTATGGTATTGCGACAACCTGAAGATGAGCAATACTGTGATTGACGCCCCGAAAATGTTTCGCGAAATGAACAACATTAAGCTGGAAGACGTAAAGATGAACGATGCTGACGAAGTGTTCTGGCGGTGTAACGACATTCATGCGGAAAGATTGACTCTGAGAGGCGGAACATATCCTTTCATGTTCAGCCACAACATCTTTATTGACGGACTGGATAGTGACAGCAAGTACGTGTTCCAGTATGTGAAGGACGTAGAGATTCACAACGCACGGATAACGACTAAAGATGCTTTTTGGGAAGTGGAAAACGTTACCGTATACGATTCTGAACTGAACGGAGAATATTTGGGATGGCATTCAAGGAACTTGCGACTCGTGAACTGCCACATAACGGGCGAACAACCGTTATGTTATGCCCAAGACCTTGTGCTTGAAAATTGTACATTCGGCGAAGACTGCGACCGTGCGTTTGAATACTCATCTGTTTTTGCCGACATTAAGGGGAGCATTACTAACATTAAGAATCCTGCCTCTGGGCATATTGTGGCAGACAAAATAGGGTCTATAACGATAGACGGAAATATCAAGAAGCCTGCCAATTGTGTTATTGAAGAACGGAAGGGATAAATGAAATACAACTTCGACAAAATTACACAGAGACGCAACACGAATTCTTACAAATGGGATAGTTGCGAAAATACTGACGTGCTGCCGATGTGGGTTGCCGACATGGACTTTGAAACGGCTCCCGCCATCATCAATGCACTGAAAAAGCGCATGGAGCACGGGTGTTTTGGCTACACACGCGTGCCAAACGAGTATTACGAGGCCATTATGTCATGGTTTTACAACCGCCATCATTGGGAAATTCAAAAAGATTGGTTCATATATACATCAGGCGTTGTGCCCGCCATTTCCGCCATAATAAAAGCCTTGGCGAAAGCGGGCGACAGAGTTCTGACGCTTACCCCCGTATACAATTGCTTTTTCTCTTCAATACGAAACAACGATTGTCTACTGGAGAGTTGTCCGCTTACATACAAAGACAACACTTTCACCATTGACTTTGACGACCTTGAACGCCGCGCTGCCAAGCCATCGGTAAGCATAATGTTGCTGTGTAACCCGCACAACCCGTCTGGACGCGTGTGGACAAAGGATGAGCTTACCCGCATCGGAGAAATTTGTATCAGGAACAATGTTACTGTGGTTTCTGACGAAATACACTGCGAGATAGTGTATCCCGGCTTTAGCTACACGCCCTTTGCGTCCATTTCCGAGGAGTTCCTACATCATAGTGTTTCTTGCATTTCGCCAAGCAAGGCTTTCAACATTGCCGGGCTGCAGATAGCAAATATCATTGCAGAAGACAATGACATGAGACGACGCATCGACAAAGCAATAAACATCAATGAAGTGTGCGACGTCAACCCGTTTGGCGTTATTGCCACCATTGCTGCATATCGTGAAGGAGGCGAATGGCTGCACGAACTTGTTGAGTATATCCACAACAACTATACGTTCTTCAGTAATTACTGTAAGGAACATTACCCAATGTTCCCTGTTGCACCACTCGAAGGTACTTATCTTGCATGGATGAACTGCAAAAAACTGTCTTTACCGTCAGAACATATTGAAGAGGAACTTATTGCAGAAGCAGGACTTTGGCTAAATGCCGGCTCCATGTACGGTGAGGAAGGAGAAGGGTTCATGCGGTGGAATTTGGCATGTCCACGCAGTACCGTGGAAGAAGGGCTTCGGCGCTTCGGTAAATATCTTCAGACAAAAGGATACTAAAACTTCCCGCAACTGTCTTATACGACAGGCGGGAAGTTTTAGTATTCATTATTCTGTTTCTTCTACTATTCAGAAATCCTCACAGGACCAAGAAGACCTGCGGGTAGAAGTTCCTTGCTTTCTTTCCGGTACTTACCATTTGTCCAGATTCCACCGAACGGAGCCTTGCCCTCGTCGTTTCCTTGAAGAGCGTTTGCCCATGTATTTACTACCACAATGCGCAAAACATTATTACCCTTCTTCAACGCTGTCGTTATGTCTACGCAGTAAGGAGCATGCCAGGCTGTAGCAATTCGTTGCCCGTTAACATAGACTGTTGCCATATTCTCTACCCGTCCAAGATCAAGTACAACTGGTTTCCCTTTTTTCGGCAAAGACTTGCAGCGGAATGACGTTTCATATACGGCATGACCCGAATAGTAACGAATGTCGTTGTCAGAAGAAAATGCAGTCCAATCAGACAAGTTCTTCATTTCTACTGTACGATTGGTATTTTCAAAAGTAACCTTCCATGGAGAACAGTCAAGCGAGCGCATAGTCTTTCCATCCTGCAAAGCAGTAAAAACATCCTTGGGAACAAGGAATTCATCACTCACTTTTGCGTCAGAAAAAACACAGAACACGGCATCACCGCTATGCAAAGATATGCTGTCGGTAGAGTTCCACGCCGTTATTTTCCCATTATAAGCATTTGCAAGGTAAGCATAAGACCGAGTGTCACGGAAATGCGGCAAAAAACGTTGTGTAACGGAACTCTGGTTCGTCAAGAAATATATGTCCGCATCATTGGTATAACGGTGTGTAAAATCAATTCCTTCAGGAAGTTGAGCGTCGGGCTGGATTCCAAGCGAAGAAAGGTTATGCTCATTCCATACCGTCTTAATTACAGGTACGCCAAGATTAGATATACTATCAATGACATTCCAACAATCTATTGTTCTATCTAGATTCATCGGCCGCGACTGTGGAACAACAAGCACTTTGTATTCTGCTCCATTTCTTGTAATGAGACTTGCTCTTCCTTTATTTCCATCTGTATCATTGCGACGTTCAACTTTACATCCGTTCAAGGCGTCATGATTAAAAGAGTCATAACGATAGCCGGAAAGGGTATTTACCCAATCGTCTGCCTTGGTCATGTTTTTAGTATGCGTCACTCCAACAGGACTAACCTCAAGAGGTTGACCGATATTCGCCTTGCGCTCAGCTTCATCTTTAAGCGTCTTAGCAGAGAACAGGCCAGGAAGCGTTGAAGTAAGCCGCTCTGGCAACACGGCTCTGCTTGGTATCTCGTCGCCTGTATATACTGCAATGTCAGAAACTGGCTTTCCATACTGCAATAAAGCTTGGGAACGTGCTATATAGTCAGTGAATGCCGGCATCTCTGGCCACCACGTATTGTCACGCTGAAAGAAGGTACCAATGCCATCGAGCGTCATACCAGGCTTCTTGTCAGTAAAAGGATTATGGGTGTTAACATGAAATACGATGCTATTTATGCCAGTGGCATAATTATGGTCAAGCAGTTGTTTAAGCATGCCAGGGTGTTCGTCCCAAGTGCCGCGCACTTCGGTAAATCCCTCCGCTTGGATTATGTTCTTTCCATATATGTGTGCACCACTAACTGCGTCAAGCATATCGTTAAGCTTGTCGTGCGTAGGGCTATTTAGCCAAAATTCACCCATTGGATAGTCAGCAAACTGATAATGCCGAAGGCCATCACTCACCATAGTCGGAGCAACACATTCTGTTGAGAGTTTACAATTATATTCGTCTGCTAAGCTACGCACTTCTGCAAAGAACACATCGTTGATCAAATCTGCGATTGTCGTCCTTATATCGCGCATTATACGCTCCGACGTTTCAGAATCTTTCAACGGCACTCCTGCATACAACAATAACCAAGGCTGCAAGTCGTACCCACGCCGTTTCTTGAATTCATCCAAAAAGTTACTGCTCCAGTTTTGGCTTCCAGCCTCCCAACTATCCACATGCAGACGTGTTAGAACGCGGCTTGCCACATCTTTCGGTACACTGCGGTATATTTCCGCAAACCAATTATCAAATTGTTTCCGTACAGCCTCTGCTGAAAACTTATCACATTCAAGTCCTCTTCCGCCTCCGCCTGTGGCATTTGTATGCCCAGTTGACGTATGTCCGATGCGCACGATATGCCATTTCCCCTTTGGAAGGGTGAATTTTGTGCCGGAAAGCACTTTATCGCTAATGTCTATCACGCTTTCAACGGGCACACAATCTGTCTTGGCCAAAGGAAAAGCCTTGGATACACGCCATACAATGCCTGATTTTCCTTCGTACCCGTCAACAACAGATTCAGAACTAAGTTGCAGTTCGCTGATTTTCAGCGTTGGCTTCCATTTTGCCGCGTCCATGTCTTCGCTACCCGGCTCACTTCCATCTGGCGACCAACTGAATTTGAAATATCGCGCCGTTGTTGCCGGTATTGAATATGTAGCTGCAGCATCTGTATTCTGCCATCCTTGACGCGCAGGAGATATTTCGCGCACAAAAGAATAATCCTTTCCATTTGAAGAGGCATAGACTTTAAGGCGATGAGCTTGATAGTTATTTCCACCTGTTACTATCTTAACGCTACGCAGAGTGAAAGGTTCATCATAACTCATCACTATATCGGAAGCCTTTGTCGCCTTGAATGGAAATGGGACCGATGGAGTCGGCATGCGCAAATCTATTTTCTCTGCAGGATAGGCAAACACTGCCACATCCTTATAATAGCCACAATTCACTCCATCCGGCTGTGGCAAACGAAGCACAGTACGGCTGGAATAATTGTATTTTCCACCCGACACGATAGTGTCACTCCATACGATACGCTGCATAGACTCCTCTGGTTTTATCCAGGGGCCACCGGCAAGCGCAAATCCATCGCTGAAATGTATACCCATCTCCAAGCCTAGGCTATCGGCAGTGCTGAACACCGTACCTATCCGCTTCCACCATTCTGGTGAGAGTTGTTCGGAATTACCGCCAAGTCCACGGCCGTCGGCTACGGACTTTATCGGCATAAGATAAAAGCCCGTAATTCCGGCATCTTTCATTGCGTGCAAATCCAATTTTATGCCAGCGTCGCTTACGTTTCCGTACATCCAATACCAAAAAGTCCAAGGATAAGCCTCCTTATTTGGGTTGGTAAATTGCTCATACCAAGGCTTTACCGTCTGATGAGCAGAGGTTGCTCCCGGTACAGCCAAGGCCATTGCAATCATTGCGTGGAAAAGGTATTTTGTATTCATTGTTTGTCTGAGTGGAAAATTGCTAGAGTATGTTGCCTGTTTTATTCAAAGCGCAAAGTTACTTCCCCGGTATGCTGGCCATTTGCCCAAACTGGTTGTGCCGAAGGCCCATTAAGGTCTGTGGTGTTTACCTTGTTTCTTACGGCAGGTATTACCTGCATCAAGCTAATGCCCGTTTCAGGAAGAGTGTAAAGCAATTGGTCACGTCCGTCACGCGGCTGATATACACCGACAAAGTCTTTATCTGTTCCAGGCTGCAAGGTAATATTGCCCGTCTTGGTCTGAAGTTTCATCCACTGAACTCCTGCAAAATAGCCCTTAAACTCAGGATATTCGAAGCTCTCTCCCGGAATAGGATCATTATAGTCGTTACTCCATATACCTAGTTGCGGCCCATGCATACGATTTTTCCATACACGATAAGGACCATTGCCAAGCCATTCCTTATGAAGTACATCCCCTTCAGGAAGGCTAAACTTTACTCCCATAAGATCAACTACGCCATTGAATACATATTGATAAACGAGACGCGCTTCACCATCAGGCGCGATATGCCATTCTGCCTTTTGCAAAGAACCAAGCTTGTAGGTGGAGGTAACAACGAGAGTGTCGGAAGTTCCTTCAGTTACTGTCATTTTATCGAAAGTTCCCTGCTCGGCATATTCCGTATATGTAGTCTTTTTCTTTTCAGCCTGCTCATCGTCGTGGTTGTAGAACTGATCGAAAGAACGGTCGCTACGGCGATAAGCGAAGAACTTCGGTCCGTCGGAGAATTTATAAGTTCCTTTTTTCGTCGTAACACTCTGCAAGGTTCCATCCTTTTCATTGAATGTATATGTCACGTTGCCGGCTTTAACCGTATTGCCTGTCATTTGTGGACGCGAACTTGCCGCAAGCTTCTTTGACTGCAGCTTTTCAGCATCTTTGAGTTTAAACACCCATGTAAAGAGTTCCTCTCCAAACTGGTCCGTAGCTTTCAGTTTCAGTGCACTAGCCTCGCTTGGTGCTGCAGGTATTGTTATCGTTCCCTTTGTGTCAGCAGCAATATCAGCCCCTTTCAAAGTACCACTCTTCAATGTACGTTGGCTGGCATCGGATGTATATTGAATGTAATTATAGTCAAACGTCACACCTTTTAATGAAAGGAAGTTATAACGGTTTTCTACATTTAACGTTCCATTGAAATTTTCGGGCATAGATACCTGCACAGGACACCACACCTGTTTTACGGTATAGTAGCTGCCTTCTTTTTCATGATGCGGACCTACGATACCATCAGCGCCATAGTTTCCAACGTTGTCTATCATTCCGTTCATGTCAACGCGCTTCACACCTTCGTCAACAAGTGCCCATATGAAACCTCCGGCACAACGTGGCCACTGGCGCATAAGCTCCCAATAGTCGTATAGCCCTGCTCCTGCTCCACCATCATAAAGGGCATGAAGGAATTCCGTCGGCATGAAGATTTCTGGCTTACGCATATATTCTTCACTCTCGCCGTAAGAACGGTAATGCATGGTTTCGTAACCATTAAAATTGCCCTGCGGATGCAAGACGGGACGCTTCTGAACATCCCACTTGTGGAACTCGCCATCCAATTCAGTGTTCCAGCCTTTTTCGTTTCCGTTGCTCCACCAAATTATTGAAGGATGGTTAACATCACGCGTAACCATCTCTTTAATGAGCTTTTGACCGTTTATTGTTTCATGATGACCGTGCCAACCGCTAAGCTCGTCCATTACATATAGACCAAGACTGTCGCAGATGTCATAGAATTCTGGGTCAGCGGGATAATGGGACAAGCGCACAGAGTTCATGTTCATGCTCTTCATCAATTTGACATCCTCCAGATTCTTTTCGAAAGACAACGTGCGACCAGTTTCGGGTCTGAAACTATGACGGTTGACGCCACGGATGTTTACTTTCTTCCCATTTATATATAGACCATCGCTTGCACGTGTTTCTATTGTTCTGAAGCCAAACTTGTCTTTCTCCACGTGAAGCGTTTTCCCATCTTTGTCAACAAGAGCGAAATCAACCTTATAACGGTTAGGTGTCTCTGCCGTCCAAAGTTTTGGATTTGCCACATGCAAAGAAACATCTGCATGGTCGCTGCCAGTTGCCACTGGGGTCAGATTTTCAGCAACCTTTTTGCCATTCATATCGCTTATGGTTGTTTTTACCTTTGCCCCGTCAATGGTATGGTTCAAAAGGACATAAGCATTGAAATTTCCGTCTGCTGTAGCATTTATCGCCGTACGCTCTATGTTGAGAGCCGGTTTGCATACAATGAATACTGGGCGTATAATACCACCAAAATTCCAGTAGTCTGCACGTCTTTCCGACAGATTGACTCCTGCATTTTCGCTCTCTTTGCTAACGGTAACCTCAAGGAGATTCTTTTTGTCGCCGAAGAACACGCGGTCGGTCACATCGTATGTTATGCGATAGAATCCTCCTTGATGTTTCGAACCTGCCTTACGCTTGTTTATTTTAACCTCAGTGTCAGTCATAGAGGCCTCGAAAACAAGTTCTATGTGATGGTTTGCCCACTCCTTAGGAAGTGTAAACTCATATTTATACATGCCCTTCTCATCTGCTATGCCATCGGGAAAAGCCTTGCCATAGAACTTAATTCCATATTGGTATGTGCCGAATCCCTGCAATTCCCAACAAGAGGGCACACCAATTTTTGTCCATTTGCCAGAGTTATTACCACCTGTGCAGAAGAAGTCCCACTGCACCATGTCATCACACCCGTGTCCACTCAGATACTTACGCTGAGTTGTTACGTCGTTGCCCGCCTGAGCTGTCAAGGTTGCAGCTAGCAAGCACAATGCTGATATCGTTGCCTTTTTCATAATTCTTTTTTGCCTATAAAAGTGACGAAACTAAATAGAAATTGTAACCTACAAGCATATTTTCCTTTATGCACATACAACAAAATGAAAACATCATGAAAAGTACCAACATACCCCATTCTGCAACAACAACGAATTTTGCCAGAACAAAAAGAAAAGCGTAACTTTGCCTTCTATATCAACCACTGCGTTAGAAAGAAGAAATAACAATTATGACTGAATTCGAAAAGATGCGCAGCAAACAACTCTACTCGTTTGCTGATGAAGAATGTGTGAAAAGCAATATGAATGCCAATGCCTTGTGCGCAATGCTACAGACAATGACATTACAGTCGCCTGACTACAGACAAGTTATAGAAGCTCTCGTCCCCGGACTGCCCGAAACATCATCCATAAATCCTCCATTCCATTGCGACCACGGCAACGGCATACGCATAGGGCACCACACTTTTCTAAACTACGACTGCCTTATGCTCGACGGTGCTATGATTTCTATTGGCAATCACTGCAAGATTGGACCGCGTTGCCAATTCTTTACGCCACAACACCCTATAGACTGGCAGGAGCGCATGAAACCTGTTGAGACCTGTTTGCCTATAACAATAGGCGACAACTGCTGGCTTGGCGGTGGAGTAACCGTATTGCCTGGCGTAACAATTGGGCCAAGATGCATCATTGCTGCAGGAAGTGTCGTAGTACATGACATCCCTGCCGACTCGCTTGCCGCAGGAAATCCAGCTGTTGTAAAAAGAAAGCTATAAGCCATAAACGGCCTCCCAAAGAGAATGTCTTTCTATTCTTCAACAATATTGAACCGAGCGACAAGAGGAAGATGGTCGCTGAAGCCACCCAAATATCGGTATCCGTTATATGTACGATAAGGTTTCTTACCTCCGAACTTTGTGTCTTCTTCAAGAAGAAACGGAGAATCATTCAAAACACATTCCGACAGCAACGGCAACAAGGACTTACTAACAAGAATATGGTCGATACTTTGCCACTGACCTTGATATTTGTAAGTGCCCTTCGCTCCATTGCCCCCTCTCACTCCTGCCGAAACATCAGTAAGTCCGTGCTCTTGAAGGAATATAAGGGAGGCGTCTTTAACCTCATCATTGAAATCTCCAGATATGATTATCTTGGGATTGCTTCGTATCGCCCGTATGGAATCAACTGACGACATGAGCCTTTGCATCACTTGCATCCTGTATGGTTTCGTTACTCTCTTGCCTGAGAAACGACTTGGAGCGTGAAGCACAAAAACATGAAGCGTGTCACCACTTATAATTTCCCCCTGAGCATACAATATGTCACGCGTGGGACGCATGCCCTCAAGTGTTGACACACGCAACGAATAAGAAGAAATAAGTCGGAAAGTCATCGGCGAATAGAGCAATGCCACGTCTATACCTCTGACATCCGGGGAATTTGTCATTACATATTCGTAGCGTGCATTATGAAGCAAAGAACGATGCGACAAGTAATGCATAACGCTATCGTTCTCTACCTCACAGAGAGCGACAAGATCCGGCACGGTTTCTATGCCATTGGACTGCACACTACTGCAAGACAGTATTTCCTTTGAGATATTTCTCAGTTTCTTCCAATAGCGGTTAGCGTTCCAATGCCGGATACTCTCTGCCGTATACTCCATGTCCTGTTTAAGGCTATCATGCCGACAGTCAAACAGATTCTCACAGTTTAACTGCACAAAAGTAAAAACACCTAGCAGGAGTGACGCTATCATATACGTTTACTTTATAGTCAAAGTATCTTTTCCATTACAATATCACAACGGTCATAAATCTTTTCCTTCAGCGGAACTTCCTTAAAGCCAAGACTGCGATAAAGGGCTATGGAGGCATGCAAGCGCGTGTTCCCCTCTAAGTATATACGCTTCACCCCGTGACGAGCAGCATAATCCAATAGACTTTTCCCAAGCATGCTACCTATATGCTGCCCTTGATACTTAGGAGAAACAGCCATTTTTGCAAGCTCATGGGAATCCGACTCCGGATGATTTTTCAAGGCACAGCACCCGGCTGGCATCCCGTCGTCGGCAATAGCGATGAAAATCTGTCCACCATCTGTGATAATTTTGTCTACATGTTTAAACGTTTCCTTGTCAGATTCCTCTATACGGAAATACGTTTCTATCCATTCCTTGTTGAGGGCAATGAAAGAATCACGATATTCTGGAGTATATATTACGATTTTTGGCATGGCTAATACGAAGTATATTTCTTGTTTCAACAAATATATATTCAGAAAAGATTGTCTTCTTGCATTTACTGCAATTGCATAACCTTATCCTCTTGCAACGACAATACCCCTTTTGCCTTTTCCAAAGCTATGCGTTGCCCTTCATTTTGCAGTCGTAAGGCATATCCGTTGATGTTGGAATATCGGTAAAGAACCTCTATTTTGTTTTCCTTTATGAAGGAATCTATGGCTTCCGTCCCAATAGAAACGTCGTAAAGCAAGATATATGTCTTTGCAGTTGAATTATCAATGGTTTTGCCTTCCGTTGACTTCCTTGCATTGGCAATGGGCATAGCGGAATAACATGACGTAAGAGTCAGCAGCATTACCATAAATTCAAGCCCCCTTACCATTCTTGACGCTATATTATTCATATTCTTTCTCTATTATCTTTTACGAAAAAACCGTTGCAACAATTTTGCGCTCACCACCATAATTGCGGAACTCGCACAAATATATCCCCTGCCATGTGCCGAGATTAAGTTTACCATCAGTGATTGGTATTGTAATACTCACCCCGAACAAAGAGCTTTTTGCATGCGCCGGCATATCATCTGCCCCTTCCAACGTATGGTCGTAATACGGTTCGTTTTCCTTTACAACGCAGTTGAGTATTTTTTCCATGTCACTCCGCACGTCTGGGTCAGCATTCTCGTTGATTGAAAGCGCACATGATGTGTGCTGCACAAATAGATTCAGCAATCCTTCCTTAGGCAGTGGCGATGGTAAGTTTTGCAGTATTTCTCTCGTTACAAGATGGCATCCGCGACATTTTGCCGTGAGTCGGAATATAGTCTGATGTATCATTTCCCTTTACGATATATAATTAAGACGTTCTTACTAGCAAGGCTAAGGTATAAAGTATTTTTATAACAACAAAGATTTCACTAAAAATATATGCCAGCAATGATACTTTAAGATGTATGTTTCTATAACAAGGAATATGCTTTTGCTTAATTTTTCGGCAGAAAGCTTTAATTTTGCAACTACTAACTATTAAACATACATATTTTTGCTACCGTAAAACTAATCTTATGCTTTCTAAAAATGATAGAAATTGGCGTGAAAAATATCTTGCCCTGCGCTCTTTTGTTGTAGAGAACGGGCGGTTGCCAGACAAAAATCTTGTAGAGAACAGGGGACTTCTGAACTGGTGGAAATACAACAAGAAATGCCTTAAGGCTGGTACTCTTAACGAAGAGAAGCACATACTTATAGAAAGTCTCAAGATGAAACTATCAAACAAGTCGGCCTCAAAACAGCTGATTTAGTTCCTTCCTTATTTCTTTTACAGCTACGGCTATGGCCATGCATAAAGGCAACGCATAGACATATTGTGGTATTTGCTCAAGACTGAAATTCAAAAGACCATGTTGCACAAACATTACTAAGTTTATCAGTATCTGCTTGACATAAATAGGCACATTATGCAATGCGCCAGAATAATACAACATGGCGAAACCTGCCAAGCAACAAGCGGCAGTCCATACTCGCGACACTACTGTTATTCGATGTTCATGCCGGTCAACAAGCCTTTCGGTTACTTTACGCGAAAAATCCCCGTTGGGAATTTCCAAATTTCGCGCCTCAGAAAAAAACTGTTGAAGGATTGTATCGTTATCTTTTTCCATATCCGTTTTCCGTTAGATATTTGGTTAACTTTTGTTTTCCACGCGCCAGATGAGATTTCACTGTGCCTTCCGGCATACCTGTTATTGCGGCGATGGTGTCAATAGGTTGGCCGTCTATTAACTGCAAAGTAATACAAGTACGCTCATCTTCTTTCAATTGAGCAAGGGCTTTCAGTATGTCAAGGCCTATAACACAGTCGGAAGTTTCCGCTACGAATAGCTTCTCACGCAGCGTATCTACATTGTATGTTTCATGATGCGAGCGCACATAATCAAAATGCACATTGTATGCTATGCGCATAATCCATGTTTGAAAAGAGGACAAGCCGCGAAATTTTCTGATATTGACATATGCCTTTACGAAAGTGTCCTGAGCCAAGTCGTCAGCCAGTTGTTCATCGCCTAATGTCAACGAGAGAAGAAATCGCCGCACCGGCGACTGGTATTTGCGCAACAAGGTGTCGAACGCACGCTTGTTGCCAAATACCGCCACTTGGGTTACGAGAGAAATATCATTGTTCATTTTTTGCGACGTCTCCCATTATTTTAATTCATCTATCCTCACTAACACTGAAAGTTTGTCTGCGCCCTATTCTTGGTCAGCCACGTCAGTATCGCCAATATCGTTTTTCTTCTTTTGCCTATTTCCCCAATAGTCTATAAAGAACTGTCCGCATCCATAGAATGCGACAAGGAATCCTATCCCCATACCCAACGAAGAATCAAGAAAAACACACATAACAACGATTCCTAGACCAAGGAAGATCTTAAGTATGCCCTTTTCCCAAAGTTTCTTTTTGTTGTGAGTTGACGGATTATTGTCCAACAAATCGTCGGGTATTGGCTGCCCTCCCTTTAAAGCAAGCTCCGCCAACTTTATTTTCTGCTGACGCGACTTCACTATCAAATATACTATAAGTGCAAGAATTCCTACGGGAGCGAGAAAAAATATTATAGCTATTGCACATACAGGCATAAGAGTTTGGCGCAATATGTCCTTAACATTTTCACCAGAAATCGAGTTCGAGTTTATGCTCATTGTTACCTTGTCTAGACTATCTGCTATAGCTATTGTGTCTGTTGTATCAGAGAATGCAACTATTGTCGTTGTATCTTTTGACTGAGTTGTTGCTTCACTTGGTGTCTTTCCTTTTGTTGCGTTTACTGCAGTAGTGGCAGAATGATGACTATTTTGGGACACTGCTTTTGCAGGTACTGAAGCGGAAAGCATAAGACCTGCCATAATTGCGATGAGAATACGTTTCATATTGATATCATTTTTAAAATTATCTTTTTTATTTGTCTTTCATCTGTTAGACGTATCTGCATACGATAAAAGTTGCAACAATAAGCATTTTTTTTCATTCCCCGCAGCTTTGCAGAAATAACCCTGCACGAATAATACCTTAAGCCCGCGGGCATTTAAGGAAAACCCCACACGCAAAAAAAGAAAGATGGCGAGCGGTGTTTGATACCGCTTCACCATCTTCCCTCATTTATTATACAATTACAATTCTGTCACGTCATTTTGAAACGTTGTCCGGGTTCTGTTCCAAAGCCTTGTTACTGTCAAGGTCACTCTTAGGAATCTTGAAAAGGAATGTTTTCTTTGGCTTGAACACAATTTCCTCACTCATATAAGTTATACCAAGAGCCTTTGTCTCACTGCACTTCTTTGTAGCAAAGTCTGCAAGTTTATCCTTACGCAGCTCATCGAAGAATACTTTTCCTTCGCCAACAAATTCATAACGACGCTGGTTGAGAATGTCGTTGTCGATGTCAGCCTGCGACGTTCCACTTGAAAGGCTTGCCAATCCGGCACGGTTTCTCACAAGGTTCAACTCGGTGAGTCCATCGCCTGCACTAAGCAAGTTAGCAGCTTCTGCATAGTTGAGAAGAACTTCTGAATAGCGCAAAATAGGGAAATTGGCACTTGGCATCATCAGATTATAGTCTGTTCTGTTGTCAAAATACTTGCAGTTGAACACCGCACGCATTTCGGCAGGACGGTCGTTCCATGCCTTTGGCTCCCATGATAGTGTATTCACATTATATCGACACGGCTGAGAGGAGAGGCTTTTTGCATCTTCTCCGCACAAGCCTTCAAAGTAAGAAAGCATTGCATTGGCACGTTTGTCTCCATTCAGAACCATCTCCTTGTAAAGAAGTCCAGACACACCGAAACGAGCATACTGGTAACATCCCATATAAGCGTTGTTCGTACGTCCCAAGCCAAAACGGATATGCATGCAGTTGCTCTGCCCTGCCTGCGGTGAATACTGCAGTTCAAATACAGACTCCTTGCAGTTCTTTGCATTGGCATTAAACCAATAGAAGTTGTCTGTAAACTCTGGCATCAGGCTATACACCTGCGATTGTATTACCTTAGAACTATATTCCTTTGAGAGTTTCAAATCTTCGACATTGTTGTCGTTCATTGTTGCCCTATAAAGATATACTTCACCCAATGCTGCCTGTGCCGCTCCCTTGGAAATGCGCCATACGTCATATCCTGACGTGCCTCTTGTTGGCAGATTTTCTTCAGCAAGTTTCAAGTCTTCAATAACACGCTGGTATGTTTCTTCCAGCGTTGCACGCGGAATCTCTAGATTTTCAACACCATTTGTATATGTTGTTGTTACCGGCACAGCCCCGTAAAGTCTCAACAAGTGGAAATAAGTATATCCACGAAGGAAATATGCCTGCCCCTTTATCCAGTTCTTACTTTGGTCGCTCATCTTTACACCGTCTATACGACCAAGCACAACATTAGCTCTGTTGATACATTCATATCCGTATCCCCAGATTTTCATCACTCCGCCCACGGTTTCACTATTGGCATAGCTCCACTGCGAGAATTCGTGCATATTGTCTTTGTTGTATGTGGGCCATCCCTGCTCTGTCAGCATCTCTATCTCTGCCAAGTATAGGGCATTGTTACCTGAGTATAGGCGACGGAAACGGTTGTATGTTCCGATAAGTGCTGTCTGCACCTCATCTTCCGTTTTGTAGTATGAGTTGGGATCAATGAATGTATATGGATTTTCGTCAAGGTCGCTGCAGCTTACGAACATAACCCCTGTTGCGGCAACCGACATCATGGCTATTCCTGCCATCAAATATTTTAATGCTTTCATTTTGTTTCCTTTAATAGTGGTGGTTAGAACTTGATATTTACGCCAAACATAACAGTCTTTCCGTATGGATTGGAAACGTCGCCGTTTTCAGGATTGTAACCGATGTGATTGGCTGATGTCACGAAGTTCTGCAAGTTAACGTTAAACACGAGACTCTTTATTAAGTTTGTCTTGATAAGCTTAGAGAAGTCATAGCTCAACTGTATGTTTTTCAAGATGAAATACGACCAGTCTGCATTGGTGCGATCTGAGAGTACAACACCTTTAGCTCCTACAGCCGGTGCCGTTCCATTGGGGTTACTCTCGCTCCACATAGCATGATATCCGTCTTTTGAAGGAACACCGAGCTGATTCTTCACGTTGTTGTCAACCCACATTGCATAGTTTCCTGTATCTTGGAAACCGATTGCCCATTTTGAGCCGTTGTTGTAATAGTTCTCCGAGCCAGACATAGAAGCATATTTCCATGCACCCTGACCATAAACTTGAAGTTTAAACTCCTTCCACTGCACACCAAGATTGAAACCATAGAAATATTTGGGTTCTATGCTTCCGATGCATTTTGTGTCTTCGATAGAAAGTTTTCCGTCACCGTTAACATCCTCATACATCTCTGAGCCGATGCCCACAGTTCCCTTCAATGCAGGAATCTTTTCCAAATATGCATCAAGATCAGCCTGCGACTTGATAATGCCTGTTGAGTGGTAAGCATATACTCCGTTCACGGGTTGTCCAACCTCAAGAACACGGGCTAGACCAGACGATGCTGTTCCGTCATACACAGTTATGCGGTCTGCACCATCATAGAGCTTCTTAATCTTGTTCGTATTGTATGTGATATTTCCTCCTATGGTCACCTTCCAGTCGCGCGTTCTGTATACATCTGCACTTGCAGAGAACTCAATACCATGGTTACTAACCTTGCCTACGTTGCTCAACACTGAAGAATAACCCGATGTTGATGGGATTGGCACTGTGTAAAGTAGGTCTTTTGTCTGGCGGTTGTAGTAGTCGAAGTTCAAGTAAACCCTATCAAAGAGAGTAAGATCGAAACCAGCATCAAACTGATTCGTGCCTTCCCACTTCAATTTTGAATTACCTACCTCTTCATAGAAACCGGTTATAGAACTTGTTCCGTCGGAGTAGTTTGCATTGGATGTGGATGTAGCAAGCCTTGCCAACGACTGATAGTTACCAATTTCCTGGTTACCGGTAACACCATAGCTTGCACGTATCTTCAAGTCTGTTACAACTTTGTTGTTTTTCAAGAAATTCTCCTCAGAAGCTCGCCATGCAATACCTACTGACGGGAACGTTCCCCATTTACTGTCTGAACCGAAGCGTGAAGAACCGTCAAAACGAATTGTTGCAGTAAGCATATAACGGTCTTTGTATGCGTATGTTCCGCGAGCCGTCCAAGAAATCAACTTATTGCTGTATCTGTCGCTTGCCACCTTGATAGATGCTTGATCAGCTCCAGAGAAGTCGTATGCTCCAAGGGCGTCATTGGAGAAGTTTCCAGACATTTGAGAATATCTGTATTTATAGTCTTGCCATGAGTAAACACCAGTCAGCGACATGCGGTGATCTCCCCATTGATTACTATAAGTCAAAATATTGTCCATAAGTCTAGACTCCTGTCTTGCCCACTTGTGCATACCCGTACTTGTAGTCGTGCCTGCTTGTATTCCCTTAGCCGTCTGTGATGACAGGAACTGATAGCGGTTGGAGTTCTTCACATCATAACCTATATTCAGACGATAATTGAAGTGTTCCGAAAAATTCACCTGTGCGAAGAAATTTCCAATGAAACGAAGGTTCTTCACATTATCATTTGTTGCATCCATATCGGCAAACGGATTGAAGACCTCTCCGTGCTGAATTATGTTGTAGCTACCGTCATCATTCTTGGGCATATCTGTTGGCCAACCAGAACGGAAGATATCGTTTGTAACCGGATTGGTCAGAATATCCTGTCTTGACGTGGTGAGTTGCATATTGGAACCGATGGAGAACCACTTGTTGAACTTATGGTCGAGATTTGAGTGGAGACTGAATTTCTCGTATCCTTGGCAGTCAAGAAGACCATCTTGATTATAGTATCCGGCAGAGAACATGTACTTGGTGTCGCCTGACATACCGTCAAGCGTCAGTCCATAGTCCTGTGTCAATGCAGAACTCTTTATTACACCTTTCTGCCAGTCGTAGAATTGTCCGGTATAACCATTGGGGAAAGGTTTTACACTTCCTTGTGCCTCGTTGGCAACGTTGATGTAATCAATAAATTCTTGTCCTGTAATTGTATCAATCAGACGTGAACGCATCTGCACGCCAAGGTTAGCATGAACGGAAATATTATGTTTTCCTTTAGAGCCTTTCTTCGTGGTTATCATAACCACACCATTTGCACCACGAGAACCATATATTGCAGTGGCCGAAGCATCTTTCAACACTTCCATTGACTCTATGTCTGCAGGGTTTATATCGTTCATGTCGCCGTCTGTCAAAGCGAAACCATCTACTACATACAGAGGATCTGTACCGGCATTGATTGAAGCAGAACCGCGAATTCGCAATGTTGGTGCTTCACCTGGCTGATTATTGGTAAATACAGCAACACCCGTAGACTTTCCCTGAAGGGCTTCAATGGGGTTTGCCGCCATTACGGATGTTATAGCATCGTTACGCAACGAAGTTGTTGAACCGGTAAGGTCACTCTTTTTCATTGTTCCATAGCCGACAACTACAATCTCGTCCATCATATCATTCTCCTCAACGAGTTGAATGTTGTAGTTTCCGCCAGGGGTAACCTTTATTGTCTGCGATTTAAAGCCGACATAAGAAAATTGCAGCGTGGTTCCGCCTTTAACAATAATGTCAAACTGACCGTCCATGTTTGTTATAACACCCTGTTTTTGGTTGTCAGAGGGCACAACACTCACACCGATAAGTGGTTCACCATTGCTATCGCGCACGACACCGCGCACATGCGTACTTTTTGTTTGTTGTTGTGGAAGTGGAGAAGGTGTTGCCGACTCCGCAGCATAGGCCGTTCCAGCCAAGGAGCTCAATGACAAGGCTGCCGTTGCTAAGCCTAACATTGCGCTTTTGTTTAATTTATTCATAAGCTATTAGTGTTCATTAAGCACACTTGCCCACAAATATGGACATAAGTGGCTGCAGTTAAAAATCCCTTTACTTGGTGGTTATTATTTCTTCCTGTTATTAGATTCATACTTATGACGACATTACTGCAACATTGTAACATTCTTTGTTAAAAAAAATATTTCTATTATGATTACAATTTACATTGTCTTTACGTTCAAGAATAAGCCACATATAATTAATAATACTGCCATGAAAAGGACACAACTCACCTTTATTTGCTTCATACTATTGTTATTCAAAATAGGAAGAGCCTATGCACAGAGTTTGCCTACCCTACAAGACTATTCTGTTTCTTGGAATACACAGAGCCTCAACAGTTCTGAATCAATGCCATGTGGTGGCGGGGAAATAGGAATGAACGTATGGTGTGAGAATGGAGACATCCTTTTCTATTTCTCACGCAGCAGTGCTTTCGACGAAAACAACGCTCTACTGAAGCTCGGACGCATACGACTGCAACTTCCCGAAGCTAACTTCAATAAAGTTTTTCGGCAGGAACTTACACTTTCAGATGGATGTATACGAATTTACGGGGACAACAACACAATTGTCACCTTTTGGGCTGATGTATTCCACCCTGTAATACACGTGGAAGTAAAAAGCGATAAAGCACTGACGCCTTCACTTTATTATGAAAACTGGCGAAACACTAACTACGCCTTGGCGGGAGAAGATGCACACCTTTGCGGCCTCAAAGGAACTAAGGATAGCATATTCATTTATCCCGACACTGTTGCATTTAAGGGAAACGACATTCTATTCTACCACCGCAACCATAACGATTTTATTTTTCAGAAAACTGTTGACTGCGAAGAGTTGCAAGACATAAAGGACCAGTTATGGAATCCTGTAAAAAACCGGACATTCGGAGGCATTGTATGTGCCCCTGGATTAGTTCCAGCGGGAACAGGAAGCGGACGTTATATAGACACAAATTATAAGTCATGGAAACTTGTAGCTGCTTCTCCACAAAAAAACTTTGACATTACAATAACCACCCATATAGCCCAAACTAAAAACTTTGATGAATGGCATAGCAAATTGAAATCCATACAACAGAAGCAGATGCAGTCTACAAACACTGACCGCAAGGCAACACGCTTATGGTGGAAGAATTTTTGGCAACGCAGCCATGTGTTTATGAATAGCAAAACAGACTCTACCGCTCTAGCACTGGGACGCAACTACCAACTTTTCAGGTATATGCACGCATGTAATGCCTATGGTGACACCCCGACAAAATTCAACGGCTCGCTATTTACATTCGACCCAAGCTTAGTAAAGCCCAAACGTAAGCTCTCGCCTGATTTCAGACAATGGGGAGGAGCATCAATGACGGCACAGAACCAAAGGCTCGTTTATTGGCCGATGTTGAAATCTGGCGACTGGGACATGATGGATTCTCAGTTTTCTTACTATCTGCGCATGTTAGACAATGCGAAACTAATGACTCGCTCTTACTGGAATCACCCCGGTGCATGCTTCACCGAGCAGATTGAGAATTTCGGACTTCCCGTGGCATATAGCTACGGAATGGAAGGACGCAATGAAACAAGACAACGCGGCAAACAAGCCAACGCATATTGCGAATATCTGTGGGACACGGTGATGGATTTCTGTCTCATGATGATACGTACCAATACATACGAGGGACGCGACATCAAAAAATATATTCCCTTCATTGAAGATTGCCTAACTTTTTTTGATGAACACTACCGCATGTTGGCCTTACAACGTACGGTGCAACCTTTCGACCGCAAAAAACACTATGTGTTCTACCCAGGAACGGCTGGTGAAACATACAAAATGGCAACAAATTCCACGCAGACTATTGCCGCACTTACAACTGTATTGCGCGAGCTACTTGCCTTGCCACAAAACATATTGACGGTACGACAAAGGGAAAAATTCACAGAAATGCTTTCACACATGCCTCCTCTCCCAATGAGGCAGATGCAAGGGCATACAGTTATAGCACCGGCACAGTCATTCGAAAGACTTATGAACGTGGAAATCAACCAACTGTATCCAGTATTTCCTTACGACATGTATGGCTTGGGACATAAGGATCTTGAACTGGCACGCGACACTTGGCGCTACGGAATTGATCAGCCCAAATGGCAGAAGAACCGCCACGAATCATGGCATCAGGATGCAATTTTCTGTGCAAGACTCGGGCTACTGACTGAAGCACGTGACCTAGTACGGAGAAAACTTCAGAACGGAAAGCACCGATTTCCCGCATTCTTTGGACCTGGGCATGACTGGACTCCCGACCACAACTGGGGTGGAACAGGGATGATTGCACTTCAGGAAATGTTGATGCAGAATGTGGGCGACAGTATTCTTCTGCTACCATGTTGGCCTAAGGAATGGGATGTAAACTTCAAACTGCATGCCCCAAAACAAACCACAGTTGAATGTGTATACCGCAATGGAAAGATTGAAGAACTAAAAGTAACTCCTCAAAGCAGGGCAAAAGACATCTTCACGACATTAGGGGAATGGCATACAACTGATACTTTGACAGCTCAACGTTGCCAAACACTTGACAACAATTGGGAATTTTCAATTGAAGGGAAACCTGTAAAACACGTAACCCTTCCACACACGTGGAACGCAGAAGATGCACAAGAAAGCACTGAAAAAGACAAAGAAGATGGATATACATACAAAAGAGGATGTGGAACATACTCGCACGCTTTACTCATCCCCACTGGATGGCAAGGAAAGAAACGTGTTTTTGTTCGCTTTAAAGCTGCATCACAAGTTGCTAACGTTTTCCTAAACAACAAACATATTGCTGAACACAAAGGAGCTTTCACTGCATTTTGTGTTGAACTTACAGACTATCTTGAATTTGGAAAAGAGAATATTCTGCGCGTTGATGTTGACAACAGATGGCGAGCTGATGTGCCACCGCTTTCTGGAGGTTTTGCAATGATGGGCGGACTGTATCGCGGTGCTGAGCTTATAGTTACAGACCTTCTCTGCATTTCTCCACTACATTATGCCTCAGACGGCATATACGTAGATGCCTCTACAGACGGACAAGTAAAGGTTAGGACGCATGTAGACTTCGGGAAATACAGCAACGGAAAGATGACTACAAATGTGCCTCACATTTCCGCTACACTTACAACAACCATATATGCCCCTAATGGCAATGTTGTTACGTCAAAGGTGCAACAAGTAAACTGCGAAAGTGGCAGTGACAATATTTTCGAGACCATCCTTAACATAGAGAATCCGCAACTGTGGAACGGAGTAAAATCACCTGCTTTATATTCTTTAGAAGTAAAGATTCATGCAAAAGACGATAGCACTGGTATCACAAGCGGATATGAAGACAAACGAACTGTATCGTTCGGATTCCGCCATGTTTCACTTGACAAGGAACGGGGTTTTCTTCTCAATGGGGCAGAATATCCTGTTCTTGGTGTTGCACGCCATCAAGATGCCGATGGGAAAGGATGGGCTCTAACACACGACGACAACCTTAGAGACATGAATATTATGCAACGCATGGGAGCAACAGCCATTCGTATGGCACATTACCCACAAAGCGCAGACATTCACCATATTGCAGACTCTTTAGGACTATTGGTATGGGACGAGATACCTCTTGTTAACGAGGTTAGAAATTCTTACGCATTCAATGAGAATACACGCCAGCAAATGCTGGAAATGGTTCACCAATTATACAATAACCCATCAGTATGCTGGTGGGGACTATTCAATGAAATTGACTATCCTGAAACATCCTTCCCACATACTATATTCAACCAGTTAAATGACATTGCTCACAAATATGGAGGCAATAGGCTCACAGCATCGGCAAGTAACAAAGGTAAACGATATTATAATGGGTTAGCTGATGCCCCAGCATGGAACAATTATCCGGGATGGTACTGGATGCTCCGCTGGCCTAAAGAAGAAGAAAATAATGGTACTGTTGATGACTTTGGCAAATGGATTGACTTCCGCAGCGAAGAACTTGGCGGAAGGCGTTTTGCTATAAGCGAATATGGAGCTGGAGGCAACCCAATGCAGCATATGGAAGGTGAACTTCCACAACAGATGCGAGAAACCATGAACAGTACATTCCATCCTGAGGAATGGCAGAACCATATACACGAGGAAACATGGCGTACAATTAAGGAACACGAAAAACAGCTTTGGGGGTCATTCGTTTGGGCTATGTTCGATTTCATCGTTCCTTGCTGGAGCGAAGGAGAGATGCATAACCTCAACACCAAAGGTCTTGTTTCGCATGACAGAAAAACGTTCAAAGATTCATACTTCTTTTACAAGGCGAACTGGAATGACGAGCCAATGACCTACATTTCTTCACGTCGCATGGACAAAAGACACAATGAGCTACAACAAATAAAGGTATACTCTAACTGCGACAATGTTACCTTATACATAAACGGAAAGAAACACTCTACGATTAAACCTGACAGTTTAAAACGATGTATCTTTGATAATGTAAGACTAAAGATTGGAGAAAACATTATCACTGTTGAAGGAAATACAAAACACAAGAAGACAAAAGATTCATGCATATGGACGTTAGAAAAATAAGTTGGCGCATCGTTGCCTTAATACTATTGGTTGCAGAATATCCTGTCACCAGTCTTGCACAGTATGAACGCACCTGTGTAAAACGTGATTTCATGGACTATTACAACAATGCGAACTACGATGAAGGTAAAGTTCCACAATACACGCTACCTGATGCCATGCTTTGTTTAGATGGCACGCATGTTACAGATACTGCACAATGGGAAGAGAAACGGCGTCCGGAGCTAATGCAACTATTTACAGAGTTCATGTATGGGAAACAACCATCTGTAGACAATACTTTCTCTGCGAAACTACTAGGAGCAGACAAGCCGTTGAAAAGTCTGAATGCCACACGTCGAGACATTCTTCTACATCTTACGAGCAATGGCCCTGACGTTAAGCTGGCCCTGGTATGGCGGAATAATAAAAAACGCGCTATAGCACAGAAGACAATACTGGGGCTATCGTTTATTTCTGTTGACTCTATCTTATGTATGCGCCATAACGAAGCGCGCCCCAAAGGGGCTGAAGCATGGAATGTTGAAGCTATGTTGGACCAAGGCTTTGCTTTCGCTGTCTTCCAATATACTGAAGCCGAAAGCGACAAAGCAAAAGACGATTTCAAATCAAGTGCTTTACACCGTCACTATTACAAAGCAGGACAAGAATATCCATTGCCGGATGAATGGGGAGCTATTGCATGTTGGGCATGGACAGCCAGCAGGGCAGTTGATGCCTTGGAATTATTGGCACGGGATGTGGTCAATGTAAATGCCATAACTATAATGGGACATTCACGCTTAGGTAAAACAGCTCTGTGGGCTGGTGCAACCGACAAACGATTTCATGCTATTGTTGCTGTAAACTCAGGCTGCTGCGGAGCTGCTTTGTCAAGAAGGTGTTTTGGCGAAACTATAGAATGCGTCAATGAATTTTGCGGTCATTGGTTCTGTGGAAATTTCAAACAGTTTAGCCATCGGGAGAAATGCCTGCCATTCGACCAGCATGAACTCATAGCCTCACTCGCTCCACGACAATTAATAGCAATCAGCGGAACGGAAGACCTATGGGCTGACCCTACGGGCGAAGAGTTAGGATGTTTAATGGCACGTCCCATTTATGAAATCTATGGCAAGGCTGACAAACTTGTATATAAGATACGTAAAGGAGCACACGCTGTTTTGAAAGAAGACTGGAAATTTATTTTACGACATTTGGAATAACTACGAATGTTTAACGAAATCTCGTGATGTTTTGCTAATTTTGCATTCGGCAAAGTTATATCCATTGCATCAAACCCAACATCGACATGACGATTCGTTACATTCAAGATAACTTTATGAACAATCTAAAATTCACCCCCCCCGGTAGGCTTGCAGTTCTTCGTTGGGTGGGTTTCTTTGTTTCCTCCCTCTTTTTGTTGATGTGGCTTTCGCCAGACTCCTTTCTGATGGCCTATTGGAGTCCGCGCTGCGATTCAGCCTGGTTTTTCACCTGCGGCAAGGCATGGATGGAGGGTATGACACCCTATGTAGACTTTGCCGACTCCAAAGGGCCGCTGCTTTGGCTCATCTACGGCATCGGCTATCTGCTCTCGCCCACTTCTTATATAGGCGTATTCTGGCTCAGCGTTGTGGCCTACACCTTTACGTTTGAATTCTTATGGCGCACGGCACGGCTTTTTGTTGCTAGACGTGAGGCTGTACTTGTCTTGGCTATGTTGTCCATTCTGTTGTTTCTCCGGCAATTTCACGATGAAGTGCGCGCCGAAGATTTCTGTATGCCGTGGCTATGTGCCGGAATTTATTGCATGACACGTTCGCTTCAGCGACCGTCTGGCAAAGAACTGAAGAGATATGCCTTCTGGCTCGGAGTGAGCATGGCATGGTGCCTACTCATTAAATGGAACATGTTTATCATGATGGGTGGCATGGCCATTGTCGTTGCTGTTGTTGCGCTGCAAAGACGTAATTTCACTGCCGTTGCATGTGGACTGGCGGGAATCATACTGCCTTTATTGCCGTTTGTCGTGTACCTTGTAGCAAAAGGATGTTTCGCCGACATGGTGAACGAATACTTCGTCAACACGTTCCTAATTACCGACAACGGTAGCGGACTGGACATGTGGAAGAATTTTGTCATAAAGAATATCACCCGTCTGTCCACCACCTTAAAGACGATAGGCGAGTGCATTTTATTTATTAGCCTTGTGGCAGTCTGCCGGTCCAGCCGTTTTTCATGGTGGTTCTTTTTTGCATTTATTCCTTTCTTCCTCTTTGTAGAACTGAAGGCACCAGTGGGTTACTATGCCGCCACCACAATTCCTTTCTTTGTATATCCGTTGAGCGAGCTTGCCCGTCGGTCTGCCGTCAGTCTGCACCGTATGCCGCGATGGATGTACAGTGCGCTGGTGTCGGTCATTTGCATTGTCGGTATTGCCTATAACGTACATACCAACCGCCTTGCTTTCATGACCGGTGACCCTCCAACTGATTTTGCCGCATCCGAGCGGATACTCATGCGCAAGCCTTTCTGCAAGTTCATGTATTTGTTTTATGACATTGGTTGGGGACTTCGTGCGCGCGCCCTGCCGGCATGCAAGTACTGGGCTTTGCAAAACGGTGCTTCCAAGACCATGAAAGAGGAGCGTTATCAAGCAATAAGGACACGGAAACCAGATTTCGTTATAGTCGTTTCCAAGCATATGGACCCTCAACTCATCAAAATCCTCAGCGAGAGCGGATACCGCCAGTGCAACGCCAGAGTAGTGGAGAACGGCAAGAACATAATGAAACAATTGCCCATATATGCTAAGAAATAAGATCATTCGTGTCCCGATAAAATTGGGACACGAATGTAAATTAAATAAACATTCAAGATAGAGGTGCAATGTTTATCTTACTTCTTGCGACTAGTGGCGTTCCAACATTATTTTAGCTCCGGTATCGGGGTTTATATAAATGTCGTGCCCCTTTAGTTCACGATAAAAACAAAGCCGTACTTGATAGTTATTTTCTTTAGTTCTTTTCATTATTGTCATATGTGAAGGTGTACGATGTAACTTTCATGCAGACACAGAAGCCCGAAGACTTCGGTAATGAGTATAGGCAGAGGTTGGAAGAGATAAACTCGCAGGCTTATAATGAAGCAATAGCGGAACAAGCGGCAAGAAATGCTAACAAGCCACAACAGGAAGGAACACCAGATAAATCGGCTGGACCTGAAACGGTTTCCGAAGAAATTGAGCCGAACAAGAATAATTCCGAATTATATAAGGTAGCAGATTCTCTACAAGGAAAGTATCTATTATTAGTTGATTATCAGTATTATACGCTCTAAACGGTAGAAAAGTGGCAATATGGATTCTATTTGGATACGAAAACGGCGAAGATTTAACGTATTTAACTTTCTATTACACCAAAATTTACAAAATATGTGGTTGATGTGGAGTGGCTGGTGGTCTCCCCACATGTCTTTTATCGCCATAGTGGTTCATTTCCCCAACCAGAAGGAAAACCAAGGGCAGCCTTGTCAATTTCTGGAAATGCAGCAAAGAGTTTATTCATCTTGTCACACATATCATTGTTTGGTGATATGATGTCAAGAAAATACTTGATGATGCACATATCA
>CAVIMN010000018.1:0-50616 GCA_963644035.1 bacterium
AAAATCATGTTTCTTTACAAAATTATAGGTAATGTGAAGGGGTGCTACCTTATTAAATACGCGTAAGAAGTGCAGAAAAACGAATTATATGCCGAATTATTGTTCGCGGTAACATACGCAGATATCATGAAAAATTCGGAGAAAGGAATTTTTGACCCGCGAAGATGAAGAGATTACACCGCGGGCAAAAGAAAATGAGCAAACGGGGGAAAGAGGGAAAGAAAACGTGGGGAAGTAACGATGAAACATTATTATATATGCATAACTTACCTAAGAGAATACAATTATATTACCTAAGAGAACACATTATACACGCCTATAAAGAACAAGAAACACCAAGAAAAAGCGATATAGCAATAACTTTTGCTTTTATTTACAATTCATACATCAGTAAAAATCGTCACAAATTGTGGATAATTGTCCGTTTTTATGTTTCAAGGATTAGATTTCAATATAGCAACACTCTTTTTTGCATAAATTTGCTAACAATCTAACGAATTACACCTACAAATACACACAAATTAACAAGCTTGCTCCGCAAAGACATCATAACAAGAACAAGTATTGCAGAAGGTAGCACAGAATATTCTCAAAGTGTTTGGGACAAAAAATGCTACTTGATGGGGCTTGACTCTTCTGATGAAGAAAACAATCCAAACGTAGTTCAAACTATCGGGTGGAATAGCGCTTTCGGAGGAATGGGAAGTTTCGATCCTCTAAGTGAAACACCCGTAACCACAAAAAATGTAGCAAAAGTGAAAAGCAACAAATAAGGACGGAAGCAACTTTTGTGTAGGTAACACCACGCCGAGCACAATCTGAGTTATCCCAAAAGAACTCGTAGCAGAGATATTTTATTCCTGCTACGAGTTCTTGGTTATAATATAATCGCTAAAAATAAAGGTTATAATTCCTCTTATGATAAAGATTCGCCATTATGTTCCATTTCATTATTATCGCATAAGTGTTAGTTATTTGTCTTCCGATACGAGCCAGAAACAGGAATAACCATTTTTGCTTTTTTGTGTAACTCTATTACTGATTATCAATATGAGAAGGAATACCGTATGGAAGAATATGTTATCTTTGCATAAAGACAAGCAATGCCTTGAAAAAAATCAAAACAGCAACGGAGATATGGACGAAATTATAAAGATAAACACCATCAGTCAATACAACGACATATTCGGTTTTGAAACACTCCACCCTTTGGTTAATATCGTTGAGTTCAACGAAAACACGAAGATGCCCAAGCATTTTATTATAAATTATGGGTTCTATGCCGTTTTTCTGAAAGATACTAAAGGATGTTCCATAACATACGGACGACAAGAATACGACTATGAGGAAGGCACTGTTACGAGTTTCGCTCCAGGTCAGGTTGTTGAAACAACCATAAGCGACATTATTCTACCCAAAGCTACGGGACTCGTCTTTCACCCAGACCTAATTAAGGGGACTCCCTTAGGAAGGGAAATACGCAACTATTCTTTTTTCTCATACTCATCAAACGAAGCACTACATTTAAGCGATGACGAAAGAGAGATATTTGCTGATTGTCTGAATAAAATCAGGCAAGAACTTTGCCAACCGATTGACCAGTTCAGTCGCAAACTCATTTCAAAGAACATCGAACTTCTACTAGATTATTGCATGAGGTTCTATTCACGACAATTCTATACTCGCCAGGCTAGCAACCGCACGGTAACAGCGAAATTCGAGCATCTGCTTGACAACTATTTCCTTGAAGGCCATTCCAAGACAGAAGGATTGCCATCGGTAAAGTATTTTGCCGACAAAGTATGCCTATCCCCAAACTACTTCGGTGATCTAATAAAAAAAGAAACAGGAAAAACCGCCCAGGATTATATCCATGCCAAAATAATTGACTTGGCCAAAGAGATGCTTTTGGGAACAGACGACACCGTAAATCAAATTTCCTACGAATTGGGATTTCAATATTCACAACACTTCAACCGCTTTTTTAAAAAGGTTACGGGAGTAACACCAAGCACATATAGAAAGAACCAAGTATAAACAAAAACCATTTAGCCACTAATTTTTATAATGAATACACTCTCAAGAACAGGAACAGGGACACTATGAGCAAGTTTCTTTGCAGCTTAGATCAGATAAAGGTTTTGCCTCTTGACAAGCTGCCACACGATACCGGCAATTATTTTGCGGTTATTTTGGAAGAAGGACAAAGCGCCCAAAGGGTCGGCTGCCACAATTATGATTTTCATGATGCAACGATATCCTTCTATCTTCCCCTATCTCAAACAAAGGAATGCCTACAAACACAAGATTTCAGCTGGCTTCAAAAGAAAAAAGGACTTGCATTATTGTTCAACGACAAGTTGTTATATTGCTCCAATTGCTCACACATAACAAAGGATTTTTCCTTCTTCCTATATTCTTACAAAGAATCTCTTCACGTTTCACGTCGCGAGAAAGATATTCTTATACGGGAATTAAACTCAATAAAAGAAGAAATAGAATGGAGATATGACCTATATTCATGGAAAATTATCACTGAAAAGACAAGAATATTCCTGACATACTGCAAACGATTCTACGACCGCCAGTTCCAAATGCGCAGCGAACAATGCAGATGCCTGATAACAAAACTTGAGAAAACAATAGACAAGCATATCAAAGATACACATTCAGCAACAGCTAACGAAGAAACAATACAATCGATTTCCCAAAGTATGCAAATGTCGGAAACATACCTTGCCGACTATCTGCTTTTCACAAAAGGATTTACTCTTGAAGAGTTATTGAATGTTCGCCAACTTACGCTTGCAGACAAAGCCGTAACAGAAACGAACGTCCCGTTTGCAACAATAGCGAAAGACCTTGGTTTCAAGTCAGTCAAGCACCTGGAAATATTGTATCAGCGCATATATGGTTGTAATATTAAAGAACGCAGACAGACAACTTAACAATGCAGTAACGTCAATACTTAGCAAAAATCAACAAAAACCAAAAAGCCTAGAATATTTTAGACTTCAATACTTGAATATTTGTCGCTATTTTGTAACTTTGCAGCCAAATACATTTTTAACAACATATTATAAAAAAATAATGGCTGGAACAAAGCAAATCAAGACAGCATTGGTCTCTGTGTTTCACAAAGACGGACTTGACGAACTATTAGCAAAGCTCAATGCTGAAGGCGTTAAATTTCTGTCTACAGGAGGAACGCAGAAATTCATAGAATCTCTAGGATACGAATGTCAAGCTGTAGAAGACGTCACCACATATCCGTCAATTCTCGGTGGCCGCGTAAAAACTCTACATCCCAAAATCTTTGGTGGAATACTTGGACGCCGCGACAACGAAGGAGACCAACAACAGATGGCACAATATGAGATACCTGAAATTGATTTGGTTATCGTAGATCTTTATCCGTTTGAAGATACGGTGGCAAGCGGTGCATCCGAGGCAGACATCATTGAAAAGATAGACATTGGTGGAATATCCCTCATCCGCGCCGGAGCAAAAAACTTCAAAGATGTAGTAATAGTTCCGAGCAAAGCAGAATATAGCGTTCTGCTAAACATCCTAAATAAGAATGGAGCGCAGACTACACTTGAAGAACGTAGAACTTTTGCCACACGCGCATTCGGCGTTAGTAGCCATTACGACACAGCCATTCACACTTGGTTTGAAAAATAAAAAGCACACCATGCATAAAAATCTTTTGCCGACTACGCATAAGATACATGAGGTATGCTAAAAGAACAGACATAAAGAAGTACAAGACAACATGGGATTTTTTTCATTTGTACAAGAAATAGCAATGGACCTTGGCACTGCCAACACCATCATTATCAGCGATGACAAGATTGTCGTTGACGAACCGTCGGTTGTTGCCCTTGACAGACGTACTGACAAGATGATTGCAGTAGGCGAAAAGGCCAAGATGATGTATGAGAAGACACACGACAACATACGTACTATCCGCCCGCTACGCGATGGAGTAATAGCTGATTTTACAGCATGCGAGCAGATGATGCGCGGACTAATAAAGATGGTTCATACTGGCAGTCGTCTATTCTCTCCTTCATTGCGCATGGTTATTGGCGTGCCATCCGGCTCTACCGAAGTAGAACTGCGAGCTGTACGTGATTCAGCCGAGCATGCTGACGGACGCGACGTTTACCTTATCTTTGAGCCAATGGCTGCTGCTATCGGCATAGGCATTGACGTTGAAGCGCCAGAAGGAAACATGATTGTAGATATCGGCGGTGGTAGCACAGAGATTGCTGTGATATCATTGGGCGGCATAGTATCCAACAACTCAATACGCACAGCCGGTGACGATTTGACTGCCGACATTCAGGAATACATGAGCCGACAGCATAACGTAAAAGTCAGCGAACGTATGGCCGAAAGAATAAAGATTCATGTAGGTTCTGCGCTAACCGACCTTGGCGAGGAGGCTCCAGAAGATTATATCGTACACGGACCAAACCGTATCACAGCACTACCGATGGAAGTACCGGTATGCTATCAGGAAATAGCCCATTGCATTGACAAGACAATAGCAAAAATAGAGAATGCCGTACTCTCAGCATTGGAAAACACTCCACCGGAGCTCTATGCAGACATCGTGAAAAACGGCATATATTTAACAGGAGGCGGTGCTTTGTTGCGAGGCCTTGACAAACGCCTTACAGACAAGATAAACATCAAGTTCCACATTGCAGAAGATCCATTGCACAGTGTTGCAAAGGGTGCAGGTATTGCTTTGAAGAACGTTGACCGTTTCTCTTTCCTGATGAGATAAATCGGGTGAATTACATATCAGACAAATAACAACGAAAAGGTATAGAGCCGTAGAAAAGCGATGAGGAATGTGCAGATAAATCTGCTTTTAGCATTCCTGCTTTTCTGCTATCTAGCCTTTTTTATTTTACACAATGCGAAATCTCCTTGCTTTTCTTGCGAACTACAACCATTGGTTTCTCTTCATACTGTTGGAAATCATCAGTTTTGTTATGCTTTTCAGCTATAACAATTACCAAGGTAGCGTATATTTCTCGTCGGCCAATGCCATTACAGGGAAAGTATTCGAATACAACTCCGCTGTAACTTCATTCTTTAATATGTCGCAAAGGAACAAAGCATTAAGCGAGCGCAATATCATACTTGAACAACAAAACAAGGCTTTGCTTAGCATGTTGGCATACAACAATGGTGATTCGCTAAAATTACAAAAGGGTGAAAAGGACGCGTTGGCTGGTTTAAAATTAATTCCGGCCAAGGTAATACAGAGTACTGTAAACAAAGAGGACAACCTTATTACAATAGATAAAGGACATGCCGACGGAGTATACGAAGACATGGGCGTAGCCTGCGGAACAGGAGTCGTGGGGGTTGTGTATATGGCTTCCGCGCACTATGCCATAGTATTACCTGTAATAAATGCAAAATCAAATATAAGCGTAACAATCCGCAAGCGCGGATATTTCGGCTTCCTTCATTGGAAAAGCATCCCGTCAGACTTGGCCTACGTTGATGACATACCAAGACATGCGAAATTCGCACTTGGAGACTATGTTGTAACAAACGGATATTCATCCATATTCCCTGCAGGAATTATGGTTGGCAAGATTCTACACGTTTTTAATTCACCTGATGGCCTTTCATACCGAGTTCAAGTAAAATTATCAACGGATTTCGGCAACCTACGCCATGTATGCGTCATTGACAACAGTACAATGAAAGATAAAGCTATCTTGTTGAAAGCTGCACAAGATTCGCTAAAGCCACAACAAGTCTCAAGAAAATAATTTATAGACAGGGAACTGCGAAAAAAAATAGAATAAGGAAAATTAAGGAGAGAGACGATGAACATTGATATAATAAAAAGAGCAATAATGTTCGTTATATTGGCACTTACCCAAGTGTTGGTATTCAACCATATTCAGTTGTTAGGGTGCGCCACCCCACTAATATACATATATCTTTTGCTACGCATAAACCGTTTCTCCCCTCGTTGGGCGACACTTTTATGGGGATTCGCCATGGGACTGAGTGTTGACACATTTTCAAACACCCCTGGGCTAGCAGCATCATCCATGACACTTGTAGCTTTATTACAACCATATATTCTTAATCTCTTTATTGCCCACGACAATCAAGACGATGTAACACCATCTTTCCGCACGTTAAGCCCTGGCAAATACGTTTCATACGCATCAATATGCGTATTCATATTCTGTATTACATTTTTCAGTCTTGAGGCATTCAGTTTTTTCAACCCCTTACAATGGCTATATAACGTAGTTGGTAGCTCTGTATTGACAATGCTTTTGGTCCTTGTTATAGAAAACGTTAGAAGAGACTAAAGCTAGAAGAATAAAAAGAGGAAAGACATGAACAAGGATTTTGAACTGGAAAACAGGCGTTACGTTATAGGCGGAGTAGCCATAACTATTATATGCGTCTATCTTATACGCCTCTTCACTCTTCAAATTATGAGTGAGGACTACAAGAAAAATGCCGATAGTAATGCCTTTCTGAAAAAAATTGAATATCCTGCGCGCGGTGTCATAACAGATCGCAACGGCAAGTTGCTAGTCTATAACCAGCATGCCTACGACATCATGGTTATCATGAACGAAGAACGCAATAGGCTTGACACAGCAGCCTTCTGCCAGGCTTTGGGAATAACCAAGGAATATTTCATTAAAAGGATGGATGACATTAAGGATCGTTCAAAAAATCCCGGATATTCCCGCTTCACCCAACAATTGTTCATGTCTCAGCTTCCAACAAACGAATATAGCGTCTTCCAAGAAAAGATTTATCGTTTTCCGGGCTTCTACGTTCAGAAGAGAAGCATACGCCAATATTTGTCTCCATATGCAGCACATGTATTAGGCGATGTAAGCGAGGTGTCTGAAGCCGACATTGAAGAAGACAAATACTATCAGCCTGGCGATTATATTGGCAAGCTCGGCATAGAGAAATATTATGAAAAAGAACTTCGTGGGACAAAAGGCATACATATAATGCTACGTGATGCGCACGGACGCATACAGGGAAGTTATCAAAACGGAAAATTAGACACTAAGCCTATCGCAGGCAAAGACTTAACTCTAGGGCTTGACTATCGGCTTCAAGCACTTGGAGAAAGACTCATGCAAGGAAAGATTGGCAGTATCGTTGCCATCGAGCCTAGCACCGGCGAAGTATTGTGCATGGTGTCGTCACCAAGTTATGATCCACGCCTTCTGACAGGAAGACAACGTGGAAAGATGCATAATGTTCTGATAAAGGACCCCCATCGTCCTTTGCTCAACCGCTCCATAATGGGACAGTATCCGCCAGGCTCCACGTTCAAAACAACACAAGGACTCACATTCTTAACCGAAGGCATCATAACACCGGGTACTGCATTCCCATGTAGCCACGGCTTCTCTTACCGCGGTCTTCATGTAGGTTGCCACGGGCATGCAGCCCCGCTCAGCATAGTTCCGGCCTTAGGAACATCCTGCAATGGCTTCTTTTGCTGGGGACTTTACTACATGATGGGCAATAGAAGAAAGTATAAAACCGTGCAAGATGCCATGAATATATGGCGCGACTACATGGTAAGCATGGGCTTTGGATATAAGCTTGGCATAGACCTTCCTGGAGAAAAACGTGGTCTGATACCTAATGCTCAGTTTTATGACAAAACATACCACGGCTCATGGAACGGTCTAACGGTAATTAGTATTTCCATTGGACAAGGCGAGGTGAACCTTACTCCACTACAGATTGCCAATCTTGGAGCAACAATCGCCAACCGTGGGTATTACTATACGCCGCATGTGGTCAAAAAGGTCAAGGGAGAACCGCTTAAACCGGAATTCCGCGAACAACATTTCACCAAGGCAAACAGACGAGCATACGAAATAGTTGTAGCCGGAATGCGCAAATCAGCAATGGACGGTACGTGCAAAATGTTGTCACGGCTGCCGTTTGAAGCATGCGGAAAAACGGGAACAGCCCAGAACAGAGGCCATGACCATTCTGTTTTCATGGGCTTCGCCCCTATGAACAACCCGAAGATTGCAATTGCCGTCTATGTAGAGAACGGAGGATGGGGAGCAGACTATGGCGTTCCCATCGGCGGACTAATGATGGAACAGTATATTAACGGAAAGCTTTCGCCTGCATCTGAAAAAGAGGCAGAAGTATTCCAACACCGACATATATCTTATGGTTCAAGCAACAGATAAACAACCTAGCATATTACGTTCACTTGACTGGTGGACGATAGCCATCTACGTGGCCTTGCTCGTTTGTGGATGGGTAAGCGTCTGTGGGGCAAGCTACACCTACGGCGATAACGATATTTTCAGCCTTGGCGCACGCTCGGGCATGCAGATTGTATGGATAGGAACATCTATAGCACTTGGTTTTGTTATCCTGATGCTCGACAGTAAATTCTACGACACTTTCTCTTACGTCATATATGCAATTCTGCTACTATTGCTTTTTGCAACGATATTCAACCCACATGAAATCAAAGGTTCGCGCTCATGGCTTGTGTTAGGACCACTGCGACTGCAGCCGGCAGAATTCGCAAAATTCGCCACAGCCCTTGCCGTTGCAAAACTTATGAGCACATACGGCTTTGACATTCACCGTCTTAAAGATTTTACTGCAGCTTGCGGTGTGATTCTATTGCCAATGCTTTTCATAGTGGCACAAAAAGAGACTGGTTCTGCCCTTGTATATCTTTCGTTTTTCCTTATGCTATATAGGGAAGGGATGCCTGGGAGTATTCTGTTTACTGGTGTTGCCATGGTTGTATATTTCGTTGTAGGAATACGCTACGGCGAGACTATGATTGAAGGAACACCTACACCGATAGGCCCGTTTGTAGTCCTGTTGCTGGTGCAGATATTCGCTGCTGGAATGATCAGGATATACTGCAAGAACAAAAAAGAAGCGTGGCAGATAATGGGATATGCCATAGGCATTACTTTACTTGCCATACTCTTCGCAGAGTTTGTTATCCCTTTCAATATTGTTTATGTACAGTTGATAATAACTTTAGCCATTGTCCTTTACTTCCTATATAGGGTTCTATACACTAGAATACGAAATTATTTTCTTATTCTCATCTTCACTTTAGGCTCTGTTGCCTTTTTCTATTCAGCAAGCTATGTCCTCAACAATGTCATGGAACCACACCAGCGTGTGAGAATCAACGTTTTACTTGGACTGGATGAAGACTTGAGGGGTGCCGGATATAACGTGCATCAAAGCGAAATTGCCATTGGTTCTGGTGGTCTCAAAGGCAAAGGATTTCTGAACGGTACACAGACTAAGCTTAAATTCGTTCCTGAACAAGACACCGACTTCATCTTCTGCACTGTCGGTGAGGAAGAAGGCTTCATGGGATCGGCAACAGTATTACTCTTATTCCTTGCACTTATATTAAGACTGATAAAGATGGCTGAACGCCAACCCTTCAAATTCGGTCGCATCTACGGATATTGCGTTCTAAGCATCTTCCTATTCCATGTATTCATTAACGTTGGTATGGTATTGGGCCTGACACCTGTAATCGGTATTCCACTGCCATTTTTCAGTTATGGAGGTTCGTCGCTATGGGGATTTACAATTTTGCTTTTCATATTCCTTAGACTTGATGCGGCAAGAAACCAAACCAGACAAAGATAACAGCAACAAAAAAATAAAGGCATGCACCCGAAACATAAATAATGTTTAACGTGCATGCCTTTGTCTTGTATATTGACTTTTTATTGTCTTTCCATTATCAAACCTACATCTGAAACTCCAGGCAATATCTCACGTTTCATATTGTGACGCACAGTTACATGCAAGGAGTCTCCTGCATTAAGAGCCATTTCCCTCAGTTCGAACGAATACTGAAACGCACTGATACCATCACCGAGGAAATTGCCACGTTCATCTGTAACCGGGCATTTCAGCGTGTCGGCCACAACCTTACCTGAAGGATAGATGCGCTGTTCTACAATAAGACTAAGACTTGTAAAGGGAAAGCTACCAGTCATGCGCAACCCTATCCGTTGCCGATAGGTTGACGGAACAGTTACGGCAGGAACATTGAACACTAGTGTGTCGTTACGTTCCCACCCCGACAATGGCGAATGCTCGTAAGAGGCGTAGACAACGTTTGAGGAACATGACAAAAGTGTCGCTACTGTCAAATAAACAGACACGGCAACAACACAGACTTGCAGCATCTGCATTGCACGCATCTTAGGAATTCTTATTGCCTTTCCCTGTTTCTGACTCACCATTAGATTGCTGTGAATTTCTGTTTTGGGGTCTCGGCCGGTTATTCTTGCGACTTTGGCCCGCACCATTCGCCCTACCATCATTTGACTTTCCACCTTTTGCACCTTGGGGAACATTGCCTGACGATATGTTGTCATTCCCCTGGGCCACCTTTTCGTTTGAGCGTCCCTGAGGTCTATTGCCACGCTGTTTTCGTGGTTCGCCTTGAGGTTTTTGTTTAGGCTGGTGCTGCTTTGATTTATTTTGACCGCCAGCGCTTCCTTCATTGGCCTCATCAGCCTGTTTATTCTCTTTATTTTGTGCCTGCTGGACAGCTTCACCATTCTGTGGTTTCTGACCGTGCGACTTATTTTTTTTCTTCTTCTTCGCTTTGTCAAAACGTGTCAGACTTTCTCCAGCCAATAGATCCACCTGCTTTGATTCGTCTTTTGGAGCATCGCCGTCACTGAGAGTTTCAGGCTTCTCGCCTCGCTTGTTCATTTCGATAATCTCCAAAGCACGTTGCGCACTGATTGTTTCCAGGTTAGCCGCCAAGCGTTTGTCGGTAGAGTATGTCACCATGCCAGCAAGTATGTCTGACTTGAACAGATAATAATCGCTGTCAAGCGTCTGAAGTATAACTTCACGACTAGGAATCTTGCGGCTTGCCTCCATATAATTGTCAACTTCATAGTTAAGACAGCACTTGAGCTTTGCGCACATGCCCGCCAATTTCTGCGGATTTAGCGATATATCCTGAAAACGTGCAGCACCGGTACTGACAGAAACAAAATTCTTCATCCATGTAGCACAACAAAGTTCGCGTCCACAAGGGCCTGTTCCCCCAATACGTCCGGCTTCTTGTCGTGCTCCAATCTGCTTCATCTCGATACGCACATGGAATGTCTCTGCCAACACCTTTATCAGTTGTCGGAAATCAACACGTTCGTCGGCAATATAATAGAATATAGCCTTGTTTCCATCGCCTTGATATTCCACATCTCCTATTTTCATCTGCAGATTCAGCTCTTTGGCAATCTGGCGGCTCTGTATCATCGTACCATGCTCGCGGCTTTTTGCCTCCTTACACTTGTCTATGTCTACAGGCTTAGCTATACGGTATACACGCTTGATGTCGTCCATTGACTTCAAGTTTGCCTTCTTCAGCTGCAGCTTCACGAGTTTTCCTGTAAGGGTGACTACACCAATATCATGTCCGGGACTGGCTTCTACGGCAACGATGTCACCTTTTTTAAGGTCAAGCCCGTTCACATTATGATAATATCCTTTTCTGGTATTTTTAAACTGCACCTCAACAAGGTCAGTACTTTCTGCATTGCCAGGAACATCGGCAAGCCAATCGTATGTGTTCAACTGTCGGTTCTGCCTTCCGCACCCTTTACGGCACAATCCGCGCGCGCATCCGTCGCCGACAGTAAATTTCATATTTTTAAAGTCCATATTGTTCTTGAAAATCTACATTTGGGGTTATATATATTGGTCTGCACTACTCTAGCTGAAACATTAGAGTAGAAGCATGATTGTCTTTAGAGCAGTATCGAAAAAAACGATCTTTGCGTTTGCATTTTGACCGATCTCGCGTATTCCCCGATCGAAAAGCTCCGCTAATTCCACCACGTTATTCTCGTTTATAAAGGGAGAAAATTTCTTTGAGAATTTCTCTTCGTCCTCCGTCATGTAATTCAGCTCCGGATTGTGGAAGTTATACATAAAATTCTCTCGGACTAACCGTATGAAATATTCAAGCATGCGTTTCTGGCGTTCTCGCCCATAAGACGCTGCCTGCTCGCTCCATTTCTTCAGGTCTTTTATGTCGCGCATGTAAGCTCGGCGCATAAGCAGGATAAACATGTCGAGAAACAATAGATTCTCGTTTCCTGCATCCATCTCGGCCATTGCCGCCAACCAACTGCCTCCTGCCACACGTGCTATTCGCCGTGCCATTTCAGGAGCCACACAACGTTGTTCAACAAGAGCATGTTCAATTATCTCGGTGGGAATTTTCTTTATATCGAAACGTTGTGTACGGCTACGTATTGTCTCTAACAGTTTTCCTGGTTCTTCGCACACCATTATGAAGACGGTTTGTGATGGGGGTTCCTCTATAAGTTTGAGAAGACTGTTAGCACATTCGCCATTCATTTTTTCGGGAAGCCAAATTATGCAGACTTTATATCCGCCCTGACTTGACTTCATGCTAAGCTTTCGTATGAGGAGTTCGCTCTCCCCCACTCCAATCCTGGCCTGTTGATTTTCCGCTCCCATAGCAGAAAGCCAATGGTCAAGAGAGAAATAAGCTCCACTAAGCAACATCTCGTTCCATTCCCGTGCAAAGTCATCACTCTGCATCTTGTGTTCATTACCAGTATTCTTCGGCCTTATCACGGGATATGAGAAAAGCAGATCAGGGTGAGACCACTTGTGAAGCATTGCCACGGCATTGCGACGACGTTCTGGCTGCATTTGCGGCAAGCACTTTACCGCTTCGACTTGCAACGGGTCGGTTTCATCGTATTCTCCCAAAAGGAATGAGGCAAAAGCCAATGCCAATGCCATTTTTCCGCACCCCGCAGGACCACAAAGCATCATGGCATGAGGCACACGATGTTCTGCCACTAGTTGCAGCAAACGTCGTTTCGCTTCTTCCTGACCTATTACTTCCTTAAATTTCATCTGCTTCTGTTCCTGTTCTGTGCAACGCCCTGTTCACAAGTCTTTATGCTACGCAACATTGCATGGATGCAAATTTACGCAAAAATATCGATTTTAATTTTATCTGCAATGCAAAAAGGGCGCAACCATGTTGTTTTTGAGGTGGAAAAAATGCCGAAAGATGTGGAATAAGCTCTTTTGCCAGTTATTTTTCCGTAAAAGACAAAAACTGGTGTTCACGTTTTCGACAATAAGTGTTACCTTTGCTTTTAAATAATAGCCATGCTATTTGGTTTAGCGATTAAAGATAACGTGGCTAGAACTCTGTGGGAAATAATACTAACCTAAATAAAAAAGAAAAACAACAATGGAACAAACTACAACAAGTACGCCTGCTTCCGACAAGGGTAGCAAAGCATATCTTATTTCAATCGTAATGGTTGCCGTTTTAGGCGGTTTGCTCTTCGGATATGACACGGCAGTAATTTCTGGAGCAGAAAAGGGGCTACAAGCTTTCTTCAAAGGGGCACAGGATTTTGAATACAGCGATTTTATGCATGGCTTCACGTCTTCAAGTGCACTCATTGGATGTATCATCGGAAGTGCGTTGTCTGGTGTTTTCGCAAGCAAAATAGGACGCAAGCGTTCACTAATCTTTGCCGGTGTCTGCTTTTTCCTCTCCGCATGGGGGTCTATGGAGCCGGAAACTTACATCCTGCCTCAAGGCGATGCTAACTGGACACTGCTCGTCGTATTCAATTTCTATCGTATCCTCGGCGGTATTGGAGTGGGCATGGCGTCGGCTATATGCCCGATGTATATCGGTGAAGTTGCCCCTAGCAACATTCGAGGGATGCTTGTAAGCTGGAATCAGTTCGCAATTATCTTTGGACAGTTAGTAGTTTATTTCGTCAATTTCATCATTCTCGGTTCACATGCCAACCCTATTTACGATGCTGTAAGCGGGGCCATCGTCAACCTTACCGAATCGCAATGGACGATAGAAACAGGGTGGCGTTACATGTTCGGCAGTGAGATGGTACCAGCTGGCTTGTTTACAGTACTTATCTGCTTCGTGCCCGAAACACCGCGCTATCTCGTTATGGTTGGCCAAGACACTAAGGCTTTCGGCATACTCTCCAAGATAAATGGAGCTACTGAGGCACGCCATATCATCGATGACATCAAGAATACAATCACCGTAAAGACGGAGAAAATCATGTCTTACGGCTTCATGTGCCTCTTTGTCGGCATCATGCTTTCTGTATTCCAGCAGGCTGTAGGTATAAATGCCGTTCTATACTACGCTCCACGTATCTTCCAGGACATGGGAATGGACAACCCTATGGTACAGACGGTAATAATGGGTGTCGTGAACATATCGTTTACGCTTATCGCAGTGTTCACAGTTGAGAAACTTGGCCGCAAGCCATTGCTCATATATGGTTCTGTCGGTATGGCAATCGGTGCACTTGGTGTTGCTTTCACATTCGGAAATCCCGCATTGGGCACGATTACCATGATTTGCATAATGATATATAGCGCAAGCTTCATGTTCTCATGGGGACCGATTGCATGGGTTCTCATCGCTGAGCTATTCCCGAATACCATACGTGGTGCAGCCGTTGCCATTGCAGTGGCATTCCAATGGGTTTTCAATTTCATCGTAAGCTCTTCCTTCGTTCCGATGTTCAACATGCATCTCACTGAGGGTGACGATTTCGGTCATTGGTTTACATACGGTCTATACGGTGCAATATGTATCATCGCTGCAATATTCGTATGGAAGCTTGTGCCTGAGACAAAAGGAAAGACACTGGAAGACATGACAAAACTTTGGAAAAAGGAACAGTAATCTAAAGCGGATTACATATTATATCCCTCTAATTATACGCCCCGCCTGCGCAATATTTCGCAAGCGGGGCGTATCACTTTAGGAGATAAACATCCCCCTAACCGATGGAAATCAATAAGATGCAGCCCCTAAGGAAATGGGAACAACAACTCTAAAAGCAATATTACGCCCCATATTATAGACACCTTGACGCCCGGTAACAGGATTTTCGCCAAGATATTTCAAGCGGCTTAAATGGTTTTGGTAAGCACGGTCAAAAATATTCTCACACGACAGATACAATGAAAGTATACGCTTTCCATGCCAACGAACGTCTGTGCCGGCATACGCATGAAACAATGTATAAGACGGGGTTGCGGTTTCTGTAGCGTTCTCGGCATAAAAACAATTCTGTCTGAAATTACATTCCATAGCTAATTTCACATACAGATTGTCAAACGTGCGGCCTCGGCACACAAATTCGTATTTTACATCAGCGTTCCATCGTGGGGCTGGAGTAAAAGGCAAATGCTTTGCCGCACTATGCTGATGGAGTTGTATGGAATTTACATAAGAAAAGCTATTACCCACATGCAGATGTTCCGTGGGATGAATATCCACAGACAACTCTCCGCCCAAGATACGTGCATCGCCTGAGGCATATTGATATACAGGTAAACCGTCTGACATTACAGGCGCTCCCGCTTCATCGGCTAAACGTCCGCTGAAGATATAGTTACCGATGCGGTTTGCAAAAAGAGCCATTTGAGCATAAACTATAGATGTGGAGTAATCAAGCCCGAAATCCAACTGCCAACTGGTTTCTGGCTTTAGGCTACTATTACCTTTTTGGTACAGTTGTGCCCCTTCATGTACTCCATTTGCACCAAGCTCACTTATGTTTGGAGCACGAAATCCGTGCGATAGGTTCAGTTTCATGTTCAGTCCTTCTGCTAACTGGCAAGTTGCTCCTACACTTCCCGACACTCCTTGGAATGTACGCCTAAATTCATCGAAACGCATTTGCCCCGTTTCGCTATCTTCGTCTGGCAATGCTATACTATGAAGCCGCCTACGGTCATAACGCACACCGCCACTAAGATTCCATCGACCAAGTTTTTTGCTTGCCATCGCATATAAGCCAAAGTCAAACAAATGATAATCAGGAATGATATACTCAGTTCCTGAATTTTCAGACCGCTGCAACATGCCGTTTACACCTGCTGAAAACTGCCATGCCCCAGACTGTTGCCAATCATAATGCACATCATAGGTAAGCGTATGTAGCAATAGATTCAATCCACACTCGGTAATGGAATCCTCTTTCTCAAACTCCTTACGGGTGTTTCGCTGATATCCGATTATGGCTTTTAGCGAACCTGAACCAAGGCGGAAAGAATTGTCTGAAACAACCTTACCGTGAAGAATCTTCTGATAAGGCGCAGATAAGCCATATCCCACGCCGCCCGTTTCTTGTCCCTCAACAATACCTGGCGCAATATGATAAAGACTAAGCAGAAGATGAGAATAGCCCCAATTACGATTTAGCCCCAACATCTGCGAGAAGCTCTGCTCACGGTATCCTGATCCTGCCACATATCCATCATAACGGTTCTTATAATCATGGGCGAACTTTCCACTATAGAGCGTATTCCACACAAAACCTCTATGGTTGCCCTGTACGTTCAGCGAATAGTCAAAAAGTCCGTTGTTGGTTTGATAGCCTGACTGAATATTGAATTTTGTCTCTCCATCAAACAAGACGGGTGAGCTGCGGAATACAATTGCCCCAGCCATGGCATCAGAACCGTAACGAAGACTGGCGGGTCCTTTTACGATTTCCACGGAATTAACTGAATGTTGGTCTATTTCTATTCCGTGTTCATCGCCCCATTGCTGCCCTTCTTGCCGTACGCCGTCGCTTACAACAAGTACGCGGTTATAGCCAAGTCCGCGAATTACTGGTTTAGATATTCCACTACCGGTAGTTACTTGGGATATACCGGGCTGATGTGATATTGCATCAATAATGTTTGAAGATGGGCGAGCTTCCAATTGACGCGACGAGATTACGTTTACTGGAGCTGGCGACTGCGAAAGGCTCTGATTGCCAACAAAGCTTGTCACCAATACTTCGTCAAGCTTTACGGATGATTCGGTCATAGGTTGGTGTAACGTCGAATCATTTGCTGATTTTTCATTCTCTACTACGGAAAAGTCTCCCCCTAAGCCCATAGCATGGGCTGTTGCCAGCGGACTAAAACTCGCCAGCAATAAAAAATATATTGTCTCTTTCATTAAATAAATTCCTTGTAAAAAAACATACGTCTATCATGGATAGACAATATTACTTCAGTCTATCCTTCAAAAACGTTGGCACACAATACCAAAAAGATAATATTATGCGCTTAAATACAAGGAGGAGCACGGGGAGAAGAAACACCGCTTATTGCGTTTACCCAAGCAACGATGTCGCATGTGTATGCCTTATCAATTGTTGTGCATACTACTTTAGCCTGTACCCCAGAGGGTAAAACAGCAAGAAGCGTATGCAACTGGCATAGAAGACAGTCGTGCAAGTGTACCGTTTGGGCGGTAAAGTGCCCCGCATGATGCACATGATGTTGGCAATCGCTACATGTTTCAACCTGTGGAGCTATGTATTCATGATGATGAAACGATATGGCAAACTGCATTGACAGTATGACTGCCAATAAAAAAGTTGCCGATATTCTGCGTTGCCTGTTCGCTTTCATCAATGCAAAGTTAAGCAATTATATTTAGATGGCTTCTTGAATCGAATCCCTTTTTGGTGTGATAAACAATATCGTCACAAAAATTTCGGACATCACAACAGGCTTATCGTCATTTCAAAGCCTATTGCATCATTTGTTCCAACAAGCCAAGAGCATGAAGCATGTCTTCATGGAATGTGTTGTGGGAACAAAGAAAATCTGTTCTTTCTTCAGAAAGCTTTGAATAAAGCTCATGATTCATTTCATCAACAAAAGACGATACGGCATATTCTATGTCTTCGCGTTGCCACTCCATACCAGAATGAGCATAAACGCGCTCCTTCTGATGCAAGAAACAATAAGCGGTTTCTATACTTTCGCGTGGTATCATTTTAAATCTATAAATTGCATTTTTAGAATAATGTATGGAAGAGTGATTTTCCTTCAGCACTCGTCGTCATATCCCTTTGGACGCATCTGCTTTTGGCTCTCACTATAAACATATCCATATGTTTGGAGATAAGACTTTACCTCTTCTGCATCACGCCCAAAGGCGTAACACAACTGCTCCAAAGAATCATATTCTTCGTCACGCAGGAGCATATTTATGCTGGAAACAAGTATTGCGGGATCTTTTGGAAGATATTCCATATAATCGGTACTAGTTTTTAACAAGAAGTCCGTGGGGTTTTAAAAAGAACGCCACGGGGTTTAAACAGAAAGTCCGCAACGATAACAGAATAACGTTGCGGACCTGTATTCAGAACTATATATTCCTAAATTATTTGTATGTTTCAAGAACCTGCTTTGCTGTCGGGTTCTCTGGATCTATCTGGATGAGTTTCTCAAAATAAGGCTTTGCACTTGCAGAGTCATTCTTAATCTTATAATAATAGATTCCTAAATATGTGTAAGCTTCTGTCAAGCGAGCCTTGTCTGCATCTGTCTTTACACCATTGGTTTCTATTATCTGTGCAAGCTTATCATAGTAAGGACGTGCTGCACCCTTTGTCTGAGTTGGGTCGGTAATACCTATAGTACGAGCAGCCATGAAGTTGCAGAAGTCTGCGTTACTTGGATACTTCTCTATCATTTGATTGTAAATTGCAACAGCTTTGTCTACACTTTCCTGCTGAGCTGCACCTGTCTGATTGGCTGCTTGGTTGCGGTAGATATTTGCAAGGCCGTTATAATCGTTAATGCCGACTTTAGGGTTAACCTTGAGATACTCCTCATATTTTGCAAGAGATGTAGCGAAATCACCCTTTGCCTTGTAGGCATCAGAAAGGTCTTTCAACACGTTTGCCTTCTGATTGTCGTCAGTACTTGCTGCAAGCTGCTTGTCATAATAGCTGATAGCTGTGTCATACTGCTTGAGAGCACTAAAGGTCAATCCCGCAAACTTATAGTCATTGGTTGTAAGCTCCACTGAATCGCTCTTGTTGAACAACGCATCTACATATTTTGCTGCCTCGTCATATTGCTTCAGCTCATAAGAATTATAAAGGGCAAGACGGTTATAGCCGGCATTGCGCGCATTCTGTGTAAGGCCATAAACTGCAAGTTCCTTTGATTTTTCATTCTTTTGGTTTGCGAAAGCTGCAAGAGCATACTCCGTAAGATAGCTTGGCTCATGTGCATATAGGGTTGCAGGAGAAACCTTTCCATAATAATCAAGCACCTTCTGCATGTAGCTTCCGTTTTTCTTGGCTGCCTCATAATAGATGTGAGCTGCCTCGGCATCAACTGGATAGCTAGGATCAAGAGTACGCACTTTCTCTAGCTGACCTACTGCCATATCAGGAGATACGCCACGCATCACACGGGCATACTTTACATAGGCTGCAATATTGTTAGGTTCTGCGTATGTCGCTGCTTCATATTTCTGCGCAGCTGTTCCTGGATCATCATTGAAATATGCGAGGTCACCTAAAAGGATGTATCCGTCACCCACCTTACCGCTTTTGGCTTTATCCGTGAGTTGTACTGCCATCTCTGCATACTTGCGCGTATTGGCTGTATCCTTTACATCAAGATAAGCACGACCTATTGCTGCAAGTGCTTTCACATCTTTTTTGTTCTCTTTAACAACAGCCTTAACAATTGCCGTTACGGCTGCCTTGTCTTTGTTTGTCTTTATGGCGGTTACGGCATCTTTAACCGTAGACTGAGCCATTGCAGAGCCACTGACTGCTGTCATCAGGGCTCCAATAAATAAATATTTTATCGCTTTCATAATTCGTTTGTTTTCTTGTTTGTTTAAAATTTGCCGTCAACTAGATTAGTCGCAAAACATTGCTGCATAGTAAACTCAAACTAATCATTGTTATTATCCTTGCAAAGATAATCGTTTTTTAATTTAAGTAAGTCTTTTCGGCTAAATAAATTGCCTTGAAAATGTAAATATTAAGTAACTTTTATACTTGAACATTTTAGAAGTTCTCAGTAATTAAGTACGAAAATAGTTATATTCAAAGCATACAACCTAAAAAACTGTGATTTTTATGTACTTAAAGAAGCTAATCGTTACTTACTTGAACACTTCTCCATTCAAGGTCACCACGGTAAGGAAGAAGTGCTGACTTAAGTATTATTTTCTGTCCCTGCGGCGACTGCATAAAATTGGCCAACCCTACAGGCAGACCATGGAAAGGGTCTGCCAATAAAGCGTATACTGTGCGTGCGAAAGGATAACGCCCATCAAGCAAATATAACTGGTACGGCTTCCAACTATTCATTGGCGTTGCTTTCTGCATCTGGCATACCGACATGACTGTGATATTCTTTTTAAATGTTATATTTGTTGTATCACGCTTGTCATTGAGCCAGTTACTGCCAATAATTCCTATTGCATTAGGTGTCTTCTCAACGTAACTGATAACCTCAGCACTCGTCTTTACTGCTGAGATGTTTGGACTGTTTATGGGTTTGCCTCCAAGAATTGAATCAACAGCCCAACGAACAGCCGCAGATTGCTTATTGTCAAATACAACATCAATCGTTCCTAATTTTGAGCCAGCATTGATTTGGTTCCAGTCCGTAGCCTTACCTGAGAGTATACGCTTGATGTCAGTCACGGTTATGCAGGAATCAACATTATTCGTATTTATAATAAATGCCAAACCATCATATCCCAATGGAAAATAACGGGGCTGGATTTTCAACGACTTGAAATAATCAAGTTGCTTTTGGGAAAAATTACGAGCGGTAATTATCAGATGCGTCTGTTGTTTAAGCAATGCATTAAACGCATCAATCTCGTTTGTGTACTGCGCTGTTACCTTTGCTTGAGGATACATAGCGTGGAATACAGCTAATTCTTCCGTTACTATAGGATTGAAGCTCTCATCACACATTAAAGTCATTGTGCCAGACGAATACGTATCCGTTCGAGCATTCTTGGACTTCTGCCCTGAACATGCAAAGAAAACCAATAATGCTATAATCATTGCCAAAGATGTAAATGTAGTGCGCTTCATATCTATATGAATAATTTTATATCTTGCATATTGTGCCTTAATCACAATATTTTTAAATTAAAGTAATAGGAAAAGAAAAGAAGAGTAGAGGTAACCCTCTCTGAGGAATTTCCCTACTCTTCTTTTAAATAATTTATGTAATAGTGTATTACTGCAGACGGAATGTTACAGGAACTGTAAATCTTGAACGTACAGATACACCATTCTGCTTACCAGGAATCCATTTAGGCATGCTGCTGATAACGCGTACAGCCTCTTTGTCAAGAGATGGGTCAACGCCACGAACAACCTTAACCTGAGATACAGAACCGTCTTTTTCAACAACGAACTGTACTACTACACGTCCTTGGATACCATTTTCAGCTGCCACAACGGGATACTTAATGTGTTCACTAAGCCAACCGTTAACCGATCCACTTGGGAATGAAGGCTGCTGTTCTACAACTTCGAAGATCTTGTTCTGCTCCTCATCCTGTTTTGGAGGTTCAGGAGTAGCAATTTCCTCAACAGCCTTAAGCACTGTACCACCAGCCTCATCATTACCCTTTACATCGAAAGCACCAATAGCAGTCTTGGTCTCCTTCAATTCATCCTGTGTCTTCATTTCCTCTTCAGGTTTAACTTCAGAGTCTTTCTTGATGACAGGAGGAGTGAAAGCAATAGAAGACTTAACTTTTTCTACTTGCTGAACTTTCTCAATCTTAGGAGCTTCTGTCTTCTTTTCAACCTTAGCTTCTTTCTTGGCCTCCAAAAGAGAAGCTTCCATTTCTGCCTCAAACTTAGCCTTTTGAGCCTCCTGATACGAATTGTATGCAGCAAGACCTACATATGCTACTGCAGCAACAGCGGCTACAAACACCATAGACCAGATGTTACGTTTACCTGTTGTTCTGCGCAGTTGGTAAGCACCATAGACCTTATTGCGGTTTTCAAAGACTATATCAGCCCATTCATTTGATATAAGATCAATCTTTGCCATTTTGTCTATTCTTTAAACATTTAACAAATTACCTGACAATGATTACTTAACATGAGCCGCGTTCAGAAGACGCAGGTCATCATCGTTAATCTTGTCGATAACGTACTTACCTATTGCACAAATCTGCATTTCATCGAGAGCATCTACAAGGTTTTTATATGAAGCAGTGTCCATAGCCTTGATGATGATGGTCAGAGCTGGTACTTTACCGGTCTCCAAATCACCTTTCTTAATCTTGTCAAGCTTCTGGTTGTAAACAGAATCTGGCATACTCTTATCTTTTGCGCGCTCAGAATCAAGTAGTTTCTTAGCCGCCATGATATTCTTAACAGGAGTATATCCCTCTTCCGTTTTATGATTAATCAGAACGCTACGAATACCGTCAGCGCCCCATGTCGTCTTCTTAAGACAAGATGGATTATCATACTGAACGATACCATCAACGTGATAAATCTGATCATTACCAGCCAAATAGAGTGTCAATGTCTGAGAAGCCTTTGTTGCAGAACGATCATTATCATTTACATTTTGGTCGTTACTAGGCATTGTCAGCTGCATAGACTGAGGCTTACTCAGAGAAGTACAGAGCATGAAGAAGGTAATAAGAAGCATCATCATGTCCACCATAGGGGTGAAATCGACGCGAGTTTGGACCTTTTTCTGTCTTGATCCTTTTTTCTTTGCCATATTATTCAGCCTCCTTCTTTAAAGTAGTGATTAGATAATAACGATTCTCACTCATATCCTGAAGTTCTGACATCATCTTTTTCACAACCTTATAAGGTGTTGCAGCATCTGCTTTAATCGCGATCTTCATATTGTCGCCAAAAGAAGCATTACGTGCTGCATCAACCCAACATTGGAATTCGCTCATTCCTCCATTAATAGAGTCTGTAGGAATACCCATTTCCTTCTGAATGTTGTTGATATCAGATGCTTCATGCTTGAGCACGTCAGACATTTTTGTCATCGGGGCACCAAAAGAAGCTAGAGCCTTGAAATTTGCATCCTGTTTTGCAGAAAGCGTCAAGTTACTAAACCTTTGTTTGAACCCGTCTAACATTTCCTGCATATATCCCGGTTTATCAAGGCCAATAAATATTTTACCATCCTTATCAACCAAGATTTGCAGTACTTCTGTTTCTGGAACTTTGACTTCTGACACTGAACCTGGCGCATTTACCTTAACTGCCTCATTCTTTACGAACGTTGAAGTCAACATAAAGAAAGTAAGCAGAAGGACCATAACGTCAGACATCGGGGTCATGTCAATCCAGACATCGGCTTTCTTAATCTTTATCTTACCCATAGTAATAAAAGTTTAAAGGGTTAGTAATAAAGATTAAGCCTCTTCTGTATGGTTAGCTTCGTATGTCTTTGCGATAGTGTAACCAACCTCGTCAAGAGCGTAAGTAAGCTTATCGATCTTGTTTGAGTAGTAGTTATAAGCAACAACGGCGCACCATGAAGTCAAGATACCAGAAGCAGTGTTGACAAGGGCCTCAGAAATACCAGTAGAGAGCTCAAGAGAGTCACCACCACCACCTGCTGCCAAAGCAGCAAATGACTTGATCATTCCGACAACGGTTCCGAACAAAGCGGTAAGAGTACCAAGTGTTACGAGAGTTGCAAGAATAGGCATATTCATCTGAAGAGTAGGCATTTCGAGCTGAACTGCCTCTTCGTGAGCCTGCTGTATTTTTGCGACTTTCTGTTCTTTCTTCAAGCCTGAAGTACTTTCCATCTCTGCATATGTCTTAAGAGAAGCGGTAACAACGTTACCAACAACACCCTGCTGCTTGTCGCAAAGCTGCTGAGCCTTAACCATATCACCAGCCTTTACTGCGTCCTTAACATTAGCAACAAACTTTGTAAGGCTGCTCTTTCCATTAGCTGTGCTCAATGCCAATGCACGTTCTACCGAAAGTGCAATAACAGTGAAAAGAAGAGTAATAATTACAGGAACGACGATACCACCCTTATAGATAGTTCCGAGAAGATTTCCTGGAAGAGGAGCATTAGCATTGTCGCCACCTTGGAAGTTTCCTGGGTTACCGAGTACGAACTCATAGAAACATACACCTGCTATAAAGCAGAGTACAATGATCCAAATCGCTGCGCGAACACCCTGGAAGCCCTGCTTCTTTGCCTTAGCAGGAGCTGCTTTCTGTGAATTTGCCATAATTGTTTTTGATTTAATTAAGTTATTAATAAATTTAAGTTATTGTAATTCGATTAGTTGTTTTTACTTTCTTGTCAAAGTAGTCTATTAGATCGAAAATTAGATTTCAGGTTCACAACGTGTTGCAAAGATACTAATTAAATGTATACTTTAAGTATTTGTTAATGTATTTTTAACAACCGCAAGTGATTTTTTCAGTACAAAGTCATTAAATCGACCTTTATTTAAACTATAAATATCTATTTTTCGCACCCAACATACCACTTCTACCATCTACATCTTGCTTATTTAAGCAAAGCAAGAGTTTCCTTTATACGTCTCATTGCTTCACGTATATTATCATCACTCGTAGCATAACTCATACGGAAACAAGCAGGATCACCAAAGGCATCACCGCCAACAGTTGCCACATGCCCTTGTTCTAGTAGGAACATTGCAAAATCAGTAGAATTATTTATCGTTAATCCATTATAACTTTTTCCGAAAAAGCTACTACATTTCGGGAAGAGATAAAATGCCCCCTCAGGTTTGTTAACCTCAAGTCCTGGAATCTCTTTTGCCAAAGCAACAATCAAATCGCGGCGACGTTCAAAGGCTTTACGCATTGTTTCAACACATTCTTGCGATGTGGTATAGGCTGCCTCTGCTGCTTTTTGGCTTACCGAACAAGGTCCGCTAGTGTATTGTCCCTGTAGTTTATTACATCCTTTTACTATCCATTCTGGAGCTGCAATAAAACCGATTCGCCAACCTGTCATTGCATATGCTTTAGAAACGCCATTCACTATTATTGTGCGTTCTTTCATTCCTGCAACATGTGCAATACTGTTATGTTTACCTATATAATTAATGTGCTCATAAATTTCATCAGCCAAAACATACAATCCTTCATGTCGTTTTATCACCTCAGCCAATGCAGCAAGTTCCTCTGAAGAGTAAACGCTTCCTGTAGGATTGCTTGGGGAGCAAAGGATAAGCATTCTCGTTTTTGGAGTTATCGCCTGCTCAAGTTGTTCTGCTGTAATTTTAAAATTTTGTTCAAATCCCGCCTCTACGATAACAGGTATTCCGCCAGCAAGTTTAACCATTTGGGGATAACTTACCCAATAAGGTGCAGGAATAATTACTTCCTCGCCTTCATTTACGAGAGCCATTACTGTATTACAAACGCTCTGTTTTGCACCATTTGACACAAGCACCTCGTTTGTTGTATAACACAAGCCATTTTCGCTCTGTAGCTTTGCGACTATAGCTTTTCTCAATTCTATATAGCCTGGAACTGGTGAATATCTTGAGAAGTTGTCATCTACAGCCTTTTTTGCAGCCGCCTTGATATGTTCTGGGGTATTGAAGTCAGGTTCCCCTACGCTCATGTTTATTACATCGATGCCCTGAGCCTTCATCTCTCCACTTTTCTGCGACATGGCAAGTGTTGCAGATGGAGCAAGCCTATTAAGACGGTTTGATAATTGTGTCATAGTAGCGTTAGTATTATTTTTAGTTGCAAAAGTATAGCATTTTCTTGTCTTTAACGAATAATAAAGGTTTTAATTTTATGAATATTTGCGCATTGGGATATAATATTTATTAAATAAGTGCATCAATATTGAATTCTTTATATTATAACAAAAGCCATCCTTATGAAGGACAGCCTTTGCTATATACTATTTTTTGCTATTTATTTTTACTATTAACACATCTCAAATACGCTCTTTCCTAGAGATGCAAATTATGCCCCATACGTTCCTTCTTTGTCTGCAGATACTTGAGGTCATACTTATTCGGAGCAATTTCCATCGGTACATTTTCAACGATTTCAAGGCCATAGGCTTCAAGCCCCACCCGCTTAGTCGGATTGTTCGTCATGAGACGCATCTTAGTAACACCAAGCTCGCGCAGTATCTGTGCACCGCAGCCATAGTCACGCTCATCCGGTTTGAATCCCAAATGAACATTAGCTTCAACCGTATCCAATCCTTTTTCTTGTAGTTTATAGGCTGCAATTTTGTTCATAAGGCCAATGCCTCGTCCTTCCTGTTGCATGTAAACGACAACTCCCTTTCCTTCTTTTTCCACCATTTCCATTGATTTGTGAAGTTGTTCTCCACAGTCACAACGCATACTACCAAGGATATCACCAGTTGCACAAGAAGAATGAACACGCACAAGCACAGGTTCATCCTTTTCCCATTGCCCTTTGATAAGAGCAATATGTTCAAGACCGTTACTCGTCTGTCGGAAGGGGATAAGTCTAAAATGTCCGAATTTGGTTGGCATATCAACTTCTTCACCTTTTTCCACAAGCATTTCATGAGTAAGGCGGTAGGCAATCATATCTTTTATTGATATAGTTTTTATATCATACTTCTCGCCAAATTCCAACAATTGTGGCAAACGCGCCATCGTTCCGTCTTCGTTCATTATTTCCATCAATGCACCTGCAGGATATAATCCTGACATATTGCAAAGGTCTATGGCGGCTTCAGTGTGTCCACTGCGTCTCAACACCCCATTGTCTTGTGCATATAGTGGATTAACATGGCCTGGACGTCCAAATGTTGAAGGCTTGGAATTTGGATCAGCCAAAGCCTTTATTGTTTCAGCCCGATCGTGCGCAGACACACCAGTTGAACATCCTTCAAGTTTATCTATGGTTACAGTGAATGGTGTGCCAAGCATGGAGGTATTGTCCGTTACTTGATGCGGCAAATCCAGTTCCTGACACCGTGAGATTGTAATAGGCGCACACAGCACCCCGCGTGCATGTTTCAACATGAAGTTAACTTTCTCTGCGTCAATCTTCTCGGCAGCGATAATTAAGTCGCCTTCGTTTTCGCGGTCTTCATCGTCAACTACGATTACGAACTTGCCTTCTTTGAAGTCGGCAACAGCCTCTTCAACTGTATTAAGCTTAAATTTCTCCATTGTTGTTTATTAACGTGTTTATATTTATTAAGTAGAAACTTTTTCTCTGTTTCCGTCAGCTATTCATCTTCTTTATCCTTTCAACAATTACGTTGTTAGTTTTCACCGTCTGCCGTAAGTCACGCATTAACCGCAGCCTAAAACGCCACATTCGGAAATAGAAGAACAAGCCAGCCGGAACTACGATTGCCGCTAGAACATTCATCCATCTACGTTCAAAAGGCCGGGTATGGGCTTTCGACATGATAATTGGATACTCGTTAAGGTTATTGATTATCACTCTATCACGCGAGTTGGAAAGATTTTCCACTGTCCGTTCCAAAATCTCCACGATATGCTCAACGTCATGGTCTGGCTGATATTTGAAGAAGACATTTATGAAATTTGGCGGTGATTTCAGTCTATGTGCCTTTTCGTATGCTGTGGCCTCTGTTGTTATCCGCTCAAGCTGACATGCATCTTTAATATAATTCGGCGCATCAATAATCACATTTTTCATGGATATTGTACGCTTGGTACGCATTCCGAGCATTTTCATTATAACAATGCGGTAAGCATCAACGTTGAAAACGACAGAGTCGTTGTTTGCCTTATATGTAAAGAATATCGCCAATGGCGTAAGAACTGCTGTCGAAATACTCTTTCCGAACCAAACAGCCCACATTCCCCCTCGCGCCATTCGGTAGCCAGTGTTGTCAAAGATATAATAGACAATAAACACTAGCACGGAGATAATCACGGGTACTCCCAATCCGCCTTTACGAATTATCGCGCCCAATGGTGCACCGATAAAGAAGAATATTATACAAGACAACGCCAACGTAAATTTGTTTATCTCCTCTATGCGATGCTGCCGCAGGAGTTTATCGCCATCGGATGTTATCATTGCCTTGAATTCCATGTTCTGCACAATATTCTGCACGTCGCGCATTGCACTGTTTACTGCTGCCAGTTTTTTATCGGCAGAAAGTTTTTCGTATTTCTCCTTAACGTTAAGTGTCGTTGCAAGTCCTTTGCGCAGCAACTTAAGTGAATCAGCTTGCGAAAGCTTACCACTTCCATAACGCATCATTTTGTAATCAAGATAGAAATTGCGCCCTATCGAATCATAATCGTGACTTATGGAGTCCATGTCATGCCGTATTTTAGCAATGCTCTTTGCCTTAGCATTGTTTGAGAGCGAACTTGCATCAGCCAAATTGAAGTCGTTGTCGAAATCAAGAACAATCTTTTTTGATGCGAAAGTTTCCCGACGATAAGGAACATTAGCACTGCCTGTCACATCTGTTGATTTCATGTTCTCAAACCATTCGCCGCTATTAAGCGTTAACACAAGATGCTTTTTCTCAGCCGTTGACTGAAGCATTCCCGAATCAGCAAGAATTATTGCCGCATCTTCAAAGCTATCGGTCATCCTGTATATCATTATTCCATAGAGTTTGCCTGTCTCCATGTTTTTTTTCTGTACATACAGGTTGCAGTTTGGTATCCCATCATAGAATACTCCTTCTGGAATTTCCAACTCGGGGCTTTTCTGTTTCATCGACATCAACAATTGTGCAAACTGCATGTTGGCGCTTGGGGCAACAACATCCTGAAAATAGAATGACACGCCACTTATAATAAGAGTTATAACAATAAGTGAACGAAACGCCTGTATGAGCGAAATACCGGCAGCCTTGATTGCCGTCAGTTCTGAACTTTCACCAAGATTACCAAAGGTGATAAGCGATGAAAGAAGGATTGCTAGTGGAAAGGCCTGAGGCACAAGTATAAGGCTCATATACCAAAAGAACTGCGCCAACACTTCCATAGACAGGCCTTTACCTATAAGTTCGTCCACGTATTTCCACAGAAACTGCATCATAAGCACAAACTGACATATGAAGAATGTTCCCACGAACAATAGGCCGAACTGCCTTGATATGAATATATCTAATTTCTTTATCCTAAACATTACGCCTTCAAAGAGGTATTTTTATCGAGACACATCATCTAGATGTTTTTGCAAAAATAGCACAAAAAATCGTAAGCCCGAAATAATTGTGTTTTATTTAAACTTATCAAAGAACAAATGTCGTAATCAAATGAATCGTAAACCCGCCAAACAATCACAATAATTTCTCTCAGAAAAGCGCATTAGTCAGTCGCTAAAACAATATATGATTGGGCGCTTCTTTATATATAATATAAGGTACACTCACGTTAAAGCGCGACAAAGAACATAGAAAACTAGAAATTTTATCCAAAAACGGATATTTTTTTTTCAAAACGTTTGGTATAAAAGAAAAATACACTATCTTTGCAGTAGTTAAGAACAGAACAATAAAAGATTCGGAAACACTAAAGCAATAAGACACTAAAGCATTAACGACTAAAAAACATAAGGATATGAATCAAATCATTAAGAAGAAAAAGATACAGAAAGACAAAGATAAAGTTTAACCGCTAAAGCTATAAATAGAAAAGATACTCATCGGGGAACAAAATCCCTCTAAACACTAAAGCTATTTGAAGGAAGATAAAAACAAAAGGAAAAGATTACTAAGAAAAGATTAAAAGAAAACAGAAAAAGAACTATCAGTTATTAAGCGCAGGAAAAACAATAAGCGCAACTTTTTGTTACTAATTTGGAAATAAAAAATAATCAACCAAGGCGGCCGAAAGGGCCGAAAAAAGTTCTATCGGCCGCCGCAACAATGAAAGGAATAAAAAATATACGGAAGCAATAATGCTTCACGAAAGATTAGTTAGTAAAGTTTTCTCATAGATAAAAGTTTGTTTATCAACAGGTCAGAATTTTAAGGTAAAAAGATTATTAGGAATAACACATACGATTGAATATATTTTATACATCAATTCGTTAAATAAAAATAGATCATAGGTAAAGTTTTTCTCTTAGGAAAGGGACGACGGGAGTCGTCCCTTTCCCTGTTTTCATCAATAGCAAAATGGCTAACGACTATACTTCGGCTTTGCTTATCTTGCTTAAGCCGCATCATCCTCATGCCGATTAACAACAAAATATCCGAAAGACGCGGTAAAGCCAATCACCAAGTGCATGTGTATGTTTGCCACGCAGCAAGGCATATAACAAACGGGCACGGTAATGTTCTGGCACATAACGCAAATGTGCGTCTATTTCTTCAGAATTCACTGTTGCCAATAACGCTTTTTGCCGGTATACATTAAGCAATCCTATTTCAAGAGACATAGGCAGATGCCCTCTGCGTCGGTAGAACTGAAGCACTTTGTTGTTTGCTTCAAGATATGAAATATTGTTGCGTCGACTTGGCACCGCGGTATAAGACGCAACGTTGTCGCGGCGATAAAGGTATACTACCTCATCCGTCCACGTTCTAGTTGCAAGCGCAGCAAGTCGGGACGTCGCACAGAAATCTTCAGAATAGTCTATACCGGCGAAAAACATATCGGGGAGTTTCTCCAACACTTCCCTTTTGTATAGCCTTCCCCAAACGCGGTTAGGTTCAATATTTTGGCAGAGTATCCTACGGAGGTATCTGCTTTCCGAGCCATGGAAAGCACAATGTTTAGTCAACATGCGCCCATCAACATAGTCTGCATACGCCCCGTCAACTATATCCTTGTTTGTTTCCGCCATACGCCTCACCAGCATTTCAACGGCACGCACTGGCAACACATCATCACTGTCAACAATACAGAAAAATGGACTGGCCACCTCTTTCACTAGGCGCATTCTTGCCGCTCCAAGCCCACCATTGCGCTCCTGTCTCACAATTCGGACAAAAGGTTTTCTGTTAGGATATTTCTGCAAAACATCATACAATATGTCTATACTGCGGTCGGGACTACAGTCATCGCAGAACACATACTCTATGTCTTCATAACTCTGCGAAAACAAACTTTCCGCACATTCTGCAATGAATTTCTCCACACCATATACGGGAACTAGTATTGTTACAGTCATAATCTCTTGTATATTTTTTCATAAGAACTTTGCATCTGCCTCGTTGAAAAGCGTTCTTCAACATAAGTACGAGCCATTTCTGCAAGTTTTTGACGGTCTATTTTAGGAAGTTTCTCATTGAATATTTCCAGCCATTGCCCAAGTTCATTGCCTGTCACTGCCAGTGGCCATTGCGGAGGAAGTGTATCAGTCAATCCATCGCAACGGTTAAAAATCAGCGGTAGCCCGTTCATTGAAGCTTCTATTGCAAGAATACTCAATCCTTCATGCAGGGAAGGCATGATTAGGAAATCGAACGAGGCCATAAATGCGGATATCCCGTGTTGCGGAGCATGCACCGTTGCATTGGGCAACTCCCTCAGTTCATCCACTAAAGCCTGTTGGCTTCCTGAACCAAAAATATGGAAATGATAACGCGAATCATGCTGTAGAGCCTTCACTATGCTACACAACACTGCTATGCCCTTTTGCTCCTCAAACCTACCGGCGAAGAGTATATTCTTTTTGCCTATGGCGATATTTTTGTAAGGCCGCTGCAATACTGGTGAAACCCCATTATATATAACTGGCGGCAAGCAGCCTCCATATTTATCCACATAGGCTCTCTGCACATTCGGAGATATGGCGACATTTGCACCGCGCGCCTGCATAAACCGTTCGACACGTGGTCCAATCCATTCCATACCTGTCCAAAGACACGTATTGTGTATCGTTCGCACCACCTTGAAATGCATGAAAGGAAACATGCGCACGGCTACCCACAATGCCATGTCTGGCATTTCTGTATGCGTATGCACCACATCAGGACGATATCTCAGCCAAAGCCACAACATCCTCATTGGAAACAACAAGGAGATAATCCTTTCTATAAGATAATGGAAGTGCCAAAATACGGGCAAGGCTGAACGATGAAAAGGTATTCCGCTCTGTTTCAGTTCAGAAATAAGTTCACGGGTATATTCTCCATGCCCGCGCTGCAGCTCAACAATATGGTGAGAGCATCCATTAGCCTGTGATTTGGCAATGCTTATCGCCACACGTTCCGCTCCGCCCACGTCAAGATGTGATATAATGTGGAATACTTTCATCCTTTCTTCGTGTATTTGTTTAGTAGTCTTTCTGCCACTACCTTATAATATAAGGTACAATTATGGACATATTGTGTACCCATTGAAAGAGTGTCAGGAAGAGAACGACACACTGCACCAAAGCATAAGCCTTAAGACTCCTGCGCTCTGTATACTTAAGCAGAAAGCCTACGGCAATAGGCATGCAGAAAGCCCAATGAGCAGTCATTATATACAAGTCGGCACTGGCAAATTCCATTCCGACATGCAACAGCATATCAAAGGCAAACATTGAGACAACCATCCATAAAAGCCGCTCACGTCTTCCTGCCCACACGCCTGCGATGAATAGCAGAACGGTAATTGCTTCCAACGCATAAAACCACCAGTGGGCGTAAGTCACAAGAACAGGCCGCTCTTTGTTGGCATCCTTCAAGGCATAGTCGCTATGAAGTATTATACCCTCGCCGAAAACATTTTCAACAATAGAGGGCAACCTGCCAATATAGTGCTCCGTGTTTGTCACAAACGACATATTCACTTTCTGCATCTCGTGCTTTTTTGCCATAACCTCTTTCTGATGTTTCCATTCGGCAGCGAATGACGCATTCTTCTCTGCCTTTTTTTGCATCATTCTCTCGTTGTTTGCCTTTTCTTCCGCCTCGGTGGTTTTATTTTGGCAAACGAGCAATGCCCCAATAACTGCCAACGGAACGAGATATGCCATAAAATGCAAGACCACGCGCCCGCAGGATTTTCTTCCCCATTGTGTAAAAAAATCTGCTATGCCCACCTTCACCATGTTTGTTGTTGTCACTCCTGTTGACACAAACAACAGTGGCAGCGACTGCCAAAGCGGCATCGGCCGTTTACGTTCCACCGCTTTTGCAGCAAGAAGCCCCGTGAGAAGAAGCAGCGGAAGTGTTATTGACATGTGGTCAGGCGTAAATGTAACAAGCAGGATATGTGAGAAAGAGAAAAACCATGCCGTCAACAATGCGCTTGAAAAGAATGTCAGTTTAAGACATGCGCGCAAAATACGGAAAGTCAGTAGCCATGAAGCCAATGCTAGCAGCGTCCACCCCACAGCCACTATGAATATTGCACAATTCACGTGCCATTCGCCCATCAGCCAAGCATTCAGTTGAGCAAGCGGCCACATCATCATTGCCAAAAGAGGATGGCGTGTTATGACGTAAAGCGGACGCCACTTTGAAACCACGATATATGTATAGGGGTCGAAACCAGATATTTCGAAACGCGAATAAAACGCTGTCCAAAAACCGACCTTAGGGTTTGTCCAGGGATCGTAGTTGTAATTAAGCATCATCACATTAAGGCTTGCCATAACAACAAGTCCGATGAGTGCCATAATGCACGTCTCGCTGTTCCGTTTTAAAAATTTCAGCATATCTTACAGTGCGATATAGTTACATATTACTGTCATGTTCCACAAAAAGCACCACGCCGCCAACAAAGAGACAAGCCCTGTAAAAAGTCGCACTGCCTTTCCTTTCTTTTCATTTCCCTTTATTACATAAGCCATTGCTATAGGAACAACAAAGAGGTAATGGGCAGACATTATGTATATTTCATTTATTCCGAACCCTAACCCCATGTGCAAAGCCATATCCATAAGGAAAAATGACATGGCGGTCCAAAGGAATAGCCGATGCCGCCCATACCATATTCCTACAACAAACAGTGCAACGACAAGAGCTTCCACAAGGTAGTTCGCTATTGCCCATACGCCAGTGTATTTCACTATTAGCGGACGGTTTCTCAGAACATCGCCCAAAGCATTTTCGCTATGCAGCTGAATGGCTTCACCGAAGAGATTATGAATAGCAACATCCGTGCGCGACGTGGTAATATCCGTCCAGTTCATAAACTCACCTTTGGCAATTGGTTTTCCAGTGTTGACGTTCCATATCTTTTTATGGTCGGCACGGTATTTTGCCACTGCGCGCTCCTGCCGGATGCGCTTAACCTCTGCAGCCACAGCACTGTCGGTCTTTATGCTAATCGTGTCGGCTACAGTCTTGCGCAAGCGTTCTGTTGCCTCACGTTCTTTCCGATTCTTCACCTCCATACGCGCCTTGTATTTTGGAAATTCCCAGGTTTGATATTCCCAACGCGCAAGTCCCCAAATTACAGCAGACGGCAGAATGACTGCAAGAGCCAAATATCCAGGACGGAAGAAACGGCGACGGCGGGTTACCAAAGCTGCAAGAAAAACTTTCAGACCATTGTTGAGCGACACTCCCGCAGTGAGAATAAAGAGAGCCACGGTCTGCCACATGTTAAGAGCAGAGCCACGCTTCAATTTCTCGCCTCCTAGCCAAAGGGTGAGCAGCAAACAACACTGCGACATTACGAAATGATCGGGCACCATCGCTGAAAGCATTATAAATCCGAAAGAGAAATAGAGTGCCGCCAATGCGTATGTCTGCATTTTGCCTATGCCCACAACATTGCGAAGTATACGATAGAGAAATACAAAGGAGTATGTTACGCACACTGTCAAGATGAATGCCGTTATCGGAGTTGCGCAGTTTACACCCGTTAGCCACATCAACGCCTTGTTTAAAAGTCCAAAAGGATACATAAAAAAGGCGAGAAGCGGATGTCGGTAAATGTTATATACGGGATACCAATCGGAAATAACCTGATAAGTAAGCGGATCAAAACCAGAAACTAGATACTTTCCAACAAAACGCTTGTGGTAGTCACCACCAATAATACTAAATTCTGACCAATAGGCGCACACATTCAATACATTCATTACGGTGAAGAACAAAGCAACAACAGCCGTAGGTATGCGCTCCTCACGACGAAGCCTCAAAATGTCCAATATTCTCTCAACCATCAGCGAATGTGGGTTTTTATGTTTTTCTGAAGCGGAATTGGAAATCCGCCTTTTCATTATTCTGTTCTTTACTATTTTTCCTTGCAAAGGTACAAATATTTTACTATTCAGCTTACCGTTGATATTGAAAAACGCTACCTTTGCAGGAAATCAAGAAACGACACATGGAATTTACCGCTGAAGAAAGAATCAAATGGAACGACTGCATATTGGGATGTCTAAAGGAGTTTACACGTTTATGCCAGAAATACGGACTGACATACTATGCCGTTGGAGGAACTGCAATAGGGGCTGTGCGCCACAACGGGTTAATTCCATGGGATGACGACATTGACATCGGCATGCCGCGCAAAGATTATGAACGTTTCTCCGAGATATGTAGCAAGGAGAATCTTGGCAATTATGAATTTGTGACACCTGCCACAAAGGGTTATCCCTACCCTTTCGGCAAATTCTGCGACAAGCGGACTACCATTTTTGAACGGCAAAACGTGCATGCCGTCTACGGACTATTTGTTGATATCTTCCCGATTGACGGCACTTCCCCTAACCGTTCCGAAGCGTTGCACCATCTTAAATGCTACCGACGCTGGTTTAACAAGCTAAATGCCGTTTTGACAAGATACACATTCTGCCAATATCTATCGCTTATCAAGACGCCATCAAATTGGGGACGTATGGCTTGGCAAACATTGGCGGTTATCATAGGACGCGAAAACGCCAGAAAATTCATCATCCGCCGACTGCGATGTATTGAGCGGAAATACGATTACGATAATGCTGAATACCTTGTGAACTATAACGGTTGCTATTTCGACAGAGAAATATTCCCAAGTTCATGGGCAAAAACCACCATCGACCATATTTTCGAGGACACTACGATAAAGCTCCTCGGCGAAAACGATGCTTATCTCCGAAATGTCTATGGCGATTACATGCAGCTGCCGCCGCCAGAAAAACGGATATGTCAGCATGACCATGCCTTCCATTCACTTGAAGCCCGATTCACATTAAAAGAAATACTTGAAAAAATCAAATAAAAATTAACGGAGCGAAACCTTTTATCCATAGGTTTCGCTCCGTTTTATTGTGTACTCTTTCATCTTTATCACCACTAAAGAAGAGGTGAATGGAAAGGACGTTAGTGTTTACTTGCGCTTTCGGTTTGCACGTTGTTGACGGTATTTTGCCTTCTGCATGGCAGATCCACTACCATGAGCACCAGTAATATAGGCTTTTTTCTTTGCCTTTGTCTTCACCTTCCCGTTGTCGCCCTGACCACTGCGCTTAGGACGGAATGTCATGCCGCCCTCAATTATCTGATCTATATCCATAATCAATGGTGGAAAAGACGCACTCCTGTGAACGCCATCGTTATTCCATACTTGTCGCAAGTGTCGATAACATGATCATCACGCACCGACCCTCCAGCCTGGGCTATATACTGCACACCACTCTTGTGGGCACGCTCTATATTGTCGCCAAATGGGAAGAAAGCATCGCTGCCCAAAGCAACACCAGTGTTCTTGGCAATCCATGATTTCTTTTCCTCTAGCGTTAAGACTTCAGGCTTTTCTGTAAAGAACTGCTGCCATATTCCATCAGCAAGAACGTCTTCGTGGTCCTCACTTATATATACGTCTATCGTATTGTCGCGGTCGGCACGGCGTATCCCCGGCACAAACGGCAAGTTCATAACCTTCGGATGCTGGCGCAACCACCAAATGTCTGCTTTGTTTCCTGCCAAACGCGTACAGTGGATGCGGCTTTGCTGACCGGCACCAATACCGATTGCCTGGCCATCCTTAACATAACAAACTGAATTGCTTTGAGTATATTTCAGAGTAATAAGGCTTATTATGAGGTCACGAATTGCTTCCTCTGTAAAAACCTTGCTCTTTGTCGGGATATTCTCAAAGAGTTTTAGATCGTCAAGGCGTATTTCATTTCGTCCCTGCTCAAAAGTTATTCCGAACACCTGCTTATGTTCTACCGGAGCTGGCGTGTATGCCGGGTCTATCTTTATAACATTGTATGTACCCTTGCGCTTTGCTTTGAGTATTTCAAGAGCCTCATCTGTAAAGTCTGGGGCAATGACGCCATCACTAACTTCACGTTTGAGAAGAGTTGCCGTTGCCGCATCACACGTATCGCTCAGTGCAACAAAATCACCATAAGAGCTCATTCTGTCAGCACCGCGGGCGCGTGCATAAGCACAAGCTATTGGCGACAACTCAATCTTTAGGTCATCAACAAAATATATCTTTTTTAGCGTATCGCTTAGCGGCAATCCTACTGCAGCCCCGGCTGGTGATACATGCTTGAAGCTTGCTGCTGCGGGAAGCCCCGTAGCTTGCTTAAGCTCTTTAACCAGCTGCCAGCTGTTTAGCGCGTCAAGGAAATTTATATACCCCGGACGTCCATTCAACACTTCAATAGGGAGTTCGCCTTCGTCCATGTAAATACGTGAAGGCTTCTGGTTCGGATTGCATCCGTACTTTAGCTGTAACTCTTTCATTTTGTCTTGAGTAATTAAAAAAGAATGGTGCAAAATTACTGTTTTTTTACCATATTCCAAAGGCTTTGCCTAAGAACGTAGCATTGCCGCACAATGGGTAAAACAAAAAAAATGGAGCATTTCAAAAAAAAGAAATGCCCCATAGTTTCTAAAACTTAATAATATATGAGATTTTTATCTCCTTAACGACGATCGTTAACCGTTTCCTTACTCCGGAAGGCTGATTGCCTCAGAAGGACAAACAGAAGCACATGTGCCACACTCAGTGCAAGCATCTGCGTCGATAGAATACTTTTCGCCTTCAGAAATTGCTCCAGCTGGACATTCATCAATACATGTACCGCATGCGATACAATCGTCACCAATTACGTAAGCCATAATGTTTTTATATTTTAATCGTTAATAATGTTCTTGTACTTATATTTTGTACGTTGCAAAGGTAATGCTTTTATTTTAAATACCTAATTTTCGGTACGGATATTTTCCGGTTTTAACGATTTTTCCGCATTTACGCATTATATGGAAACCAAAAGACATTATTTTTAGGTAGCTTAACCTTAAACACTACTAATCATTATTTGGTATGAAAGTCTTGAAAGAAAGTAACCGAAGCCTATACAATAAGACACAACATTTTGCGTTATACTGATTGTATATATATTATATAAGGTATAGAAATGAAAAGACTCTTACTCACTATTCTTGGCGCGGTTATCGTTTTCGCCAATGTTATGGCACAAGATACTCAGGTGCAGAACCGTCCATACACGGACCTTCGACCGTTCCACTTCGGCGTTATGGTTGGAACACATCTGCAAGACATTGAATTCATTGACCGCGGCCCACAAATTGTTACCACTGACAATGGCACCGTTGAGAAAATAATCACCGTTGACCAAGACAAATGGGATGCTGGCTTTACTGTTGGCGTTTTGGGCGAGTTGCGTCTTGGTTCACATTTTGCGTTCCGCCTTGCACCTGCAATGTATTTCGGAACCAGAAACCTAACATTCATGAACCTTACAGACAAAACTGGCGATGGAGAAAACGTTCAGAAAACACAGCAGATGAAGACAATATATATATCAACTGCCATGGATCTCATTTTCAGTGCCAAGCGCCACAATAACTACCGCCCCTACATTATGGCGGGATTCAACCCTATGTTGAACCTTTCAGGCAATGACACTGATTATATCAAGCTGAAACGCTACGACTTATTCTTGGAACTAGGATTGGGTTGCGACTTTTATCTGCCTTTCTTCAAGCTGCGTCCTGAACTGAAATTCTGCCTGGGACTGACTAACAACCTTGACACAAAGCACGCTCAACGCTTCAGTGATCCAAGTATGGCCGACAGTTTCATATATGCGAATTCGGCAAAAGAAAGCAGAAGCAAGATTATTGCTCTCACTTTCTACTTTGAATAGCACATAAAACCTATGGTTTTCGCTATGGCTTGCCGATTTTTACAAATATCGGCAAGCCATATTTTCATTTATAGGCAACCAAAACGTTGCCTGATTCCTCTACTTCTTTTTCATATCTATAAGTATCCGTCCCACAAAGATACCACTCTTGCCATTTTGATCGTTGCCAATCTCCTTTCCGTCCAAGTTCTTAACAAACTGCATCTCCTTAAAATGCGTATGGGAATGGCCGCCCAAAACGATGTCGATGTTGCGTGTTTTCGACATCATCGCCTTGTCGCTTTCTCCGCCACTGCCCCATCCTAGGTGTGAAAGGCAAATAACTAGGTCGCACTTCTCCTTGTTCTTCAGCAAGTCTGCCATCTCTTGAGCCTTATCTATCGGGTTAAGAAACTTCACGCCCACGCAATTCTTCAGCGAAACAAGTCCCTCTAGTTGTGGAGCTATGCCGAAGATACCTATCTTCAGCCCGTCGCGCCTTATTATTGTATATGGTTTTACAATTTTCTCCAGGCACGTTCCACTGAAATCATAGTTTGCACAAACAATGGGGAAAGAGGCCATTTTGAAAATGCGCGCCATGTTTTCCAACCCATAGTCGAACTCATGGTTGCCAATCGTGGCGGCATCATATCCCATTTTGTTCATGAGTTCTATTTCAACATCACCCATAAACATTGAATAGTATGGCGAACCTTGCGAGAAGTCGCCACTGTCGAGCAACAACAGTCCTGGGTTAGCCTTCCGCTCCTGCCGTATCATTTCGGCACGGCGCAGAAATCCGCCACGTCCTGCCACCAACGTATCCTTAAGGGTGGGCTTCAAAGGCATCACGCAACTGTGGGTATCATTGGTATGAAGTATAAGTATCTGTTTTGTCTTTGCCGCAGCACTAACAGATAGCGCCACAAAGAATATGGCAAGCAGCAATAACTTGTTCTGTTTCATATTGAAATTCATGTTTCTTTGTTTTATATTTATTGAATTCAATGGCTGTTATTTAATTTTTACAAAGCGTCCTTCCGTTTGGCTGTCAACGGCTTTACCTTGTTCATACTGCGTCTTGAAATATTTTACGATAAAGGCACGGACATTGTTCTCTGCGCCTGTAAGGAATCTTGTGTCGGTCTGACTTTTGAATGCCAACAGCTTGTCGTTCCCTTCGGCAAGATAGTCAAGCGTGGCGATGCGGTATTTTTTGCTCTTGTCTATAGCTTGGCCATGTAGTTTCACACTGACCAACTTACGATCCTTGTCCATAACAACCTCTACGCCGTGGCTCACACCCTGACCGCCATAGCCTGCCATCTGACCGAAAAGTTCTTCTACTTTGTCTCCCGTTAAAGTAAGGAAGCAAAGCCGGTTTTCAAAGGGGGCAACATCAAGGACATCGCCATAAGTAACCTCTCCTTTTGCAAACGACGCTCTGATTCCGCCTACATTATAAACGGCAAAGTCGGGTGTTTCCCCAAAGTCCTTGCCAGCCCACACTAGGATGTCGGCTAGAAGGTTTGACAAAGGACTTTCCGGTTGATAGCTTTCCAAAGGACGAGCGGCAAGTCCTACGACTGGACTCATCACACTATCAACTTTTTGCCTGTATGGCGACATGAGTGTTTCCAGTTCCGCGTCTGCCTTATCATAGCGACTGTCTATTAGAATACGACTACGATTCACACTGGAAAGTTCATAATGAGTGGAGCAAGACGCTGCTGCAAACATGGCAAAGGCTAGCGTTGCATTTCTTACTGTCCTCGTTGTTTTCATTTTCTTGTTTTTTTCGTTATTGTTCCGTCGGTAGCAATATTCAATCCCGACTGTATTATGTCTGCTTCTGTCAGTTCCCGAATGTCTTTCGCCGCACTGTTATGCAAGTCCGCGCGCGGTCCCACTCCATACTTCTGCACAAAGGAGTAAATCCGCCCCTTTTCAAACTTTCCGTCCGCCTTGTTTATCTTCAGCATGAGCAACGGGGCATGACCCGACACGCCTGTTATGTTTATTCCCAATGGCGTGCAGAAATTTCCTAAGCTATAAGCTATAAAATGCCCTTTATACAGCTCTACTGCACGTGCCACATGTGGCCCGTGACCATATACTATATCTGCCCCATTGTCAATACAATAATGGGCAAAAGCTCTAAGGTTTCCACGATCTTCACCCAGGAATTCTTCTTTTCCTTGCGGCAGATGGCGAGCTGCCGCGCCTTCTGCCCCTCCGTGGAAGGAGACTATCACGACATCGGCTTCTCGTTTAAGTTGACGTATTATGCGAGAAACATTCCTGTTGTCGTTATGTTTCAATGTATAACTATTGTGCCCAAAGGCACAAAAACCATATTTCACCCCTCCTCGCTCAACAACAACGCTCTCTCTGCGCCCGATTATTCCTGCATAGGCTATTCTGTTGGCATTGAGCACCGCCTCTGTTGACTTCACACCAGCCATGCCGAAATCGAAAACGTGATTGTTCGCCATGCTCATAAAGTCGAAACCAGCCTCAGAAAGCAGGCGTCCGTAACGCGTCGGAATGCGGAAGGCATAGTTCATCGCTGCCTTTTTCTTTGTTGTTTCGCCCGTATCTGCAATAGCTCCCTCCATATTTCCTGCGGCGATATCGGCTCTTTTCAACAGATTGCGAGCGTCTAAAAACAATTGCGCCCCGTCTTTTTCAGGCAATCGCTCCTTGGGGAATGTTGTTCCTGGCATAACATCTCCGACCAACGCTACGGTCAAGGATGAAGATGCCGCCACCGTATCATTATCTGCCTTTGCGTAAACACCAACGGGCACAGAACCTTTTCGCTCTGTACCCGTTGATGTGCAGGCTACAAACGAGCCTGCCATTATCAGTAATGGAGTTATTATCTTCATTTCCATCCACTAGTTGTGTCGCTTCCCAAAAAGGAATTGTTACCTTAACTATTGGGAGATTCGGCGTGCGCCCACATATCGGCGCGAATAGAATGGTTCGTTTGACTGGCTCACCCGCACACCTGTTGTACTTGCATGGATGAAACTGAAATTGCCATTCATGGGGTCGTAGTCAACAACTATGCCTACATGACCTATAGACTTGCCTGAACGTGGACTGGTAAAGAAGACTAAATCGCCTGTGCGCAGTTGGCTTTCCTCAATAGCCTCTCCCTGTGCATATTGTCCACGCGAGGAACGGTTGAGTTCTATACCCATTTGACGGTAGAGATAGCTTGTAAATCCGGAGCAGTCGAAACCGCTCGGACTTGATGCCCCCGCGCGGTAACGTGTACCAATAAGAGAAAAAGCCTCATCCATCAAGTTGTCCATAGAAGCAACATCATAGTCAGTGACGCTTCCGTCGCTTGTATAAAGAAAATCGTAGTTATCTATTTCATCCGACTTCTCGCCGTCAGCTGTTGTCTGCGCGCTTACGAACAATGGCATCGCGGCAGCACACAATGTGGCAAGAACAGTTTTAATGTTTTTCAGTTTCATATTGTTTTCTTTTCGGACACACGCATCATTTTCATAATGCCGCATAAATGTCGGCATAGCCCACATGAAAAATCATGCATCAATGATACTTGCTCCCAATTTGCAGTTTTAACCTCTAAGGGGGCATCGCGGGAATACAACAAAAAGGCATTGCCATATATTCCACAAGCTACCAAAGCGGAGGTCTTATTGTTTGTTTTCGCTACAAAGATAATAAAAAAATCCTATATATTGAACGCTTTCACATCTTTTCAACAAGTAAGGATTAGCCACGCCAGCCAAAGCAAACAAGGTTTACATGCTGTAATAAAGCAAATTACACGCCACATCCGAACGCAACCCTTTAAGGCGTGATTTTCGTTTATTTAACCCAATCTTAAAAACTATAAAGGCAACAACTTGCATCTCCTGCTACTTATATACAACTGATTTTACAAAAAAAAACACAAGGAAAACGCCATAGTTTTTAATGCAATGCCCACGGGCTTTTAAACACGACGCCGTGGGGACACATTTGAGAGCCCACGGGCAAAAACTATAAAAGCTACAGTAAGCGGACAACAAAATGACAATAAAAAAAGCGAAGCAATATTGCTTCGCTCTAAAAAGTAGCGGGACCCAGGATTGAACTGGGGACCTCATGATTATGAATCATGCGCTCTAACCAGCTGAGCTATCCCGCCATCATTTCTTTTTTGCGAGTGCAAAGGTAGTGTAAAAATATTAAATACCAAAAATATTTTCAATAAAAATTATGCTAAACAGAGCTTTTTCCGTATTTTTGCCACACAGAACAAACACAACAGCATCGAAACAAACAAAAAACAGCGCTTTATTACTATGGGAAAAAGCAAAAAGCGAATTGAACTTGAATTCGAACTGAACACCAGCTCACCGAGCAAAATATGGGCTTTCATAAGCGAAGCGAACGGATTGGAAAGGTGGATGGCAGACAAAGTGGATAGACACGGAAAAAAACTCACCTTCACTTGGGGTACAACCTACAAGGACAAAGACGAGAAGACTGCATCCATTACCGATGAAAAAAAAGAAAAGCTGATACGATTCAAGTGGGACAGCGATGAAGACCACAACGCTTACTGCGAAATGCGGATTGAAACAGGAGAAATAACCAGCAACTGCATACTCTGCATTACGGACTTTGCCGAAGAAGACGACATTGAAAGCCTAAAGGAACTATGGTACGACAACATTGAGATGCTCCACCAGTCTTCTGGATTGTAGAGGAACAAGATTGTCACTACCTTGAATTTATACCTTATATTATATACATCACTGTCAGCACGCCTAGAAAACAAAGGTTAACGACAGTGGAGTAAAAGCATGACGCCATAAAAAACACTGCTACGACACCGCAGAAAAACACTTTATACGTGCGAAACGTCACTACAACCTATAGAGAACTACAGAAAAACAACAAAGTTTCCACGCACATCACTAAACCTTTTTAAAAACCTCACGTCTTATAATAAAAAAAAGGAAACGAGTAGAACACATGGACACCAGCAACGACGAGATACTGCACGCCATTAAATGCACACCCGAACGCGGGTTCAGAATGCTCATGCGCAAATATGGTGATGCTATCTACTGGCATATCAGACATCTCGTAGTGTCTCACAATGACACACAAGACATAATGCAGGAAACTTTCATAAAGGTTTTCCGCTCCATCGACACGCTGAACGACAGTAATGCCCTGACCCCATGGATCTACCGCATAGCCACTCGGCAGGCTCTTTCAGCTCTCCGAAAGAAGAAACATCCGGCGGATTTACTTGATGAAGCTATTGCCAGAGGCATAGAGCCCACGGCCGACAGATATATAGACTACTCCGACTTGGAAAGCATCCGCTTGCAGAAAGCTATACTGTCGCTGCCGGAAAAGCAAAGGCTGACGTTCAACATGAGATACTACAGCGAGATGGAATACGCACAGATTGCCGAAGCATTGGGCACATCACCATCAACAGCAAAGGTAAACTACCACCTCGCAAAAGAAAAAGTAATGAAATATCTAAGTTCTAACGATTAGTTCACATGAAAAAGGATTCTATATTCACCAAGACCAAAGCGCATGCCCCCTATTCTATGCCTGAAGGATTCATAAAAGATATGGAGAATACACTATGGCTACGTATTGAAACAGAAAATAGGCTGAAAGAAAAATCGGGAATCACGCACTCCACAGCAATTTCTCTACGGAGAAAAAGCGGAATAATGTTCCGCACAATCACTTTGGCTGCTGCAGCCGTAACACTTCTGCTAATTTGCCACGCAACAATGCGCCCGCATCAGACGGGTAGCCTTGCAGAAGTGGAAACGGCATTTGACAATCTCAACTATGATGAGCAGCAATTTCTTATTGACACGGAAGCCAACGATGTATTTGCACTGGTAACAGAAAACAATTCTACAACAGAATAAGCATAAAGAAACGGAAACAAAAATAGAGAAAGATATGAGGACAAACATTCTTAGAAAGGCTGTCATAACGCTCATGCTGTCTGTGACACTGACCATCTCTGCACAAAAAGAAGAGAGACCACGCATTCCACAAGAAAAGATGGCGGAAGCTATGGCAAAGAACATTGCCACAAACATGAAGCTTGAAGGTGCAACATACGACAAGTTCATTGACACTTATGAAAGCTACCGCAAGGAAATGTGGGCAATCATGCCAAAACACGGAAAGCCCGACAAGCGCAGAGAACAGGAAACGGAAGAGAAGGTTGCGGAACGGATGAAGGAAAACTTCGAACGCAGTCAGAAGCTGCTAGACATCCGGACAAAATACTACCACAAGTTCAGTGGTTTCCTTACACAGAGGCAGATTGAACAAATGTACAAGCAAGAGCGGAAAATGGCAGAACACCTGAAGGCACGCAACAAGCACCACAAGCCTCACAAAGGAGACAAGCCGGCTGGGAACAAGGGTAACTAAGCCCCAAAAGGATTACGCCACCACGACTCCCCTATCATCTCATCATTGCCAACGTTCTGCCAACAGCATCAGAGAAGCTGAACACCGGCGACCAACCTAAAGTCTTAAGCTTACTGTTGTCGAGCAATGCATTGACGGCAATGCTATACCCTTTACTCTCTGCATCTGAAGGCAAGTCAAAGACAACCTTTCTCCCTGCATGCCTTGCACACTCTGCGGCAAATTCACGGAGATGAACATCGGTTTCTTCGCTACTCACGTTATATGCTTCACCGTCGGAGCCATGAAGAGCCAGACAAAGCAAAGCTTTCACCGCTTCTGCCACGTATATATACGAGAAGTACTGGTTGCCTTGGCTTTTCAAAACAATATCCTCGCCAGCCAAAGCCTTCAGGATAAACTGCGAAGAGGCTTTTGTATCAGTGCGCAACATCGTCGGGCCAAAAATACGACACAAACGCCCAATGCTCACCCTAACGCCTTTTTCTGCTGCATAAGACTGGCAGAGTGCTTCGGCAGTCCTTTTAGACTCCGTGTAGCAAGCACGGGCATTGGAGAGATTCAGCATGCCGTTGACATCTTCCACAAGAGGTCTGTCGTCTGGAGCATTGCCATATATTTCCACAGAAGACGGGTAAACAACCTTGGCTCCGCAATGACTGGCAAAATCCAGGGCATGTTTCGCTCCAAGCACATTGACCATTATCGTTTCTATCGGATATTTTGAATACGCAAGCGGATGGGTGTTGCTTGCCAAAGGGATGATATAGTCTATGTTATGCTCTATGTCTGAAAAAGGCTGACACACGTCCTGCTCGACGAACTTGAAATTCGGATTGCAAAAATGCCCGCCAAGGCGTTCCTTTGCCTTTTCACTATTCCGTCCAACCGCAGTAACACAAACGCCCGGCATAGTGAGCAACGTATCAACCAACAGCACACCAACCATACCCGTAGCACCGGTTATCAGAAAATGCTTGCCGTAAAGTCCTTCAATGCCTGGAATAGCCTGAGAAAGTCTTATATCTTCTTCATAGAGTGAATGTTGTATGTATCCTGTCATAGCGGTCTCAATAGTTTTTCATTTTGTTTGTAATATAGCCTTTGAACAGTTCCAGATCGTCTTTTGTGGTCAACTTTATGTTTTTGTCGCTTCCTGCTGCAAAATGCAGCGTTACACCCAATTCGACCATCATAGTGTTTGCATACGAAGACCCATAGATTCCTATCCCCTTTTCGAAAGCCTCATGATATTTTGAGTCCAAAAGGTCAAAGCGATACGCCTGAGGAGTGGACACGCGCCGCAGTGTTTCGCGAGGAATATACTTTGTTGTGGTACTCTCATCGTTTTCGCTAACCACGAAAATCTGCTCATTGTAAGGCATTGACGTAACCGCATTGCCATACTGTCTAGCCTTGAGTATAACATCAGTCAATACTGATGGTTCTATCAACGGCCGAATTCCGTCATGAACAACTACAATGTCGTCTGAAGAACAGTTCCCTTCAAGATTATAAACCCCATTGCGTATTGACTCCTGACCTGTGCCGCCACCCTTAATAATCCATTTGAGCTTAGTTATACCATATTGCTTTGCGTATGCGCCAACGATATGTTCCCATCCCTCAATACACACAACTTCGATAGCATCTATAAGGGGATGATTTTGGAAACCTTCTAGCGTGTAAAGCAATACCGGTTTATCATATACGTTGATGAACTGCTTCGGAATGTCAAGTCCCATTCTGTTGCCGGAGCCTCCGGCTATAATCAATGCGATATTCATAGTTGTATCTTTATTTGTACAAGGGAAATAAGCGTATGGATACGCCTTTATTGACAAAGGTAGCACAAAAACACTGCACAACAAAAAGTATAACGTTTTTTGTTTCCGACCTTGGCGTTATAATTGTAATTTTGCACAAATTTCATATAAATGGAAACTTTAAAGGAGAAAACAGCCAAAGGACTTTTTTGGGCCGCACTCAACAGCGGAACGATACAACTGTTGAATCTCGTGTTCGGCATTATACTGGCAAAACAACTTTCACCTGGCGACTATGGCATCGTTGGCGTATTGACTATCTTCACGCTCATTGCCGGAAACTTGCAGAGTAGCGGGTTCACACAAGGTCTTACAAATATCAAATCACCAACGGCTAATGACTACAACGCTGTGTTTTGGTTCAACATAAGCGTGAGTGCCGTGCTCTATGTTTTCCTCTTTTTATGTGCTCCACTTATAGCCCAGTATTTCCACACGCCAGAGCTTACTGCCCTTTCCCGCTTTGTCTTTCTAAATTTCTTTATCTCTTCATTCGGAATAGCGCATAATGCATACATGTTCAAGAACATCATGGCGAAAGAGCGCACGATAACGGGATTCGTAGCTCTCACCTTGTCTGGCATCTGCGGCATAACAATGGCTTGCAAAGGCATGGCTTATTGGAGTCTTGCTTGGCAGTCTGTTCTCTTTGCATTTATCCAAAACATCTGCCGCTATTACTTTACATACAAAAAATGGCGGCCGTCTTTACACTTCGATTTCAGTCCGATACGCAAAATGTTCTCGTTCAGCGTAAAAATTCTACTTACATCTATAGTAAATACCGTGAACAACAACGTGCTTACCTTTATTCTCGGGCATCAATTTCCTATGGCTGCTGTAGGCAATTTCACCCAAGCGAACAAATGGAACACCATGGCTTACAGCACCGTCAGCGGCACTATAGAACAGGTTGCGCAGCCTGTATTGGCGCAGATAACGGACGACAGCGAACGGGAGAAGCGCGTTTTTAGGAAGTTGATGCGATTCACTGCCTTATTCTCCTTTCCAGCATTATTCGGACTGTCACTTGTTTCTGAGGAATTCATATTGCTTACCATTGGCGAAAAGTGGAATGAATGTGTACCATTGCTTCAGGTGCTTTGTGTGGGCGGGGCTTTCTTCGCATTTACCACCATGTATCAACAACTTACAGTAAGCAGTGGACGCTCAGATATATACATGTGGTGCAACATAGCCCAAATAATACTGCAGATAATGCTTATAATTGCAACTAGCCATTTCGGGATTTTCACTATGGTCGTGGCATATACCGTCTTTTCTATCCTTTGGTTGGGGGTATGGCAAGGCGTAGCTCACCACCTCATTGGCATAAAAATTAAAGAAGTTGCGGCAGACATATTACCGTTGATGCTATCTGCTGCCGCCGTAATGGCTGTAACCTATTTCATTACTCTGCCTATAACGCAGATGTGGGCTATGCTCATCGTGCGCATTGCCGTAGCAACATTTTTATATCTTGGTGTAATGAAAATTTTGAGGATAGAGATTCTAAATGAATGCATTGGATTTATCAAGAAAAAGCACAAGTAGAATCTAAGTTTCCCCAAGTACACATAATAAAAGAAGATGAGCCGCTTTTACTTGCGACCCATCTTCGAGGAAAAAATTACTAATTACACTATATTTACATATTTCCGTTTATATTATTTATCTAACTCTTATTCTTTTTATCTCACTTTGTTTCAGAATCTTCATGAACCTTCAGAGTATAGTCGGCATATGTGGTTACCTTACGCTCGTGAATAGCCTTTCGGTCTTTCTGATACTTTATAAAATCAGTTACATTGCGTGATGGTGCGTCCTTAACATATTTAATACTCATCCAATCAGAGTCTTTAACAACACCATTAACTACATTCACAGAACAACTGCAGCCCATTCCAACTCTTCCCTGCGCCTCCGTTACGCCAGCCTTGGGAGTAACATCAAGCTTGTAGTTTATATCAAAAGGAAAAGTACCATATTTTACAGATTGCTCATAAACGTATAGTCCATCACTGTCCTGCGGAAGTACTTTCTTTTCGCAGTTAGCCTCAGAAATATTTTCAGTCTTTTGACTACCATTTACATCAGTATAAGATATTGTTACGTCAAACGATTTGAAGAAATCCTGCCCAAAATAATACTTCAACCTTAGCCTTGAATAAGATTCTTTTGAGGTCTCTACCTTTTCGGATGTTTTATTTTTATCACCAGCCAAATCATCATTATCGCTACTGCAGGAAGAAACAACTGCAATGCTCATCATTACGGCAACGACAGCCATATTTAAATACTTAAAAGCTTTCATAATGAAATAGTTTTAGTGGTCAATACTCATTTTTCTATAACCTTTCTAATCTTCAACGGATGACTATTTCGACGCATATTTAATATTTTTGCTACTTGAACTAGTCAGAAAAATATTACAAATATGTGTTCTATCCTTGAGCATATCGGGAACTTTATCTTCATTGAACTTAGTTGCCAACTCATCTAGATACAAAATATTCCGATTATTGAACAATCCAAGGAGAGATTCTTGGTTTTCATTGTTCGTTTTAAACGACGAGAAAAGCAAAAAATCCGTTTTGTTACGTATAAAATCTTGCCTTGTATGACCATCCTTTAGCTTCGCCCTTATATTAACAGTAAGATTTGCAGGATAATCAGTAACCTTTTGGGGCGTTCCTTGATAACTACGTGTCGCAATATTACTGTAAGTTGTAGCCGACGTGGTATTCTCTGCAGTCATTACTATTTGTTTCCCGTTTATTGTTGCAATTATATCATAATCTGTAAGCATACGCTCTGCGAAATAGACTACAGGTGTAACTATAGAAACGTTATTCTTATCAGTACTACTCTTGCCATTATTGGTTATCGTATCTAAGCCTCCCAACACCTCTGTCTTTTCCGTGCAAGAAACAAACAATGCCGCTGCTGCCATAATGGTAAATATTGCCATTCCTTTAAATTCAAACTTTTTCATAATCTTAATTTTTTTGTTGTTAATGCTTTAGTTCTCTACTTTAATTCTTTGAGGTTCTCTACTTGTAATAGCTTTAGTCCCCGTTTTGTTCTTATCTACCGCAAAGTTAATCCTTTATTCTTTAACACCAAACTTTTTGGGTATTTTTTTTACCTTTTGGAGTATTATATTATCTTTTGCCACTTTTACTTAACAAATAATTCGCCCTCCAAGGCAAGCTCCATGTAGCGGATGAAACTCTTCTTGCTTGTGTCCGGCTTCTCTTCCTTCTCCTCCTTTGCCAATCTCGGCTTTTTGTCCTCGCCGTCGAAATGGGCGTTGAACACTTCCATGGTCAAGTCCTCGTCGAGAACTTTCATGGCGGCGATGATCTTCTCGCACTTCTTGACAAGGCGAACCACCTCGTCGGAGTGGGCGAGTTCCTCTTGCTCCTCGGGAG
>CAVIMN010000019.1:0-45208 GCA_963644035.1 bacterium
CACTTTTCTACCGTTTAGAGCATATAATACTGATAATCAACTAATAATAGATACTCTCATTCATTATTTTCTTCAATTCATTGTTAATTATTAAACATGCTTGTAATGATGTTTTTGCATGGTATGATTCTAATATTGGTACAATTTTTTTTATCATAGAGTCTCTTAGACATGAAGGCTTTTCTATCTGTGAACGATATGGTAGTATATATTTACAAAAAGAGTCGAATGGAATTTTTTTTAACCCATGGTTTCTCTTTTATGGAAAAAGCTGCTTCTATGTTTTGAATTAGATATTTACTATTAATATTATTTATATCATACTTGATCTGGTTTTTAAACATATAGTTATGGTCTTGAAAAAAATCATCACATGCTGTGCAGCAATACTACTAATGGTATATGCTGAAGCAACAGGTAGGAACATAAAGATATGGAACTGCATGGAACTGCGGTTCAGTCATGCCGTCGTAAATAAAAATCCGTTCACAGATATCAGCCTTTCGGCAACGTTCAAAAATATTGCTAGTAAAAAGCAGATTACTATAAATGGCTTCTACGACGGCAATGACACTTATGTCATACGATTTATGCCCACGGAAAAGGGAGAATGGGAGTATATTACATCATCGTCTGAAACAGCACTTGACCACAAAAGCGGAACATTTGTATGTTCTGACGACAGTAAACAACGCAGCATGCTCACTGTTGGGACAGAAAATGACTTCATATTTGCCGACAGTACACACTTCTATCCTCTCGGCACGACATCCTACGCATGGACGTTCGCAAAAAGAGAAAAGCAGAAAGAAACATTTGCAAGTCTCAGACAAACAGGCTTCAATAAAATACGTTTCTGCATATTTCCAAACGAAAGCGTAACTGACGAGCCTAAATCATTCCCATTTACATATAAATCCATTGATACCCACAAAGACGGGAAGTACAAAGGATACAAAAAATACGTTTGGGACTTTAATCATTTCAACACTGCATTCTTCAAAGACTTGGAAGAATGTATAAAATGTCTTGACAGTTTAGGCATCGAGGCAGACATTATCCTATTCCATCCCTACGACATGGGGCGCTGGGGCTTTGACTCTATGACTATGGAGCAAAACAAGTTCTATATAAAATATGTTGAAGCCAGGCTTGGGGCATATCGTAATGTTTGGTGGTCGCTGGCAAATGAATGGAATCTAGTTAAAGCACGTACCGAAAGTGAATGGATAGAGTTAGCACAATTCGTAAGAGACAATGACCCTTACGGGCATCTTTGTTCTATACACGGTGGCACGGCGAAATATATTAACTATACCCTACCCTGCTTCACTCACGTCAGCATACAAGATCAAGGGCCTCTCGTTGCGTTCGAAGGGCCTGCCACACTACGAAACATATACCGTAAACCTGTTATATTTGATGAAGTGTGCTACGAAGGCGACCATGAATCACGATGGGCTCAACTAACGGGCGAGGAGATGCTTGACCGTATATGGACCGGACTAATTGGGGGAACATACGTCACACACGGTGAATGTTTTTGTGTGCAACCGGGATTCTATACAGGATATTCCTTTCTAGCCACAGGTGGTAAATTTAAAGGAGCATGTCCACAAAGGATTAAGTTTACACTTTCCCTATTAAACGCTATGCCATCCCCCATACGGCTTGCTGACCCAAGCTGGGACATAAATACGGCAAGTTGCGGAAAAGGTATATATCTCCGTTACTTTGGCAAAGAAACACCTTCTGAATGGCATTTTGAATTACCTGTAAAAAATGGATGTTTCGGGAAGTTACAAGAAGGAACGAGATTTAAAGTGGAAATAATCGACACGTGGAACATGACGATTACGGAATATCCCGCTACCTTCACGACTAAGAAACTTAACAATTACCGTTTAACAGACAAAGACTTGCAAAGCGTAAAACTTCCATCTAAACCGTATCAAATGCTAAGAATAACTGCTCTATAAAATAAAAAAAGCACCATTTCTCATACAACGAGGCAAGAAAAAAGGCAAGGACTATGACGATAAAACAAATCTGCCACAAGTCCTTGCCTTTTTTCTTGTATTTCTTATCCGTATAGAGATTAGAATTCTGCCGTCTTAGGTGTTCTCGGGAATGGAATTACATCACGTATATTTTGCATTCCTGTAACAAAAAGAATAAGACGCTCAAAGCCCAGTCCAAAACCTCCGTGTGGACACGTTCCATACTTGCGTGTATCAAGATACCACCACATATCTTTCATTGGAATGTCACGTTCCTCAATTTCTCCCATCAACTTGTCGTAGTTCTCTTCACGCACACTACCTCCGATAATCTCACCGATTTGTGGGAAAAGTACGTCAGTACCTTGTACGGTCTGTCCGCTCTTTCCTCCAAAGCCACTTTCCCCTTCATCAATCTTCATATAAAATGCCTTGATTGCTTTAGGGTAGTTAGTCATAATTACAGGTTTCTTGAAATGTTCCTCAACAAGATATCGTTCATGCTCTGATGCGAGATCATCTCCCCATTCACAAGGGAATTCAAACTTCTTGCCTTTAGCTATTGCCTCCTGCAATATTTTTATACCCTCCGTATAAGGTAGGCGAACAAAATCAGATTTCAGTACACCTTCCAAACGTGCAATTAAGCCCTTGTCTATCATTTTATTGAGGAATGCCAAGTCATCCTTGCAATTATCAAGAGCCCAACGGATACAATATTTTATGAAATCTTCTTCAAGATCCATAAGTTCTGCTAGGTCAATGAAGGCAACTTCTGGTTCAACCATCCAGAACTCTGCCAAATGGCGTGGAGTATTGGAATTTTCAGCACGGAATGTTGGACCGAAAGTATAAATAGCTCCAAGTGCCGTAGCCCCAAGTTCACCTTCAAGTTGTCCACTGACTGTCAGTGAAGTCTGCTTTCCAAAGAAATCATCATCATAGATAATTTTACCATCTGCATCCTTCTTCAGATCGTAAAGATTCTTTGTCGTAACCTGAAACATCTGCCCTGCTCCTTCACAATCACTGGCTGTTATGAGCGGAGTGTGGAAATAGAAAAATCCATGCTCATGGAAATATGTATGTATGGCCATTGCCATATTGTGGCGTATGCGCATCACTGCTCCGAAAGTATTTGTGCGTAGACGCAAATGAGCATGCTGACGCATATACTCAAAGCTCTGTCCCTTCTTTTGCATAGGGAAATCGCTGCCACACAAACCGTATATTTCCAACTCGTTACACTGAATTTCAACGGTTTGTCCTGCGCCCTGACTCTCTACAAGCTCGCCAATGGCATTTATGCAGGCTCCTGTTGTTATCTGTTTAAGCATTTCAGCGTCGAACTTCGTAGGATCAACTACAATCTGCACATTGTTTATTGTAGAACCGTCGTTGAGGGCGATAAAATCTACTGCCTTGCTACTGCGGTGAGTACGCACCCACCCCTTCACGTTGACCGTTGTACCGAAATCTTTACTGTTCAGTATGTCAACAACTTTTGTTCTTTTCATTATAATGGTTTGGTGTTTGTTGTTTATTCAAATGCCCCCATACGCAGCATCTCCACTTCCTTTTCAGACAGGAAGCGCCAATCGCCACGACGCAAGTTTTTCTTTGTTAGACCAGCAAATTGCACGCGGTCAAGTTTTACGACCCTATAGCCGAGACTTTCAAAAATACGGCGTACGATACGGTTGCGACCACTATGAATCTCAATTCCTACTTGACTTTTATCTGTAGGATGGGCATATTCTATAGCATCTGCATGAACGTCACCATCATCAAGCGTTATGCCTTCGGCGATCTGCTGCATATCATGCGCAGTAACGTTCTTGTCAAGATAAACATGATATACTTTTTTCTTCAAGAACTTAGGATGAGTCAGCTTGCTGGCAAGGTCACCATCGTTTGTCAAAAGAAGCACACCTGTAGTATTGCGGTCAAGACGTCCTACAGGATATATTCGTTCAGGACAAACGTCTTTTACAAGATCCATAACTGTTTTGCGCTGCTGTGGATCATCGCTTGTGGTCACATAATCTTTCGGCTTGTTAAGAAGAACATAAACCTTCTTTTCTAGACTAACAGTCTGATCGTGGAACTTAATATCGTCAGAACGCTTTACCTTTGTTCCAAGTTCCGTCACTACCTCGCCATTAACTGAAATAACACCTGCTTGAATATATTGGTCTGCCTCACGACGACTACATACACCAGCATTGGCAAGGAATTTGTTCAAACGCACTGGTGCTTCAGGGTCTATATTGGTCTCCTTATATTCAATGCGCTTCTTCATGCTATACTTTGCATTCGGATCATAATCGGCAGAATGTTGACGATAACCACCTTGACGATTGTTTCCGTAACCACCTTGACGATTGCCATAACCGCCTTGATTACCATATCCGCCACGATTATTGTAGCCTCCTTGACGGTTGCCATAACCGCCCTGATTGCCGTAACCGCCACGGTTATTGTAACCGCTCTGATTTCCATAACCGCCTTGACGGTTGCTGTAGCCCCCCTGACGATTGTTGTTATAGCCGCCACGCTGTTGGTAACCACCCTCGCCATTGCTTGTATAACCGCTTTGATTGCCATAGCCACCCTGACGATTATTGTTATAACCGCTACGCTGCTGATAGCCACCATGGTTATTTGCATAGCCACCACGATTATTGTTATATCCGCCCGAGCGGCTATTATTATATCCACCGCGCTGCTGATAGCCACCTTCTCCGTTGTTTATAGTACGTGGACGATAGGGGCGTTGTTGATAACCATTTTCGGTGCTTCCATTGTTCTGTAGACCAGCACCGAATCCTTCCGGGCGAAAAGCATCGTTGTTACTTTCATAGTTTCTGTTTGTGCTGTAAGCACGCTGTCCACTTATGCGGGGACGCTGCGGACGTGCGTTGCTACGTTGGTAGCCACCCTGATACTCATTCGAGCGATAGCCCTCGCGGCCACCGTCGTTTCTCTGTGCGGATGTGTAGTCCGATTTGTTTTCAAATTCTTCTGCCATAATTGTTTAATAGTTGTTCGTTAATGAATAGCCTCACGGCTGTATACTTATATTTATATTTTTCAAAAAGGTCGTTGCTTGTCCGCACGACCATATTTTAATAATTTACTTTTATGTTTTAGCGTTTATCAAATACCCGTATACGAATGTGGGGTTATTGCCATAAGCTCTGCCTTCACGCTATCACTGACATTGAGACCTTTTACAAACTCATGAATGGTTTCCTCTGTCATTTTCTTATTAGTACGTGTTAGAGCCTTAAGAGCTTCGTATGGATGCGGATATGCCTCACGGCGTAGTATCGTCTGTATAGCTTCGGCTACCACAGCCCATGTATTATCAAGGTCTGCATTTATCTTATCCTCATTGAGAATAAGTTTACGAAGTCCTTTCAGAGTACTTTGAATAGCTATCACGCCATGCCCCATCGGTACACCTACGTTTCGAAGAACTGTCGAGTCTGTAAGATCTCGTTGCAGGCGGCTAACAGGCAACTTTTGAGCCAAGAACTGTAATACGGCATTTGCCATACCCATATTACCCTCACTATTTTCAAAGTCAATTGGATTTACTTTGTGCGGCATAGCACTTGAACCTACCTCTCCTGCCTTTATCTTCTGTTTGAAGTATTCCATTGAGATATACATCCAGAAGTCGCGGTCAAGATCTATTATTATCGTATTTATGCGGCGCAGAGCATCAAAAACAGCTCCAAGGCAATCATAGTTGCTTATTTGCGTTGTATACTGTTCACGCTGGAGTCCCAACTTTTCGCTAACGAATTTATTTCCAAAGGCCCGCCAGTCATATTCAGGATAAGCCACATGATGCGCATTGAAATTACCCGTTGCACCGCCAAATTTTGCCGTCATCGGACAATCTTTCAACATTTCCAGTTGTTTTTCGAGGCGATAGACAAAGACCAGTATTTCTTTTCCCAACCTAGTTGGAGAAGCTGGTTGCCCGTGCGTTTTGGCAAGCATAGGAACATTTTTCCAATCTTCGGCATATTCTCGCAGCTGTTCTATAAGCTCTTCTACCTGAGGTATATATGTTTCCTCTAGAGCCTCTTTTATAGAAAGTGGTACAGAAGTATTGTTTATATCCTGTGAAGTTAGGCCAAAATGTATAAACTCTTTATATTTTTCAAAGTCTCCAATCTTGTCAAGCTGTTCCTTTATGTAATATTCCACAGCCTTAACGTCGTGATTGGTAGTCTTTTCTATTTCTTTCACACGCGCTGCCCCTTGTTCATTGAAGCTACGATAAATATCACGGAGCGCTTCAAACTGCTGCTTGTCAAAGTCAGCCAATTGCGGCAACGGCAATTCACACAAAGTTATAAAATACTCTATTTCAACACGTATGCGATATTTTATAAGTGCATACTCGGAGAAATAATCCGCCAACTTTTCAGTTTTACCCCTATAGCGGCCGTCAATTGGTGAGACGGCTGTCAAAACATCAAGATTCATAATTAAAAGTAATACGTATTATGGCGCAAAGTTAATAATTTATATCCGTATTCTATCCACATATTTTTATAAATGTATCATAAAAGTTCTTTATCATTACGTTTCAATATAAAAAGACTTAATGACTATCTCATTAGGATACAAAAAAGTCGGGGTATATGCCAAGCTTAAAATTTAAGTTAATGCATATACCCCGACCTTTAGGGATGCTAACACCATAACGGTATTGAAATAATTATCAGTATGCCAAACGTATAGCAAAAGGTGTTTCCCCCTCACCTCTTACTATATACATTCCGTGAGGTAGTCCTGTTGATGACATCTGCACACCATTAAGGTTATAAACCTTTATCTGCCCGTTAAAACCATCAACTTTTACAGTTCCATCAATAATACGTACGTCAGGGAGTAGAGATACGCCATTGTTTACGCTCAGAATAGCTGTGGTAGAAGAAGTACCTACACGGGCGATGGCAGCATTCTCTACATACCCAGTTGACGAGTCAATTAGTATTGCCACCACGTTTAGATTATTGCGATTATACACCGTGCTTGGTATCTCCATTTTCGCTGTGTATGTTTCAACTTTATTTACAGTTAGTTCCTTAGGAACACTTCCATCAAGACCTTCATATCCGTATGTGCCGCGTGCAACATGTTGCAAATCTATTGACAAGTAAGAGCCCATGTTTTCAAAACCACCCATCTTGCCGTACGTTCCACCAGAATAGTTGTTTATTTGTGTATAACCTGAAACATTATCTTCCGTAAGGATAAATCCCAACTTGTATTCTGCTCCGCGTTTGAGAACCACTGGCGTAAGCGATGTCGTAGCCTCAACATAACGTTTGTCTGAGCTTAGACTTGACTCCACTTCTAACATAACATCAGGCACGGTTGACGTTATCGCCTTCCAATAGATTTCCAATTGGTCTGGCGATGGCTTTGTTGGCTGCATCCTTTGCACGGAACATGCAGGAAAGCCGTCCGTCATCAAACCTTCCACATAAGCAGAATAATCTGTTGGAGCAACGGGACCATAATTGTCGTAGCAATGTACTGCCACACCAACGAAAGACGATGGGTGATCTTCTTCCATTGCATTGAAACCGGCAATTCCCATCGGACAGAAGCCACAGTTAATGCCAGTCTTCTCTTCTACAAACATGCGCTTAACTGGCATTTGTTGCATTATATTAAGTTGTGCTTCGCCATCATTATTGTCAGTTATATCATCTGACTTTCCGTTTATTGAGACAATGCGCATCTTAACGTCATGCAAACCAAGAGAGTAAGCGTTATCTGCCACGGGTACACTAATTGTTTTGTCCGCACCTGCATAAAGGAGTACCTTTGACAAATTGACTTGAACATAATCACTTCCGTCAATACTATACTCCACACACATGTTGTTAATGCGAGAATACCCCTGATTCTTTACCAATGCATTGATTTCAAACGGCTGTCCAACGGCTCCAACGCCACCATTGCATGCCACCATTTTTACATCTGTCGGCAAGGATTCTCCGCGGATTTCTGCATCAATACATAAACTATTCTGGCCTTCGGACGTAGCGTAATTTTTCCACCCGTCTCCAAGATTAGCCCAACAACCATTGTCTGAATAAGTGTTTGAAACAGCCATAGAAGCCGCATCACCTGTATATTCATAACCAACATAGAAGCCTTCATCACCTATAGTAAAGGCTTTTGTTGTTGACACATCGTTTTGACCACGATACACACCTGAGGTTTTCTCGCCCTGCACATCATAAGTTTCGGCATTTAGGTCTTTTGTCACAAACACTTTCAATGTGTTTACTTTGGAATAAAGCGAGACGCGAACCTTACTGATAGTACAGCCTTTATAGTGCTGCGCCACTTCTGCTGGCACATAAATAGCGCCCTTACCCGTGGTTTGCGTAGAAAGAGTCCTATTCATCGTACTTGTTGCATAGCCCCAAAAGCAATATTGGTCAGCCATTGCACTTACCGTAGTCAGCAAAATTACGATAAGAACGGTTATAATTTTTTTCATTGTATTGTTGAGTATTTGTTATTTCCCTATGAATATCTTGTGTGTCTCCACTCCATTGCCGTTTGCTATCTTCACAATATAAGCACCTGATGGCAGATTGGCAGAAGAACAACGCGCTCCGCTCATACTATATACTTCAATAGACTTAGCATTCCCGCTTGAAAGTACGCTATGTCCTTCTATTCGGAAATTCGGTTGAGAAGCAGACTGAAGATCTGCTATTGACGTTGCCGCCCCCGTTAATTTCGTTTCCGCAGCATTTACTATTTTTCCGCTATTATTGTCGATTAGTATTGCTATGAGACGCAGTTTTGAGTTATCGATCACTGTTCCTGGAAGGTCTAGTACTTTTGTATATTCTACGGGCTCAAAAGCAGTCACCGCTGTTGGCACACTTCCTAGGAAGCCAGAGAAGCCATAGTTGTAGCGTGCAACATGGTCATGATTATACTTAGCCATTGCATCACGGCTTTCCCATCCTCCCATCTTGCCGTTTGCATTGTTAGCATAATAGTTTTTCTGCGTTCCTGGCACTCCATCTTCTGTTACTATAAAAGACCAACGGTAAGACAGGTTGCTCTTAGCATTCACAAAAGTAGCAGTGGCTTTGGCATTTATCTGGGTAGTACTATTGTCAACAAATGCACCTTCTACATCAACTTGCACATCGCTTGTATATCCCATAGCATTCATATAGGCTGCTAAAGTTCCGGCATCGCCATAACACATTGATGCTGCGTCACGGTCGATCTCACAAGTTGGCGTATAATCCAAGACAAAATCATTGTATGACGAAGTGTACATGTCGCCAGATTCCATACCAAAGACTTCTACGCCTACGAAATTATCAGGAAGACTCTCATAGAAGTTTTCCATTGCCACCTTGGCCCTTGGACACCAACCGCAGTCCAACGACGTAGATGTTTCCATAAAGAAGCGTTTCTTAGGTATCAGTCGCTTTACTTCAACCGTGCCTTCTGCACTGTTGTTTGCTGAATAAGCATCCGTATCACTGCCTGCAATAGACTTTATACGTACTTTCACAGTATGTGTCCCCACCTCTTCAAATGGATCTATCGTAAAAGAGATTTGTTTTTCTGTATTTGTACTCATCACAAAGCCTTTCGGGGTTAGGGTCTTTTCCGCACCGCCATCAACAGAATATGCGAGTTCACACTTACGTACGAGTGTAGGTGAAAAACTTACGAGATTGAGGGTTACGGTTGACACCTGGTTGCACTCAACTGTTTGCCCCTGCACATTAAGTATAGCAAAATCATTGGGCAACTCGGAAGCATCCCCGCTTATGACTGCACGAATCGACAAGGTTTTACCTTCAGAAGAAGCATTAAGCCAACCTGAGCCTGTGTTTACCCAACAGCCGTTTTCATTTTTAAAATCACAACAACCCAAAGATGCCGACGAACCACTGTAGCTATAGCCTACATAGAAGCCTTCACCATCTATAACATACTCTGACGTTGTATTTATAACAGTTGCTCCACTTGCCACATTTTGGGCAGAGCCTGTGGCAAGAGAGGTACCATTAAGATTCTTGGTCACAAAAACATTGACAGAAGAGGCCTCGGCAAGAAGACCAACCTGCACACCTGTAACCTTTGTACCTTTATATAATTGGGCCACTTCAGCAGGAATGTAAATCGCTCCCTTTGCAGAGGTATATGATCCATATGCACTTTCAGGCTTCTCCAGTGCATAGCCGTAGCGTACTTCCACATTTGCTGCTCCTGCTAATGCGACAACAAAGGTAAATACCAACGAAAATAAAATGAATTTTGCTTTTGTCATAATGAATAAGAATATAAAAAGCCGGATAGACATAAGCATGAAACGAATGTCCACCGGCTAGTTTAAAATATTTGTGCTTTTAGAAGGAAAGTTATTCACCAACCAACACCTTATGAGTGATAATCTGTGTGCCCTTTCCTGCCTTTACTATATACATACCTGCCGGCAGATTAGTAGAAGAAACTTGTCTACCTGACATATCGTAAACACCAAATAGCTTGCAATCGTCAGAGACATTTATGTTTCCATCTACAACACGAATGAGCATCTTACCTGTTTCAATCTGTGAGTCTATGCCTGAAGAAACGGGCAACTTATACTCTGCAGCATTGTAGACACAAAGGTTTTTGTTTGAGCTATTGTAGTTATTCACGAAAGAAACAATACGCATATTTGCTAAATTCCAGCCGTCCATTACAGGAATGGAGTAGCTCTTTTGAGCAAAATACGTACTTAGGTCTACAGCATCACCCCATACGTCATTACAGAAATATGCTCTTACTACGCCATTCTGCACATAAGTTCCCTTAACACCAGACTGAGTTGTGCTTTCCACACCGTCTTCAACTAGCATCGTGGTCAGACGAAGATCTGTTTGGTGGGGCATTACTTTTGCCTCGCCCTCAAGACTTACGTTTGCAGATATAGTTTTGTCTGTTTCGTTATACTTTCCACTTAAGTCCACTGTAACAAAAGCAGGTACACCTGCTGCTTGCTCGAGCATACTATAGAACTGATCTGCGTCACTAACAAAATATGCTGGTCCATCGTCCTTTATTCCTGATCCACTATATGTAGTACGATCGAACACAATTGCGGGAACGAAAGATTTTGTCTTACCGTATAGCTTGTCGAGAGTAGACTCTTGCTCAAGATAGAACTGATCATTGCCCTTATAATACATATGGTGCTTGATCCAAACAGTATTTATTTTCGTTCCATCACTGATCTTACCCTGCCAGTCGGCATAACATTCATCAACGTCGCTCGCAGAAGAGTAGTTTTCCGATGTAAGTTGTTCGAATAAAGGTGTACGTTTTAGCAACTTACCACCTTTTTTATACATAAAGCCACTTGCCTCGCCAGAGTTGTATTCCGTACTAGTACACTCCACGCCATTGGCACTCTTGAGTTTAAGCTGCACATTATAGTCGCCTTCTTCCTCTACTTTTACCCCTGGTATCTCTATGTAAGACATAACGTTGTTGGGTACATTAAGACCATCAACCTGTACGTCACCGATATTCTGTCCATCTTTCGTCACGTTAAACGTTGCTGTCGTAATTGGATCAATACCGAAATTTCTCACTCGGGCAGTAAACTTCGCTCCTGTAGAAACGGATGTATAATAGTCTTCACCATTGCTCAACTCATATATAGCCATATCACCATTTGGAATATTGTTTCCAGAGGCAATAGCACGAATTGCAGCATTAAAATAATTGTTGCCGTTAGGATATTTCGTATTGCTGTTCCAGTTAAAGTCGAAGCCGAAATACGTCATGTCACGCTCCCCGCTATATTTCGTTACGACCGGGTCGTCAAAAGCAACACAGTCTGCATAGTCTCCCGCACTGAGATTTACATAATAGCCTACATAAAGTTCTTGATCTTTCTGTAGCGTTACCGACTGATCAAATTTAAGCTTATTATATCCCGAACTATAATCGGAGGTTGAGACAGAAGCAAGGATGTTACCCGTTAACAGGTCATCAAGATTTTTAACCACAAAGGCATATAATCCTGTGCCACGCTTTACGCCTTCCACATTCCTATCACTTGTGCCCAAACCCGTGCGGGCTCCGAGTACAAACTCCACGGAGTCTATTTTACAACCCACATACTTATTAAGATAAGACGCCGGGAGACGAATCGCAGCACAATATTGATGAGCTTCGGTTAACTGTTGTGTAGGGATACTATAATAACCTATCCCCTTGTAGTCTTCGCAATAGCCAAGACGTACCCCCTTGTCATTCTTACCAACCGTCGTTCCTGACTTTTCCGTAGGAGCTGAAAGGCTAACATTATTTGCTGTTGTACTAGCAAACAAGTCTCCCCCTAAAAAGGGAAGACTTGCTATAGACAACAGAAAGAACTTCTTTCTGCAGTTTTTCATAATCTTACTTATTGATGTTAAGTTTCATGCTTGATGAAGTACCATCAGCGCCCTGTGTCTTCACGATGTAAAGGCCTGCTGGGAGACTTGGCGCAACAGCCTTATTACCAGCTGCGGTGTAAGTGCGCAAGAGTTTACCGCTGAGGTCAAATACACTTGCTGTCTGAGTATTTTCTCCAAAGACAAGCTTACCGTTTTCATAAGAGAAGCCCTTTGAAGAACCATTGAGCTGATCAATACCTGTTGAAGCATCCTTGTGGAAACCTACGTAAAGTACAGGAAGTTCCTTCTCTGCATACTTAGTTGAGAAGTAGCTGCTGTAACGCAATGAGCGATACTTAAAGCCATCATAGTTGAAGCTTCTCCACAAGATATTATATGTACCATAGTCGCCACCATTACGCACTGCACAAACGAGCAAGTTCTTATCGGGATTATACTCGAACGGAGTGTCAAGGTTTATGGAAAGAACATTTCCGTTACCAGGTTTAACTGTTACAGTACCATCGAACACAAGCGTCATTGTTGTTGGCTCAACCCACTCATTGTCACCAGAGAATGAGCTATTGTCTGTATTCATCATGTAAATCTTCAAATTTGGAACTTCCCTTGCATCATCGAATGTGCAATCATATTCGTATCCAATACGCTCAATTGTGTTGTTCGTCTTTGCAGGGAGATCAAGATCGCTTGCTGTATAGATGCTCTGTGAACCATCGGTTGCATCTGTGAAAGCAAATGGCCAATAGCTATACTTTTCTTCATTACCGTCAGTAACGACACCAGTCCAAGGTGTTGTGCCATACGGCAAAACGTTTGCAGTAACAAAAGCCGTTTTGTCATTGCCTGGAGCTTCGTCGCCAGAAAGATTTACCAAGCCAGCGAACTTCTGTTCACCCTCGTTGTTAGGAATGATAGTTACTGTAACATTCTCCGACTCGCCCGCAACAATTGCAGGTGTTTCAGATGTCTCGCCAATAACTTTCTCATTGCCATCAACAATTTGTACAACGGAAACAGTATATGCACCTGCAGCAACATTCTGCGCACCATTGTTACGAACTGTTACAGTTACTGCATTTTCGTCACCGCTTACCACGTCTGATGGGATATTGAGAGAAACTGCTTTCATGTCCTTGTCAACAACTTCTTCTACTTCAACACCGGCAAGCAGAATCAAGTCATAGCCATTTGACTTAGACACATGGAAACCGAAATTGTATGTTCCATCTTCTGTTGCTGTGAAATTGTCTTCGTATGTTGTATAGTCCTCTGGCCAGTTTACATCAGAGCTGAAGTCTTCTTCCTCTCCAATAACGTTCTTCTGATCCTCTGCTGTAGTTCCCATTCCAACAGTTCTAGTAATACAGCTCAATACATTGCTATAGAAATTCTTGAACTTACTTGTGAACTTGTATGTCTTGCCAGCCTTGAGACTAAATGCAGGAGAGATAGCCCAGTCATCACAACCATAAGAGCTAGTTTGAAGCGTTAGGTGCTTCTGCCATTCATACCAATAGAAGGTGCTTCCATCATTGTTGGCATCAACAATTGTCCACTGATTTGCGTCAGTTTCTGTTGTTGAAGAATAGGATACTGGTGGATAAGGAGCTTTACCTGCCGATACAGAATTAGAAGTTGCAACTTTACTTGTTCCTGCACCATTTATTGCATAAACATCATAAGAGTATTTCTTTCTTTCGCCAAGCTTGTTGTCTACGAATGATGTTTCTGAAATGCCTTCAGCAACCTTTACTGAATCTGGCAGACGAACGAGTGTATACTTAAGATCTGCAGGATTGATATAACCATTGTTCTCGCCAATTGTTGGAGCAGTCCAAGAAATCTTTACGCCATCGCCTTCAGTTTCTGCCACAACATTTGTTACTGCTGCAGGAACATCAGTACCTACAACACAGCGAACGCTGTCTGGCACACCCTTTTCGCCGCTAACGCGACAAGCTACAACATAATAAGTATTGTAACCAGCTGTTGCATTTTCATCAACAAACTGCATATCCTTACCCATTTGGCCATCAGCTGCTACAGTAGCAACAAGGTCTGAGTTTGCATAAATTTCCTCGGAAGAGAGAGCTTTGCCCATACCAGCTTTCTTGCGATAAACAAGCACTTCCTTCATTTCGCTAAGCTCCTGCTTATTCCAAGTCGTAGTTGGGTTTGTCCATTTTACTGTAGCCTTTGATCCACCGTTCTCGTCTGGCAATACTGTCAAGTTAGAAACCTGTGCAGCTGCGCCACGGTCATCGGCAGTAAGATATGGAATATAGAGACCTATCATCTGGTCACCAATATTGAAAGACTGAGTATTAGAGTAGAGACCTGCCTCACTAAGTTTTCCTATCTTGTCATATCCGCTTGTATTCATGCAGATCCACCAAAGGTCACCATTAGTATGGTTAAACTGGAGGGAGCCATTTGAACCCATAATTACATAATCTTGCAATTCTGCGTCAGCAATGTGCTTAACAGAGCTTGTGATAAGCTGCAAGTTTTCATCGTAACGCGAGAGATTCGTGCCGGAAAGAGTATATGTACCATCTGTTCCCTTTTTCCACCAAGGAGAAACTGTATACATATTTCCGTCATAGTCGAATGTAAACGAAAGAATCTGATCGTTGAACTCTGTAACCTTTGTAAAATCACCTGTTGCGATATCTATTGTATAAAGACGAGTTACGGCATCCGTGTTCGCATCCTGCTGATAACGCGCAACGGCAAAGAGTGTTTCAGATGAAGGATCGTATGCAAAATCATCAAAAGCAGGAAGTTCATTCTCTCCATAATAGCCGTAAAAGAATACTTCCGTTCCGACAGAGTCGGTAGAAGACTCATACATAGTCTTCATACTCTTAATTTGCTTAAGCGATTGTCCTGTTGTTGCATCAAGAATTTCAAAAGCTTCAAAACGACGAAACTCAAGACCTGAAACGCCAGGATTGTAGACACCATGACCTGTCAAGGCAAAAACCTTGTTGTCACCGATATAGGCACTGCAGAATACTCCGCGGCCAGTTGAAGAACCAACTTCATCGGAAGCAGTGTTAAGTTTTGTAATATAGTTCGTTGTACTATATACATTATTAGAATAAAACGACAACCAGTATTTTGTCTTAGACGAAGACCTAAGCGTCGTTGCATACATCAATGTTCCGTTTGCCTTGTCGTCAATACTTGTCGGAGTAAAAGCGGCCGATTTTGCAAGTGGAGCCTTTGCCATTCCTTCTGTCTTTACGATAGAAGGCAGGAACGTTTTGACGTGCTGCTGAGCCGAGACGGTCAATGTAGCCAGACCAGCAAGCATTAGCGTGATAAAAGTTTTCCTCATTTGCTTAATGGATTAATGATTAAACGTACATATATTATATAATAAGGTGTCTATTTTAAGAGACGAATTATTTTGCAACAACTGTGATACCCTTCTTTGCAAATGCTTTGGGAGCAGTTGCGCCCTGACGCATATTCGAGTTTTGGCTCAAGCGTGAAGAAACGCCGCGCTTTCCGTTCACGCTCTTTGTTACTACGCTATTAGTTGGCATATCGGTTGCCTTTGATGCTACAGGAGTTTTGAAGGCCTGCATACACTTGTCGCCATATTCTCCATTGGCATTCTTTGCTATTGCCAAAGCGTAGTATTCTGTTTCTGGCTCTACATTCCAAACGTCATTGTCTACGCCAGTACGATCCCAGCCCACCATTTCCATATCTTGCTTCAGATAATTCCAATAGTAATCAGGATCTTGGTCGAACACACTTTTGCTCACAATCATGTCATGGTAAATATTTGTTTGGTCATTAGGATTAAATATTACCCTTTGGTAGTACTTGATTGTGCCATTATCATTATATTTGTAGAAATCGCTTTCGGGAATTTCAAAAGTCACAAGTGCCATACCGCTACCGCCGTTTGCCTTTGTCGTAACCTTGCACACGATATAGTCTGCATATGTTCCGTTTTCGTCCCAAGGCTGTATTGCTACATCATAAGTCTTACCTGGAGTCATGCCGGTCCATGTGTTTGTATACTTTCCAGAGTAAGTATTACCACTCCATCCTTTTATCATATCACCGATATTTGCATATCCGAACATTGCACCTAATGTGGCGAAAGTTGTTTCTATTTCCCCTTCATCAAACGAACAAAGCGCATAACCACCGCAATCACTATTTGGAGTAAACGTTATTGTGAATGTTTCTGGGGTCACTTCATCTATGGTATAAGAAACAGATGGATTGCCTATCAAACTTGCCTTCGGTGTCTTGAATTCAGTTTCCGACACGCTGCATGCGATATCGTAGCCGTCATACCCTACAGTCATAAGGGTATATTTAGTATCATCAGCAAAAGTCATGTCTGAAGCAGGAATTGTCATTGCGGCACCCTGAGAGAAATCGTCATAAAGCTGAGATGTTCCATAACGCTCAACATAAGACACTTTCTGCATATCCGTTGTAAGTTGCCCTGCAATGTTTGAAGGAACACATGCAATGCGGAAGCTATAGCACCCATCTGTCTTAACAACATTCATGTTTATCACAGCAGCATCTTCATGGCTCTCGTAACTATTAAATGTAATATCAGCCGCAATACGACCTTCTACCTTGGCGAAATAAATACTATCGATACGCTCTGCAAGGAAACCTTTAACGCCACCTGCAACGTCTCTGACAAGAACTCTATTAGGATTTGTTTGAGCACTGGCCATTACTGTCATAGCAGCAAGTGCTATTGTTGCGAAAAATTTTCTCATCTTATTTTATGTTCTAAAGTAATTCTATGTAAAGTAATGATTATCTTTTTATAAAACCACGTTTATCTCGCGAATTTTATAGATTTTGCGCCGACCTTAAAAACATAAACGCCCTTTGGTAGGTTGGCGACGCTAATATGACTCCCATCATACTTTGTACCAATAAGGCGTTGACCATTGGCAGAATAGACTGCCGCATCAGCCCCAAAAGCTTCATTTCCGTCCACCCAAACAGACTGTCCATCGAAGTGTAACAACAAATCTTGCACATTGTCAGATGTCAAAGCATTGATAGCATTTGTTAGTTTTTTGAACTTAATTGACATAACATTGGCATAGTCCAACGTTGTCGTTGCACCATCGGTCTGCACAACGCTGAAGCCATTGGCTCCGAAAGACAATTTACCAATCTTTGCAAGTTCGATAACGTTGTCATTGTTGCCCCCCACTCCATAAAAGACAAGCGACTCAACATTGTCTGCACTCACCGACATAACCGAAGCAGCGAACAATGACATCAAGCAGATTGAAAGTTTTCTCATAATATCAATAATTTTCGCAAAAGTATAAATAAAATTTAGTTTATCAAACTTTTTGAATTGTTTTTTAACATGTAGCAAAACATTATGTCTCTTCCCAAAAGCATTTAATAAAAGCAGTTGGAAAGAGACATAAAACACTATTTCTTTGTTATTTTAACAACCTTATCACCATTGGCCGTTTCCAGCTTTAATGCATAAACGCCCTTTGGTAGTTTCGAAATATCGACGCTTTGAACATTTTTATCGCTATAAACCTCGACGCCAGACATTCCAAACAAGGCAACATGGGAGCAGACTTTAGAAAGACGTATCGCATTTCCTGTTACTTCAACCCCAAAATCATTGCCATAAACTGGAATAATTCCGTCTTCATCACCGCCGGTATATGAAATGCTTAGGAAAGGCATTTGACGAGAACCATAAACATCGTCTGCAGTTATACTGCTTGACGTTCCACGGAAATACACCGTTCGTGGATTGCCACCCTCTTCCTCATAATCATAAAAATGCCATAAGGGATGACCACTCATTGAAGCTTGGTTCCATCCTGCCGTTGTTTCAAACGACATGGTCAGATTTCCACCATCGTAATGATAGGGCTTAGAGAAAGTAAGAACAAGTTCCTTACCCATTTCTTTTCCCGATACAGTTATATTACCATTGAACACTTCCGTAAAGTCACCACTTTCAAATTCCGCCTTAGTGCCACTAGCATCAAGAACATCATTTCGCGTAGTTCCTTTCAACTTGATTGTTGCAGGGAATGTATAAGCTGATTCTTGTTGACCGTCATAAAGCAGACGTATGCCGGTTATATCTACATTCTTTTTCTGTATCTCTTTTTCCAGGAATACAAACTCATTTTTCGCATAAGGGTCAAGCATCCAAAACGGGAAAGCCCATCCATAGCTATTGTCTGTGTTAAGCGTAATCCATCTGTCGGCTTCAGCTGGGTTGATTTTCACCTCTAACGGACTGGCAAGTGTATTGTCTGCGGGATAAGTATCACCATCCAATTCCACCTTAGCCGTAACCCTTACAAGGCCTTCTTCTCCTGGAATCCACGTAACTGGCACATCTACCGTCGCATCCTTTGCAACAGCAACTCCCTTTGCCTCACCAAGTAACTCTTTTGTATCTGCGTTCAGTAGTTCAACCCTATAGTCTTTTACCTCAGCAGAACCTTCATTGCGAACTGTTACTGTAAACGTTTGGCTTACTTGGCTATTTACGAGTATAGAACCAGTCATTCCTGTAACACTCAAATCTTTTGTACTATATTCTCTTACCGAAACATCTTTGAGATAAATCTGTCCACGGTTTGCCTCACTATAGGCATGGAAACCAATACGTGCCGACCCTGATGTTTGAGGTTGGAACAAGTCTTTTCCATATAAGTATATATTAGATGCGGTATGGAACTCATCCGGATCGTATATAAACTGACGCTGATTTGAGGATAAAGGTTCAGAACATAGCCAAATATTCATAGACTCCATTACTGGTGTATAGTCTATTGGCGACACCCAGTTCGCTGTAGAATAAGTATATCTCAACTGGTATGTTTTGTTCTTGTCAAAGGTAAGTGCTGGAGAATAGAGCCAATCATCAGCCTGAACCTCCGAGCGGTCGTATGTCGTAGTCTGCGTAGGAGCATAAAAATTCCAAGTATTCCCGTCACCATTTGCGTCATCTGTAACCCAACGGTCAAAATCTTCCTGCGTTGTCAAGGGCGATGTAAACGGAACCTCGTTCACAGGACCGAAACTTAGAGTATTTGATGTTGCCGTTGCTCCCTGACCTTTGGCATTTACCGCCGTAACTTCATAACTATATCCTTTCTGCAGAGAAACAATATCTGAAACCATAGTAGATGTTGTCCCCACAACAACAGTCACATTATCCGGCTGACGCACTACATTGAATTTCAGTGTTGACTGATCATAATACCCTCCTTTCGTTCCAGCCTTAGGAGCTTCCCAAGAGATTGTCGCATTCGGCCCTATAGCTGCCAGTGTAATATTCTGAGGCTCGCCTGGCAAGTCTTCGCCAACAAATGCGGCATATTCTTTATAAACTCCGTCGCCAGAAACATTATAAGGTTGCATCTTATATATATAATAGCCGTCTGTTGTTGGAGTATCCGTCCAAGACATTTGCTTACCCTGCTGCGTTTCGCTTACAGTTTTCAGCAATGTTCCATTACGATAAATCTTTACTCCTGAGAGATTGTCAAGACTTCCATTCTGATAGTTCTTGCTAGGCATTGTCCACTGGAGTGTTGCAGAAAGAGAACCTGTGGCATCGGGAGTTACACTAAAGGCACATGGATAAGAGGGGGCGCTGTCAGCAACATACTGGTATGGTATTGCCATTGCAAGAAGTTGCAGCTCATTTGTCAACAAAGTCTTACTTATTGTTTTACCGCTTTGTGGATCAAGCTCCACAAAATAAGATTCACCATCATCAGTTTGTGCCAACCACCAAAGTCGATGGGTGGTCTTGTCAAATTCCATTGATTGTGAATAGTTTCCAACAGCAACTCCTGTCATACCCGACGAAGAAACATCTTCCACCACACAAGTCTGTGCAGAAGCATCTATACTACTTACGGCAATCTTACAAAGTTTTGAATTGTTGCCATATTGATATACAGAATAAAGATAACCATTGTCGGCAGACATTGTGAAAAGAACTTTGTCTACACTTGCGACTTTTGAGAATTCTAGTGTAGTACGGTCTATTTCATACAAATCTGTACAATTGTTTTCCGTATCATAATGCATTCCAAAGAGTTTGTCTGTCTTCGGATCATAGGTCATTTCATCAAGCACAAGAGGAACTTGCTGTGTATCATTCACTATTTCTCTTCTTGCTTTATATTCCCCTGTATTAACATCAACCACACTGATTGCCTTCGGCATAAGCGTATTTGAGTAATATGTCGTCTCAAATGCATAATAATCCTCCCCTACGTAAGTTCCAGCCGTAAGGATAGGTGTCGTTCCGGAAATGAAGCCATAGTCACGTATCCATGAGAACGATTTAGGTTCATGCGATGTAAGATGTATAAGGCCCGTACCATTTACATTTTTTTGATAGCGTAATTGACCGAAAATATCAGCCTCACCATCTTTTATGTCATAAATGTAATTATCAGAGACCTTCGACACCTTCTTTGGGAAAGGAGTCGGCAACAAAGATTTTGGGGATTCACAAGCTACAAAACCCGGAAACTTATTGTTCATTCGTTGTGGCACCGCCGACTGTTGTGCCGTTGTGGATGCAATAATGGTAAATAAACACCCAAATGTTAAAGAAATTCGATTAACAGCAGACATTTAGCTTATTTTTATTTGAATTTTATTTGCAAAGATACATTTTTTCCAAAACAGAACATTACGAATTGAATAATATTTGTATATTTGCACCAAATTTAATCAAAAAGGAAGCGCCATAGACAAATACCATGACTGCAGTGAGAAATTAGAGGTACAACATCACATTTCAAAATTTCACAAGGTGTTCATTGCGGTTGGATGCGCCGAAATCGCTTCCACCTTTTATAAAAATAAGCTTTAACAGATGAAAAACTTTACTCACAAACTGTTGGCAGCCGGAGCTTGCGCACTTCTTTTCACTCCGGCAAGCGCACAATTCGCAACAAGAGAAAAGGCTTCTATGCAGCAAATGAAGAATCACTTTGCGGCAGTTATGCCTCAGAATGCGCAAAAATCAAACAAGACAACGGGCAACCGTCTGCAGTTGGTTTCTGTAAAGAAAGCAGATATTCCATCTGATTACACGAAATACGGAAACTTCGAACAGATTTTCAGCGAGGATTTCTCACTTCTCACTACAGGTAGCATCGGAAATCCTGACATGCAGTCAAATCTTTACGACAAATATACTATTATCGATGACTATGATGGTAGCGAAGCTGAAATAAGCTGGTACAGTTTCAACCCTATTTATACCCATAGCTACGACAACACATCGGGACGTTGGGGAGAATCTGAATGTTACTCCGCAGGTGGAGCTCTTTACCTATATTTATATGATGATGACTACAACGTGGATGAAGCAACAGCCCACGTCAACACCTGCCTCATTGATTGTTCAAAATATCAAGGCGATGTGCTGATTCAATTTGACGCTTTCACAGACGATGCTTCAAAAAGCAACAAATATGTAGCTCTTGAGGCTGCCGAAACAAACGGAATGGGTCCGTCATGGGACGTTCTCGGAAGTGCGGTTTTACCAGAAGTAAACAGCGAGAAGAAGACATACACCATGCTTTTCCGCGGTGGCGGCAAGACAACTATGTTCAATATCTACGCACAACGTTACAAAACAAGCAAGCTGAGCGACCCTGAAGGCAACTCTATTTACATTGACAATGTGAAGGTTCTCTCGCTCAACCCTAACGTTTACGCACCTACTGGCCTTAAGATGAAATACTACAAGGGCGATAACTTCAAACTTGAATGGGATAAGGTGAAAGATGCCGACAAATACCTTGTTGACATTTATACAAAGAAGACCGTTTCCAATGGTTACTACACCTCTGAACAAATGGGCGACTACCTGTATCAGGATGAAGAGGTAACAGATTCTTTCATGAATGTTACTGGAGCTACAAATGGTCAGATTTATTACTATAAGGTTCGTTCAGTAAAAGGTAGCAATGTTTCTTTGGAGTCTAATGAAGAAAAGCAGATTCTTGGCGTTGTAGCTCCTGCAGACCTCAAGGCTGATGCACCTGCAGATTCTAAATATACAGCACGCTGGACAGCCGTTCCTGGTGCAGAACGTTACAACTATATGGGCTATGTTCTTAACAAGGCTGCAGAAGACAAGTCCGTTGATATCTTAAATGCCAACTTTGAAGGCATGGGATACAACGAGGGCTTCGTTTGGAAAGAAGATAATTCTGACCAAACACAGTGGTATAAAGCTCCAAGATATTCTACGAGCAATCCTGACCCCCGTTGCATGACATCATCTTACTGCGCACTTGAAGCCATCCCAGGATGGGCTGCATACAACTGGTCGCTCTATACTGACGCCCTTGTTGTTGACGGTTTCCAGTCATACTACAACAACAATAACGCTTCTCTGCAATGCGCAGCTACAGACCTTTCAAAAGACAACGGAAAGTTTACTGTTTATCTACGTCAGAAAGCTGAATGTGCAGAAGGTTATACCGATGCAGCTGGCAACAAGGTTTACGCTCACAGTGCATTGGCCCTCTTCAATTATAACGAAGCCCTTGATGATTATGAGCAGACAGAAGTAAAATTCATCAATGACCTTAACGATCAGGAATGGAAAGAGGGTACATACACCTTCACAAGTGGTACTGCAAATTCCATCTTCGGCGTGTTTGCAACATACGCTCCCGCTAACCTATACATCAACAAGTTGCGTATCTCGCAGAACTACAAGGCTGGTGAAGAATTCTATGAGCCTTTCTGCTACAAATACCGCGTGGCTGGCTACGAAGTTGACGATAACGGCAATGCAGTAGACGGCAAAGAGGAGCACAACGACCTTTCATTGGAAATACCTCTCACTGGTCCTACCGCTGGAAAAGACCTTTACCACCGCATCCAGTCTGTACGCCTTGGAAAATCTGCTTATTATTATACCAATGCAACATTTGCAGAAAGTAAATGGAGCGATACGTCTTTCGTTACAGCAAATGCACAGACTGGCATAAAAGAAGCAACAGTAAGCGGCAAGTCTGCCACTGTAACAATGAACGGCAACAATCTTGTTATCAACAATCCTGCTGCTTCAGAAGTAAATGTATATAGCCTTAGCGGAACATTACTGTTCTCTGCAAAGAGCGGACAGACTACTGTCAGCATGCCTGCTCCTGCAAACGGTACATACATCGTAAAAGCCGGTAAACAGAGTATAAAGGTTTCTCTATAAAAACAGAGGAATGACACTGGCGCAAAACGAGCGCAATGTCAAAAGAAAATAAAATCTAGAATTGCCGTAACTTCATACAATGTAGTTGCGGCAATTTTCTTATATTTAACTGGCACAAATTGAATAAAAAAATTGCCTGTTAAATGAAACTAAGCGGAATATTTTTGTTAAGTTTGCATAACGAACTTAAAAGTCACCTTCCTACTATGAAAAATATCAAACTGCTATTAGCACTAATATTCCTAACATTCAGTAATATTATATCACTTGGCAAGAACACTATTGGATATATTCCTACATCCGGCGGAGCACAGTTGTATTATGAAGAGAGCGGAAAAGGCTCACCGATAATACTTCTTCACGGACATTCTCTTGACACAAGGATGTGGGATGCCCAGTACAAAGTCTTTGCACGCAACCACCGCGTTGTGAGATTCGACTTCAGAGGATATGGTAAGTCTTCGCCTCAGAGTGAAACATTCCAGTTCACCCACATGAAAGATTTATTAACCGTCATGGATTCTCTACACATAAAGCGCGCCCACATTGTAGGGTTGTCAATGGGAGCTTTCGTTGCAGCTGATTTGCTCGCGCTTCATCCCGACCGCATAATAAGTTGCACAATGGCAAGTGGCGGAATGAAATCCTACAAAGGTCCGAGCCAACCGATGGATAGTGCCGAAGCTGCAAAACGCGACAGTGCCATTTCTGCGCTGAAAAGATATGGCGTTGAAAGAATGAAAAGCGATTGGCTGGAACAACTTATTGCCACTGGGGGCTCAACACGCGAAAGCATGCGCAAACCACTGAAAGCAATGATTGACACATGGACGGCCTGGCAACCACTACACAAAGAAGTAAGGGTTATTGAAGCGCATGATGCAGAAGTTGTATTCCGCAGTCATAAGACTCTTACGCCAACACTTATTCTCTCTGGAGATGCGGAAGGCGACGGGAAACTGCACCATTCATGGATGATAGACTATCTACCTAACGGAAAAGAACTTATGCTCCACGACTGTGGACACATGATGAACATGGAACAGCCAAAGTTGTTCAACGATACAGTGCTTAATTTTATAAACAAACACGAACAGTAATAAAAGAATCCGTAGATGAGACACGTCCTCTTACTGCTTCTTTTTTATATTGCCACAGCTGCAGCCCAACATAGCCAAAACGTAATTCACTACACTGAAAATGAAGGGTTGGCACAGAGATACGTCACACAAATTGTGCAAGACCGTCAAGGATATGTTTGGATAAGCACGTGGAATGGACTTGACCGCTTTGACGGCTACGAATTTGCAAATTTCAAATCCACCAGCAATGAAGACAACAATATTCCAAGTGACAGGATAATGAATACGCGTCTCTCTGCTGACGGTAATATCTATTGTCTGATAGAAGACCATGCCTTTCTGTTTGACACACATTCTTATACATTCCGCCATTTGCCAGCGGAAGCAGAAAAACAAATTCTTCCTTCACTGAAGGTTAGCGACACGCCGCCTGTTAGATTATCGGGGGCGTCTGCAACAGACATCCGTTACTGCATGACCGACAAGGGAGGCAACCGATGGTACCGTTCCAACTATGGTGTTTTCAAGACTGTGCCCTACAAACGCCAATACACACTTTTTTCACAAGAGAAAACAGCCCAAATACGTTGCCTATACCGCGACAAATATGGTAGGCAATGGGTAGCAGGCAAGGAAGACAAGAGCTTACGTCTCTACGACAGACGCGGCAAACCTCTTGGATATATTACACCCAAGGGCAAAATTTCCACGACTTACACTCCTTTCCAAGCCGCCGTATATTGCATATACGAAGACAATGCTGGCAATCTATGGATGGGAACAAAACCTGATGGCCTTTTCAGACTAAGAGAAAAAGCCGGTAGCTTCATTGTAGACAACATACTGTATGAAACACGCTCGAAGCATGAGAACAATAACTCTATTTACGACATCAAACAAGATGCACAGGGCAGACTATGGATAGCCACGTTCGACAAAGGACTGTGCTGCATAGAGCATCCTGAAAAAGAAATTGTTTTTATCAATCAACAGAATGGCTTAACAAAATACCCGACCAGAAATTTTAAACGCGTAAGAAATCTGCTCATAACCAAGCAGCAAACATTACTTGCCGCCACGACCGACGGATTGGTAGTGGCTGACCTACGGGAAAAACATCTTGCAAAAATAAAGTTTCTTTGCCACACGCGTAACATAAAAGACAAGAACAGCATCAGTAACAATGCCACTATGTCTGTTTATCAAGACAGTAAAGGTAGAATTTTCGTATGCACGGAAAGCGGTGGCGTCAACGAGATTGTTTCGCAAAATATCTTGCAGCAATCCCTAAAGTTCCGCCACTTCAATATGTCGTCAGGCTTTCCCACAGATATTGTACTTTCAATGTTTGAGTACGACAAGCATCTATGGGCAATAAGCAACGACAAAATAATTAGAATAGACGGAGAAAACAAATATACTGTTTTCGGAAATGACTTTTTCCACGCCAGCATACGCTTCTCCGACGCCTCCCCTCTTCTATTGGCAAACGGCAGCCACTTGTTTGGCCTGCAGAACGGAGCTTTAACAATGAACCTTTCAAAATTAGAGAAGAGCTCTTTCGTGCCGCCAATAGCAGTTACAGGCTACTCCATTCAGAACGGACCGATAAAGAGAGTGGCAAACGATACGGACAACATTGTTCTTTCCAAAGACGAGCGTAGCATTACATTGTATTTCGCCGCTCTCGACTATGCCGGTTCAAAAAACATTGAATACTCTTTCTCCATAGATGGGAAAACATGGAACTATATCGGCAAAACACATTCAGCAACATTTATAGACCTAGCCCCCAAAAGCTACACACTGCGCGTACGCTCAACAAACAGCGACGGGGTGTGGGTAAACAACACATTTACAATAAAAATCAACGTAACGCCAACATTCTGGCAAACCACTACAGCCAAGTTATTATACATTCTCCTATTTTTTGCCATTATAAGCATTGTTACATACACCTTATTATATATTAAGGGCATCAATATGCGCAACAAAAACCTAAAAGCCTATCTCGCCCTAATAGAAATGAACAACCATGAAGAAAAGAACAGCGGCCTTCCTGTTGAAAAACGTGAAACTGAGCTTTTGGAAGAAGCAAAGATAAAAGCTGCCGACGATGTTTTCATGAGGCGTATAGTGTCATTTGTTGAGCAACACATGGCAGATCCAGATGCAAGCATAGACAAGATGGCAGACGCTGCCGCAACAAGCCGAGCTGGTCTCAACCGCAAGATAAAAACAATACTGGGCATTACACCGATGGACTTTCTGCGCGAAGTCAGATTACAACGGGCATACACAATGCTTCAAGACACGAACATTTCAATAAACGACGTTGCACGAAAATGCGGCTTTGCCGATGCACGCTACTTCAGCCGTATCTTCAAGTCGAAAAAAGGTATAACGCCATCAGAATACCGCAACTCCTTCAGAGAGAATATATAAGAAATGCAGCTATTGATGTGGAAATCCACTTATTTGACTTTAATTTGAACATATAATACAGGTTATCGGGGTAAATTTGCAAACATAATCTAAATCTTGCAACTATCATTTAACAAAAACCGATAACTATGAATCTAAAACTAAGAGGACTGAGTTTTGCCGTTACGATGGCTTTAGTCTCTGCGGGAGCACACGCGCAGAAAGCCGTCAACGGTGTAGTACTTGACGATGCCGGCGAACCGCTCATCGGCGTAACCGTGTCAGCTGGCGACAAGAATGGTGCCGTTACAGACATGGACGGGAAGTTTTCTCTCCCCAATGTCTCGTCAAACACAATTCTAAAATTTTCTTATGTAGGCTTCAAGCCACAGCAAGTAAGGGTGGGAAACAGTGGCAACCTTACGGTGCAGCTTGCGCCAACCGATGAATCACTCAACGAAGTTGTCGTAATCGGCTATGGTGTAGTAAAGAAGAGAGACCTTGTCGGCTCCATTTCCAGCCTGAAACAAAAAGATATCGTCGCTGTACCAACCACCAACGTATTGGAAAGTCTTCAAGGCAAAGTGGCTGGTCTTGACATGACACGTTCAAGCGGTGCTGTTGGAGCAGGCATGAGCTTCACAGTGCGCGGCAACCGTTCTCTGACCGCCAGCAATGCTCCACTTATTCTTGTCGACGGCATTGCCTATGGCTCCGACCTAAGCATAAACCCCAACGACATAGAGTCAATGGAGGTATTAAAGGACGCATCAACAACCGCTATTTACGGTTCGCGAGGCGCCAATGGTGTAATCCTTATCACGACAAAGAAAGGAAAGACGGGCAAAGCAAAGGTTGACTTCAACGCCTATGCCGGACCAGTGCTTAGCACAAACCTCCCGAAACTAATGAACACGGAGCAGAACGTTGCCTTCCGTCGTGAAGCGATGCGTGCCGTAGGCAAATGGAACAGCGAGGCTGACGATGGCGTAATTTGGGATAGTGAAACACTTAACCGTATAAAGAATGGTGTCAGCACCGACTGGATGGACCTAATCATGCACACGGGTTTCACGCAAAGCTATCAAGTTGGTGTAAACGGCGGAACAGAAAAGACACAAGTTTCAGCGTCTCTCGACTACATGCGCGAAACAGGTCTACTGAAAGGCGACGAAATGAGCCGTTATGGCGGGCGTGTGAACATTGTACAGAAACTAGGCAAAAAAGTGGAAGCAGGAGCATCCGTCATGTTCAACTACCAGCAACAGTACGCCTCCCCAAGCGGTATATACAACACCGCACTTAAGGACGATCCTTACGGCGTTCCGTACAACGAAGACGGAAGCATAAAGAAATACCCGTTTACCGGTAGCGGTTCCACTGCACTAAACCCGCTACTTGACCTTGACAAGGACAATTATACCGACGAGACAATAAGTCATCGCCTGTTCGGTTCGGCATACGTAAACTGGAACATCATCAAAGGACTTGTATTCCGCAGCAATCTCGGTGTAGACGTGAAACATTCTCGCCAAGGAATCTTTGAGGGCGTAAACTCATCATTCGCCCAAAGCAACAAGAGCCTTGCATTTGCATCAAAGAACGAAACAGAGAATGACAGCTATACTTGGGAAAACACACTTACATACACACACGATTTCGGTATACACTCGCTCACGGCACTTGGCGGTCACAGTATGTCGAAGACTCATTATGAGGATAGCTACGCCAGTGGCTTGGGATATTCCTTCGAACAGGGATTATTCCACAACCTTGACGGAGCGCAGCAGGACTACAAGATAAAGAGTTCGCTCACAGAACAGCAGATACTCTCATTCTTCGCCCGCCTGCAATACAAGCTGATGGACCGTTACTACCTAACCTTCACCATGCGTGCCGACGGTTCTTCTGTATTGGCAAAGGGCAACAAATGGGGATATTTCCCATCAGTTGCAGCAGCATGGAGAATAAAGGACGAGAGCTTCCTTAAAGACGTTAGCGCAATAAGCGATTTAAAACTACGTCTCTCTTACGGTGTTTCCGGCAATAGTGCTGTTTCTGCATATCAGACTTCCGGTGGTCTAAGCGAAACATATTACACCTTTGGCAACGAAACAGCATACGGCTACCGCCCCTATGAACTTGCCAACCACGACCTCAAATGGGAAAAGACTAAAGTTCTTAACTTCGGAGTAGACTACGGCATGTTTAACAATAGGCTATATCTCACACTCGACCTATACAAGACATGGACCTCAGACCTCCTGTTGCCAATGATAATCCCTGGACATACCGGTTTCACCAGCGTCATAAACAATGTAGGTAAGACAGAAACAAGGGGTATTGACCTAACGATAACGAGCACAAACTTCGACACTCGCGACTTCAAATGGACAACCGACCTTACCTTTACTGCCAACAAGGAAAAGATAACCTCCATAAACTCCGACCAAGACGACGTGGCAAACGGATGGTTCATCGGCGAGTCTACAAAAGTTTTCTACGATTATCAGAAAATCGGCATTTGGCAGCTAGACGAAGAGGCTGAAGCTGCAAAATATGGCCAGCACCCTGGAGACATAAAGGTAAAGGATCTTGATGGCGATGGCGAGATTTCAGCCACAAACGACAGAAAAGTTCTCGGTCAGCAAACACCGAAATGGACATTTGGCCTTAACAATCACTTTACATACAAGAACTTTGAGTTGTCATTCTTCCTATATGGACGTTTCGGCCACCTTATCCGCAACTACGCAAACCTAGCTTTCTATCCCAGTGGATGGGCTAACCAACCCGTTTGCGACTATTGGACACCAGAAAACCCGACCAACGAATTCCCACGCCCCAATTTCAACAACGACCAGAAGATGCTTTATTTCAGCACTCTCGGCTATTGCAAGGGCGATTTCCTGAAGATAAAAGACATTACACTGGCATACAACTTCCCGATGGAAACGATTGGCAAGATTGGCCTCTCGCGCTTGAGAGTATATGCTACCATGAAGAATTTCTTTACCTTCAGCCATCTCGACAACTACGACCCGGAACGTGGCGGCGCTATGTCATATCCGCTCACGAAACAAGTGGTAGTCGGTGTAAACGTAAGTTTTTAATTCCTAACCTTAAACGCTACAAAAATGAAAAAGATAATATATTCGGTAATGGCACTCCTGACTTTAGGCATGAGTTCCTGCTCCGACTTCCTCGAAGAAACAAACCGTAACTCTGTAACTGGCGACGTGCTCTACTCCACTCCCGACGGCTACAATAGCCTTGTCAACGCATGTTACGCCTATTCCCGCGCCTTCTACGGCAAAGCCGACGGCTGCGCCTTCACCGAAATGGGAACAGACTGCTACACTGGCGGTGGCAACAGTGCCGGCAACGTAAAGGCTATGGCCTTCTATTCAAACGACTTGCAAGGCAGCTATCCGCTAATGCAATACATGTGGGATAATCTTTACAATGGCCTCAACTGCTGCAATACAGCCATAGCCCGCGCCGATAATGCCGGTCTCGACGACAAGACAAAGCGTCAGCTGCTTGGCGAAGTGCATTTCCTGCGTGCCCTTTATCTGCATCTCATAACCGAAATATGGGGAAACGTGGTTCTTTATACCGATGAAAAGCAGAGTGTTGAAACTACGGCAAAGGCAAGCACCACAGAAGAGTTCTATACACAGATTTTCAAAGACCTCGACGAATCCATTTCCTTGCTTGAAGGCAGTGCAGACAAGAACAACGGACGCGTAACCCAACTTGCAGCCAAAGCTCTCAAGGCGCGCTTCTGCCTTTATCGCAACAGATATGCAGAAGCAGCCCAACTTGCAGAAGAGATTATCGGCAATTCTTCACTCAGCTTCTACGACACTTTCACTGAGACTTTCTCCATGGATAACAGCAAAGGTCAGAATAACAAGGAAGCTATTTGGTGGATTGACTATAATACCGATGCTACGCTGATGAACACATTTGCCGAAAACAAAATAACATCGCCAACATTGGGCACACGTTCTGGCAATCAATCGCCTCTTTTCTCGGCCATGTCTTACTGGATGGTGTCGGGATGCGGCGTTTGGGTCACTCCAGACACTCACGCTCCTTGGGTTCAGTGTATGCCAACCCTATCGTTCCTACACAAATTCAACGAGAAAATTGACCAACGCTACGACGGTACATTCAAGGGCGTATGGCTTGTGAACAGCACATCATCGAATTACGACAAGAACTACGGCCCGTCATACGGTGCTGCCGGACCACTAGAAGTGGGCGACACTGCTTTCGTCGTATCTAAGTATGCATATACCGATGCAGAGCGCGCACAACACCATTACCGTATCTTTGATGCCAACGATGTTTACGAGAAAGAAACAGGCAAGTCATACGGCACACGCGACTACTTTATCTCCACTTACAAATTCCACGACAACACGAATCCTACTGGCTGGGAGTATTATAGCGGACGCGATTTCTTTGTGTTGCGATTGGCAGAAATGTATCTTATTGCTGCAGAAGCCGAAATGATGCAAGGACAGAAAGCGAAAGCCGTTACGTTAATCAACACGTTGCGCACAAAACGCGCCATCCCTGGACATGAAGAGGAGATGAAAATCAGCGAGAGCGACCTTGATATAGACTTCATTCTCGACGAACGCGGACGCGAACTGGCACAGGAGGAGCAACGTTTCTTTGACTTGAAACGCACAGGCAAATTGGTTGAGCGCATAAAGAAATACAATCCTGATGCTGCCGACGTTATCAAATCATGGCATCAACTGCGCCCTATACCTCAGGAAGAGCTTGACGCCATTACCAACAAGCAAGACTTCAAGCAGAACGAAGGATATAATTAATATAACATCTGATTCTTTTTAAGATCTATCTCTCTCACGGGGAATGCCAATCTTTGGTGTTCCCCTTTTTAGTTTTCTCACACTCATAAAGGAGATGGCAACGACAAATATAAAAGCCTGCAAGAAAGCATTGATAAGCCCACGGGGATATTTTTAAAAGCATGCAGGAACAGATTTAAAAGCCCACGTAGTTTTGCCCAAGAACTATTTAGCCTTTTATTTGTATAGAAGAAAAAACATAAAAGTCCGGAAACCTATCAAAGATTTCCGGACTTTTACATTGAATATCAAAATCAGCCTTACTTGACAGCGACCTTGCGCGTCTTGCCGTCAGCAGTGCGGATTATGTTCACACCCTTCTGAGTATTAGAAAGTTTCTGACCGTTGATATTGTAGCGTTCTGCCACATTATTACCTTCAGAAGCATTGTCTACTCCATTCAAACCTGTTGCGATGCTGAACGGCACACGCAAGAACTGTATCTTGCCACGCTGTGTTGCGCTTACAACTACGTTGAATGCCTTGTAGTATTCGTTCTTTACAGATAATTTACCATCGGTAGAAAGCGACACGTTCTCTGCCAATTCACTGTCTAGCTCATCGGCAAAGGCATACGAAACTGTAGCCGTAGCGTCATCAAAAGTGAAGAACTGGCTTAGATCCACTTCGCCGCCTGCCGTTTGCAACGGAGTTTCGCTAATAACTCTCTCGCCATTTACATTGTCCAAGCAGAAATAAGTTGAAGTATTCAAACCATAGGCACTCTTGTCTGTTCCGTCGAACGAGAACTTCACGGTCTTCACTTTACCTAGAGAGCGCAGGTCAACCCATTGCCATGTGTCAAGCAGATAGCGATCGGCCTCTTTCGAAGAGCGATAGTCTGCAAGATAATAATCAACCGTAGACTCAGTACCATCAGCGCGCGTTCCTGTAAAGACAACCTTCAGATAGTCGCCTTCAACAAACTTGCGTGCCAGTCCGTTGCCGTTCTTCACACATTCTGCTGCCCAAGCCTCGCTTGTTACATACATACCGCGGATGGTATCACCCTCTGCATTATTTAGAACAGTTATCGTTCCGTTGTCATAGCCAACGGCATAGTTTTCAGAATTGTCATAGCCATGCCCAACATAAGAGTTATACTGGTCTGGCGTTATCTGGCTGAAATTTGTTGCCGTTCTGTTGGAGAGAGCGAAACCAGTCCATGAGCCCCAATCAATACTGTAGTTGTTTGAGAACTGATAAGAGCCGCTAACCGTAGAACCATCATACTGATAGTCACCCCAAGCGCCCTTGATAATGTTGCCCTTGGTGTCTGGACCGTTCCAGAAACTCTCACTATCAAGATAGATATTCTCGAACGTTGCAGTCTTAGCCTCGCCTAAAACAACCAAGCGGCATGTATCTTGAGCCGTCTTTCCGTTGGCATCAACAACACTCATGTAGTAGATATCACATTCTTCTGGAGCATATTCTAGAGTCGTTTCACCAGCAACTTCAAGTTGCGCCATAGCAACCTCTTCCTGCTTGCCGTTTTTCAACGTAACTGTGAATGGGGCAGTTCCGTCGCTAACTGTTGCCTTGAACAGAGCCGTCTGTCCATCGGCTACAGATGAAGGAGCCTCAGCAACAATATTAACTGCGGGAATTTCAACGATAACCTCACCGCCAGCCATGAATTTGCTGCTCTTTATGACTGCAGAACTTGTTCCGCGCATGCTGGTAAGCACCATATATGCGATGTATTCCTTGTCTTTTTCAAGACTGTCAAGCACGTCGTAAGCCACTTGATTCTTACGAACTGTAACGAGCGTCGTGTCTGCTAGAACCTCGTCAGCCGTTGGAGCATCAAGCTCTGCCTCTTTCACAACAACCCTAAGTATTGCCGCCATATCAGCCTTAACATTGAGTTGTGCTGTAGAGTCGGTGATATTTGTTATTGTCGGGAAGCCGGCAGCCATAACCGGAGCCTCTGTTGAAGCATTAAACTCATAAGCACCGATTGTAGGATTCTTGGCATCGCGCTGTGTTCCGGCAATGTCTTCCTTAACATAATCCAAAGGTTTCGCCGTGCGTAGGTTGCCTTCCTCTAACGGTTCAAGTATATCCTCGGAGATGAAACTTATAGAATCGTTAAGACCTGCCGTCTCGTTTGCCACAGCATTCCATGCCTCATAGTCGGCAAGGTCTGTCTTGTCATAAGCAAACACACTGCCTGTCGTAGAGGCAACATTGCATTCATAAGTAGGTTTCGCAATACATTCCGTCTTATAATAACGGTAAGCGTATCCTCCTGCCTCGTTTTGGAACACATTGTTTACGATGTTCACATTCGTAAGGTCGGTGTCGTTTACATACATCGCCGTTGAACTTGGTGCCACACCTTTAAGACGCACGGTATTGTTGGCGATGTTAAGGTTTGACGCAGGTGAGCCTATCTTGATACCGAACGAACTGTTGTTGTCAGTATTGATGTTTATCTCGTTGTTCACAACGAGCACAGGAGCATTTGCCGTGCCCTTCATTTGGCGCAGAGAGATTGCTTCTGCCCTGCTTATAGCAAGTTCGAAATAGTTTCCGCTAATCTCCATGCTCTCATCATAGTCGTCTCTCAACTGTCCGTCGAAGCCGTAGAAATCTTTAGACGTAACGTTGTTTTCGATACGGTTGCCGCGAAGTTTTGCCCCAAGCTCGTCCATACAATAAATGGCCTTTGTGCCTTGGTTACGCAGCGTGCAGTTTTCAATTATGCCCCCTACTTCCTTTGGAAGTGGCGGATTGACATTTCCTGTTCCGCCCATGCGCACACCAATATAACCGCCTTCCAAGAGTGAATTTCTCACTGTCAGATAGTCGTTATTGTGGTTGGCAAGGTTCTTTGAATAGGTGTATATGAGGTTTATGTCTTCACTATATGACTCAGAAGTTGCGGTATGTATATAACAACTGTCTACAGTAAGGTGACGACTCATGTTCTTAACATGGAGAACTCCAGGGAAAGTCAGGTCTGTCGTTGTTATCTGCAAACCGCGCAGCGTCAGCCAGTCAGCACCGGAAACGGAGAACACGCCATATTCGGCAGACATTTTGTCGTCACTGTACGCCGGTTCTTCGTAAAAGTCGTAATATATCTTTACGTCATTCCAATTTCCGCTTTCGCTCTGTATGGTTATGGTGTTCTTTTGCGAAGCTCCGGCAATTTCGGGCACGTTAACTTTTTCGTTGTATATGCCGCGTTTGATATTGATAGTCACCGGACCGGAGATACCACCCTTTAGAGCATCTACAGCAGCTTGAATAGTTCCATAGTCTGCCCCGGCACCAACAGTGAATGTTCCGCTGACGCCTTCGGCAACGGCTACAGAGCTTGTGGTGGGTTCTGCAACAATGCTGTCGTTTATGGCTGTTATCTTTGCTTCAACAGCCGAGCCTACTGTAGCATCAGACTTGATGTCGTAAGCTAGCCACAGGCGGTAAGTGTCAGGACGCGTAATCTTATAGGAAACATCCACGGCACTTGCGTCGGCAGAAGCCTTGCCCAAAAGATGTGTTGGGGCATAGGTTGTAGTGGTATCCGTTGCATATACCGAAACACTGCTTACGAGCTGCGGATCAGCTGCCGCGAAGAATATTTTATTTATATCAACGCTTTCAAGATCACCTTCCACATTAACTTCGGCAAGCACCATCTGCACGTCGGTTTCACCCTTCATTACCTTCACAGGTGCCACGGCCTTAGTTGTCACCTTATTTATATATAGAGGAACTTTCTTGTAGGCACTTACCTCTATTGCGAAGCCGGCACCTGTAGTAGTAGTGGTGAACTTAACCGTTACCTTGCCATCCTCGGAAGTAGAAACGAAATATTTCGGACTATCGTAGCGCGAGTATGTTGCATCAGCGGTTTCCTTTACTGCGCCTCCGTTGTATATATTGAATTTATCACTATATCCTTGGATTTGCCAGTCGTTGAAAGTCAGTTTAACGCTCTCGCCCGGAGTCTTGGGGGCAAACGTCACTATACCTTCAAAATTTTTGGTATAGTTACCGTCAAGACCTCCATCATCGTAGAACATTATGGGTTGATCGTTGGAAACGAGTACTTCACCATTGTCACCAGCCTTGAATACATATATATTCTTTACAATTACCTCGCCATCAGGGTCACCGTCAACAACATCCATTGCCTCGCCACTGATATTTATTGATGTTATTGCAGCATCAATCACGTCGCCAGACTTTGTTGTCTCTGCTGCGTCAGCCTGCAGACGGAAGAAGTTGTCGCCTTCGGAAAGTTTAAATACAGAGTCAAGTTGCAAGATTGCTGTTGTAGAAGTTGCATCTACTGCAACAGTTGCGAGAGGCTCGGCAGTAACTGAAGCGTCTGCTTTCTCAACATTATAGAGGCTTAATTTCGAGATTCGGCTTTCATTGCCCTTCAAGTTTACGAGGACATTGTTGAGAGTCTTTGCCTCAAGCATTCCTGAGGTCTTGACATTAAGCGTAAGTATATCAATATTTTTCTCGCCTACACTTGCGATATTTTTAGACGCCTGCGATGTTTCTGTGCCTTCCACAACCATAGCCTTCGGCTGATACTCGCTGACTGTTGCAACAAAGCCCATTGAAGAATAATTGGAAGAGGAATTGGGGGAGAAAACAACAGTCAGTGCCCCATCGGCAGACGAAGAACGCAATGTCTTGGCTGGCCCTGTCTTTTGGTCGTCGCTGGAAGCAAGTTCCCAAAGGAGCTTTCCTTCAGTACCTTGTCCTTCATAAACCTTAAACTTTGCCTTGGTTCCATAAGAACTTGAAGAGTATGAAACATCAAACTCAGAGAAATCTATCTGACATACCATGCCTTCATGCTTGGGCAAGAATACATTTGTGCGCGTATCTGTTCCACCCTCATAGTAATTGCCGTAGCTTGAACCGCTCTTTGTCTTGAAGGTAATGGATGTATTGACGTTTTTCGTCACAGAACCTTGGTTCTTATAGGAATAAACGATATTGTCAACCTTACGGCATCCATCAGGGTTTCCGTTCTCAACAGAATGAACACCATCACTTAGTGTCAGAGTCGTCAGTTGTGCATCAACCGTTTCGTCATTCAAAGCCTCGTCGTCAACATCGACTGTAAGCCAGAAAAAGTTGTCGCCCTCGGAAAGTTGTATATCCGAAGCGGAGCTTATCTCAAACTCATCGGCAACGACAACGGTCTCACCAACCTTTGTCGAAGTAGCAAAAGTATCGGTTGCCTTTGTATAATAGAGCGTTGCCTTTGATATACGGCTATAAGTACCGTTTGCATTGAAGCTGAACTTTCGTGTTGTAAGTGCGGGTTCTGTATTCTCCGTGTTCACGTTGAATTTCAGAATCTGCTGGTCGGTATCACCTGCAGCCAAAGTTTCTGCAGAGGGATGTGTAACGGCAACAGTGTTTACTTGCATTGCTTGAGGGGTAAACAGGCTCACCTGTGCCGCAAAGCCTTCGCCTGTGTAAACACATTCGCTACCGCCAGCAAACACAACTGTCAGAGCACCATCGGCAGACGTAGAGCGCAACTTTGGTGTTGAGCCTTTCTTTACTGTTGCTATGAGGTTGGCTTCATCGGCAGTAGTGCCGTTGTAGACCTTTATGCGCTGAGATTTCTCATCAAGCCCAAGACTGCTCTCAAAAAGGTCTACCATTGAGAAGTCTATCATCACTTTCTTTCCATCAATTCCAGGAACGAAAGTTGTCTGTCCGTTTAAACTTGCAGTAGCTTTGCCATCCATACCACCATCATCATAGAAGCTGATTGGTGTGTCGGAAACGGTGATCGTCTGACTACCTTCCTGCATTTCCACTATCGCAGGGTTCGCAACTTCAACAGAGGTAGCTGCTGCGAAAGGTTGCACGCCTAAAGGAATGGCTGTTGTTGTAACTCCCGTAACGTCAACCTGCACTTTTGCACCGACAGGAGCACTCCCGGAAAAGTCTCCGGCTATGGTGAAATAGTTTGTTCCGCTTCCAAGCTCTTGGTCTAGAGCGAAGGTATATGTATCTCCGCTTTGCGAAACAGTTGTATTGAGAGGTGTTTCACCACTGCAATCAGCCTTTTTTCCTTTATAGAGCTTCAATTCTAGAGGAGCAACAAGCATGTCTTCGTTCTTTGCCAACTTGAAAGACAAAGAAGTCATATGGTCGGCATTTATAACGCCAGTAGCTGTTACAAACGCTGAAGCGAGAGCTACGCCTTGTTTCTTAATCGGAGAAACAGAAACGCAGGAATAGTCGGAACCTGCGCCGGAAACTTTCATGTCTTCCAGCTTTACGCACTTCACTTTAGCAACCCAACCGTCGCAAGCCTTGGCGTATTTCCACTGCACAGCCACAGACAAAGCTCCATCTGCCCCTGAGCCATAGAATGTTTCGTCTGTGTAAGTACCGTCCATGTCTTTCAGGACATTTCCATCTGGCAGAGTTACAGTGTTTGACACCGCATATGTGCTTGTTGCCCACGTGAAGGATGAATCATCAACCACACCATTGTAGACTCTCACCACACCCGGATATTTTGTCGATGTCATGTCATCGTTACGGATGTCGCAGGTTTCGAACGTGATTTGAATGGAGTAACCTGCCTCAGCTGGTTTGAAAACGGTCATCGAATGGGCATTATTTGAGCCCGTTGACGCTATCGATGACGTTCCTTTCCAGTCGTAGAAGGTAATCTCCTGATCGGTGGCAACCGTAATGTCTTGCCTGCCGAACTGCTGTTGAAGCACCGTGTTCGTGTCGTCAGCCCACACTCTAAGTGGCAACCACAACATTGAAAGCACGAATGCCAGCACAAGATTGCTGATCTTCTTTTGCATTTTTTGGAATTTAAGTTGTTTTTAATAGATGAATAATATGTACTTTTAGACGCAGTTTCGGTTACTTTCCTCGAAGCACCGAATACTCTTTTACGGGGAGTAGTTATCTCCCCTATTACACGCAATGGCAGGTCTTCTGACTTACCGCCAGGATTTCAGAACGCCTTCCCGATCAAAGTGCAGTGGCTTGTGTGTTCTGTCCTATAAAACGGCGGCTCACAGCAGCGGGACTGTCCGGGATTTACACCCGTGTTCCCTTTTAATCACCTATACCCCAATGAAAATGGCGTAAGGCGAACCGCTTGCGCTAGTGTCTATTCACAGCATGACAATATTAAGGTTTACCTCAAACACATGAAATGACAATGCAAAGTTAACGAAAATCCCGACAATGTAAAAAGATTTCTCTTTTTCATTGTCGGGATATATACTTTTTCCACGTGGCATAGCCGCGCTATTTAATATTAGTTCGCCATCTTTTCCATTTCCGTTTCTTTCATCTTCTTCAGCAAATCACTGGCAAAGATAAAGTCGGTAAGCTTTTTGTTAGTGGAAGCCATAATGTCTGAGCTCTTGCCTTGCCATTCTTTTTCACCTTTATATATGAAAATAATGTTTTCGCCGATACCCATAACAGAGTTCATGTCGTGGGTGTTGATTATTGTGGTAATGTTATATTCTTCGGTTATGCCATGCAGAAGTCCATCAATAACCAAAGATGTCTTCGGATCAAGGCCTGAGTTCGGTTCATCGCAGAAGAGATATTTTGGATTCAGTGCTATTGCACGAGCTATTGCCACGCGCTTCTGCATACCGCCCGAAATCTCATCAGGAAATTTCTTCTGCGCATCAATTAGATTCACACGGTCGAGACATTCTTCAGCCCTGTGTACCCGTTCACGATAATTCATCGACGAGAACATATCTAGTGGGAACATCACGTTTTCCAAAACGGAAAGCGAGTCGAAAAGGGCAGCACTTTGGAAAATCATTCCCATTTCACGACGCATCATCACCTTTTCTTTCTTCGTCATCGTAACGAAATTTCTCCCGTCGTAAAGAACCTCGCCACTTGACGGGTCGAGCAGGCCTACAAGGTTCTTCATCAAAACCGTCTTGCCGCTTCCGCTCTGACCTATTATTAGATTGGTTTTTCCGTTTTCAAACACCGCACTGATATCTTTCAGCACGTCCTTGTCTTCAAATGACTTGCAAAGATGCTTTATCTCTATCATTTTTGCTTGATTGGGTTATTCGTTTGTTTTTGCTTTGCCTAAGGCTCTTTTACAACTCTAGCATATTAACTGAGTAGTTGGGTAAGGAATACATCGGAACACAGTATTAGCACACTACTTGTCACCACGGCATTAGTGCTGGCCTTTCCTACCTCTACACTTCCACCTTCAACAGTATAGCCGTAGTATGACGACACGCTGCTTATAACAAAGGCAAAGAAAAGGCTCTTGATGATACTCATCCATACGAACCAAGAGTTGAAACTGTGTTGAAGACCGGCAGTCAAATCGTCTGGGCTTAACACCTGACCAATATAAGCTGTGGCGTATGCTCCTATTATACCCGTAGCCGAAGAAAAGACAACTAGGAAGGGCATAATCGTAATCAGCCCCATCATCTTGGGCAAAATAAGATAACTTGCGGAGTTTACCCCCATTATGTCGAGAGCATCTATTTGCTGAGTGACACGCATCGTGCCTATCTCTGAAGCGATATTAGAGCCTACCTTTCCTGCTAGTATAAGGCACATTATGGAAGACGAGAACTCTAGCAACAATATCTCACGCGTGGTATATCCTGAGACCCATCGCGGCATCCAAGGACTCTGAATGTTTAGCTTCATCTGTATGCAGATTACAGCTCCGATGAAGAAAGAGATAAGGAGAACAATGCCGATTGAATCAACACCTAGACCGGACATTTCCTTAACATATTGCTTCATGAACATGCGCATGCGCTCTGGACGTGAAAAGGAACGCCCCATAAGTATAAGGTACTTGCCAAAGCTATGCAGATATTTGAATAGTAGCATCTTATGTAAATTTTACGTGTTTTTTCATTTCATCCACCATACATCGTCATGGTTTTCCATATGCACAACGATTTCTTCTTTTGTGCTGTCAGCAAAACATAGCAGGAGAAAAGCATCTGCATTGACACCTGCACTGTCTAGGCGACAGTCGCTGACGCGGATTTCAGCAATACCGCCATGCTCACTGCAAAGGTTACGCCAATACATCTTTGTATTCGCAACGAGCTGCTCCGCGTATATGTCTGGGATATGCTCAGAACGGTAGGTTCGCCTTGTGAAATAATCATATCCTCCTTTTGCCAAGCTATCGTAATATGCCTTTGCCGCTTCTGCTGCAGCAAAGTCTGGTTTTGTCTCGCCACTTGAACAAGCCGCAAAAGGAAGAACTGCGACTAGGAAGAAAGCGCACAAATAGAACATTATGTTTACCTTTGGCATATCCTATTTTATGATTATAAGGATATGGACTTTAAGCGAATTAAAATCGCTAAAAGTGGCCATATCCTCAAAAGTTAGAATTTTCACCAGAAAAACTTACAGCTTATTTCTGACGAATAAAAATATTTATCGGTGAACCGGTAAGCTGCCAATTTGCACGTATCTTGTTTTCAAGAAAACGACGGTATGGCTCCTTTATATACTGCGGCAAGTTTGCGTAGAACACGAACGAGGGTATCTGCGTATTAGGCAACTGTGTGCAGTATTTTATCTTTATGTATTTTCCCTTTATTGATGGTGGTGGATAAGCTTCTATGAGCGGAAGCATCACCTCACATAGCTTTGAAGTACCTATTCTTATCTTACGGTTCATGTAAACCTGTTTGGCGGTTTCAAGAACCTTAAAGATACGCTGCTTTGTTAGTGCTGAAGCAAAGACTATTGGGAAATCGGTAAACGGTGCCATGCGGCTACGTATTGCATTCTCAAAAGTATCCATAACCTTTTGGTCTTTGTTCTCGACAAGGTCCCACTTGTTTACCACTACTACAAGCGACTTATTGTTCTTTTGGATAATCTGGAATATGTTCATATCCTGAGCTTCAATACCACGAGTGGCATCTATCATAAGGATACACACATCTGAATTCTCTATAGAGCGTATGGAACGCATAACACTATAAAACTCCAAATCTTCCGTCACTTTGTTCTTTCGGCGAATACCTGCAGTGTCTACAAGATAGAAATCGAAGCCGAACTTGTCGTACCGCGTGTAGATACTGTCACGCGTGGTACCCGCAATTTCTGTAACGATATTGCGGTCTTCACCTATAAAGGCATTGATTATGCTACTCTTGCCTGCGTTTGGACGTCCGACAACTGCGAAACGCGGTATGCCATCTTCCAATATCTCTTCGGGTAAGTCACCGAGTTTATTTATAACATCATCAAGCAAATCGCCTGTTCCGCTTCCTGTTGCCGAGCTGATGCACATAGGGTCACCAAGACCGAGCTTATAAAATTCTGCGGCATTGTAGTAAAGTTCATTATTGTCTGTCTTGTTTACTACAAGTATTACTGGCAATTTCGTGCGACGAAGTATTTGTGCAACATCCATATCCCAGTCGGTAACGCCTGTCGTTACATCTACTAAAAAGAGTATGAGGTTTGCCTCTTCTGTTGCTATGAGTACCTGTTTGCGGATTTCACCTTCAAATATATCATCGGACTTTACTACCCAACCTCCTGTGTCTACCACAGAGAACTCTTTTCCGTTCCATTCGCACTTACCGTACTGACGGTCGCGTGTGGTTCCAGCCACATCACTGACAATAGCCTGGCGGCTTTTGGTCAGACGGTTGAACAGTGTGGACTTGCCGACGTTGGGACGTCCTACTATTGCTACTAAGTTTGCCATATATCGTTTCTTATTTTTCCTTTATTTTCTTCTACTGCCACTATTCTGGGTTATAGCCAAAATTGTCAAGCTCACGTTTTGAACTGCGCCAATCGCGGTCAACCTTGACAAATAGTTCCAAAAATATTTTCTTTTCAAAGAATTTTTCAAGTGACTTGCGCGCTTCTGTTCCTATCTTCTTCAAGGCTACACCCTGATGACCTATTATTATTCCTTTTTGGGATTCGCGCTCTACATAAATTACTGCATGAATTTCAATACGTTTATCATTCTCTTTAAACGACTGTACTGCAACTTCTACAGAATAAGGTATCTCTTTATCGTAGTAAAGAAGAATTTTTTCACGTATTATCTCACTGACAAAGAAACGTGCCGGTTTGTCCGTCAACTGTTCTTTATCAAAATACGGAGGAGAGTCCGGGAGAAGTTCTTTTATGCGCCTAAGCAGAATGTCCACTCCAAATTTATTTTTGGCGGACAATGGCAGAATTTCCGCATTCGGCAGGAGAGAATGCCATTTCGTAACAAGGGTTCCCAAAGTTTTTTGGTCGCTTTGGTCTATTTTGTTAATAAGCAAAATAACTGGTATCGTCATCTTTTGAACCTTCTCCAGAAATTCCATATTCTTTTCCGGGGCTTCAACAACATCGGTCACATAGAGAAGTACATCAGCATCAGTCAGTGCCGACACAGAAAAGGCCAACATTGACTCTTGAAGCTTATAGTTTGGTTTAAGCACTCCTGGAGTATCTGAAAAAACTATCTGCGCATCATCCGTATTTACTATACCCATAATACGATGTCTTGTTGTCTGCGCCTTGAATGTAGCGATACTTATACGCTCGCCAACGAGCTGATTCATCAATGTTGACTTACCCACATTGGGATTGCCCACTATATTTACAAATCCGGCCTTATGCATCTGCTTTTTGTTTTGCCGCCCTTCCATTGCGTTTATTGCAATGTGGCAGTTCTTTTTTATTGTTATTTCTCTGCAAATATAAGAAAAAAAAGCTGCACAACAAACATTTACCTTTTCTTATGCGCCATATTGACTTTGCTTTGGCACTAAAGGGATTAGATTTTTGACACTAAACAAAAAAGCGCATCCACACGATTTTTAAGTCATGCGTGATGCGCCTTGTCTATGTCAACTAAAATTGCTATGTCCTTATTTTGCTTGTTCAACTTTGTCGCCGTCGTAACCCCATCTATAGAATGAAGCTCCATGAACGAAACCTGCACCGAAAGCAGTAAAGATAAGGTTATCGCCTTTTCTTAGTTCCTTTTCATACTCCCAAAGAGCCAATGGAATTGTCGCTGCGGAAGTGTTTCCGAAATGTTCGATGTTTACCATAACCTGTTCCATCGGCAAATCGAGACGCTTAGCCACTGCTTCAATTATACGAATGTTAGCTTGGTGAGGCACAACAAAACGGATATTGTCCTTCGACAGATTATTTCTTTCAGCAATCAACGCACAATCGTTGCTCATACTTGTAACGGCATAGCGGAAAACAGTACGCCCCTCTTGATAGAGATAATGCAGACGGTGGTCTACAGTAAAGTGCGATGCAGGACACACAGAACCTCCCGCCTTAGTGTGCAAGAAGGGAAGACCTTGTCCGTCTGTACGGAAATAAGAATCTTGAAGTCCTACATCTTCCGTTGTTCCTTCAACAAGAACTGCCGCTGCCCCATCGCCAAAGAGAGCACAAGTGCTACGATCTGTATAATCAACTACCGATGACATCTTGTCTGCACCGATAACAATTATCTTCTTGTAACGGCCACTTTGTATCATTGAAGCGGCGGTATCTAATGTATACAAAAAGCCGCAACAAGCTGACCACATATCAAAAGCGTATGCATTCTTGAGGCCAAGCTTACCAAGTACGATAGAAGCTGTTGATGGAAATTTATAGTCTGCAGTACTTGTAGCTACAATCAGAGCATCAATAGTGTCTGGATCAACACCTGTTTTCTTCAGAAGTTGTTTCGCCGCCTTACGTGCCATATAAGATGTGCCAAGTCCCTCTTCAGTAAGGATTCGACGCTCTTTTATTCCGACACGCGTCATAATCCACTCGTCGTTGGTATCAACCATCCTCGACAGTTCTGCATTATTGAGAACATAGTCGGGGACATAGCCGCCAATGCCTGTGATTACAGCGTTTATCTTCTCCATGACGTATTATTCTGCAGTCTCTTTTACGACAGCGAGCTTTCCTCTATAATATCCACAAGTAGAGCATACTGTGTGATATACATAATAAGCACCGCAATTAGGGCATACTGCCAATGTAGGAGCTACTGCCTTATCATGAGTTCTTCTTTTAAGTGTACGAGTCTTCGACTGTCTTC
>CAVIMN010000020.1:0-43807 GCA_963644035.1 bacterium
ACCCGTGACCTCCTGCGTGACAGGCAGGCATTCTAACCAGCTGAACTAACGCACCTTTCGATGCAAACGAATAAATGAAACAACTAAGCGGTGCGTACGGGACTCGAACCCGTGACCTCCTGCGTGACAGGCAGGCATTCTAACCAGCTGAACTAACGCACCAAAACTCATATCTTTCGTTTTGCGGTTGCAAAGGTACGAATTATTTTGTTACTACCAAAACTTTCTGCATTTTTTTTAGAAAAAATATTGAATAAACACTGCATCACGATAGTTTTCGCCATCAAAGAACCAATCAAATAGCACTGTTTCACGCTGAAAACCACTCTTGCGGAAGACGGCAAGCGACTGCTCATTACGACTATCCACATACACATAGAGTTGATGAAGGTGGAGTATATCGCGCGAATAGTCCTTAGCGCGAAGTATTGCTGCGGCGGCATATCCTTTTCCACGGAAGTCGCGACGAATAACTATGCCAAGCTCTGCCCGACGGTGGCGCGGATCGAACGATGTTATGTCGAGTATGCCGACACACTGACCGAAAAGGTCTTCAACAATCAGGCGAACTTGTCTGTCGGCATATATGTCGCCCGTTGCATTTGCTATATAATCATGCAATAGATAGCGCGAATATGGCACATTAGTAACACCGACCCCCCAAAGCTCCGTGTCATTCTCTATGGAATAGAGCACTTCTAGGTCTTCCGGCTCCATGGCGCGGAAGCGCACACCTGGCAGTTTATCTTTGGTCATCTTACCACCTCCTGATCTGTTATGAGCGTTCTGTTACGTGGATTATACGTGCCGAGCATGACGTTCTTGCGAGAATTTTCTTCAAGCAAACGCAACATGTCGGAATAGCTGAAGAGCGATGTGTCGAACACAACATAGGTGGTTACGGCTGGCGACAACTTGTCAAGCAATGCTGCGTGCCCCAGCATGGCATTGTCGGCTGTCCGTTCAACAAAACTTGCGGTAAGTCCACGACTATCGGCAAGCATTTTGCACGATTTCATATTTTCTGCAGAACAGATAAAGAGAAATTCCGGCTCTTTCTTTCGCACGGAGAAGAAACCCATGGAGTGAAGCGACCGCCCAAGAAGCATCTGCACAAGTGCCACCGTTGCCTTGGCATATATAGCGAGCTTTACTGGCAGGGTTATCCAAAAGCTGGCATGCCGATAGTGCTTGCGGAAGAATATCAACATTGCTTCATAAAACACATGAACGTAGCGGAATGATGACTTATGGGTGCTTTCTCCCTTATAATGAAGTATAGATACGGGCAGATACCAGTTTTCGTATCCTCCCTTCAACAAGCGGTATGACAGGTCTATGTCTTCGCCATACATAAAAAAGTCTTCATCAAGCATCCCCACTTTGCCTATCGCCGTGCGGCGCATAAGGCAGTAAGCTCCGCTTATAACCTCAATCTGAGCCGGTTTGCCCCAGTCAAGATAGCTCATATAGTACTTTCCGAAGCGGCGGCTCTTGGGATATTTATTGCAAAGTCCGCACATTTTGTAGAAGGCAGTAAGTGGTGAGGGCAAACCACGGCGGCTCTCCATTGCCTTACCACCGTCGCTCTTGAGCATCTTCACGCCAAGTCCTCCAGCTGCAGGATGGGCATCCATAAAGGCAAGACTTTCGCGAATGGTATCCTCCCCTACTATTGTGTCGGGATTAAGCAACAGTACGTATTCTCCTTTCGCCTTCTTTATTGCAAAATTGTTGGCACGGGCGAAACCGAGATTGTGGGTTCCGGCAATGAACTTCACGTCACGGAAACGACGGCGCAGATATTCTACCGATCCGTCGCGCGAGTGATTGTCAACGACATACACTTCGGAGGAAATGCCTTCCAAAGCTTTGCGCACGCTCAAGAGGCACTGTTCAAGATAATACTTTACGTTATAGCTGACGATTATTACGGATATTTTCATCATTCTTCGGGCGCGATTTCGTTAAGACACCGACTCTCGCTTGGACAGACAAAAGCCAAACACAAAGCTCCTAATATGGCAAGATAGCCGAATGTCGCTGCCAATGCAAGATAGTAGAGCAGAGCATTGACAACGATGGGCAATCCAAGCATAGCAAGCCTGAGCGTTCCGAAACACATTAGCGGAGTATTTCCACCAGCGGTCAGTCGCCTCTTCACGCCTTTCATGGAGAAAAGTTTGAGTGCGAGCGGTATGCAAGCTATTGTGAGAAGTTCCATTACCATAAGCAGCACATACTGCGCACTTTGGTCGCTGGCAATAAAGCCTGGCAAAAGGACTTCTGTTTCGAAAAGCAGCACAATCAACAGTGCTGCACCTATATATATAAGGAATTGGGCGAGCAGTGCATGCTGCACACGTTTTACATTAAATTCGCTATTTTGGATATTACTTTCTTTTCCCATTGGATTATGTTCGGTATGCTGTGGGGTTTCGTTTCTATTCAAACGGGGTTCTGTTTAAAATCGAGCGGCCAAGCGTTACTTCGTCGGTATATTCAAGTTCGTTGCCTACGGAGATGCCGCGCGCTATCACGCTCACTCTCCTGCCAAAGGGCTGAAGTCGGCGCGAGATGAAGAAGTTTGTTGTGTCTCCTTCCATTGTAGGACTGAGTGCAAGTATTATCTCCTGTATTCCCTCGTCGGCAGCCACACGTTTTTCAAGCGAGGATATTTCTATGTCGCCGGGGCCTATGCCATCCATCGGAGAAATCACTCCGCCAAGAACATGGTAAAGCCCGTTGTACTGCTGCGTGTTCTCAACTGCCATAACATCCTGAATATTCTCAACGACGCAGACTAACGATGTGTCACGCCGCGGACTAGCACATATCGGGCAGACATCGCTGTCGCTGATATTGTGGCACACACGGCAATGCTTCACGTTGTGCCTCAGGTCAGTCAACGCTGCCGCAAAGCTATCCGTCTCGTCTACCTCCTGCCTAAGCAGATGAAGCACAAGACGCAACGCGGTCTTACGCCCCACCCCGGGAAGTTTGGCGAACTCGGAAACGGCTTTTTCCAGCAGTCTCGAAGGATATTGTTGGTTTGTCATCGTTTCACTTTTCAGTTCAAAATGCAAAGTTAGTGCAAGTCGGGCACAATACAAAACGAAAGACTAAAAGACTTTTGCTATTATTACATGCATGAAAGCTATTTTTATCAAAAGCAGAATATTTTGCGTTTGTCCGTTTTAGCCATACGTCGACATGGCGCATGTTTGGATATATAAGAAAAGGTGATTACCTTTGCAGCAAAAAAAGACAAGCTTTAATGGGAAGAAACAAGTTTTCGCAAACAGAAATCAATGAAATAAGTAAGCTGCTACGGCTCAAGAACGCATCGAACCGGGCAAAACAGAAGTTGGTGCGCCATACCTTGCGCACAGATTTTGAGTTCAACATCTCTGACTTCAACGAACCGGGCAAAGCCTTTGGCGAGGCTGAGCTGCAGGATGCCATTAGACGGGGAGCTATCAAGCTTGTTGATGAAGCAACCGCAGCTGACATGAAGGCGAAACGCTTACGTGACAAGTTGCGCGATCAGGCTAACGAGGAACAACGTGCAATAGACTCTGGAGAGCAGACCGACTGGCAACAAGCCATGAAAGAATGGAACGAATGGGAAGAAAACGAGAAAAGAACAGAGCAGACGCAGAACTAACAGGAAGGGGAAAAGATAGTTTGTTTGTTGATGACTGACAAACATCCAATTATAACAAATATATAAAAAAGGAGCAGATTCAACGAAACCAAAGCAATTTTGTTTTGCAAGTGTGTTTCGAGAATCTGCTCCTTTAACTTTTCATTATAATGCGTTATTCTGCATTCTTTGCATCAGCCTTAGGCTTTGCTACGGTCTTTTTCTTTGCAGGAGTTTTAGAAGCTGCGGTCTTCTTTTCAGAGAGGCGCTCCACCTTTTTGTTCAGTTTTTCGTTGTCCTCAAGAGCCTTGGCTAGACGAGTCTTCAAACGAATTATTTCATTGTCCTTCATCTCAATCTCATCACCTTGATTCTTGATGGCTGTGAGCAGAGAGTCAAGTTGTTCGTTGTCAATATCCTCTGGATAAAGAGAGTTGACACGGCTTATGAAATCGCCAAGGATATTCATATAATTAGTGAAGGCATCGAAAGGTGAACTGTATATTCCGCGGTCAAGTCCGACATTCGACGGCTTAGTTGTCATAAAGCGGAAGTTGTTGCTTGCCTGCAGATAGTCCCAATCTTGGTTGATACGCGGGTCATTGGCGATACGCACGCGGTCTGCCACACTATAAAGCTTGTCGAAAGCCTCGCGCTGCATGGGGTTTCCCAACCAGCAGCTAACGTCGCGTTCTTCGTCTACCCACGAAAGCGTGTCTGGCACATACAGGTTATCAACACTCTTCATCTTTGAGCATATCTCTGACGGAGTGGAGAATGTTATACCACGCTGCTTTGCACACTGCGGAAGAGCCTTTATAAACTCGAGTATGTTTGAAGAAAGCGGTTGTGATATGCCCAATGCCAAAAGCTCCATGAAGATATTTATCACCTGTTCCTCTTCTGGCAGTGTGGCAATCTTGTTGATATAATTGTCGGCAAAGAGCGGATACCCTTCCCACTCGCTATTGTTGAAGCGCAGACTGATATCGTCGCTCAGTTCAACGTCACGCAAAAGCAACTTCAGATTGGGAGCCATGCAGCAGTTATATAGATAGTGAGGCGATTTCCACCCCAAGGCCTGCTTAGCACCCTCGGTTAGCATACCCTTGAATCCCATGGCTGCTGCAACACTTCCTATTTCGTCGCTATAGATAAGTGAGGAGTTGCGCAACACGGTTGGACGCTTTCCGAAATATTCTTCCATCTTTGCCATTTGCTTCTTCACGTCGGCCATGAAGCATTCCTCATTTGCCAATGAAGAAAGACCGTGGGAATATGGCTCGGCAAGGAACTCCACGCATCCTGTTTCATTAAGTTCCTGCAGCTTGGCCAGCACTTGTGGAGCATGCATCTCAAGCTGTTCAATACCTACACCCGAAAGAGAAAAGGCAACTTTGAAATAATCGCCATGCTCCTTTATCATTTCAAGGAATGTGTTGAGCGCCGGCATATAGGAACGCTCCGCAATATCACTGATGCTACGGTCGTTTTCATAGTCATCATAATAGTAATGGTCTGTGCCAATGTCAAAGAAACGATATCTTTTCAGATGTATTATCTGGTGTATCTCGAAGTACAAGCAAATTGTTTTCATCTCGTATTTTTTTTGAATTGTTTGAATTGTTTTGGACTACCCTCGTCCTTTGTTATACTAGACAACGGAAGACATTAAACTATGAAAGGAGTTGGTCGTAGAGTTTGCGTATTCTCACTCCAACTTTCTCCCATGTAATCTGGTCTACCTCCCGTTTTCCTTCTTCCTGTAGATAATGGAACAAGCTATCATTGTGGCATATAGAATATATGGCGTCTGCCAACGCATGAATATCCCAATAGTCCACCTTTATGCAGTTGGAGAGAATTTCACCACATCCACTCTGTTTTGATATAATGGTTGGCGTTCCGCACTGCATAGCTTCTAGTGGCGAGATGCCGAACGGCTCACTGACTGACGGCATGACGTATACATCGGAATCCTTCAAACATTCGTAAACTTGCTTGCCTCGCATAAAACCGGGAAAATGGAAACGGTCGGCAATGCCACGTTCGGCAGCCAAATAAATCATTTGGTCCATCATGTCACCACTACCTGCCATACAGAAACGCACATTTTTCGTGCGATGAAGCACCATATTTGCAGCCTCCACAAAGTATTCTGGGCCTTTTTGCATTGTTATGCGTCCGAGGAAAGTAACAACTTTGTCCTTACCAGTATGGTCGGGGCGTGGTATGTCCTGCAATTCCTGGCGTAAAGGATATACGGCGTTGTGCATTGCGAAACACTTGCGCGGATCTTGATGATACTGGTGTATGACGGTCTGACGCGTAAGCTCTGATACACACATTATGCAGTCGGCATTGTCCATTCCGTCTTTCTCGATAGAGTAAACTGTCGGGTTAACTTTTCCGCGGCTTCTATCGAAGTCTGTTGCATGAACATGTATGCACAAAGGTTTACCGCTTACCCTCTTGGCATGGATGCCGGCAGGATATGTTAGCCAATCGTGGGCATGAATGATGTCGTATTCTTCAGTGCGTGCAACAACCCCAGCGATAATTGAGTAATTGTTGATTTCGTCATGAAGATTCTCCGGGTATCCGCCAGCAAACTCCATACATCCCAAATCGTTCACGTGCATATAGTTAAAATCAGCATAAAGATGATCACGCAAACGATAGTAGTAATCGGACTCCATAACATTGCCTATACGGTTTTTCACGTAGTCATAGTCAACGTTACGCCATGCAATAGGCACGCAATTCATGGCAACTATTTTTGCCGCAGTGCGATCTTCGTCACCAAAAGGCTTAGGCAGACATAATGTAATATCCACATCTCCCAAAGCATGCAGACCTTGTGTTATTCCGAAATTGGCCGTTGCAAGTCCACCGAACACATGAGGAGGATACTCCCAGCCAAACATTAATACTTTCATACTGTTTCCCTCCTATTTTAAATATGTGTATTTTCCCAAAAGGCTCAGCGTACGCAAGGTTTCGCCTACATTCATTGCGAAAGATATCGCACCGCGTGCCTTAAACGGCGGGTTGCCGTCGAACATTTCTGGTAGAGTGCCAAGACAATTGGTCAGCATCTCGTCTTCATAACCTACCATCTGGCGTTCTACGAAGCTTAGGCGCGTGCGACGGTATATCTTGAGGCAAGCCTCCATATAGAAACTGCCGAGCCACGGCCATGCTGTGCCCTGGTGATAAGCTAGGTCTCTTTGCATCTGCGACCCTCCGCATATCGGGTTATAACCACCACTCTTTGGCGAGAGTGTGCGCAATCCCTTGGGGGTGAGAAGTTCTCTAGTGCAAACATCCAAAACGGATTTGCGTTGTTCGGGGGCTAGAGGAGAATAGTCTAGAGCTATAGCAAAGATCATATTGGGGCGAACGCTCCAATCCATCATATTGCCGTCAACATAGTCGAAGAGGTAGCCACAATCGTTAAGGAACACGTCAACAAAAGAGTTTCGGCATGCTTCCTGTCTTCTTTCTATACGTGCCGTAAAATCATCATCGCCCGAGAAGCGATTCAGCTTTGCTGCAAAACCAAGAGCATTATACCACAAAGAGTTTACCTCCACAATATAGCCACTACGCGGAACAACAGGTTTACCGTTGACTGTTGAGTTCATCCATGTCATTACCTTGCCTTTACCGTTGACGTAGAGCAAGCTATTTGCATCAAGATGCACATGGGGATGATGACCAGAGAATATGTATTCAAGCATATCAAACACAAACTTTCCGTAGCGAGCATAGCACTTCTCCTCGCCAACAACCTTGGCGTACTGTTGTATTGCCCAAACTGCCCAAAGCGGAACATCTGGCTGGTCTATTTCACTCAGCTCCACTGTTACTGGCTTACCGTCCATAAATTCACGATAACCCTTTTCAGCGGTATCCATCACTTTTTCAAAATAGTCTGTCTCGTCGATAGACAACGTTAGACCCGGCAAAGAAACAAATGTGTCTCTTGCACGACTCTTGAACCAAGGATAACCAGAAAGCAAATAGCATCCAGAGCCTTTCTTCGTGTTATGGAACTGATGGGCTGCATTTACAAGGCAATGAAAGAAATTGTCTCGCGGCTTGCGGTCAGCCACTTCATCGCAGAACAACTTGTCGAGACCGTCTGTCTTTATTTCTGAAGTAGAGGCCGAGAACACTACACTCTCCCCCTTCTTAATATCCATCTCAAAGTATCCTGGCACATAAAGGTCTTCATATGAATCATAGCCGCGTTCCTGCTCCTTGGGATATTCGATTCCTCTATACCAGTCGGGATGGAATACAAATTCGTTTTCCTTGCTGAACTGCATATAAAGGTAGGGATACCCCTGATACATCTGAGTCTTTATGCCATTATCCACTAACTGATAATCGCGATTGGCAGTAGCGTTCTCGTGAGTAAACTGTCTGACACTGCGGAATGCCAAGAACGGACGCAAACGCAGAGTTGTGGCACTGTGGGCATCAAGCAACGTGTAGCGCAAGAGGATGCGGTCTTCGTAGTGCTGGAAAACCACTTCTTTCTTCAAGACAACGCCACCGACACGATAGATGGTTGTGGGAACACTGTCGCAATTGAATTCACGGATATACTTGTGACCATTAGGACTGTAATTGTTTCCGCGGTACTTGTGAAGTCCTAGATTAAACTCAGCACCATGCTGCACCACCGTCACATCGAGCGACGAGAGAAGCACATGGTTGGCATCATCGAGTTCTGGCACGGGAACCACAAGCAAACCATGGTACTTGCGCGTATTACAATCAACAATTGTAGAACACGCATATGCTCCAGAACGGTTTGTGCGTAGCACTTCCCTTGGCAACGACTCTTCCAGATTGGTCATCAGACTTCTTTCAAATCGAAGATAGCTCATAATATTCTATTAAGGTGTTTATACTATTCAAATAATTGCCATGCGGATGGTGTTTTCATTTATTGCAACCGTTTGGCAGTTCAAAAATAACAATAATTGACCACACTGCAAAAGAATAAGTGTCTTTTTTTGACCACACGGCGGAATTATATGTTGTAAAGCATAAAAAGCATCAGACTAAAGGGCTTTTACGGATTATAATTAGTAAATTTGCAAAAATAAGTTTTCATCTAAACGAATTAAGGCAGAACGGTTGGCACTGAGAAACACAACGTTTGCTGGCTGCGCCTACTACAAACGCACAAAATGACTGTATCCACAAAATACATCAAGGAAGACATAGAAGAGAAAATTTTCAGTCAATGGCAACCTCTCACACCACAGCAAAAAGCTCTACTTTCTGAGAATATCACTGTGGAAGAGTTCGGAAAGAACGAATATATTTACAAGGAACTGGAAATTCCTAAAAGCATAAAATGCCTAATAGAAGGAAAAGTGAAAATCTGCAAAAGCGGTATTTCTGGAAGAGACCAAATACTGCGCACCATTCGCCCGTCTGAACTGTTTGCTTTTAGGGCATACCTCGCAGAAGACGACTACCTGACATCTGCTATCGCCTTTGAGAGATCGATTGTCGCTTCTATACCTATGGAACTTATTGTAAAGCTCATGCACGAAAATAATGCCGTATGCATGCAACTCGTAAAGCAACTTGCCACAGAGTTGGGCAAATCAGACATAAGAACCATAAACCTAACCCAAAAGCATATTCGTGGCCGCTTGGCTGAAAGTCTGCTCACACTAAAAGAACATTATGGCCTTGAGCCTGATGGATACACTCTAGGAATATACCTGAGCCGTGAGGAATTAGCCAACATGTCAAATATGACAACAAGTAACGCCATACGCACACTATCTGCCTTTGCACAGGAAAAGCTTATCGTAATAGACGGTCGCAAAATAAAAATTATTGCAGAAGAAGAACTATCCAAGATTTCAGAGAACGGATAGTTGACAACTTCTGCCATACATCATCATACGTATCATTCTGGTATAAGGAAGTTTATTACTTCCTTATTAACTGTTATGGAATATCCCCCTACGGGAATTTTCATCAAGCGCCCGTCTACAGACACCATCGCATGAGGGGCATCAATAATATCAACACGCTGGGTGCGATAGGGATGCACACTCTTGTGGTTGAGGAATTTTCCTGTTATAAGAAGATAGAATCCTTCAAACAATTGCATAATTTCCGGATGATACACTACTGACACGTCAAGCAATCCGTTATAGGGCACAGCGTTTGGAGTTTGCCCATAACCTTCGGCATTGCCTATGCACACTGTCATAACTCGCCGTTTTAGCGTCTCGTCGTTTATCTTAATGTGCATTTTATATTCAAGTCTTTGGAATATCATAAGAAGCATTGAGAATACGAATGACAATGTGCGCGAGCCGAAAATTCGGCGCGTTTGGTTTCTCAAGTTCATAATAGCAGACAACAGTCCTATGTTTACACAGTTAAGGAAATAACGGCGGCATTTTTCTCCTTTAGCATTAGTATATCTCATGCACCCCAAATCAACTTTCCTAACTCTTCCTTCTTTGAGCCATTTCACAAGCTGCTCTACATCACCTTCATTCATGCCCCAATAACGTGCGAAGTCGTTCATCACACCATTTGGTATAACGCCCAACGATATGCTTTCCCTCACATCTTTATCGGCTTCCATCAAGCAGTTGGCAGCATCGTTCAAGGCAGAATCTCCGCCTACTACGATAATTTTCTTATATCCATTGTTTATGAACATCGTTATCAAGCGCACTACACTCTTGCTGTTCTCACTTTGCACAAGGTCATAGTCCACCCCATTGTCTTTTAGTGCTTTCTCTATTTTAGCCTTGCGGCGTGAATGGCCTTTCAGACTTTTTCTTGGGCAATAAAGTACACCCCATCTTGTAGATACTGTCATAATTAATGGCTACGTTTTTCTGTGTTTCTTCTGTGTTTTATTAAAGCATCTGCTCTATAGCTGAGATTTTAGCATCGATTGGCAATGTGGCATCAATCCAATTTATAGTAAAACCACGACGTTCCATCCCGCGGAACCATGTCATCTGCCGTTTGGCAAACTGATGTATTGCCGTCTCCAGACGCGAAAACATCTCATCGTAAGTTGTTTTGCCGAGGATATATTCTGTAACGAACTTGTACTCCAAACCATAGTATATTAAATCTTCCCCGGAAATGCCTTCGTCAAGCAATGAGCGAACCTCATCAATCATCCCTTCCTCAAGACGCTGTTTTAAACGCCGGGTGATTTTATCTCGTCTCACGTCACGATCTACATATAGCCCTACAATTAATGACTCTATCTTTGGGAATTCACGTTCTGTTACTGGTGTTTTGGCATAAGCGGTTTCTATCTCTATCGCACGGATAGCACGTTTTGGTGTATCAACATCAGTTGTATTATGCATATTTGAACCGTTCTGAATCTTGAGATTCTCAAGAATGGCAGTCAACTCGTCCATACTTTTACCCTCAAGACTGAGACGAAGCTCTGGATTTTCTGGAACAGGTATCAAGCGATACCCTTTCAACACGGATTCTATATAAAGCCCTGTTCCACCACAAAGTATAGTTCTTTTTCCTCGTGCTGTAATATCTTCATAAGCTTTTAGAAAGTCACGCTGATATTCAAAAAGATTATACTTTGTTCCTGGCTCAGCTATGTCTATAAGATGAAAGGGTACTTGCGTACCATTAACCATATAGTCCGCAAGATCCTTACCTGTACCGATATCCATGCGACGATAAACCTGCCTGCTATCTGCCGATATAATCTCTGCATCTAACTTTTCAGCAAGATGAGCAGCAAAGGTTGTCTTGCCACTAGCCGTTGGCCCAACTATGGTTATCATGGGATTCATTAGTATTCGCTTTTGAGGGTTACGTATTAAATCGCATACTAAAGCCTGCACTTTATTGCTTTTCCAATGACAAAAGTAATAAAAAAAGACCGCCCAGCAATGCTGAACGGTCCGTTTTTTTATTCTTTGACAAAGAAGTCTAAGGTATTAGCCATTATACTTCTTCATGATCTTGATAAGCTCAACAACCTTGTGAGAGTAACCAATCTCATTATCGTACCAAGAAACAACCTTTACGAAGTTGTCTGTGAGGTAAACACCTGCATTAGCATCAAAGATAGATGTGAGAGGGCAACCGAGGAAGTCAGAAGAAACTACAGCGTCTTCTGTGTAACCAAGAATACCCTTAAGTTCACCTTCAGAAGCTGCCTTCATTGCTGCGCAGATAGCCTCTTTTGAAGCTGCCTTCTTCAAGTTTACTGTCAAGTCAACAACTGATACGTCCAAAGTAGGAACACGCATAGAGATACCAGTAAGTTTACCATTGAGCTCAGGAATTACCTTACCAACAGCCTTAGCAGCACCTGTAGAAGAAGGAATGATGTTGCCTGCAGCTGCACGACCACCACGCCAATCCTTCATAGAAGGACCGTCTACAGTCTTCTGAGTTGCTGTAGTAGAGTGAACAGTTGTCATAAGACCTGTTTCAATACCGAAGTTATCGTTCAATACCTTTGCGATAGGTGCAAGACAGTTTGTTGTGCAAGATGCGTTAGAAACGATTGTCTGACCAGCATATTTGTCTGTATTTACGCCACAAACGAACATATCAGCCTGACGTCCGTCTTCACCTGCCTTAGAAGGAGCAGAAAGAACAACATATTTTGCGCCTGCCTTAAGGTGCTTTTCAGCCTTATCCATAGCGAGGAACAAACCTGTAGATTCTACTACATACTCTGCACCTACTTCATCCCACTTCAAGTTCTCGGGATCACGCTCTGCAGTTACGCGGATGTGGTTTCCGTTAACGATCAGTTCGCTCTTCTCAACGTCAGCTTCGATTGTACCATCAAACTGTCCGTGCATAGTGTCGTACTTGAGCATATATGCCATGTAGTCAACTGGGCAAAGGTCATTGATAGCTACAACCTGAACATCCTTAGCGTTCTCAGCCTCTACAGTTGAGCGGAAAACGAAACGGCCGATACGGCCAAAACCGTTAATACCAATCTTAATCATTGTAATGTTTTTATTTTAAGTTGAAAATAATAGAATTTCCTAAATTTAATTACATGCGTCCTTGAAATACCTATTGTCAATAAACAAGGCAAAAAGGATTTTTAATAGCATAACCATGCTTTTTCCTCTTTTACGGGGCAAAGTTACAAAAAAATCTCTACATTTGCATAAACTTTTTCTATTAAATATTTTAAAAAATAAAAATCACGCCAATGGGTAAATTTATCAATGAGTTCAAGGAGTTTGCAGTAAAAGGAAACGCTGTAGACATGGCTGTCGGTGTCATCATAGGCGGCGCATTCGGGAAAATAATTTCTTCTATAGTAGACGACTTGATTATGCCGCCAATAGGATGGCTCATCGGTGGCGTAAATTTCACTGACCTGAAGTTTACACTGCCTTCTGTCGACGTTGGTTTGGAAAAGTTACAACCAGCAACCATCAATTATGGCAATTTCCTTCAGACAGCATTCGACTTCATTATAATTGCATTTTGCGTGTTCATGCTAGTGAAAGTGATTAACAAAGTTGCACGCAAGAAAAATGAGGAGATTAAGAAAGAAACGCCTTCTGCGCCAGAGCCTACAAAAGAAGAAATATTGCTTACTGAAATACGAGACCTTTTAAAAGAAAAGAAATCGTAACGCACAGCAAACTTTCAAAAATATAGGCCAATAAGTAACACCAATAATAAGCATCGCATTCGCTGACATAATGTTACAGAAAATCCCCAGGACACATATCCTGGGGATTTTCTATAAGTATTTTACAAAGTTACAATTACATACCTGCAGCCTGAGCAAGCCAATCGTATACGCAACTACATATACCGAAGAGCAAAATACCCACAGTGCAGAGTGTCATAGCGAAACGCGTACTGTTGTCACTCTTGAAAGTAGGCAACGGTGTTTCTGTCTGGTTAATATACATGCATTTCACAATCTTCAGATAATAGTAAAGGCTTGGCACAGTATTTATCAATGCCATAAAGACTACAACATATGCCAATGCCGAACCTTGCTCGGCAGCAGCCATGAATACGAAGAATTTACAGAACATTCCTGCAAATGGAGGTATTCCAGCCAATGAGAACAAAGCGAGAGTCATCAAAAACGACATTTTGGGGTTCGTCTGATAAAAACCATCATAACAACTCATCATTGTAGTGCCATTGCCTTTATGCTCTACGACATTGATAACTGTGAAGACTGCCATATTGGCTGCCACATAAATCAGAACATAATACATGAGTGCAGTAAGACCCATCGCACTATTCCCTACTACAGCCAACATTATATAACCTGCTTGAGAGATGGAACTAAATGCCATAAACCGCTTAAGTTCCTTCTGGCGAAGAGCAAATAGGTTAGCTACTGTTATCGTGAGCAGAATTACAATATACATTAGGTATTCCCAATATTCCACCATAGGAGCAAAGACCTTCATAAGAATTGTCATAAGAGCAAAAGCTGCTGCTCCCTTTGATACGACACTAAGGTAACCCGTTACCGGTGTTGGTGCGCCCTGATATGTATCTGCTGTCCAAAAATGGAATGGAACAAGAGAAATCTTGAATCCCAAACCACTAAAGAAGAAAACAAGTCCCAGTATAGCTAACGGTGATACTGCTATTTTTGCAGCTACATCATCAAAATACAAAGTTCCTGCTACTCCGTAAATAAAGGAGATACCATAAAGCATTACACCACTTGAGAATGTGGCTGTAAGTATAAATTTCGCAGCACCCTCGGCTGAATTTTTCTTTAACTTGTCAAAAGCCACAAGACATGCCATTGGAACTGAGGCCATCTCCAATCCGAGGAAGAACATAAGGAAGTGCCCGGAAGATATCATCATATACATACCCAAAAGGGTAGAAACAAGAAGTTCATAGAACTCTCCCTCCTTGTTTTTGACACTACTCTGTTCAATCCAAGCTTGAGACATTACAAGTACAACAAATGTTCCTGCTGTAAGAATGACTTTCATGACAGAAGCAGCTGCCGTTGACACGTAAAGTCCACCAAATGCTTCAGCTGGCTGAGCGATAAAACACAACGCAACTTGACATACAAGCAACGCTCCTGTAAGCAGGCTCAACACAGAATGTTTCTTCTCCCCTTTTAGAATTAGATCGGCGAGAAATACTATTACCAAGACAGCTATAAGGCCTGCCTCTGGTATCATATTGAAAAACTGACTATAATCCATTTTGTCCTACTTTTTTCATTAGAAGTTTACAACGCTAAGAATGGGGCCTACAGCATCGCTGATGGCATTACTTGCCCAAAATGGGAAGGAGCCCAAGCCGGCTACACAGAAAATGAGGCAACACACAGCGAATCGTTCGTCCCACGTCGCATCTGTCAAGGTAAGATAATGTTCATCCTTAACCTTTTCAAAAAGTATGAAACCTACGGTTCTAAGAATATATACGGCAGTCACCACAATAGAGGTGATAGCGATTATCGTGCAACAACGGTGGAATGTATCTGCATTCTCAAAAGAACCTGTAAAGATTGTCATTTCTGCAATGAACCCTGAGAAACCAGGAAGACCAAGGTTTGCAAGACCTGCAATGACATATCCAACAGAAAGGAAAGGCATTATCTTCATAAGACCACCAAGCTTACGTATGTCACGAGTGTGGGTACGACCGTAAATCATACCAATTAGTGCAAAGAACAAAGCTGTCATCAATCCATGCGAAAGCATCTGTAGTATTGCACCTGTACAAGAAACCTTTGTCATCATGAGAAGTGCAAAAAGTACGAGTCCACAATGCGAAACAGAAGAGTATGCATTGATAAACTTCAAGTCCGTCTGGACGCATGCTGAGAATGCTCCGTAAACTACAGAAATTGTAGTAAGAATAAGGAATATCCATGACAACTCTTGAGCTGCATGAGGCAAGAGGAACATTGCAATACGGAAACAACCATAACCACCAAGTTTCATCAACACACCTGCATGAAGCATTGACACTGAAGTCGGGGCGCAACCATGACCAATTGGAGACCATGTATGGAAGGGGAACAATGCACCAAGCACACCAAAACCAATAAATACAAATGGGAATAGTATGTTCTGCACGGCATTGGGGATATTGTTATTGTGCGCTATCTCCAAGATATTCATTGTTGTTCCACCGTTGAAGAAATATATTCCTACAAGTCCAAGGATAATAAGAGCAGATCCGCCCATAAGCATAAGCGTAAGCTTCATTGCCGCATATTCCTTACGACCTGAGCCCCAATATCCTATAAGTAGATACATAGGGATGAGCGCTACCTCATAGAACATAAACATTGTGAAAAGGTCTATGCTTATGAAAAAACCGTAAACACCTGTAGACAATAACGTAAACCACATGAAAAATTCTTTTGTCAAAGGTTGTAATTTCCATGAGGCAAATGTCCCTGTAAAAACAATGATACTTGATAGGAGCAACATAACAACGGATATTCCGTCTACACCTACCGCATAACTAATGTGAAGCGGTTTAAACCATACCGTTGATGACTGCAGAAGCATTTCATCGGCATTTCCACCTGCACGCTGGTTTATGAAATAGAAAGTGAGCCATATAGACAATGCCAAAAGACATGTCGAGCCAGCTACCATCACGCCACGAACCTGATTGACGTTGCGAGAAAGCCAAAGACCAAGCAACATCAATGCAGGGATTAGTACGAATACACTTAATATACTCATTTTATTACAATATGCTTATTAAAACTAATGTTAATGCTACTGCTCCTGTAAGAAACCATACGGCATATTGGCGAACATCGCCACTCTGCCATGGACGCAGAGTCTCACCTGCTTCATTTGCACCCCATGCAGTGAAGTCAATAAGACCATTAATAATGTGTTCATCAATCCACTGTACTGGACGAGAAACAAAACGGAACAGGATTTTGTGTGTAACGAACATATAAACCTCATCGATATAGAAGCGCTTATAAGCCCAACGGTGAAGACGAGGCAGAGCCTTGTACATCTTATCGGCAATAGGCTGTTTTTCTCCTTTATAAATATAGGTTGCAAGAGCTATTGAAATTATCGCAATAATTGTAGATGTTGCAGCAATTTGAGAATTAAAGTGCACCGTGTAAGCAGTACCTGCAGCACTTACGATAGAACCAAAGCTAGCCCAATTCCATCCAAGGAAACCTCCAAGAGTTGTAAAGACACCTACTCCTACAGTAACAATACTTAGGAATACTAATGGAAAGGTCATTGTAACTGGAGCTTCATGAGGAGTATGCTCTTCATGAAGTTTCTTGTTCTCTGTCCCCCAAAATATTCCATAATAAAGACGGAACATATAGAACGCAGTCATCGCTGCAACAATTGTCATCCACCATCCTACTATAGGTGAATACTCAAAGCATGCTGTGATAATCTCATCTTTTGAACTGAAACCAGAGAAGAAGGGAATACCAGCAATAGCCAAACATGAGATAAGGAAAGTAATGTGCGTTACAGGCATATATTTTCTCAAGCCACCCATAGCAGACATCTCATTCGAGTGAACAGCATGTATAATACATCCTGCACCAAGGAACAAACATGCCTTGAACATAGCGTGAGTAAACAGATGGAATAAAGAAGCCATGTAACCCAATTGCGCATGATTATCAAGTATTCCGTGTTCACCGGGAAGACAAACTCCAAGAGCCACCATCATAAAGGCAATCTGTGAAATTGTTGAGAAAGCAAGTACACGTTTAATATCGCTCTGTGCACAAGCCACTGCTGCTGCATAAAAAGCAGTAATAGCACCAACAATTACTACTACCTCCAATGCTTGAGGCGCATATTCAATCCAAATCGGGAACATACGTGCAATCTGCACAACACCTGCAACGACCATTGTTGCAGCATGAATGAGTGCCGATACTGGAGTTGGACCTTCCATTGCATCGGGAAGCCATATATGCAGAGGGAACATAGCCGATTTACCTGCTCCACCGATAAACATCAAGACAAGAGCTGTTGGCAAAATACAACCGCCTGCAGCAACAGCACGAGAAACATCTACGGTTGAGAACTGCTGCATGCCATCAGCAATGGTAACCTCGGATCCTGTGAAAGAGAAGTTAAACGAACCTGTATAGTAACCGAAGATTAGGATACCGATAAGGAAGAACATATCGGCAAAACGAGTTACTATAAATGCCTTTTTACTTGCATGCACTGCTGCATGCAAACCGTAATAGAAGCCAATGAGTAGGTAAGAACTAACACCGACAAGTTCCCAAAACATATACATTTGAAATATGTTTGTGGCAAGAACAAGTCCGAGCATTGACATGGTGAAGAGAGACAGGAAAGCGTAGTAACGCTGGAAGCCCTTTTCACCGTGCATATACCCAAATGAGTATACATGAACCATAAAGCTGACTGTGGAAATTACGATCAGCATCATTACTGATATTGGATCAAGAAGAATACCCAAATCAAAATGTAAGTTGCCTAGCGGTAGCCACGTATAGTTGAACGGTACATAAGTTGCAAACGTGCCGTCAGCAAGGCGTGGAGCGGTAAAATACTGGAACGCCGTGATATAACTCAGCACTGTAACAAGTCCCAACGAACAAGTACCTATGAGGCCAGCAGCTTTATGTGACCACGCGTATTTGTTTCCCGCAAAATCTGGCAAGCCAATGACTAGAAAACTCAGCAATGGCAAGAGAAGTATCAACAATGTGTATGTAAAGTCCATAACTTATTAATATTTCATATTTTCAATACTGTTCACCTGATCGCTCTTGAAGTTACGGTAAACATTTATAATAATTGCGATAGCCACGGCACTTTCAGCAGCACTCACTCCAATGGAGAAAAGTGTCATAAAAAAGCCTTCCAACTCACCGGGAAAGAGTAACCTGTTGAAAGCTGCAAAATTGATATCAACAGCATTGAGTACAAGTTCCACAGAAATGAGCATGGCTATCAGATTACGACGAGTAGCAAAGCCGAAAACGCCGATAAAGAACAGAAGTGCACTAAGCACAAAATAATATTCTACTGGTACCATAATCACTTATCCTCCTTTTCTTCTTTACGTGCTACAACAATTCCACCGATGATGCATGCCAGCAAGAAAACAGATATGAACTCAAACGGGAGAACATATTGAAATTTGTCGCTACCAACAAGAGCTTGACCGATTACATTCATAGGAACCTCCTCGTCTGCTGTTTGACAAGCAGAAAAAAGGAACTCGTTCTTTAGAAGCACGATTGTTACGGTTAAAAATCCAGCTAAAGCAACAAGTGCTGCACCAACGGCCTTTCCACCCTTAACACGCTCTACAAGTCCTTGAAGAGTACGGCGATTGACAAGCTGAATTGCAAAGATATACATCATCGTTATACCTCCGGCATAAACGCTAAGCTGCGCAGCTCCGAGAAAAGTATAATCAAGGATGAAATAAAGTCCAGCCACTCCGAAGAGAACGAATAGCAGGAAAGTTGCGGCACGCATAATGCGTTTGGTTACAACACACATAACCGCAGAACTGAGTATGACTACGGCAAGTATACCGAACATAATAGTATTAGCCATTTGTATTGTATCCTCCTTATTTTATCTTGGTGTTAAATTTTCCGATTTCAAGCGGTGCGCCTCCATCAATAAGATTAGGTAAGCTACCGCCCTCATAAATCTCCTTGTCAAGGTGAAGAACGAGTTTATCGCGGTCGAACACAGCATTCTCAAAATCATTTGTAAACTCTATTGCATCGAAGTTACATGCATTGACACAAAGCTCGCAAAACATGCAATCGCCTAGATCATACCTATAGTCGGTAAGCTGACGCTTCTTCTTTCCTGTTTCGGGATTCTCAACCATTTCGGAGAGAATCTTGATCGTACCGTTAGGGCAAGCCTTCTCACACATAGTACAAGCAACGCACTTGTAACTTTTGTCTTCGTTGCGTTTGAATACGAGTCGCCCACGATGGCGCTTCGACACGTGAAGCGTTGTCTTTCGGTTCTCGGGGTATTGCTCTGTGCTTTTAGCAGTGAAGTACTCCTTAAAAGTTGTCTTCATGCCTATGGCCAAAGTTTTTACCGCAGAACCAATTTCGCCAAAATATGATTTGTTATTGTCTTCCATTTCTTGTTTATCTCCTTCATTTAAAAATGCCATCCAAATGCCACGACAATAGTCATAAGCACGAGATTGATAAGACAAAGCGGCATAAGATACTTCCATTCAAGCTTCAATATTTGGTCTATACGCAGACGCGGGAACGTCCAACGTACCCACATGAGCAACCAAACTACAGCGAATGTCTTGCCAAGGAACCAAACTATACCAGGGATCATGTCCATCACAGAGTCAAAACCTGCGATACCGATGTTTACGGGAGCCCATCCACCGAGAAAAACAGTAGTTGCTACTCCAGAAACAACAAACAGGTTAAGATACTCAGCCAAATAGTAAAAGCCAAAGCCCATACCTGAATATTCTGTGTGGTATCCTGCTGTCAGCTCACTTTCTGCCTCAGCTAAGTCAAACGGACCTCTGTTTGCCTCAGCATTACCAGCCACAAGAAATACGAGGAAAGCAATGATTGCAGGAATATGACCTCTAATAATAAGCCAATTCCATGGGCCTGTCTGTTGACCAACAATCTCACTTACCTGCATTGAGCCAAATAGGATTACTGCCGTGATAAGACAAAGTCCAAGTGACATCTCGTAGGATATTAGTTGGACTGCACCACGCATTGCCGAAACGACGCTATACTTATTGTTACTAGCCCATCCTGCCATGAAGATACCAAGCACACCAATACTAGATACTGCAGTGAGCAAAAATACTCCCACATTAAAGTCAAGTACATTTGCGCCATTGTTCCATGGCAAGAACGAGAACGTTCCGACAGAAGCGATGATTACGAGAAATGGTGCCGTATAATAAAGGAATTTATCCGCTTTGTCTACGGCAAAGATTTCCTTGATGAGCATTTTGAGCACATCTGCAAAAACTTGTAGTACGCCCCAAGGTCCAACACGCATTGGACCTAAACGGCACTGAAAGTAAGCGCACACCTTACGTTCCATAAAGATGAGGATGATGGCCAACACGGCATACCCCACCAACAACAGAACGCCAACAAGTACACACTCTATAAGGATCGACAAAAAATCACCTAAGCCGAGAGTATCACGGAGAAGTGCGTCGAACCATGTTGTCACTAATGAAAAATCAAACATTCTTGATTATTTTAACGTTTAATGCATGTTGTGTTAATTATCTGTCAATGTCTGGTATGACAAAGTCTATAGCAGCACCTGTTGTTATGAGGTCGGCTATTTTCTGTCCTCTTAGCATCTTGTCAAGAGCTCCTGTGAGTGTAAGACCCATAGGTCGCATTTTCATACGATATGGACTCTTGTCACCTTTTGAGTCTAGGTATACGCCAAACTCTCCACTTGCACCTTCGACAGAAAAATACCATTGACCTTCAGGAACCTTAATAATAGGTTTCTGCTTGATGTAGAAATCGCCCTCTGGAATATTATCAATAAGTTGTTCTATTATATTAAGGCTTTGATAAAGTTCCTTGATATGCACATAATAACGATCCATAGAGTCGCATCCAGTCATTGTTATCTCTTGCCATTCCACCTTGTCATAGCAATCATACGGATGACGTTTACGCGTGTCGTTCTTCCATCCTGCTGCACGTCCTGCTGGTCCTGTCACGGCATAGTTTATACAATCATCGTATCCCATCGGACCTACTCCTACTAAACGATTATGTGTAATAACATTGTCGCCGAATACATCAAGATATTCCTGTATCATAGGACGAAGGTACTTGCATAATTTCTTTACATTAGCCACAAAATTTGGGTCAATGTCTGCCTGCAGACCACCAATACGATAATAATTCATTATTAGTCGCCCGCCTGTTGTTTCCTCCATCACATTAAGTACGTGTTCACGATCACGCATGCAATAGAGAAAAGCTGTTAATGCTCCAAGGTCTTGCGCTGTACAACCAAGATACAGAAGGTGGCTATCTATACGCTGCAACTCATCCATTATTGTACGGATATAATGGATACGGTCAGAAAGTTCAATACCCATACCTTCCTCTATAACTCCAACCAAAGCGTGGCGGTGCATCATTGCCGAAAGATAGTTGAGACGATCCGTCAGTGCAAGAGTCTGAGGATAAGTCATACCTTCCCACATTTTCTCTATACCGCGATGAATATATCCCAAATGTGGATATATTCGCTTAACAGTTTCACCATTAATCACGGTTTGGAGACGGAGGACTCCATGAGTAGATGGGTGGTTTGGACCAATATTCACCACATAGTCTTCTTCATCAAAAAGACGATGCCTTGTCTCTTTGAGATGTTTTCCGTCTTCGGTTAAGGAATATTCAACAGTATAGTCATTTTCTGGTTCATCCGTGAGAGGGAAGCGGTTAGCTTCCGGACTCATATCAAAATCTTTGCGCAACGGATACCCTGCGAAATCCGTACGTAAGAAAATGCGCCTCATATCGGGATGTCCGAGAAATTTTATGCCCACAAAGTCGTAAACTTCACGTTCAAGCAAATCAGCTGCTTTCCACAAGTCTATTACACTCGGTATAACATCGCTTCCATCAACTTTTTTTGCTATCGTCTTTACTGAGCAGCGCTCATTATTTTCAGTATTTTCAAGAATGTATATACATCCATATCCTTCTTCACCGAAGTCTTCGCCTATAATAGTAACAAGGTAGTCGAAATGCTTCGCGTTCTTGAGCTTGGCCATCTCACGGCCGAAGTCATCGAATGAGAATTCTATATTGTTAAGTTTCATGTCTTACCTTATTATATATTTATACGTTTTCAACTTTACCACAAGCTTCGGTATTCATTTTTGATTGATTAAAGTCTTCGGGAACATCAGTCACAATTATCGGTTCCTTATGACCAAGCAATTTTGCATCTGCAAGATTCTCATTACTTAGACCACGTAAACCACCTTTTGACATGGAGAGTTCTTTTTCCTCTTTAGTCATCTTATGATTTGCCCCACCAAAGAATTTCTCAATTTTAACTTTTCGCTGCAGCTGCATCATACCATAAAGTATTGCCTCCGGACGTGGAGGACAACCTGGCACGTAGACATCAACCGGCACCAATTCGCTTATACCGCGAACTACGTTGTAACTCTTTTTGAAAGGGCCACCGCTTATTGTGCATCCGCCCACGGCGACAACATACTTTGGCTCGGCCATTTCATCGTAAAGCCGCTTGAATACAGGTGCCATCTTATTGGTTATAGTTCCTGCACACATGATAAGATCTGCTTGACGTGGAGAGTTTCTCGTAACTTCAAATCCGAAGCGTGAAAAGTCGTAACGCGCACAACCTACAGACATAAACTCTATACCACAACAACTCGTACCAAAAGTAAGAGACCACAAAGAGTTGCTACGCCCCCAGTTTACAAGCTGATCAAGTGAACCGAGCACAACGTTGCATCCGCCTTCATGAAGTTGTTCTACAATTTTTTCGAGCGTTTCGTTATCCTTGAACTCATCGTAAGGAATGCTCTTAATAGTTGGCTTTCTTACTTCCATTCCAACGCTCCTTTCCGCCACGCATAAGCAAGGCCAAACACTAATACTAACAGGAAGAAGCCGATACTGCAAAGTGCCATCGGCCCGAATTGCTTGACTGCCACAGCCCAAGGGTAGAGAAACACTGTCTCAATGTCGAACATTAGGAAAAGGATAGCAAAGAGGTAGTACCCCACATGCATCGGTAACCAAGATGTACCGCGAGTGGGTATACCGCACTCAAAGGGCTCACCCTTAACCGGGTTGTACGAACGCGGACCCACGAGTTTCGCAACTACGTAAGCTCCTACTACCAATACAACTGCCGTCAAGATAACGGTAATAAATAGGATAAAATACATAAATATTTTATTTGAATAAAAAAATTTGACTGTCAAAATCCTTTGCAAAGGTAAGCAAAATTTATTACTTCATGTAAAAGAAATTTAAGAAATACGGAAGAAGAGAAAAAGAAAAAGGCATTTTTATCTGTCAGCAACAATTATTACGAATACATTGGAAACCGGAATTTACAAAACCCAGCAAATGACATCCAAGACAACAACCACTTAAGTTCAACATGTTTCTTAAGCACATACATAAAAGGAATTCAAGAAAGTGAGTACTTTTGCCATTTACAAGAAAAAAATGTTTTTTTCTATATTATTTTTAAAATTGGAAGATGTGAAAAGACGCTATACTACTTATTATTAAGTTGTAATAGCATTCCTTCCATAGGGGTCTTCACAACATTATTAATTCGAAGTCCACACAAAGATGCGGCCTCTTCCAATTCTTCACGAAAATAAAAAGCAATGCTTCCAACTGCACCTATCGGAAGATCAGAGCGCTCGTACCTACAAACACTCTTGTCGAAGAAATCTTTGAAGTTATTAACTACAATAGAACGTACACCAGGACAATCTATATGTTCTTTAATAAAAGGAGAAAACGAAGCTAAATAACGATTAGGCAAAGGCTCACGATATGTACGTCGTATAATATCTTCAAGAGTCTGTCCTGAAACAGAAACAAATTCTTTGCGCAAGTCATCAGACAACACACCTTTAAATAAAGCATTAAGAAAAAGACGTCCGAGCACTGCTCCACTACCTTCATCGCCAAGAATATATCCCAAAGGAGGCATATTGGCTACTACTTTGATACCATTCCAAAGACATGAATTTGAGCCTGTACCTAAAATACATGCAATTCCTTCTTTATTTCCACATACTGCAATGGCGGCAGCGTCAATATCGCTAGCTACGGTTATGTTCTCACACGATTTCGGGAAGAATCGATTTAATAGCGTAACAATATGCGAGGCCGTTTGCGGTCGACATCCTGCTCCATAAAAACGTATTGTGCTTATTTGCTCCACAAATCCCCCTATTTGCGGCAATAGTTCTTCATTTATTATTTTTTCCATCACAGTAAAGTCCTGATGAAATGGATTTAAGCCTTGAGTAGAACAACGTAGAAGTTGTGTTCCATTTTTTACAACACACCAATCAGTCTTGGTACTTCCACTATCAGCAATCAACAAAAGTTCGCTTAACGTATATGACTTAATATGCATAAAAATATCATTTATAAAAATCGCGGCAAAAATAGCAACAATATTGAAAAGTTGTAGTATTTTTGCAGATGAAATTAACTTTACAGGATGAAAAAAAGACTCTTTGCAATTTGTCTCCTTGTCATATTATTCTGCCTTGACAGCAATGCAGTTCTAAAGGAGAAAGATCTCAACAACACACTATCCATACTGCGTAGCGAACTAACAACTAGTTATCGCGAACAGAAGTCAACCCAATTAAAATTCAAAGACGGCAGTGAGCGTGTAAAAAAGAATCTCTTCGCCATACTCTCGAAGAGTAACCAAAACGCCCTAATGCTCTACTCACAAAAGCCGGACTATGTTTTTGATCTTACGTACGCATGCCATGAAGCAACGGACCAATTTCACAACTTCCGTCAAAGTGCTCTCCCTTTCCGCTCGTACATATCACAGTTAGACACTGAGATTTCTCGCTATGATAGTCTTGTCAATGCCCTTCAAATAATGCCTGTACTAACACTCAGCGACAGGGCAAGAACAGACCGCAATGTATGCTTAACACTTGCAGTCTGCATTCGCAACAACATGCAAGAGAGCAAAGCCATGTTACAGGACTATATCCATTACTACGACATGACAGAAACTCACCTAAAAAGTCTCAACGACTATGCGAATAACCGATATGCGGAAATACAAAGTTCTATTTTCAAAAATGGCGGAGACAGCTATTTCAGCATACTTGCCAACCTTGGCCAGCAAGTGAGCAAGACTGCAGAAACCGTTAGTGACAAATACCATTCCTCGAAAAAGGTTCAATCACAATGGGATCCACGAATGATATTCGGTCTATTCCTAAGCATACTCTTCTATGGAGTGATTGCCATAGTACTCAATCAGCTAGCCATTAGATTTCTTATGCCAAAGCGTTTCCAAACGGAGCAATTTTGGCTGAAACGCCCATGCATAATGATGGCAACAACAACAGTTACATTTGCTGTGCTTTTGGGTATTATACGTGGAACCGTAAATCAGAATTTCATTTTGATGGCAAGTAACTTGCTTGTAGAATACGCATGGCTACTAGGCGTAATACTCATCTCTTTGTTACTCCGAGTTGACGGTAAGCAAATAAAAAGTGCATTCCGCATCTACTCGCCACTTGTTGTAGTAGGATTCATTGTCATAACATTCCGAATAATACTTGTACCAAACGATCTTGTAAACCTTGTATTTCCACCTATTCTTCTGTTTTGCACATTATGGCAATGGAACGTAATTAGGAGACACAACGAGAAGATACCACGCTCGGACATGTTCTACACATATTTGTCTCTGACAATTTTTATGGCTAGTGTAGTATGTTCTTGGATTGGCTACACCTTACTTAGCGTGCAAATGCTTATTTGGTGGATAATGCAGTTAACTTGCATCCTTACTATCAGTTGTATCTCTGGATGGTTGGCCGAATACGCAGCAAAACACAAAATTGAGGAGAAGCCTGTCAATCAAACATGGAACTACTATTTTGTTTTGAAGGTAGTATTGCCACTCATGTCAATTGGTTCCGTTTTGTTATCTATATATTGGGCAGCAGACGTGTTTAACTTAAGCGATATGACCATGAGAATATTCACAGCACGTTTCATCGATGTGAGCAATTTCCAAGTTAGCATGTCTGCTATAGTGACGGTAATTGGTCTATGGTTCGTATTCGCATACATAAGTAAAATGGCTATTGCCTTTATGCAAATGCACTTTGAGAGAGTTGATTCTCGTACGGCAGCGAGTCGTAATGTGATGGGAAAAAATGTGATACAAGTTATTGTATGGGGAATATGGTTGCTAATCAGTCTATCGATACTACATGTTAGCAACACTTGGCTTGTTGTAGTGTCTGGAGGTTTGTCTACAGGTGTCGGCTTTGCCTCGAAAGACATATTGGAAAACATTTACTACGGCATTTCGCTCATGGCCGGTCGCATAAATATTGGTGACTGGATTGAATGTGACGGCACTCGCGGCAAGGTGAGTAGTATAAGCTACACAAGCACAATGATCGAAGCAACCGATGGCTCTGTAATAGCATTCCAAAATTCGCAGCTATTTACGAAAAATTACAAGAACCTTACACGCAATCACGGATATGAGCTGTCGGTTGTAAAATTCGGTGTAGGCTACGGTACGGATGTCAAATTCATGCGGAAGGTTGTGATAAGTGCTGTGGAGGCCCTCAACATACCATATATTGACCCCAAGAAAGCGATGAGTGTACTTTTCACCGAATTTGGAGATAATAGTATAAATTTCAAATTTATATGTTGGGTTGATGTAACGAAACAGGTTGCAACAGAGAGCTTAATAAAAGAATGTATTTATAATGCACTTAATGCCAACGGCATAGAGATGCCTTTTCCAAAGAGAGACATTTATATAAAAGAAATGGTTCAAGCATAAAAGCCAAATACCGCTTTCATTATATTAGGTCAGGTTTTAAATAAGACATAGCAACAAAAAAACATAGCAAAAGCAACCGACTCATTTGCATAAATTTATTGATGCACGAATCGGTTGCTTTTGCTATGTTTATATCACATTGACATTTTACTAAATAACGCCAAAATTTTGAAGGGCTTTCATTATACCATCATCGTCTACAGACGATGTAATATAATCAGCAGCCTTCTTTACCTCATCGCCAGCATTACCCATTGCAATTCCTATGCCCGCCGCACGCAATATCGGAATATCATTACCTCCATCACCAAACGCAATGGTCTGACTTAAATCTATATCCAATGCAGCAGCCATTGCTAACAAACCATTACCTTTATCTGCAGCAATAGAAGTGATGTCTGTAAAAGCAGGATGCCAACGTCCCGAAACGCACTCCGGAATCTGAGGCATTAGTTTTTCTTCATGTTCGGAACTGAAGAATGGACTAAGTTGAAAGATATCTTCATGGCAAATCATCTCCTCAGCGGAAAGGCTTTTGTCTATATTTGTCACACAGAGCCCTTTTACGAAAATCTCTTCAAATATAGGCTTAGGATTAAGTAATCTTACACCACTTTGTCCCACCACAATACAACAATAGTCATTATCACGCACGTCATTCAAGAGTATGTCCAAAGAGCATTTTTCTATGGGCACACGATTCACGATTCTGTTACCAATAAAGCACAAAGCACCATTTGTTGTCATATAGCCGTCAATATACGGTTCTATTGCTTTTAAGTTGGTTATCAGTTGCAATGGGCGTCCTGTTGATATGTAAACACTCGCTCCGTTTTCCTTAGCACTACGTATGGCCTCAACAGTTGATTGCGGTATGGCATGAGTAGTAAAACTTACTAGGGTGCCGTCAATGTCGAAAAAAAGGGCTGGATGCATAATTAAAAGTTTGTATCAGTTTTTTACTCTTGCTATTGCGCTTGCACCGAGAACGGCAGCTCCTGCTCCATCAAGACTACTCAACAAGAATTTCGCCTTTCCGCGAAATATTCCCATCACATTATCGTTGTAACTTTGTACAAGCGGTTTCATAAGTAAATCACCAGATTTTGTCAGTCCACCAAAGAATACGTAAGCTTCAGGAGAACAGAAAGCTGTAAAATCGGCACATGCTCTTCCCAACAATTCTCCCGTAAAATCAAACACACGCTTTGATAAGGCGTCTCCTTTCATTGCCGCCTTACACACATCAAGTGATGTTATGTCTTCTATCGGCATCTCGCGCAATAATGACGGCTCATCATTTGCTATTAGATACTCACGGGCAGTTCGGGCCACCCCCGTAGCAGAGCAGTATGCTTCCAAACACCCACAACGTCCACACCCACATGTCCGTTTACTATCAGGCAAGACATTCACATGTCCCAACTCACCAGCCAGTCCATCAGATCCATATATCATATGACCATTAAGCACAATACCTGAACCAACACCTGTTCCGAGGGTTATCATAATAAAGTTCTTCATACCTTTGGCCACACCATATTCCATCTCACCGAGTGCTGCTGCATTTGCATCATTTGTAATAGCCACAGGCAGAGCTAAACGGTCGCTGAACATCTTTGCCAACGGCACAGAGCATTCATGTGCCCAAACGATGTTCGGAGCAAAATCAACAGTTCCTGTATAGTAATTGGCATTTGGCGCACCTATTCCAACTCCTTGAATATTGTTTATGCCACCCACTTGTTCTATCAACGGCAAAAGAGCCTCCACACCAGCATTCACGAAACTCTCCGCTGTATCATACATTTGAGTTTTTATTGATGTTTGCCTTACGATATTTCCAGCCGTATCAACAACACCGAAAACTGCGTTAGTTCCACCAAGGTCTAGTCCTATAACATAGGGCCTTTCTGTTAATTGTGATTCCATAATCAATCGGTTTTTGTCATTTGGTAAATAAGGTTGTTTTTTACAGTCTACAAAGTTATGTATTATCCCGCAAAAAGCAAAGAGCCCTACCTACCGTTTTCTCAAAACAGAGTGCATCAGTGACATTTGTCAACTTTTCAATGCAACCTATACAAGTATTTAGCTATGAAAGCTTATCACAAGTCTATATTTTAGCTGTAATACACTATACAAAGACAATTGGCATAGAATTATTTAGATGCAAAACTTGTATCTTTCGTAAAAAATATAGAACTTTGCACTCATTATGCCATTTCAGTTTCATATAAACATACTGGATTTGCTGTGCAAGGGCGTACTAATAGGCATTCTTGTGTCTGCGCCTATGGGGCCGGTGGGTGTATTGTGTGTCCAACGCACGCTCAACAAGGGGCGATGGTACGGCTTCGTAACAGGTGTTGGTGCGTGTCTTAGCGACTTTATATACGCTCTCATCACAGGACTTGGAATGTCTTTCGTTATGGACTTCATAAGCAACGAACATTACCGTTATATATTACAAATTAGTGCAAGCATCATTTTGTTGGCTTTCGGCATATATTCTTACCGTAGCAACCCAATGAAAAAGGTTCACATGAGTAATAAAAGCGGTAAAGGTTCACTCGTACACAATGGTGTGACGGCATTTCTCGTCACATTTTCAAACCCACTCATCATCATGCTTATGATGGGTCTTTTTGCACAATTTGCCTTTATCATACCAGACCATCCGCTTGAGATGTGTGCTGGATATATTGGTATAATATCAGGAGCGTTGCTTTGGTGGTACGGATTGACATGGCTCATTGATAAAATAAGGGGTGTTTTCGACAATAGCGGCATACTCATTATCAATCGTGTTGTAGGAAGTATAGTAATAATCCTGTCAGTAATAGTGCTAATAGGTACGGTATTCAATTTGTACACACTGCCCACAATGGCACATTAATTTACATGCCATAAGTATAGGTACACACGGTAGGTCTAACAATTTTCATATACATGTTTATATCACAACAACTCCGAAAAAAGAACATTGCGGAATACTTGCTATACATGTGGCAAGTGGAAGATATCATAAGAGCATATGGGTGCTCAATGGCAAGGATACGACACGAATATATTTCCACCTTTAACTGCAATGAGGAAGAAAAGGAGGAAATGATTGATTGGTACGGCAATCTTGTGCGCATGATGAACAGTGAAGGATGCCGCGAGAAAGGACATCTACAGATAAACAAAATCGTGCTTCAGCAATTGTCAGAACTCAATGCCCAGCTACTTTCCGATGCAAAATTTCCATTCTATAATAGTGAATATTATAAGGTATTGCCTTTTATTGTAGAACTACGTAAACGCGGAACCAACAATAAGGAAGACGAAATAGAGACATGCTTTAATGCGCTATATGGTGTTATGATGTTGAAACTACAGAAAAAAGACATATCACCAGATACAGAACACGCAATAAAGGAAATAAGCACATTCATAGGCATGCTCTCCGACTATTATCATAAGGAAAAAAACGGTGATTTGCAACTCAACGATGATTGACCGCAAAATCAAAAAACTCATATAGTACACAATGAATATACTCGTGACAGGAGCTGGTGGACAGCTCGGCAATGAAATGCAGATCGTTGCAAAAGGGAGTAAAGATACTTATATTTTCACCGATGTATGCCAAGGCTACGAAAGTCTTGACATTACCTCCCTTGAGAAAATAAGAAAAACGGTCAAAGAGAAAAACATAAAGTGCATAATTAACTGTGCAGCATGGACCAATGTTGATGCCGCAGAAACAGCTGGCGACATCGTAGAAAAGCTGAATGCTATAGCTCCTGAAAATTTAGCTATAGCAATGAAAGAAGTTGATGGCCTATTAGTGCACGTGAGTACGGATTATGTATTCGGAGGAGATCCATATAATACGCCATGCAATGAACAACAAACGGGAACACCTACAGGTGTATACGGACTGACAAAGCTACATGGCGAACAAAAAATTGTTGCCACAGGTGTAAAGCATATCATATTACGCACTGCATGGCTCTATTCTGAATACGGAAAGAACTTTGTGAAGACTATGCTTAATCTCACTGCAACGAAGACACAACTTAAGGTAGTATTCGACCAATGTGGCACTCCTACATATGCGCTTGATCTTGCTAAAACAATCTTCTACATAGTAGAAAACAGATTGTATGAAAACAACTCTGGCATATACCATTACTCAAATGAAGGAGTTTGCAGCTGGTACGACTTCACAGTAAAAATTGCCCGATTGGCTGGCAATACGAATTGCGACATACAACCATGTCATAGCAACGAATTTCCAAGCCCTGTAAAGAGACCAGCTTATAGTGTACTTGACAAGACAAAGATAAAAAGCACATTCGGCATTAAAATACCATACTGGACTGATAGTTTGGAACAATGTCTGAAAAATATGGACAAAATTTAAATATAAGACAAACATATAATGGCAAACGAAATAGAAAGAAGACGCACATTCGCCATCATATCACACCCTGACGCAGGAAAAACGACACTGACAGAAAAATTTCTGCTCTTCGGAGGACAGATACAGGTGGCAGGAGCCGTAAAAAGCAACAAAATAAAGAAGACAGCCACATCTGACTGGATGGACATTGAAAAGCAACGTGGTATATCGGTTTCTACATCCGTGATGGAATTCGACTACGAAGGCTATAAGGTAAACATTCTTGACACTCCTGGTCACCAGGATTTTGCAGAAGATACTTATCGTACACTGACAGCTGTTGACTCGGCCATTATTGTTGTTGACGGAGCAAAGGGCGTTGAGGCACAGACAAGAAAACTCATGAACGTATGCCGCATGAGGAACACGCCTGTTATCATATTCATAAATAAAATGGACCGTGAAGGACGTGATCCATTTGATTTGCTTGATGAGTTGGAACAAGAACTTGAGATAAAAGTGCGACCTCTTTCATGGCCAATAAACCAAGGAGCAAAATTCAAAGGCGTATATAATATTTACGAAAAGAAGCTTGACCTTTTTACACCTGATAAGCAACGCGTAACGGAAAAAGTGGAAATTGACGTAAATAGCAAGGAGCTTGACACACATGTTGGAGAGCAAGATGCTGAAAAGTTACGTGAAGACCTAGAACTTGTTGATGGAGTATATCCGATATTTAACGTTGAAGAATACCGCGAGGCTTCCGTGGCCCCCGTTTTTTTTGGGTCTGCACTAAACAATTTCGGAGTGCAGGAACTACTCAATTGTTTCGTGGAGATAGCTCCAAGTCCACGCCCCACCCAAGCAGTGGAACGTACTGTTATGCCTGAAGAAAAGAAATTCACAGGTTTCATATTCAAGATAACAGCAAACATTGACCCCAACCATCGCTCATGTATAGCATTCTGTAAAGTATGCAGTGGAAAGTTTGAACGTAACAAGCCATACCTTCATGTAAGGCAAGGAAAGACGCTACGGTTTTCATCCCCCACACAATTTATGGCGCAACGAAAAAGTACAATAGAGGAAGCATATCCCGGAGACATCGTTGGACTGCCTGACAATGGTATATTCAAGATTGGTGATACACTAACTGACGGGGAACAGCTTCATTTCCGCGGACTTCCTTCTTTCTCTCCAGAGATGTTCAAATATATAGAAAACGATGATCCAATGAAGAGCAAGCAGTTGAATAAGGGCATAGACCAACTTATGGACGAAGGGGTTGCACAGATGTTCGTAAACCAATTCAACGGACGCAAAATCATCGGTACTGTGGGACAATTGCAGTTCGAGGTCATACAATATAGGCTTGAAAATGAATATAATGCAAAATGCCGTTGGGAACCCGTTCACCTTTTTAAAGCTTGTTGGATAGAAAGTGATGATGCCATAGAATTGGAAAATTTCAAAAAACGCAAATACCAATATATGGCTAAAGACAAGGATGGTAGAGACGTATTCCTTGCTGACTCTGGATACGTTTTGTCCATGGCGCAACAGGACTTCAAGCATATCAAGTTTCATTTCACAAGTGAATTTTAATTCACCTCACATAGTAGTTTGAAAACACACAAAATAAAACAGGGGCAAACGCTTTGACGTTTGCCCTTTTTGGCATATATTTGCAACATCAACATTTACTAACCTTAAATATTACCACTATGAAAATCGGAATACCAAAAGAGATTAAGAACAACGAAAACCGCATAGGAATGACACCTGCCGGAGTAGCCGAGTTGTCAAGACACGGACACGATGTCTACGTACAACGTACGGCAGGCATACAAAGTGGTTTCACAGATGAAGCATACATTGCAGCTGGAGCGACATTACTACAAAGCATTGAGGATGTATATGCCACAGCAGACATGATAGTGAAAGTTAAGGAACCAATTGCTCCTGAATATACCCTAATCAGAAAAGGACAACTCGTGTTCACATATTTCCATTTTGCATGTGAGCGTGAACTGACAGATGCAATGATTGCAAGCGGAGGAATTTGTCTTGCCTACGAAACAGTACAACTACCCGATGGCTCACTTCCTTTACTCATACCAATGAGCGAAGTCGCAGGACGCATGGCTACAATAAATGGCGCATATTATCTACAAAAGACAAAAGGCGGCAAAGGCAAACTTATTGGCGGGGTGCCTGGAGTTGAACCTGCTAAAGTAGTGGTCTTAGGTGGTGGAATAGTAGGACAAGCAGCTGCACGCATGGCTGCGGGTATGGGAGCACGCGTTGTTATAGCTGATGTTTCATTACCTTTACTTAGACAACTTTCAATTGACATGCCAGCTAATGTAACAACCATATATTCATCACGCCATGCAATAGAAAAAGAGTTAAAAGACGCAGACATCGTGGTTGGCTCAGTGCTTATCCGCGGTGACAAAGCCCCGAAACTTATCACAAGGGAAATGCTTAAACTCATGGAGCCAGGCACAGTGCTTGTTGACGTAGCTATAGACCAAGGCGGATGCTTCGAAACGTCACATCCAACAACACACTCTGAACCTGTTTACGAAGTTGATGGAATTTTGCACTATGCTGTTGCAAATATTCCAGGAGCCGTTCCAAACACCTCAACAGCAGCACTGACTAACGCAACACTTAAATACGCAGTGGCACTTGCCGACAAGGGATGGAAACAGGCATGTCGAGAGAATGCCGCCCTGGCTTCTGGTTTAAACGTCGTAGAAGGAAAAGTTACATTCAAGCCTGTTGCAGAACTCTTTGGACTTCCCTACGAACCTCTAAGCAACATTCTTTGATACATACTTACACAATCAGCCATTTTCTTCCATCAAAACAGAAAATGGCTGATTATCTTAAAGACTGATTACCCTACTATTATTACAAGTCTGAACTAAAATTACTTTGTGCTATCCTTGTCGCATCTGACGCAGCAAGTCTTTCTGCCGCTCTGAAAGATTTGTTGGCAGCTTAACATTATATGTAACAATCATATCACCTATCGTTCCATCGCCTCTATCATAGCCTTTACCTCGCAAACGAACCTTTGTTCCATTCTGCGTTTCGGGCTTTACTTTCATCTTAATCTTAGAGCCGTTGCTTAATTGCAACAACACCTCACCTCCAAGGAGAGCCGTATACAAGTCAATATTCACAGTAACACTTACCTCACCTGAGTTTTGTCGTTGCCGCTTCTTTTGAGGACCTCCGAAAAGATCTCTAAAAAAATCAGAAAAACCTCCACCTTGTGAAAAGTTAAAACCTTCAAACGGAGAGCCAGCACCACCGGAATAACCATATTGTGCACTTCCCTGCTGCCCTCCTCCAGCGAAAGCACTAGCCTCACGCCAATGTTCGCCATAGCGATCATATTTTTGCCGCTTATCGGGATCGTTTATAACGTTATAAGCCTCATTGAGAGCCTGAAATTTAGCTTTTGCCTTCGGATCATCGGGATGGAGGTCGGGATGAAACTGCTTTGTACGCTTCAAGTATGCACGCTTAACATCTTTCTGAGGAATATTTCTGTCTACTCCTAAGATTTTATAATAATCAATAAATGCCATAATTATCTCCCTTTTTTCGTAACTAGCACAACACTTTTAAAAGTCTCATGCCAAACCCTTGTTATCCATATTCAATATGCCATGAGCAAATAATATGCCGAAGTGAAAAATCAAGCTAAAAAAGAAGTTTTGTCAGTCTTCAAAAAAAGACTACGAACAACATAAAAATAGGAGACCGACCATGCATAGATTCATTACAACAGTCTGTCTCCTAAATATAGCGTAAGATATCAAACAACTCTACATCTTGTTCATTATATCACCACCCACTTTTATTGCTTCCATGTTAAGTGGTATCAATTTATGATGACGTTCAGGCAGTGTCTTGAACAAGGCTTTCTCCACACCTTTCGCACTAACAACAGGACAAACGCTAAGCATTCCACCAAGGACAATCATATTGAACACTTTGGAATTTTTCATCTCTGCCGCCTTGTCAAGTGCGTCTATCCGATAAACGCTTATATCTGTGCGAGTTGGGGGATTGATAATGCCATTACCCTCGTAAATAAGCACACCTCCTGGTTTAACCTTTGGTTCAAACTTATCAAGTGAAGGCTGGTTTAATACTATAGCAATGTCATATTTACTCAGTACAGGAGATGAAATTCTCTCGTCACTAACTATAACCGTAACATTGGCCGTTCCTCCACGTTGTTCCGGACCATAAGCCGGCATCCAAGTAACTTCCTTATCTTCCATAAGTCCTGAATAGGCAAGGATCTTGCCCATTGAAAGCACGCCCTGTCCGCCGAATCCTGATATTATAATTTCCTTTTTCATTGGTCAATAGTGTTTTTAAGGTCACCTTTTGGATAAAATTTAAACATATTTTCCTTCATCCATTCATTAGCTTTCACTGGAGATAGCTTCCATCCGCTATTACAGGTACTCACAATCTCCACAAGACAAGAACCCTTTCCTGCCATTGAAGCATCAAAGGCCTTGCGGATAGCCTTCTTCGCTGCACGTATAGAGGCAACACTCTCTACGCTTTGTCTTGTAACATAACATGTACCCTGTAATGTTGCTGCGATTTCAGTCATTTTCAATGGATATCCGTGGAGTTCCGGTGTACGGCCATATGGGCAAGTTGCCGTTTTCTGTCCAAGCAACGTTGTTGGAGCCATTTGTCCTCCAGTCATACCATAGATAGCATTGTTTATGAAAATCATTGTTATATTCTCGCCTCTATTCAAAGCATGAATAGATTCTGCTGTTCCAATACAAGCAAGGTCTCCGTCACCCTGATATGTAAAGACCAAACGGTCTGGCCAACACCTTTTTATACCAGTAGCCACAGCAGGAGCACGTCCATGAGCAGCCTCAGACCAATCAATATCAAGGTATCTGTAGGCAAACACGGAACAACCCACTGGACATACTCCAACAGTTTTATCCTGCATACCCATTTCCTCTATCACTTCTGCCACAAGTTTGTGTACCACGCCATGAGAACACCCTGGGCAATAATGCATTTGGGTATCATTCATAAGTGTCGGCTTCTTATACACCAGATTCTCTGGCGATACTATATCCTGTTTCATGATTAGTTGATTTAAGCGTTAAACGTACCGTTCTTGATTTTCTCCAGCAATGAGTTTACTATTTCTTCGGGATCAGGAACAATTCCTCCAAGACGTCCAAAGTGACTTACTGGCACAGAGCCGTTTGTTGCCAAACGCACATCCTCAACCATTTGTCCAGCGTTTATTTCCACGGAGAGAATTCCCTTCTTGCCTTTTGCCAACTCCTCAATCTGTTTTTCGGGGAACGGCCACAATGTTATGGGTCTGAAAAGGCCCACCTTAATTCCTGCCTCACGCGCAATCTCCATTGCCTTTTCGGAGATACGGGCTGCACTGCCAAAAGCAACAAGTAAGTAATCCGCATCATCACAACCTGATGTTTCATATCTCACTTCGTTTTCTTTCACCTTTTCATATTTCTTAAGCAATCTCAGGTTTCTCTGTTCCATAACCTCTGGTTGGAGCTCAAGAGACGTAAGGATATTCGGTTCTCTATCCATGCTTCTTCCAAACGTAGCCCAAGGACATTCTTTTTTAATTTCCTCTTCAGTACGACGTGGTTTTATCGGAGGCATAACAACCTTTTCCATCATCTGACCAATAACACCATCACTGAGAATCATTGCCGGCATACGGTATTTAAAGGCGAGAGTGAAAGCTAAATCAACGAAATCTGCCATTTCCTGAACAGATGCAGGAGCAAGCACAATAACAAAATAATCACCGTTACCTCCGCCACGTGTTGACTGGAAATAGTCACTTTGCGAAGGTTGTATTGTTCCTAGGCCAGGTCCACCGCGCTGCACATTGACAAACACACCGGGTATTTCTGCTCCAGCCATATAAGATATTCCTTCCTGCATAAGTGCCACACCTGGGCTGGATGATGAAGTGAACACACGTTTTCCTGCGCCTGCAGCACCATATACCATGTTTATGGAAGCCACCTCACTCTCTGCTTGAAGCACAACCATCCCCGTAGTTTCCCAAGGTTTCTGTTCCGCAAGGGTTTCTATGACTTCACTCTGTGGTGTGATAGGGTATCCAAAATAGGCATCGCAACCGCAGCGTATGGCAGCGTGGGCGATGGCTTCGTTTCCTTTCATCAAGACAACTTCTTTTTCTGCCATACCTTAATCCTCCATCTTTTTTTTGTAAACACTAATACATCCGTCAGGACATACAATACCACACGATGCACACCCGATACAATCATCGGGGCGCAATGCCACAGCGTAGGGATAACCATGCACATTAACATGTTTGTCAGACAGTGCAATGACATCCTTCGGACAAGCTACAACACACAACGCGCAACCTTTGCAGCGATCTGTGTTAACTACAATTGCTCCTTTAATTTTGCCCATGTTTTTGTTTTTTCGACATTTTCCAAGATATGATGGTCCATGCCCATTAATTAAATTGAAGGTAACAGTAAAGGGAAAAGCCTTTTTCAATGACTTCTTCCCTTGCTAAAAGCTTATTTCATAATATTTTCGTACCGTACGACTATAGCACAAGAGCACAAAATCAAGGGTTATAAATATCCTTACAGTAATATTCAAGGATAGACATCACCATTTTTTTTGCTTCAACTGCAGGGCTTTCACTATTAAGAGCAATGGCCTCGTTGTAACAATGTATTGCCTCTTGCCAGTTCCCTGCACGTTGGAACTCCTTTCCCTTCTTGTAATACTCGTCTGCTGTCATAATGTTTTCATAATTCAGCAATGCGCGGCAAAATCCGCCTATTGCAAATTAACGGTAGTATTCTTTCTTTCCCGCTGCCAAAGTGTTCTTCATCAGTGAACAGATAGTCATCGGCCCTACACCTCCCGGAACGGGAGTAATAAATGAACATTTGGGGGCAACCTCACTGAACTTAACATCTCCGTTAAGGCGGAAACCACTCTTGCGAGAAGCATCTGGCACGCGTGTGGTGCCAACATCTATTACCACAGCTCCTTGCTTAACCATATCGGCTGTTACAAAGTCAGGTTTGCCTATAGCTGCTACAATGATATCTGCTTCGCGGCATTCCTGTTTGAGATTCTGTGAATGACTATGACATACAGTAACGGTAGCATCACCATATTGTTTCTGCATCATGAGCTGTGCCATCGGCTTACCAACAATATTGCTACGTCCGAGCACAACACACTTTTTACCGGAAGTCTCAATACCGTAACGTTGCAACAATGTCACAATGCCTAGCGGTGTGGCAGAAATGAAACACGGCAATCCTATTGCCATACGTCCCACGTTTACAGGATGAAATCCATCAACATCCTTCCTGTAATCAATTGCCATTATAACTTTCTGTTCATCAATGTGTTTAGGAAGTGGAAGCTGCACAATAAAGCCGTCAACGTCATCATCGTCATTAAGTTCACAAACCTTTGCCAGCAATTCTTCCTCACTGACTGTTTCTTCATAACGAATCAAGGTACTTTTAAAGCCACAAGCCTCACAGGCAAGAACCTTGTTTTTTACATAAGTCTCACTTCCACCGTCATGGCCAACAAGTATGGCTGCAAGATGCGGCTGCTTTCCACCTCTTGCTATTATTTCTTTAACTTCAGCAGCTATCTCCTCCTTAATCTTTGCTGCCGTAGCCTTTCCGTCAATCAATTGCATATCATTACAGTTAATTCAGTACTTTATTTGTTAATCGCCTAGCAAAAGGTCTATGCCATTACATTTTTGGCATTCCCGGCATATTTGGCATTCCGCCCTTCATATGCTTCATGGCGTTCATCATCTGCGTCATTTTCGACCCGGTAACCATCTTCATCATCTTTCGGGTTTGGTCAAACTGCTTAATTAGCCTATTTACATCCTGGATATTTGTACCTGAACCTTTCGCAATGCGTTGACGGCGACTAGTGTTCAATATCTCAGGGTTTGAGCGTTCCTTCGGAGTCATACTTTGGATTATTGCCTCAATACCTTTGAAAGCATTGTCATCAATATCCACATCCTTTATGGCCTTGCCTACACCTGGTATCATTGATGCGAGGTCTTTCAGATTACCCATTTTCTTTATCTGCTGAATCTGCCCAAGAAAATCATTGAAATCAAATTTGTTTTTCTGTATCTTCTTCTGCAGTCGTTTTGCCTCTTCCTCATCAAATTGTTCTTGCGCACGTTCAACAAGACTTACGATATCGCCCATACCCAATATGCGGTCCGCCATTCTTGATGGATGGAATACATCTATCGCTTCCATCTTCTCACCTGTTCCCACAAATTTTATAGGCTTCGTAACAACAGTGCGTATAGACAAAGCTGCACCGCCTCGCGTATCACCGTCAAGTTTAGTAAGCACGACACCATCGAAATCTAGACGTTCGTTGAATGTCTTTGCTGTATTTACTGCATCCTGTCCCGTCATAGAGTCAACGACAAATAGCGTCTCTGTCGGATGAATGGCATTTTTCAAACGCTCTATCTCATCCATCATCTGCTCGTCTACAGCCAAACGCCCAGCCGTATCGACAATCACAACATCGTTGCCCTTAGTCTTAGCTTCCTGTATAGCACGGTTTGCTATTTCAACAACATCTTTATTATCTTCTTCCGCATACACAGGTACACCAACCTGCTCTGCCACAACTTTTAACTGCTGAATGGCAGCCGGTCTATACACATCACATGCTACAAGCAAAGGCTTTTTGCCTTGTTTCTGACGAAGCATGTTTGCCAATTTCCCGCTGAATGTTGTTTTTCCCGAACCCTGCAATCCAGACATAAGTATTATAGCAGGACGCCCATCAAGATTCAGTTTAGCAGCCTCACCTCCCATGAGTTCTGCCAATTCATCATGCACGAGCTTCACCATAAGTTGACCAGGCTTGACCGCTGTCAGCACGTTCATACCCATAGCCTTCTGCTTCACTGTGTCTACAAAAGTTTTCGCCACCTTATAGTTAACGTCCGCCTCTGTCAATGCTCGACGCACATCCTTGAGGGTTTCGGCAACGTTTATCTCAGTTATTTTCCCTTCTCCTTTCAGTATCTTGAACGACCGTTCAAGTCTGTCGCTTAGGTTTTCAAACATAAGTTCCTTTATCTTGTTTTTTGTTATTTTTTCTTTTCAACATCCCATATCTAAAATATATAGGCATATCCTCTAAACTCACAAACTAGCACATGCAAAATATTTCTTGTTAAGACATATGTAACTATTCGTGTCCGTTTTTAGAACACTGCAAATATAAGAAATTATTAGCAAGATAAGGGCATTGCCATATAGGTATTTAAAATATTTTAAACACTTAATAGCACAAAATGCGCACACACTATATTCTGTGTGCATCTTTTATAAAAGAAGTATGTATCGTTCAGCCGAAGACATACAAAAAATGGCTGCACATTTTCCTTATTGGAGTGCAACCATTGTTCTGTTTTTCCTAGAAGATATCCAGTATAATACTTTCACGCATCTTTTAGCGAACTCCAAAGAAGGAATTACTTTCTTCCGTCCCTAAAGGATGCATGCCTGGAGCAGGACAATTGAAACGTGCAGCCTGAACAGTAATTTGCATACTGAAAGAAGGTGAGAAATTGTACTTCAGAGATGCTCCTATCCTGTCACTAACCTCTCCCATTGCAGCATAGCGCAATGGCATACGCTTATCTACCACACTTTTATTAACGAAAGCCGATGCCTCCAAGCGGTCATTGAATCTATAACCTAAGACGGCACTTATACCGCCATCTGTGAATTGTTCGCCCGACCACATGCAGTGTTCTACCCACCCGCCTAGAGCTAGCGTAAGCCGTTTTGACAATGGCAGCGCATACATCAACGCTACATCTTGCGCGAATCCTGCACCTGATGGTGCTCCTTTGCCAAAAGCTGCAAACACAGACGCTCCCAGATTGACATTAAGTCCTTTATGCAGACTCCAACTATCAAGAAATCCCCACGACTGGTACGGATAACTCATCAAAGGCACCGTGCCATACAACGTTAGTCTAGGTAAGTTTAACGTATCAGTACCTCTTTCGTCTGCTTCAGAATAAGACGTACGCACATATGGATGGGCAGAACATTGGTAGTCCGGCCGCAGTGCGACAACCGTATCAGCATCAATGCCTTCTATGTGCGACTGCATACCTTGAGTCCTATTTTCAGTCTGAGCATTGGTATTCAACGCCAGAATGAAAAACATGATAAGCGTAACAATATTTTGTTTCATACCTACAAAATTAGCGGTTGCTGCGAAACAAACAATAACATGCAACGATTTTTTCAGTTATTTAAGCCGCATTGCAAAATAACACACGACAAAACATAGACAAAAGGCAAAAGAAGAACAGATAAAAACCTCAAACAGGTAGCATTAAAATAGGGCATACATACTCAATTATAAGTAAAAAAGCGCTGATTTGCATATTTTTTACAAATCACATCTTAAAATTAATCAAAATAAAGTAACTTTGCACACGTTTCTATATGCTGTTAGCATGCCCAACGATATTCATAGCATCGCTGACAGTCCACATTAAATTAAGGTATAAAGAATGAAAGCATTTGTTTTTCCCGGTCAGGGAGCACAATTCGTAGGAATGGGCAAAGACCTCTACGACAACAATCCTCTTGCGAAAGAGCTTTTCGACAAAGCAAACGAAATTCTCGGTTACAGCATAACAGACATCATGTTCAACGGTACCGATGAGGAACTGAAACAAACAAAAGTAACCCAACCAGCTGTTTTTCTTCATAGCGTTATAAGCGCACTCTGCATGGGTGAAGCTTTCCAACCAGCAATGGTTGCAGGTCACTCTCTAGGAGAATTTTCTGCACTCGTAGCTGCAGGAGCATTGAGCTTTGAAGATGGACTAAAACTCGTTTACGCCCGCGCCATGGCTATGCAGAAGGCATGCGAAGCAGCTCCGTCAACGATGGCTGCTATCGTAGGACTTGCCGATGACAAGATTGAGGAAATATGTGCAGAGGTAAGCAAACCCGGAAACGTTGTTGTACCGGCAAACTACAACTGCCCTGGTCAGCTTGTTATATCCGGAAACATTGAGGCAATCAACGAAGCATGCGAGAAATTGAAAGCTGCCGGTGCAAAGCGTGCATTACCATTGAAAGTAGGTGGTGCATTCCACTCTCCGCTAATGCAACCAGCAAAGGACGAATTGGAAGCAGCCATAGAAAAGACAGAAATCAACGTTCCAAAGTGTCCTGTATACCAAAACGTTGACGGCAAACCTCACACAGAGCCTGCCGACATAAAGAAGAACCTAATTGCCCAACTCACAAGTAGCGTACGTTGGACTGCATGTGTGCAGAATATGATCACTGACGGAGCTGACGAATTCACCGAGTGCGGTCCTGGAAAAGCCCTTCAGGGAATGATTGGCCGCATCGACAAGACGGTTTCCGCTCACGGCATACAATAAACAAACAACCAATAACAGATTTATTTTGAGCCGGACAATGGATTTTTGCCATTGCCCGGCTTTTTTTGTATCAATACAACACGAGTATCTATTATTAGTTATCCATCATATCAGCGAAGTTGCCACTCAGATGTTCGGCTATCGCACTCTTTGACAGCACCCGTTTCTTATTGCCGATGAAGAACAATAGTAAGTCGTATTCTGATTTTGTCAATGTAATGGAATGTCCGTTGGCGGTAACAGTCTTTTCCATCAAGTTAATGCTAATGCCGTCACATTCCAACACATTGTTTGCTCCAAATTCCTTTCGGCGTATGATGGCATAGATGCGCATACTTAGTTCGGCAAGGTGGAAAGGTTTGGCAAGATAGTCGTCCGATTCTATTTGCTGTCCCTTCACCTTATCGTCAAGCGAATCCTTGGCTGAAACAATAATTACTCCTGCCGGATAATTCACACGTGTGGTTGCCAAATATGGCAATACCCCATGTGATGAACAAAAATGACCGTGGTGCGGATAGCAGTAGCGAGGTCGGAATCAACGTCTTTCACTCCAATTTTGGCGAAGACTGCCGTCAATGCGGCAAAGA
>CAVIMN010000021.1:0-42632 GCA_963644035.1 bacterium
CTCGCCAGGCTCATAACCTGGAGGTCGCATGTTCGAGTCCTGCCTCCGCAACTAAGAATGGTGAAGCAAGTTGAACATCAACGAGTTTCACCATTATTTTATTTCTCATTTCCCAAGCACAAATTTCATCGCAAGCACATATACAATACGCCACACACTTAAAGCCGATACTGCAAAAACAGGGCTATAATTGTTTTTATTTGGCTATTTGTCATATTTTATTTAATTTTGCCATTTAAAATACAATGGTTAAAATCCTAATTCCGTTACGATAACGAAACAACATATAAAGAAAAGCAAGATAAAATGATGACAGCAAATGAAATCCGCGACTCGTTTAAAAAATTTTTCGAGTCAAAAGGACACACTATCGTGCCATCAGCGCCTATGGTCATAAAGGATGACCCAACGCTAATGTTCACGAATGCAGGCATGAATCAGTGGAAAGACATTATCCTTGGCACACGCGAGCCGGAACCGCGCCGCCGCGCCGACACACAAAAATGTCTGCGTGTGAGCGGTAAGCACAACGACTTGGAAGAAGTTGGCCACGACACATATCACCACACAATGTTCGAGATGCTCGGAAACTGGAGCTTTGGCGACTATTTCAAGGAGGGTGCCATAGACTACGCTTGGGAGTATCTTGTAGACGTGCTACACCTTGACCCCAAAGACCTATACGTAACGGTGTTTGAAGGCTCGCCGGAAGAAAACTTGAGCCGCGACGATGAGGCTGCCGGCTATTGGCTCAAGCATGTGCCTGCCGACCATATCATCAACGGCAACAAGCACGATAACTTTTGGGAAATGGGCGATACCGGTCCTTGCGGCCCTTGTTCTGAAATACATCTAGACTCGCGCACACCAGAAGAAAAGGCAAAGACACCTGGACGCGAACTGGTTAACAAGGATGACCCTCAGGTTATTGAAATATGGAACATAGTCTTCATGCAGTTTAATCGCAAAGCTGACGGCTCGCTTTCTCCACTTTCCATGAACGTTATCGACACGGGAATGGGGTTTGAACGCCTCGTACGCGCGCTGCAAGGCAAACATTCCAACTATGATACAGACATCTTCCAACCTATCATAAAGGAGATTTCTGCAATTTCAGGCTTAGAATACGGCAAGACGGAAGAGATTGACGTTGCTATGCGTGTTGTTGCCGACCACCTGCGCGCTGTATCTTTCTCAATAGCCGACGGTCAGTTGCCCAGCAACGCAAAGGCAGGATATGTAATACGCCGAATATTGCGCCGCGCTGTTCGCTACGCCTATACGTTCCTCGGGCAGAAAGAATCGTTCTTGTTCAAGCTTGTACCTGTTCTAGTACGCGAGATGGGCGAAGCTTTCCCTGAACTTTCTGCACAACGCGAGCTTATCACTAAGGTTATCAAGGAGGAAGAGGAATCATTCCTACGCACTTTGTCGAACGGTATCAACATGCTTAACACTGCTATCGAGGAAGTTAAGGCTGCACAAAAGACTATGCTCGACGGAACACAGGCTTTCCGCCTTTTCGACACCTACGGCTTCCCGCTTGACCTTACGGAACTTATCTGCCGAGAAAGCGGCATTACCGTAGACGAAAAGCAGTTTGAAGTAGAAATGCAGAAGCAGAAAGAACGTGCACGCAATGCGGCTGCCGTTGAAAACGGCGACTGGATTGAAGTTCATCCGGGCGAACAGAAGTTCGTGGGCTATGACTATACGGAATATGAATGCCACATTCTGCGTTACCGCAAAGTAACCCAAAAGAAGACATCCTACTATGAGCTTGTGCTTGACAGCACTCCTTTCTATGGAGAGATGGGTGGTCAGGTAGGTGATACGGGCGTACTTGTAAGCGAAAACGAGACTGTTAACATCTTAGATACTAAGCGCGAGAACAATCAATCGGTGCATATCGTAAAGGAATTGCCCAAAGACATTGAAGCAGACTTTATGGCATGCGTTGATACGGACAAGCGCGAAGCAAGCGCAGCCAACCACTCTGCCACACACCTTCTCGACTATGCGCTGAAACAAGTGCTCGGAGAGCATGTTGAGCAAAAGGGTTCATACGTATCACCCGACACATTACGTTTCGACTTCTCGCATTTCCAGAAAGTAACTGATGAAGAGATAAGAAAGGTTGAGCGCATGGTCAACGACATGATACGCCAGAATATACCTCTCCAAGACCACCGCGACGTGCCAATTGAAGAAGCAAAGAAGCTGGGAGCTATTGCTTTGTTCGGAGAAAAGTACGGCGATAAGGTTAGAGTTGTGCAGTTTGGACCTAGCGTCGAGTTCTGCGGTGGTATACACGCCAAGAGTACTGGATGCATCGGTATGGTAAAAATAGTATCAGAAAGTAGTGTCGCTGCCGGCATCCGCCGCATTGAAGCAAAGACGGGTGCTGAATGCGAGCAGATGATGTATGACTTGGAAGACGGAATGAAAGCTATACGTGCCCTATTCCACAACGCTAAAGACTTACAAGCCGTGATTGGAAAATACATCGAGGAGCATGACACGATGAAAAAAGACATTGAGCGTTTCCAAGCCGAAGCCGTAGAGCGCGCAAAAGAACGTTTGCTCAACCAGTCGCGCGACATTAACGGAATAAAAGTAGTGACTGCCGTTCTCCCTATAACGCCCGAAGCAGCAAAAGACTTGGCTTTCAAACTGCGTGCAGCTCATCCGGAAGGCTTACTCTGCGCCATCGGAAGCAAACACAGCGACAAACCATTGCTTACAGTTATGGCTAGCGATGACCTTGTAAACGAGCATGGATTCAACGCCGGCAAGGTGATACGTGAGGCGGCAAAGCTTATCCAAGGCGGCGGCGGCGGACAACCACATTTCGCAACTGCTGGAGGAAAGAACATTGACGGGCTTTCTGCTGCAGTGGACAAGGTTGTAGAACTTGCCGCACTATAACGGATAACATAGAACACGGCACACAACAATAAGCCGTGTACAAAGAAAAAAGAATATAAGAGAAAAGCACAGAATCTTTATCGGGTTCTGTGCTTTTCTCTTATATTGAATGGAGCGCTTTCCTACATGCTCATAGGAAGACTCCCGTTGAGGAAAATCCTATTTCCTGTAATATGATTTAATACCGTCTTTGAAACGCAAACGCAAACTATCCTTCATCATAAGAACAATCTCAACTGTGTCACGTTGAGGCTTAAGCTTTTTACGCTTTTTGTTACCTATTTCTATTGTTCCCTCCGTTAAAACAAGTTTACCATTAAGGATGTTCCATTCTTTATAATATTTAACCTGAGGATAAACTACGGGATTCTCGCCTGTCAAGCTCGTCTCTTCATTATGAACGCCTATAGGCTCCATAGTAAACTGCTTTTTAATCTTAAATCCCTGCTCACGCGGAACCATAAGCGTCTGCATAAGAGAGTCGCGCTCGGGGTCGGGCTTTGGCTTAGCACCGCCTGGTCCTAGAGGACGTTTTCGCATCTGCGGCAAAACTTTATACACCCATGTTCCCTTTAATTCATCGAGATCTATTACAAGATCCGCAACTTTGGGGTTCTCTTTATTGGCAACAATGGCAAGCTGATCGCCTATTTTGGGGCGTCCGAATACGTTGCGACACTGCATAGCCTTAATGACGTTATACGAAACGGGGTCGCTGCAATCAGTAGGCAGCAAGACTATCACTGAGTCTGTGCAGCCTTCACACGCAAGACCATATATTGTAGAGTCACCTTTCAAACGTGTTTCCGTAATTTTACTAGAAGCTGACTTATCCTCTCCCCCTTTCGCAGAATCACCGCTACCGCTGCAACCTACCACTATCATTGTTGTCGCCATTACGACAACAGGAAATATTTTTTTGAAATTCATACAGTATTATTGTTGTTAATCCTGTTTGCCGTTATTGTCCAAACGGCATTCTTTGCTTAGGCAAAGATAATTCAATTCAAGCTAAGCGCAAAAAATATCAAAAGTTTTTTCAATCACAGAACTAATGTGCAAGAAAAGACACACACGGACAAACTTTCTACTTTCTCAATCTGCCGCTTTCTGCGATTATTTTTCGTTTTTCTTTCGCCAAAGCATGTAATTCGATATTTTTATCTAAATTTGCATTAGGATAAGACAAAAGGGAAATTGGAAACAAAAAGGACTTTTAGCTTTGCGGCAAAGCTCATTCTGCCCGTCGTTCTTGGCGGATTCATTTTATATTGGATGTACCGCGACTTTGATTTCAAGCGTATCCAGAATGTTATGCTATACGACATGAACTGGACTTGGATGCTTGTATCATTGCCTTTCGGCATTTCTGCTCAGGTTTTCCGCGGAGTCCGTTGGCGTCAGACGTTGGAACCAGTTGGCGAAAAGCCAAGACTGTCGACATGTGTCAATTCCATCTTTATGTCTTACGCCGCAAGCCTTCTCATTCCGCGCATCGGAGAATTCACACGCTGCGGAGTGCTTAGCAAATGCGACGGGGTTTCCTTTCCGAAAGCATTGGGAACAGTTGTTACGGAACGCGCAATCGACACATTGCTCGTTATGATTATCACGGGACTCACGCTGTTAGCCCAAATGCGCATCTTTAACAGCTTTTTCAGCAGCACGGGAACAAGTATGGAAACCATACTAAGCAAATTCACCGCCACGGGTTATATTGTTACCGCAATATGCGCAGCAGCGGTAATCGTGTTGCTCCACTTTCTGCTCAAACGCCTTTCTATATATAAAAAGGTAAAATCCACGCTCAACTCCGTATGGCAAGGCATGGCATCACTGAAGGATGTAACGAATATTCCTCTGTTCATTGCCTTAACACTCGGAATATGGGTAAGTTACTTCTTGCACTATTACCTTACATTTTTCTGCTTTGACTTTACATCAGACCTTGGACTAATGTGCGGAGTGGCAACATTTGTGGTAGGGAGCATTGCGGTTGTGGTGCCCACCCCCAACGGTGCAGGTCCTTGGCACTTTGCCGTAAAGACAATGTTGCTTCTTTACGGTGCAACAATTGCGACCGGCAACACGCTAACTGCGGAAGAAGCACTATCATTCGTACTTATTGTACATACTGTGCAAACAATGCTCGTTATACTACTCGGCATATACGCATCAATATGGACAGCAATGACAAAGCGAATCTACAAAGAAACTGCAGATGAAGCAGCTCTCAAGTAATTTGCCACGACGGCTGTTTGCATTACGTTTTGGATGGTAATAAATGATAAAGACGAACAGAAACGAACATGTCTAAAAGATATTTACTTAAAAAATCAAGACTATGAGTGAAATCAGAAACCTTAAACCAGAGAGTCTCTGGAGAAACTTTGATGAGCTGACGCAGGTACCACGCCCATCAGGCCATTTGGAAAAAGTGCAACAATTCCTTCTTGACTTCGCAAAGCGAGTAGGTGTTGAAGCGTTCCAAGACCCGGCACGCAACATTGTTATGCGCAAACCGGCTACAGAAGGCATGGAAAACCGCAAGACTGTCATACTTCAAGCACACATGGACATGGTGCCTCAGAAGGAACTGGGCAGCAAACATGACTTTGAGAACGACCCCATCCAGACTTGGATTGACGGAGAATGGGTTAAGGCCAAAGGCACTACACTCGGTGCAGACGACGGTATTGGAGTTGCAGCGATTATGGCAGTAATGGAAGACAAGACTTTGAAGCACGGACCCATTGAGGCTCTCATTACAGCCGACGAGGAAACGGGAATGTATGGCGCAAATGACCTTCCAGAAGGAGAGTTGACTGGCGAAATATTGCTGAATCTCGATACAGAAGATGAGGGCGAGCTCGTTATAGGCAGTGCTGGCGGCGTTGACATTACCGCAACTCTTGACTATAAAGAGGTTGAAACAGACAATACTGACATTGCAGTTGCAGTTACAGTAAAAGGTTTGAAAGGCGGACACTCAGGACTTGAAATCGGACTGGGACGTGCAAATGCAAACAAACTACTTGTGCGCATTGTCCGTGAGGCAATAGAAAACGATGAAGCCCGCCTTGCTTCATGGCACGGCGGCAACATGCGCAATGCAATACCGTTTGAAGCTACTGCAGTGCTTACCATGCCTGAAGACAACAAGGAAGATTTCCTTGCTATGGTAGAAGACTATAAGGAAGATTTCAACACGGAATTCCACGGAATAGAAGACGAAATTATTGTAGAGACTGCAGATGTTGAACTTCCCGCTACGGAGGTTCCGGAAGAAATCCAGGACAATATCATTGATGCCCTTTACGCTGCCCATAACGGTGTGTGGCGTTATATCCCATCAATTCCAGACATTGTTGAGACATCTTCCAACCTTGCAATAGTTAACATTGAGGGAGGCAAAGCTGCAGTAAAGATTCTTGCCCGCAGTTCTAGTGAATCTGTAAAGGCAGAAATAGGCAACTCATTGGCAAGTTGCTTCAGTATGGCAGGAATGAAGGTTGAATTCAGTGGAGAATATGGCGGTTGGGATCCTAACCCCGACAGTGAACTGCTCAAAGCCATGCGCAAGCAATACGAAGAGTTGTTCGGCACGGAAGCAAAGGTGCTGGTTGTACACGCAGGACTAGAGTGTAGCATTATTCTAAGTAAGTATCCTGGCCTGGATATCTGCTCTTTCGGTCCAACACTCCGCTCGCCTCATACACCAAACGAGCGTTGCCTTTGGGCTACAGTGCCTAAATTCTGGGATTTGCTTACAAAGACTCTTGAAAATATTCCTGAGAAATAAAAACCATTAAGTAAAATTCTGAAACATTACATAAAGGGCTTTTACTATTAGCCAATTGTTTCGGATTTCTTACGCTAAGGAATAAAACAAATAAACAAGAAGCCGCATTGCTAATAGTCATAGGCTGTAACGATGCGGCTTCTTGCTTTTCTATGATTTCCACCTCCATTTTTTGAGGCGTTTCTTCAAGTGCAGATGTGTCAAGACATAGGTTAGATGCGTCAGTGGCAAAGATTTTCCTGCCACAATCAGTATCACTGCGCTAAGAATAAGCAGTATTCCTATGGCTAATCTGAACGTAAAAGCTTCACCAAAGACAAAGATACCAATACAAACCGCTGTGATTGGCTCCAAAGCCCCCATAACGGCAGTTGGCGTACTGCCTACATTGTGTACGGCAATGACCATGAGAATGAGCGACACAACCGTGGGAAAGACTGCAAGAACTAGAGCATATACCCACATCATCGGTGAGTTCAACGGCATGAGCTGGGCATTTGGCCCGAAAAGTGAGTAGACATAAATCATCACCGTGCCGGTTAAAAGCACATAAAATGTCAGTTTGACTGATGACATCAGCAGCTGCGACTTGTTTACAATTATGATGTAAACAGCATAAGTCAGCGACGAAACCATAACGAGCACCACGCCAACGGCAGACAAGGTCACACCATCGCCACCTTTATACAACAGAGAAATACCGAAAAGTGCCAACAATATAGAAATAGCCGTCACCGGAGTAACACGCTCTTTAAAGAATATTGCCATCATTACGGCAACCATCACAGGATAGACAAAGAGCAATGTTGAGGCAATGCCTGCATCCATAAAGTTGAAACTACAGTAAAGAGTAAGCGAAGATAGTGCCATCAGAACTCCAAGAATGGAAAGTATGGCAAACTCTTTACGTGTTACGGTAAACGACTTCTTCTGCACAAGCATAATGACTGCCAATATTGCCGTTGCCAATCCATAGCGATAGAAGATAACACTATTGGCATTCATGCCGTCAGCATATAGGTTAAGGGCACCAAGCGGATTAGTGCCGTAGCTTATAGCCGCAAGAATGCCACAGATTGACCCTTTTACTTTAGAAGTCATCCTTTGTTTTCCTTTCTGTTGTTAGCCTCCATTAACCTGTCAATGTCTTCTTTCTCACCAACCACCCAAATGGAGTCACCGGCAGCAAAGCGGTGAGAAGGTGCAAGAACCGACAATGTTTCCTGGTCTTCTTCCAAGCCTACTGCCATACAGTTGTACTTGTCGCGTATACCACTCTCTGAAAGCGTATTGCCCACAAACGCCCCTTTTGCCCCGATAGTCATCTGTCGAAGTTTCATTTCGCGCTTCTCCAAGTCGGGATCTTCAGGATGCAATTCTCCTTGCAGGGCTTTGCTGAAGGCCGTCAGCTGGTCATCACTACCAATAGCCTGTATTTTGTCGCCTGGAAAAACCATATTGTCGCCGCTAGGTATATTGATTCGCTGCGTGCCACGCAAGATACTGCTAACGTTAACGCCAAACTTTTCCCTCAATCCAAGCTCCATTAATGTTTTTCCAGCCCAAAGAGAATCTTCTGGCACTTGGAAATCAGATATATGAATGTCCCTATCTAGCAAATGACCCGCATAGAGTGGCTTTTTACGCCCGTATACCTGGGCTTGAATGTCTTTTGAATGTAGGTTCATAAGGAACATTCTCTCCATGCGGATGCTCCTTTTCTTTAACCAACGCGAGAAGATCATGAGTGTTACAGCCACCACGGCAATTACAATCATCAGCGCATGCGTGAAACGTGTCAGGTAGTTGCAAATATAGAAGATAAAGCCCATGGCTATAAGGAAACGCACTATTATTGTTGCCACCAGCGGGGCACGATTCAGTTTGTTCTCGTTCCATAGTTGCTGGAACTCCTCACTGTGGTTTTTCTTCATAACCATAGCACGCAGGAATGGCGCAATAAAGGCCACTGTGAGCAGTCCGCACAATGCGTTTGCCCACCAATGCGGCAACAACTGACGGAAGAAAAGAAGTGCGAAGCTGAACATTAGTGCTATAACCGCAACCGAAAGAATCGAATAAATCACCGTTATCCTAAGCATCTGCATAAGCAGTTTGCGCCAGTTGCCTTGCGGAGCTGACGAAGGACGGCTCAGTGCGAAGTCGTTAAGCATATGGATAATATTCTTCGGCAAGTGCTTCTCCATATTATTATAGCATGGAGTTGACAGGCGTATCATGTACGGTGTGAGGAAAGTGGTAATGACAGAAACTGCAACAACCACAGGATAAAGGAAATCACCTATGACTCCTAACGAAAGTCCCAAAGAGGCTATGATGAACGAGAACTCACCAATCTGTGCCATTGAGAAGCCACATTGCATTGCCGACTTAAGCGATTGTCCGCTTATCAGAAAGCCGAACGTTCCAAATATTGCCTGTCCGAAAAGAATTGTAAGCACGAGAATGACAATAGGCCCACTGTACTGCAACAGTATCTGAGGGTCAACGAGCATACCTACGGAGACAAAGAATACTGCTCCGAACAGATTTTTCACAGGTTCAACCAGTTTTATTATCTTTTCTGCCTCAACTGTTTCCGCCAATATAGAGCCCATGACAAAAGCTCCGAAAGCACTGCTGAAGCCAACCTTTGTGGAAATGACTGCCATGGCACAGCAAAGTCCGAGAGCTACAATGAGCAAAGTCTCACTGTTGATAAGTTTTCTTGACGAGCGCAGAAGCCAAGGTATGGCGAAGATGCCGACTACGAACCATAGAATCAGGAAGAATCCTATTCGCAACACGCTCTGCAACATCTGTTCGCCGTTAGGATTTGCACCAGAAGCAATGGCCGAGAGCATCACCATCATTACGATTGCCAGCATATCCTCAAGGATAAGCACACTCATCACCATTCCCGCAAAGCGCTGCTGCCGGAGTCCCAAATCGTCGAATGCCTTATAGATAATTGTTGTTGAGCTCATTGCGAGCATTCCGCCAAGGAAAATGCAGTTCATGCGGTTCCAACCGAAGGCGTGCCCTACGGTCATACCCAAAACCATCATGCAGAATACGATGGAACAGGTGGCGATGAATGGCGACGAACCCATCTTGAGTATCTTCTTGAAGGAGAAGTCAAGACCGAGCGAAAACAGAAGAAACATCACGCCGATGTCAGCCCAGGTCTGTATGTTGGCCGTATCCACGACCGACATGATATATGGCATTTTCGGACTGACCAAGAAGCCTGCCACCACGTATCCCAACACCAGCGGCTGCTTCATCCATTTGAATATGATTGTAACGACCCCCGCCACCACGAGAATGAGGGCGAGGTCGTTGATAAGGCTTGGTAGTTCACTCATAGGCTTAGTCGTTGTAAGCGGCTGTTAGTTCACAAATCTTCACTACTACTTGCATGGCTTTTTCCATTACCTGCACGCTGACAAATTCGTAAGGTCCGTGGAAGTTCACGCCACCGGCAAAGATATTGGGGCACGGAAGTCCCTTGAACGAGAGCTGAGCGCCATCGGTTCCGCCGCGTATCGGCTCAACCTTTGGCGGCACGCCGCAAGTTTCCATCGCCTTGAGCACGATGTCTATCACATGCATGTTGGGATCTATCTTTTCCTTCATGTTGTAATACTGGTCGTTCACAGCGATTTCAACCGTTCCCGCACCGTATTTAGCATTCATAGCGTCAGCCTGAGCCACGATAAACCTCTTGCGCTCTTCAAATTTCTTGCGGTCGTGGTCGCGAATGATATAGGAAAGGCGTGCATTCTCTATGCCAGACTCTATTCCGAGTAGGTGATAGAATCCCTGATAGCCGTCGGTTGTTTCAGGAGTCTCGTCGTTTGGCATTGATGTAGCAAACTCTGCCGCCAACATATTGGCGTTTATCATCTTTCCTTTGGCATATCCAGGATGTACGCTCACGCCGTGGATGTGTACTTTTGCCGAGGCTGCGTTGAAATTCTCGTACTCCAGATCGCCAAGGTCGCCGCCATCCATTGTATACGCCCACTGACATCCGAATTTCTCTACATCAAAATGATGCGCTCCCATGCCGATTTCCTCATCAGGATTAAAGGCTATGCGTATATCGCCGTGCTTCACCTCGTCATGGTCGCGGAGCCAGCACATCGCCTGTACGATTTCTGCTATTCCCGCCTTGTCGTCTGCTCCAAGAAGAGTATGTCCGTCGGTAACAATAAGGTCTTCTCCTTTATGTGCCAGCAGTTCTAGAAATTTCTGCGGCGACGAAACGATTCCTTCCGAGAGGACTATGTCTCCTCCATCATAGTTTTCCACGATGCGAGGCTTTACGTCCTTGCCGCTACAGTCGGGCGACGTATCGTAATGGCTGATGAATCCTATCGTAGGTATGTCTTTTTTCGTATTTGCCTTGAGCGTTGCGTAGATGTATCCCATGTCGTCCATCTCAACATCGTCAAAGCCTTCTGCCTTAAGCTCGTCGCGAAGGTATGCTGCGAAGATGAGTTGTTTGCTTGTGCTCGGCACTGTCTCGCTCTCTTCCGAAGACTGTGTGTCAAATTTGACGTAGTTCAGGAATCTTTCCGTTATGTTCATATCATTATTGTTTTAGGGTTTCCATTTCGTTTCTCTTACGCCTTTCACCTTTTGCTTTGGATAATGAGCGTATTTATCAGCAAAGTTATAAAAGAAGAATGACAATGACAAGAGCTTGCCGCAAACTTTCGTTTATACTTATAAAATCTTCCAATTTAAGCCCTACGGTCTATCTCTTCTTAGGCCGTGGGGATAAATTTGAAAGGCCGCGGGGTTACGTTGAAGTTCCTACGGGCTTTTGCTTACATCCCCGCACGGTTTAATTCCTTGCCAAAAACAGAGAGGCTCACTCTGCCGGCAGCGTGCCATTGCAGAATGAGCCTCATCTATATTTTTGCAGGCTGTGCCTGAATGATTTGGCGCAGCAGTTACTTTTCCCAATTGTCTGTGCGGAACGAGCTTACAGGCAGTCCGTCGCAGAAGAGGTCGCCATCTGCCCAGTCTTTGAAGGCGTAGCGAACGGCTACAGGTTTCTTCACTTCATCGCTCTTTACGTAGAGTTTTGAACGTTCAATCCAGGCTTTGGCAGGATGGAACACGCTGTCTGCTCCAGCCACCTCAAAGAGTTCGCTTTTTAGCCCGTTCTTTCCATAGAGCCACATGCCAGCACGCTCGAAAGTAACAACGGCGGTGTCATTGCGGAACTCCACATTCTTATAGTAAGCGCTTTGCGAAGTGAGCCCCTTAACGCCATAAGTTTTGTCGAGAGCCAGCAATGCCAGTCTCATTCCCGCGAGTTCTTTTGCGCGTGGGTGTATGCCATATTTCAGTCCTGCGTCCATCAGTACTGCCATCCCTACGTTGTTGTTCATCAATTCCGCTTTTTGCTGTTGCTCACGCAAGAAGGCACTGTTGTAACGTTCCCACTTTATAAGACTGTAGTCGTAGGGAGCAATCTGACAATAATAGAACGGGAAGTCGCCTTGCTTCCACTCTTCGCGCCATCCCTTTATCATGCGTGAGAAGAGGTCGGCGTAATAGCTTGAACGCGAAACGTTTTCTTCCCCCTGATACCATATCACACCTCTCATGGCCATCCCTATAATCGGGTTAAGCATGCCGTTATAAAGAACGGTGGCCGTGCGGTTGGGCGACTTAATCGTCTTCTGTGATGTTGGCAACTCTATCTGTGGGAACGCCTTCAGCCAGTCTCTGTTCATCCATGCCTCGCACGAAGAACCGCCCCACGCCACGACAACCAACCCTACCGGAACATTGAGCATGCGTCGCAACTCGCGACCAAAATAATAGGCCGTTGCACTGAAATCGCGCACCGCCTGCGGATTGGCCTCTTTCCATGAGCCTGTTATAGTATCAATCGGGGCATAGCGACTTGTACGCTTGGCGGTGAAAAGCCTCATCTGCGTGTCGGAACTGTGAAGAATATCCTCCACAGCCCCGTCTACAGGCTGGTTCTTGAATCCTTTCATAGGCATCTCCATATTACTTTGACCGGAACATACCCACAACTCGCCTATAAGGATGTTGGTAAGCTCAGTCTTTTCACCGTCATTGAGCGTAATTGTATATGGACCTCCGGCAGAGGGAGTGTCAAAAGATGCTTTCCATCGGCCTGCATCATCGGCTTTCACCTGCTGAGTCTTTTTGTTCCATGAGGTTGTTATACGCACTGTGGCGTTGGCCTTCGCCCCACCCCACATATTGGCCGTTGTCTGTTGTTGCATAACCATGCCCGAAGCAAAAATGGAGGGCAGCGTTACCTTTGCCTGCACCGTGGCAACGGCAAGGGCAAGGATTGGGAGAATAAACTTTTTCATATTTTCAGTGTTTTTTATGATAGACAAAACAAACGGGAGTGCGTGGGCGCATCATACAACACTGCACGCTCCCCCATAATAACTGCAAAAGTAGCACAAAACTTATAGATAAAAGAATTTACAAGCGAAATTTATATTTTATTGGGACATAGCCAAAAATGCACTAACTTTGCATGCAAAAGGTTCATAGCGCCTCACGAATATTGGCACAATGCCGGCGCATATACACTATCCAATACTGCAAAAACACTAATGAACTTCAAACAATATACTGAGAGATTACACATAAAAAGCAACTATCCGCTACACTTGATCCATCCTTTAAGAAGAGCGAAAAGCCCTAAAGGACGCCTTATCCTCATTGCTGCACTAATACTTTTCTGCATTTTGGCAGCGGTGTTCGTATTAACACCTGGAAGGAGAGCTACGCGCAACATCTTGGTGGAGAGTGGGAAGCATACTGCCATAGACGAAATGCTCTCTTCACTTAACGTCACATCCATAGCGCAAGACAGTAAAAAACTTGTATGGATTGGCACTTCTGCGGGCATAAACGTATACGACGGCCAAAGGTTCATTCAGTTTTTCCATGACTCAAAAGACACAACTGCCTTACCTGACGACTATATCAACACGCTGTTCCTTGACCGTAAGGGCAGGATGTGGATTGGAACCCAAAACGGACTGGCACGCTACATCGGCGGATACAGGTTCAAACGCTATAATCTGCAATCGCCCAACACAAATATCTTGTGGATTAAAAACGGGCAAAAGGATGGCGAAGTGAGAGTTGGAAACGGAAAAGAGGTATTCCGCATCACAGAGTCTGACATCGTGAAAGAGAAAGGGGCTGACAAATACAAAGAGTCAGAAAAGAAAGAGGCTATCGCAAAGACTTTGTCTGTCTTTCCCGACAATTTGCTCATAAAACCTCGTGAACTGGCTTCTGCCACGTTTATCGACAATGCCGGGAATCTGTGGATTGGATTTCGCAATGCCGGATATCAAGTAATGTCTGCCAATGTAGCTGATTTCAAAAAAGCCAACGATAACCCCTTGGCAAAGGAAACTGAAGGGCGCGACATTACATGCATGAAAACAGTTGGCCGCTATATATTGGCTGGAACGACCTTACGCCTGTATACATACGACACACAGACGCATGCCATAAGCCAAGCCTTCTATCGGCAACTTTTCAGCGAGCCACAGGAATTGCGCGGCATCGTAAAACAAAACGACAAAAATTTCTGGCTTATCGGCAACAGAAAAATTCTTGAATGTACTGTCAGCAACCCTCTGAGTGCGACACCCAAAACAGTTTATTCAATTTCCGACGACAAAACGCTTGGCTCTGGAACTTGTATCGGCAACAATCTGTTTGTAAGCTGCAACAACAAACACGTAATTCGCTGCAATGCAATGACTGGACACACTGACTCTATAAGAATAAACTACAAATGGTACGACAACGAGACGCAGCTAACGTCGACAAACGACGGCAAAGTACTGCTCTTCATGAAAGACATGCACATTGCTCTTCTAGACCCAACGACACTTAACGTAAGGGAAATAAAAACACACGGCGAGCCTGACTATGGGAACATCGACGCGGCATTCGCCTTACAGGATTCGCGCGGCATCGTTTGGCTAGGCACAAAACGCTACGGACTGTATTGTCTGAATATGCGTTCCGGTGGCATAACAAGAATGGACTTTCTAAATGACGTGCATATACAGGGACTTGCCGAAGACAACAACCGCAACATTTGGATTACAACCCTAAAAGATGCGGTCTGCTATCTGCCTCAGACGGGCGAGGCATCAATGAATAGCCTTGTTTCATCCAGCAAGAACCACACGAAAACTCAGTTCTTCGACAACTCAATCACCATATCTCCTAACGGCAACGTAGTTATCGGCAGTTCTGACGGCTGCGAGTTTCTTCCTGCTGACATTGAGTTAAAGACGAAAAACGCAAGAAAACAAAAACAGGGGCTTTTGGTCTACGCCATAAATATACAAACTTCTGACGGACACCAGCTGACTGCCTGCGGGAAGACAAGAAATGAACAAGCGTTCACGCTGGCCAACGATGAAAACTCCATTGAATTTATGTATTTCCGCCCGAACTATAGCCAGACATCCTCACTGATGTACCAATACAAACTGGAGGGGTTTGATACAGACTGGCAGGAGGCTACATATCAGCACTCCGTGAGCTACAACAATCTTCCAGAAGGAAAATACAAATTCCGACTGCGCCTAACGGCTTCGCCGCAACTGCCACCCGTAGAAGAAACTACTGTCAACGTAAAGATAATGCCCAGTCCTTGGAACTGTGCTGCCGCATGGCTTCTATATGCAATATGCTGCGCACTGGTTCTTTTCTACATAAACTCACTCTATCTACGCATCCGAGCTAACCAGCTATTGCTTGAACAGGAGAAAAACGAACGCGAACGCGAAAAACAGGCAAAGGAAATGAACATGAGCTTCTTTGCAAACATATCTCACGAATTCCGCAATCCTATAACAATAATAGCCGGACCATTGATACGTCTCTCTGCCGACGAGTCACTTCCGCAGCACGTTAAAACCACTTTACAGCGTATCTGCATGAGCGTCAACAGGATGTTAAGACTTATCGACCAAATGCTGGACTTCAATCAGCTGGAAACAGATGCGCTCCGCCTGAAAGTAAGCAAGACGAACATTGAAGAAAACATGGAGCGTCTGTCGGCCGCATTCATTGAGTCTGCCAACGTTAGGGGAATAAACTTTGAAACAAAATGCAGCAACGCCATAGGCGAAAAATGGATTGACACAGACAAATTTGAAAAAATCATAAGCAACCTCTTCACGAATGCTCTAAAACATACACCAGACAACGGGAGTATTTCAATCAAAGCAAGCACTGAGCAAGAAGAAACAAGGGAGTTTCTTGTAGTTGACGTCACGAACAGTGGCTCTCACATTGAGGAAGAACGAATGCCTGACGTTTTCAAACGTTACTATCAGCTTGCCGACACGAAAGGAAGCCAACGCTACGGATGGGGAACGGGCATCGGCTTGTATTACGTTAAGCGGCTTGTTGGACTACATCATGGGAGCATTAGCGTAAAGAACATTGCGAAAGAATGTGGTGGCGGCGTATCTTTCATATTCCGACTGCCATGCAGCAAGAATGCATTCAGCGACAACGAGTTGTGCGAAGCCAAGTCTGAAGTGCTGCAAATCCCGATAACAAACACTTCTGCTAGCGGTGTTGCTACAAACGGCAACGCTGACTACAATGCAGACCACAGCGAAAAGACAGAAAAGAAACGGACAAAGATTCTCATTGTCGACGATGACATAGACGTTGCGCAGTATATACGTTCTATTTTCTGCAGCAGATATACGGTGGAAAACCGCTACTCGGCAGAAACTGCCCTAAGCGACATTGCTGAAATTGCGCCAGACATAATACTCAGCGACATAATTATGGGCAAGATGTCTGGCTATGATTTCTGCAAAAGACTAAAGTCTGACCTTATGACATGCCACATTCCCGTCGTAATGATAACGGCAAAGTCGAACATTGACGAGCAAATAAAGGGACTGAGGCTGGGGGCTGTCGGGTATGTCACCAAACCTTTCGACCCGGAATACCTTCAAGCCGTGGTGGAAACACAGCTTGAAAACATGAACACCATGCGGCGACGCCTTGGAGAAAGTACCGAGACGGAAGAACTATCTGATGCATTATCTGAAGAAGACCGCCACTTTATGGACGAGCTTTACCGCTTGATGGGGAAAAGGGCTGCAGAATTGGAGCAGAACGTTCAGACTATCTGCCATGATCTCCTCATCAGTCAAAGTAAATTCAACTATAAGCTGAAAGAACTCACTGGCGACACGCCTGGAGTGTTCTTCCGCAAATACAAACTGAACAAAGCGGCAAAATATCTGAAAGAAGGGAAAATGACCGTCTCTGAAATTGCCATAGCCACAGGATTCGCCACTGCCGCACATTTTTCCGTGGCCTTCAAAAAACAATTCGGCGTGTCACCTAGCGAATATTAGACAGAGAGAATGTTCCTTTTCCTCTCAACCAAAAGAAAAAAAGCGGCCACCGGGGATGAACCAATCACACCCGATGGCCTAACACAGAATTATAACTAAACCTATTTCTGTCTTATAATTTATTCACACTAAATTTCTTCTTATCTACTTTCCAATCCGCAATTCTGTCTTTCGCTACATCTTATCTTCAACAATATATCACATTACTTTCTTAAAAACGTTACCTGAAATACAATCTTTCACCTTATTAAATATATAACGCCTTATATATTCAGTTGTAAATATGCTAGTTAGAATATGCCAAATACAAAATGGTAAACGTAACTTATGCCCAATCCGACAATGCAAGCCGTTATAACATGAACCATTCCTGGCAGCATGAACGAGTGGTTTAGCAGGTATTTGCCTATGACTGTCGTTCCAGAGCGGTCAAAGTTCACCGTGGCAATATCAGAAGGATAATTAGGGATAAAGAAATACCCGTAGACTGAAGGCATAACGCCCAGCAAAATCCACCCCTCTATGCCTAGAGAATAAGCCAATGGCAACATCGCTACCACAACAGCTCCTTGAGAATTGATGAGAACAGAAACGAAGAAGAACGCCAAAGCTATTGTCCAGGGATAAGCCTTAACAAGGTCAGACAACATAAGCTGAATCTCTGCCTCATAATTCGAGAAGAACGTATCACTCATCCAAGCAATACCGTAGATTGCAACCACGGCAACCATTCCGTTTTGCCATACAGCTCCACCAACAGCGGCTTTCGCCTTTGCCTTGCAAAATAGAATCATAAGGGCTGCGGCTATTATCATCGTTATCTGTATAAGTATGTTCATCGCCAAAGGTTTGCTCACAACATGAGTAACGCCCGCCATCACTACACCGGCTTTAGCCAATTGTTTTGCCGTTTCAACCGTTCCATCAGGAAGAGTAACCGTGGTTGGACCACCCTTTATCACCTGAACCGTATCATAAGACGGAAGGAGATTTATTCCCATCATGCTACAAACGGAGATAATAACAATCACTACAAGTGCAAAAAGGAAGATATATACTGCACGTTTGCTTTCGGGGGCTATTTTCTTGTCAAGCGTCGTTGCTGTATTCCCATATATATATTCACGCTGCACAGGGTCTTTAATCTTTGCAAGAAACTTGGGGTCTTTATCCAAATCCAAGCCCCTATGCCAACTTACAGCCACGGCCATAAGTATACCAATGATACATGCAGGAATGGTTACGAGCAGTATCTGTACGTTGCTTACCTGAAATCCGTTGTCGATACTTATGGTTGAAAAAGCTACTACAGCAGCGGCAATAGGAGAACACGTAATGCCTATCTGGGAAGCGATGCTCGCAATGCCACAAGGACGCTCAGGACGTATTCCTTTTTTCAGCGCAATGTCACAAATAATCGGCATAAGGGTATATACAACGTGCCCAGTTCCGACAAGCATCGTAAGGATAAAGGTTGTAAAAGGCGCAAGTATTGTTATACGCTCAGGATGCTTGCGAAGCAAACGCTCGGCAATTTGTATCATCCAATCCATACCCCCTGAAGCCTGAAGCATGCCGGCACAAGTAACGGCAGCTATGATAATATAAATAACATCTGTAGGCGGTTCACCTGGTTTCATCTGAAAACCAAATACTAAAATTGCCAAACCGATACCAGAAATGGCACCAAGAGCAAGCGAGCCGTAACGGGCTCCAATCCAAAGAGCTACCAAAACTACGAGTAACTCAACTATCATTAATAATGTCATAGGTTTTGTTGTTTGTTTTTATTCTGTTTTTCTGCCGGCAAAGTTAAGAGTTGAGAAAAAAAACGTCTTTCGTTTTTTTGCATTCGAATTTCGTTTTTCTTCAAAAGAACTGAAAAACAATATTATACATTGCTAAACTTAGCTTAAAAGCCGCTTTAATGCAAACAATAATTTTGCTGCATCAGTTTTATTTAATAATTTTGCACATGCAAAACAGTATGTGCAAGACTGTAAAATAGCTATAATAAGTTCAAAATTACAATCATGTCAATATCAAAAACAAGACAAAAGCTAGTTGATGTCGCCCGCCAGTTGTTCGCTCGCAACGGGCTTGAGAACACAACGATGAACGATATCGCCTTGGCTTCCGGTAAAGGCAGGCGCACGCTGTACACCTATTTTAAAAGTAAAGAGGACATTTACTATGCCGTAATCGAGGGAGAATTGGAGCGTCTGTCTGACAAACTTGACGAAGTGGCGGCAAAAAACATACGCCCACAAGACAAGATTATAGAGCTTATCTACACACACTTGAACATGATCAAGGAGACTGTAGTGAGGAACGGCAACTTGCGTGCAGCGTTCTTTCGCAACATCTGGATGGTAGAAAAGGTGAGAAAGAACTTTGATGAAGACGAAATTGAACTTTTTCGCAACGTCTATAACGATGGTAAACGCGCAGGAGAATTTGATATAGACAACGTAGATCTCGTGGCAGACATCACGCATTATTGCATAAAAGGCCTGGAAGTACCATATATATGCGGAAGACTTGGTCACGGCATTACACCGGAAGCAAGCAAGCCTCTCGTGGCAAAGGTGGTTTACGGCGCGTTGGGAAAGATAACAACGAAACAGACTGATAAAGACAACTGAAAAGAAAAATAACTAAAAATAAATAACACAACATGGGATTATTAACAGGTAAGACCGCCATCGTAACTGGGGCGGCACGCGGCATCGGAAAGGCTGTCGCAATGAAATTCGCTTCTGAAGGAGCAAACATCGCATTCACCGACCTCGTTCTCAACGACGATATGGCTGCAGGCCTAGAGGCTACGCGTAAAGAAATTGAAGCTCTCGGAGTTACATGTCGCGCTTATGCTGGCAATGCTGCTGATTTCGAAGAAACAGAAAAGACAGTTAAACAGATTAAAGAAGACTTCGGCACAATAGACATCCTGGTGAACAATGCAGGAATCACTAAAGACGGTCTCATGCTCCGCATGAGTGAAGCACAGTGGGACGCAGTACTCAACGTAAACCTCAAGTCTGCTTTCAACTTTATCCATGCTTGCGCACCAATAATGCTACGTCAACGTGGCGGCTCAATCATAAACATGGCTTCAGTAGTAGGCGTACACGGAAATGCAGGACAATGCAACTACGCTGCATCAAAAGCCGGAATGATTGCATTGGCAAAGAGTATCGCACAGGAACTCGGTCCTAAGGGAATACGTGCCAACGCTGTAGCACCAGGTTTCATTGAAACAGCAATGACAGCCCAGCTCCCAGAAGACATCCGCAAGGACTGGATGAAGAAGATACCACTTCGCCGTGGCGGACAAACCGAAGATATTGCAAACGTATGTTTGTTCTTGGCTTCAGACATGTCTAGCTATGTTAGCGGACAGGTCATTCAGATTGATGGCGGAATGAACATGTAAACCGCACAAATCACCTGTAAAGGCAAGACTAAAACCATACACCATCAGAACACAACCGCCACGCTGAAAACTGGTGACCGTTGTATCTGATGGTGTTTTCATTAGTATCAATCACAACACCATATATCATATTTATAAAATGAATGTCGTTTACGAAGACAACCACATAATCATTGTCAACAAAGAAAGCGGTGAGATTGTACAGGGAGACAAGACTGGCGACAAGCCACTAAGCGAGAATGTAAAAGAATACATAAAGGAAGCATACGCAAAGCCCGGCAATGTGTTTCTAGGAGTTGTACATAGACTGGACAGACCCGTAAGCGGACTTGTCGTATTCGCCCGCACATCAAAAGCATTGTCACGGCTGAACGACATGTTTCGCAATGGCGACATACACAAGACATACTGGGCTTTAACACGCACATGCCCCAGTAAAGAGGAAGGCACAATAGAAAGCTGGCTCGTAAGAAACGAGAAACAGAACAAAAGCTACTCATACACAACAGAAAGGCCAAACGCAAAGAAAGCTATTCTGAAATACAAAGTTATCGGAAGGTCCGACAATTACACGCTTATTGAAGTGCATCTACTAACAGGCCGCCACCACCAAATACGTTGTCAACTGGCAAGTATTGGATGTCCGATAAAGGGAGATTTAAAATATGGCGCAAAGAGAAGTAATCCCGATGGAAGCATTTCACTTTTGTCGCGCCGCGTAGAATTTATACATCCTGTATCAAAACAGCATATTATAGCAGAAGCTCCATTGCCTGATGCACCTGAATGGAAAGCTTTTGCCGAAAGGTTATAATTTAGAAAAACCTTCTAACGTAGCCTAAATGTTACAAAAGAATATTGAATAATCATTAAACGACATATACTATCCAGAGAAATGGCAGTATATTTGCCGTATCAAATAATATGGAATAAAATAATTTACAAACAAAAAAACAAAGAATTATGTCAACAACCATCATTGTTATCATTGCTATTATAGTAATTGCCATATGGCTGGTCAGCATTTACAACAATCTTGTAAAGCTCCGCAATAACCGTGAGAACGCATTTGCCAACATAGACGTGCAGTTAAAACAGCGCTACGACCTGGTTCCACAGTTAGTAGCCACTGTGAAAGGATATGCAACACATGAAAAAGAAACTCTTCAGCGCGTCACCGATGCCCGTACTGCGGCAATGGGAGCAGTAACAATAAACGACAAAGTGAAAGCAGATAATATGCTTTCAAATGCGCTCGCCGGTCTGAAGGTTTCTGTCGAGGCCTATCCTGACCTTAAAGCCAACCAAAACTTTATCCAACTGCAGAATGAAATTTCTGATATTGAAAACAAATTGGCTGCGGTACGCCGTTTCTTCAATTCGGCAACACGCGAACTTAACAACGCTGTGGAAACGTTCCCCTCTAACATTTTTGCAAAGATGTTTGGTTTCAGCCGCCAGCCCATGTTTGAAGTACCACAGGAAAGCCGTGCTGCAATGGACAAAGCTCCAGAAATAAACTTCAACTAAAAAAGGAAAAGCCACAACATTCACTTATGCAATACGTAGGAATGCAAACGCAAATCAGCCGCAACAACCGTATGACGGTTTTGTTGCTGCTGATGTTTCCAGCCATTATCCTCGGAGTGGTATGGGCTTTTATCGCCCTTGTCAATTATTTCGGCAACGGATACTACAACCAATACGGTGAGATTGTGCACCAATTGGATGCAAACACCGTGAACTACTACTTTATGCAATCCTTACCTTGGGTCATTGGAGGGGTTGGCATTTGGTTCATCATTGCCTATTTTTGCAACTCTTCCATGGTGAAAGCAGCAACAGGAGCGCACTCTATTTCCCGTAGAGAGAACCCTCGCATTTATAATATCGTGGAGAATCTTTGCATGACGGCAGGAATGGACATGCCAAAAATAAACGTTGTAGACGATCCACAGCTTAATGCTTTTGCCAGTGGCATAGACAAGAGTAGCTATACTGTAACGGTTACGACCGGACTTATGGAGCTTCTTGATGACGACGAACTGTCTGGTGTCATCGGACACGAGCTTACTCATATCCGAAATCACGACACTCGGCTACTTATCACAAGCATTATCTTTGTCGGAATCATTTCTACTGTTATGAGTATGGTCGTGCAAATGATATACAACACTATGATTTTCGGTGGAGGTGGCGGCAGCTGGCAAATGCACGACAGGGACGACGACAACAGAGACAACCGCAATAACGGTCTCAGCATTATTGTTGTTCTCATTATCGGCTACGCGCTTTGCGCCATTGCCTACCTGTTCACTATGCTCACGCGCTTTGCCATAAGCCGCAAGCGCGAATATATGGCTGATGCTGGCGGTGCAGAACTATGCGGCAACCCTCTTGCTTTAGCCTCTGCCCTACGCAAGATTAGCGGTGACCCTGGACTTCAGAACGTAAAACGCGATGATATAGCACAACTATTCATAATACATCCGCAAAATCTCACAGCTGGTGGAGTGCTAAATTTCATGTCTTCTCTTTTTAGCACCCACCCTGATACACGCAAAAGAATAGAAATTCTTGAACAATTCTAAGAAATAAATCATAAAGCACGTCGCTTTATGCTGAAAGAAGTTGATGGTCAAATGTTTTTTAAGACAGTAACTTTAATAAACCGTCTTTATTCATTAACTTTGCATTCAACTTGACATCCGTGCACCTTTCGGTATTTTTTCAGCCAAAGGTTGCACGGAGCATTTCACGAACTAATCAAATGCCATTGAAAAGTTTTCATTTACTACCGACAATTCTATGTCTCTGCTTCACAACAGCGGCCTCTCATGCTACAGAAACGGCACCTGCCGATTCTTCGAGTGTGCTTGACGATGTAGTTTGTGTCGGCGAAAGGCCTCATTATCTCACTCCAAGCCAAACGATATCAGGAGCAACGCTACAAAATCTTTCCACAACATCCGTAGCTGACGCTCTGAAATATTTTTCTGGCGTACAAATAAAAGACTATGGCGGATTGGGCGGATTGAAAACTGTCAACGTCCGTTCGCTCGGCTCGCAGCATGTAGGCGTATACCTTGACGGTATTCGCATAACAAACGCGCAGAACGGTCAGGTGGACTTAGGAAAATATTCGCTGTCGAATATGGAAAGTGTTTCGCTCTATAATGCCAACAAAAACGAGCGCCTGCAGTCTGCTTCAGAATATGCCTCGGCAGCAACTGTATACATGCAGACCAAACGGCCCGACCGAACATCTTTCAACATAGAATATGGCAATGGGTCTTTCGGGTTAAACAAGGTAAAGGCATACTTCTCACTTAAAAATTTTCTTTTTGTAGATGCTGAATACCAACATACTGACGGAGACTACAAATTTCGCTTCCATTCAGAATCAGAAGACACTGTGGGCAAACGCCACAATTCAGACATCTCCTTCTATCGCCTGGAAGCGGCAGGCTTCTACAAAGGCTTCACAACACATGTTTATTACTATAATTCACGCCGCGGTCTTCCCGGGCCCGTTATCAGAAGGCTCTCTGACCAATGGGATTCCACCGACCGCCAATGGGATCAAAACTTCTTTGTTCAATCGTCATACAAGAAGATTTGGGAAAAATTCGGCTTGCGCGCAAATATAAAGTACTCATACGACTACCTTCACTACGTTCAAGACCCATCAACAAACGCTGCAACAATGTACTGCAACAACCGGTATGCGCAGCAAGATCTGTATGCTTCCGTAGCAGGCTCATTCAATACGCGCTACATCTCCATTACGGCAAGTACGGATTTAAGATGGTCTGACCTTGACTGCAACGTCTATAAGTTCAGTTACGTTTATAGAATAGACTCTAAGTCGCTGGTTTCCGTAATCGGTTCATACAAAGGTTTAGAAGCAAACGTGGCACTACTCTACACCCATGTGCAAGACCACACACGTAATAGTGCGGGCCCACTAAGCCGTTTCACGCCAATGTACCTGCTTTCGTACAAGGCCAACAATTGGATATTCCGCGCCTATCACAAACGAATGTTCCGCGCTCCGACTTTAAACGACCTCTATTACACATTGGTTGGCAGCACAGATCTTAAGCCGGAATATACAACTCAGTGGGACGCAGGAATAGACTACCGCGGCAAGAACCTACACTTTGCCATTGATGCTTACTATAATAACATTGAAGACAAGATTGTTGCCATACCGATGAAATGCCAGTTCCGATGGTCAATGGTCAACTTCGGGAAGGTAAAATCAGCAGGTCTGTCACTCTCTGGCGGATATAACGGTCAGTGGGGCAAGTTCTCTCTTGCTTCAAATGCCAACTATACTTGCCAGCAAGACCGTGACTTCTCCATGCCAGACGACCCGGAATACAAACATTATATACCATATTCGCCATTACATTCCGGCTCGTTAATCCTCGATTTAGGCTATGACTCGTACTCTCTTTGCACGTCTTTTTTATATACAGGCGAAAGGTTCGCACTAGTATCAAACAACCAAGACGACCTTCTCCGCGACTGGTATACTATAGACATCAAGCTTAACAAACGATTTAAGCTGAAGGGGAATAAGGTAATTCAAGCAACAATAGAGTGCAACAACCTCACCGACTCGCGACACGAAGTAGTAAAACGCTATCCTATGCCTGGACGAAACTGGAAATGCACACTGAAATTCGAACTTTAAATCAAGGTCTTTATACAAGAAGAACAATATAAAATAATAACATTCCCAATGTTAAGGAACAAAAATATTTGGAACTTCATTTCCGTTCTATGCACGTTTGCCTTTATTACATCGTGCTCTTTGGAACCAGCCGACGTGGTTCAACCACCATCTCCCACAGAGTCTGGCGACAAACTCATCGTGCTCTGCGAAGGGCTTTGGGGAATGGACAATTCAACTATAAGCTTCATTGACAATGGAACCCTTACAAATCGTTGGTTTAGGGAGAACAATCCTGGCAAAAAACTTGGAGACACGGGTAACGACATCTTGCAAATAAACGACACACTTATTGCCATAAGTGTGAACTGGTCGAACATCATTCAGTATATATACCCTGACGGAAGAGCAATAACGGCAACAGAAAACATCCCGAACAACCGACGACTTGCCACTGACGGAGAACGCTATCTTTTTTGTACATCATATGCTAACAATGGCTATGTGGCAAAGATAGATTTGAGAACAAAAGAAATCGTTGACACTTGCCATGTAGGTTACGAACCGGAAGGCATTGCCTATTACAAAGGACGGCTGTTTGTTGCCAACACCGGAGGCTACTCTTTCCAAGAAGGTCACGACTACGAATCAACGGTTTCCGTGATTGATGCCCAAACAATGCGCGAACTGAAACGTATTGACACGGGATGCATAAACCTCTATGGCGAGATGTCACAATGCGGACAGTTCATTTGCATAAATTCTGCCGGTGACTATTACGACGTAAAGCCCCACACGGTTGTTATGAACATGGCAAGCGAAGAGTTCAAAGTTTATGATTTTCCAGCCACATACAACTGCACTTACGGAAACAAATTCTACGTTATTGGCTCTGAATTCTCCTATAACAACAGTGAGGCGGGCGGCTACACTTACACAGTGCACACCATAGACCTACCAACACTTGAGGAAAGCGAGGGGCTTGGCGACTACCAACCAATTGTTGATACTATAGACAAGATGCAGTCGCCGTACGGAATATACATAAGTCCCTACTCCGGACATATGTATGTTGCCGATGCACGAAGTTATGCCACGAACGGATACGTCTACGAATACAATCCATTAAACAATACAATACTAAAATATAATATCATAGGGCTGAATCCTGGACACATGGTGGCCTTGAATCCTTCGTCCCAAATGATAAAGAAGTCAGAATGACATAGTAAAAAAAACGCTGCATTTCACTGAAATGGACTAAAAATAAAGACCATTCGTAAATCGGGAATATCTATTCCTAACGATCGTTTCTTTAAATATCCATGACATAAATGACAGCGAAAGAAATAGGTTCAGGTGAAGCACAGTAGCTGAGAGGGAAGTTCCCTGCAAACGGGACACAGCATCGACTGCGGTGATTGCCTATCGGATTCGATAAAAACAAGCCATTCCATCTACGACACGATGGGAGAAGGCATCGATATCTTAAGCATAAGTCCGAAAACCTGCCTGAACAATGTTAAACAATGCCCATTCGATGATGGGTTAAACAAAGAAAAACGATGAAGAAACTTATGTTTCTTGCCGCACTCTTGTCAACGGGTGTGGCAGGGTTGTCGGCTGCAGACAACCCAAGCAAGGCTTTGAATGCCGTGTGTGTAACCCTTAAGTCAGGCGATGCCAAGTACGTTGCTTTCACCGACAAGCCAGTTATTCAGGCTCTCGACGGGAATTTACAAGTTACTGGCCAAGAAGAAAACACCCAATTGGTTGTTGCGCCGTTCACCGATGTAGACGTGATAACAGCTGTTTACCACGACTTCACGACCGATAACATTGAAAACATTTCAAGCGAAACGGGGCGCGAAGTGAAAGCAGTCTACGACCTTTCAGGGAAGCGGGTTAAGAAAATCCTTCCCGGACAGGTTTATCTTATCAAATTTACTGATGGTTCCACACTTAAAACGGCAAAATAGACATGAAAAAGATTTTATCTATTGCGACTTTGGCTACAATAGCCATTCAACTTTCTGCACAGACAGCATTCACAATCGAAGCTAACGACACTACTTACTCGTTTCCACTGACTTCAAAGATTACCATTACCGACAACGAAATTTGGGATCATGATGCAGACAAGGAGAAAACCACATTTAAATCCAATTATGCACGCCTTGTTGCCGACTTTAAAAGTTCGTTCGCTACCGCTACTCAACAGTCGGAAACCGGTGTAGAAAGCTATGATGCCCCTCGCCTCATTGGCGACTACCTGTGGGAACTGGACTTCACGACAAACGAATATAAGCGTGTGCAACTGATGGTTAATGCTTATACTTCGGCCACCGATGACAGCAATCCACGGAATATACTTGCCAACAAAAGCAATGCGCAGGAAAATCTGGGAAGTTGCAATACTGAAGGCGATACGGGAAATTATTTCCGCATAGCCAACTATGGGAAAGACGGCCATTGGGCATGGATTTACAACGAGCTTACAAACACATACGCAATAGTAAACCGCGATGCACAGAAGCAATTGGCCTTGGATCTCAGCTCTCTTGCAGCAAAAGTAGACAATACTGCCGCAAAAGACCTTAACATCGACAACATTTCCGGCAAGTGGAAGTTCAAGGCTCTCATTGATGATGGGAAAGGTGGGACAAAAGACACTCTGATTGAATGGAGATTGAATGCAGAACCCTTTACCGATCGCTATTGGACCGTTGACGGTATTCCTTACAAAACAGGGACCGGACGCGTGAAAGTGACATACAACAACTGTGAAATTCTCGGCATGTTCCCTGATGAAGCAGACAAAGCAATGGGACACGACTGGGATTTCCACTTCACAGCAGACGGACTTAGCGGTGAAAACTATGAGTGGCAGTTGAGATCCGTTGAAGAAAATACAGCCGACACGCTTTATTCAAATTATCCCGACTTCAAGATTCAAGATCGCAACACACTCGTTTCCACCAATGGTATGACGTATACTATGTGGAAAAAGACGTATGATAACGATGGGAAACACCTTACTGTTACAAGCCGATTCACCGTTCCTGCAGGTACTACGATGCGTCGTTCATCAACCTATCCCGACGATGTGGTAACAATTCTCCACGACACTGTGTATGTAACCAAACATGACACTGTATACATAGAGAAGCACGACACTGTTGAAATCAAGAAGTTGACTGCAGAAGAGCTCGTTGCTGCGGGGAAACATGCATCCGAGATTCTCAACACGAATACGCATCTGTATGAGTTTGCCTCTGACGCTGAGTTCAAGGAGTATGCCTCTTATTACTCACAAGCTGCAGAAATTACCGATACAAACATAACCAATACGGAAGATTGGGAAACGGCTATTATACAACTGAAGAAAGTGGAAACAGCTTATGGCTACTACAGTCAGAACCTGATGAAGCCGGCATCAATGGGTAAATACCTGTATCTTGGACAGGGAGGCTTTAATCCCGCGCAGGCATTCCATCAGAATTTCAAGATGAATATTACTGAAGGTACATCTTATAATGGTTTCGTTAAGCAGAATAGCGGATATATCGCATACGCAAAGACCGACGTTGACCTAAGCGACACTACGGCTTTTGCAAATATGTTTACGAAATACATGAATAGAAACGCATGCTTTGATGGTCTACCTAAGGTCGACATGTATGTAATCTACAATCCGTGCGCTGAAGAAAAGGAGTATTTCCCCATTTATCTTGCAGAAGGCAACGGAATGACTATAGAACAATGGAAAGGCAACACGGCCAACAATTATGCTACACTCGACGAAGCAATACAACATTTCGGGCAAAGCTCAGGCAATTTGGCAGAACGCGCTTGGATAAAGATTAACTACGACGAAGAAGGCGCACGCACGCAAATTGCAAGCTACAGTGCTGATTTTCCTGATTTATCGACTTACAGCGACTTTGAAGTAATTACCACATGCGCAGACTACCAGCCTGGTGGTATAACCACGCCCGGAGTATCTGTCGATACCTCAACTATGCCGCTCACCTATAGCAAAGACGGAGAAACATGCGACTTTTCTGGCGCAATGTTCCTGAAGGCAAAGAACGCAGAAGGCGATAAGGTTGTCATTGTAGTATGGAAGTTGACTAATGGCAAATACAACGCCTATGCTTATGAACTCGCAGAATAAACAGAAGAACAAACACGGACAATGAAAAAGATAATTCTTTTGATGTTGTTCGTCCTCACTGCTGTTGTCACGGAAGCACAGAACGTGTTTTCCGTTGACGACGGCAACGGACACTACAACATCCCGATTGGAGCCGAAATCCGCGTTAATGCCGACAACGGCTTCACGCTAAGCCTTGACAAAAAAGACTATCAGTTTGGCCTAAACGCCAAGATAACTCCTGCCGAAGGCAAGACTAAACTGCCCATTTGCCTAAAGAACAACACTTGGCAGCTTGGGTTAAGTTCCATTACCTCTGCCTCTGCAGGTATCTTTTCACGAAATGACAACGCTTTCACATGGAAAGACGACTATGTTTGCGATGGTTCTTACGGATTGTCGGGCACGGTTATAGACACCGTGCGCAACGTCAGCATGGTTAGCAGTTGGCATAAATATTACGGAAAGACCGTTGACATGATTTTTCTCAAGGTGGCAACAGGCGAAACGGGCTACTACAGTATTCCGTCTGATACACTCTGCGACTATAAGCAAACTACTCACGTGGGAAAGGTTGCTGTAATAATTATAAGCTATGCCACCGATGCTGAAACGGGCGAAGTGGCAAACAATGCTGTGGGCGTGAGGCATTGGACTTCTCAGCTAAGAAATTATACTGGCATAAGCGGCAAGACATACCAGTCGAGCGGCTACGTGATGTATTTTGACGACCTTGAAACAGCAAAGGACGTGGCTTTGAACACAGACAACTTTTCTCGCAGTTCAGACTCCTACGGATTGTCTGCACCAACGTGGAACTACCTAACGGCTGGCTCAAGCTTAAAGGAGGAATACATAAGCAATAGCGATGTGCTCAAACCTTTCAAAATAGACATACGCACAAACATCAGTCCTGCAAAGCCTACGCAGAAAAACCTGAACGACAGTGTGGCATGGCGATTTGACAGTCCTGACCCGGAAAACGCAATAGTGAATTATCACTACACCGCCACCGACTCTACGGCGAAGTTCCAGTATCCGGAGCTAAAGTCTGGCCTTAACGACAAGCCCGAACCGTATTCGCTCAACGAAAACAACACTTGGCTAGGCGCGACCTGCCTTTACCTTGTGCCAAGCAACGGCTATCTGTTCTCAAAATACCGCAAGTTCGACGGATACATACACGTCACCATGGCTGATGGCGCAGAATACCGCAAGCACTTCAGCATAAACAAGACCGGAATCATCAATGCCGACGAAGAATGGGAGCAGACAAAAGAACACACCATCAGTGTTACGACAAACCTCAAGAACGAAGACAACGGTGAGCCTCAGTATTTCAACCTCAAATTCATGGCCTTACACATGGGCAGCGGCAACGGACTGGAGAAGAACGTGCTTACCTACGACGAAGCACACGCCTTTGAAGCTGATCCGGAAAACAACGTCACTACCCCATTCGTGCCGCGATTGTGGACATACGTGCCATATAGCTACACGCAAATAACGCCCAAACACATCATGCACCGTTGCAACTACTCGTTCTGCTGCGAAAATGCAGAATATCTTGGCGAGGAAATGCAGCAAAAAGGCGTTGTCTTGAAGCTTAACGATGATGTTAAAGGCACGTATTGGGAGAATAACTATCGTTATTGGATGTTCACCGATGAGGAAGGCCACATCATTGCATACACGCTACACAATACTGGAGCAATGTCTGCGTTAGAATGGTTTGAATAATATCTGAACTATAAGGAAATAAATTAACGACGCATGAAGAAAACTTTATTTTTGGTAGCCATAACCTTTGCCGCTTTGAATATATCGGCACAGAGCCAGAAATTCAAGGTAGTTGAGCTACACCAGGCACCGGGGCAGTTTATAAACGTGTTGCCTTATGCCGATGAGGAAACCTCACAGGAAGAGGTTTGCGCCAATGCGCAGGACCAACTGGAAAATGGCGCACTCATATCATTAGGCACCTACGGCGGATACATAACCGTGAAGTTCGACCAACCTATAGAAAACAAGACTGGCAACGATATCCTCATAAAAGGCAACGGTTTCTATGCCAATGCCGACCCCATTTATGGCGACAAAACAATAGGGGGGAGCATTGAACCGGGCATTGTCTATGTGGGTGTCGGTTCAGACCCCGCAACGGCAGACTGGTATGAGCTGGCGGGATCGGAGTATTTCAGCAGCGAAGTTCACGACTTCAAGATTAAATACTTCAAGCCGGAAAGCGAAACAACATCAAACGACTACATCCGTTGGGAATGTTCCTGGACGGATGCCGACGGAACAAAGCGCGACTCTACGGGCTATCATGCCAAAAACAGCTATCATAACCAAAGCTACTGGCCAGAATACGAGCACAAAGACGAGCTAACCTTCAGTGGCGGACGATTACCCAACAATGCTGTCGACCAAAGCGGCAAGGGCACTTACTGGGTTCAGTACCGCTATTCTGCCGACAGCTACGGATATGTTGACGCTTGCCAAGCAAACGACAGTCTGTATTCTTCGTTCGACATCAGCTGGGCCGTTGACAATGAAGGACATCCCGTGGCCTTAGACAAGGTTGACTTTGTGCGTGTGGCAACAGGCATATTCCAATACTGCGGATGGCTTGGCGAAACGAGTACCGAAGTGGCAGACTTTGCCGACCTTCACCAGATTCCCAACTATGATAGCAATCCGTTTGTTATCACGCCACGCCCCAATCCCAACGACCCGTCGGGAATACGCTCAACACAAGCCGTACGCATAGTTGGCGAAAAGAACTACTACAACATGCTCGGCCAAAAGGTTGACAAACTTGTAAGAGGACAAGTGTATATCCATAACGGCAAGAAAATAATCTATTAAGCCGTTCCGCGGCATATCCGTTTATGCAGTATATGCCCCAAAAACAAACATCCATAAAGGTTGCAGAATGCCGGCAATTGGGCTAAAATCGCCCGTGTCGCCTTCTGCAACCTTTTCTTTTTCCGCCCGTCTAAAAATTGTTTAGCTACGTTAAGAAAGCGCATAAAAGGAGCGTAGAAAGGCAAGAAACTTGCGTATGTCAATTATTATTACTACCTTTGCAAACGAATTAAGAAACGGCGCGGTGGCTTACGCATTGTTCAAGCCATATCTGTCGCCACGTGATTAACTGGTATCCAGGAGCAACAGGGGCATCATTTATTGCCATAATCTAAGTTGTTTTCCGTGGGTTTCTATCATTTCTCAATCGTAATAACAGGGAACTTTTGTATTGTTCGGTTACTACGGCCCAGATACCATAAACAACAAGTTATGAAGTTTTTTAAAAAGACGAGAATTGTATTAACAGTATTATTCATGTGCCTGCCGTTTGCAGTGTATGCCAGCGACGACACGCAACCAACAAACAACAACTTTGACTGGGAGCCTGTGATGAACGCCATCATCCAGGTGGAAAGCGGCGGCAACGCCAAGGCCGTCAGTGGCAACTCCTGCGGAGCTATGCAGATTACTCCCATCTGCGTTGCACAATGCAACATCATTCTTAAAGCACGCAAGAGCAAAAAGCGATATTCGCTGAAAGATCGCTTCAACATAGCCAAATCAAAAGAGATGTTTATTCTCATGCAATCGTTCTACAATCTGGAAAACAACATCGAGAAAGCCATACGTTCATGGAACGGAGGCATGCGCTATTCCATTAAGGGAACGCAACGTTATTATGACAAGGTTATGTCGTATCTTAAAAAATAAATTGGAAAAGACAGGCAATGTCCACAAAAAGGTGGGCTAAAGCCACAATCAAATGACTACATGCCGCCGTCTGGTTAAAAACTATGACGGCGGCATGTTTATTTTTGCCCACGGGCTTACGCCAAAAAGTCTTGGGCTTTCGAGATAAACGCCGCACGGTTATAAACGAAAGGCCGTTGGCAAATGAAACGAGGAAACTTTAATTGTTTCAGATTTTGAACTTATGACAATTTGCATTACATTTGCACTAAGTAGAAAACACACCGCAACCATGTGTTCACAATGCAGAGACAGGCTGCTCTACCATGCAGATACGCAACACACTGAAAGCGGATTTCCCACTTAGAAGAAATGAACAAATCCACAAAAAGAGCAATAAAATGGAGCGCAACTGCCGTTGCCTCCCCTTTCATACTTTTCATTCTGTTGGCTTTTGCACTATATTTGCCCCCACTGCAGAACCTTGCCATACACAAAGTGGCAGACTATGCGTCGAAACAGACGGGCATGCAGATTGGTGTAGGGCGTGTATGTTTGGAATTTCCGCTTGACTTGGGCATAGAAAATTTCTGCATGATAAAGCCAAACGACTCGCTACCACAAGTGAAAGACACGGTTGCTGACATCAAGAAGCTTGTGGTTAGCGTAAAATTGTTGCCGCTACTCAGTCAACAAGTCGAAATTGATGAGTTCGACCTACAGGGCGTGAAGATGAACACCACCGACTACATCCACGAGGCACGCGTTAAAGGCACCGTCGGGCGGTTGGCATTCCAAAGCCACGGCATAGATTGGGGCAAACAGACCGTAAAGGTTGACGAGGCTACGCTGCATAACGCCAACATCAACGTGGAACTGAGCGATACTGTTCCGCCCGACACATCGTCAACACCAACATACTGGAAAATCAATGTCGGCAAACTGAACATAGCAAACACGCGTGCCACAATCCACATGCCTGGAGACACGCTGCAGATTGCCGCATACATGGGTAAGGCTTCAGCCAGAGAAGGTGATTTCGACCTATACAAAAACGCATACAGACTGGCAAATTTCGAACTTGCCAATGGTTCTATTGCATACGACAACAACTTCAAAACCCACACAAAGGGGATTATTGACCCCAATCATATTCTGCTTGCAGAGGTGAACATTGGCTTGGACTCCGTATATTATGAGGCACCGGTTACTCACGTTGCCGTACGTCATTGTTCGTTCAAGGAGAAACAGGGATTACAACTGGCAGACCTTACCGGTCCTGTATATATGGATTCACTACAGCTAAAACTTCCCAAACTAGCTGTGCGCACGCCTGATTCATGGCTGAAAGCAGACTTGACGATGGATCTGAATGCGTTCAGCGACAGTTGCCCCGGGAAAATTATCCTTACGGCAAACGCACAGCTTGCGAAACGTGACATTTTGCCTTTCATGCAAGACATGCCGGCAGCTTTTCGCCGCCAATGGCCTGAAAAACCTCTCTCTATAAACACAAAACTCTCCGGCAACATGCAGCGCATGGATGTCCAACTGCTCAACATTCTGCTTCCTTCAGTTATGAAGCTCAATGCTAGCGGATTTGCTGCCAGCTTTACCGACATAAACCGCATGAGAGCTAGTTTGGATTTAAACGCGACTCTATATAACGGAAATTTGGTTACAGCCTTTATTGGTAGGCAAAACATGGGTGGAGCTGTAATACCTAAGGGCATATCAGTGGCGGGGAAAGTGAAAACAGGCGGCGCACAACGGTATACTGCCGACCTAACCATGCGCGAAGGCGGCGGAACACTGAAAGCAAACGGCTCGTTCGACTTGAAACACATGGCATATAAGGCTAACATAAAAGCAAACAATCTAAAGATACACCATTTCATGCCGTCACTTGGCATGAAAGACTTCACTGGAAGCCTTGCTCTTGGAGGTAGTGGAACTGACCCATTTGCAAAAGGGATGACGGTTGACGCTAGTGCCGACATACAGAAATTCATATACGACAAATACAACCTTTCCGGCATTTCGGCAGACGCCAAACTCAAGAACGGCTTGCTTTATGCCACGATTAACAGCCACAACAAGCTACTTGACGGCAAGGTTTCTGTTGATGGTTTAGTGGGTACAAAGAAAATCGACGCGACCTTCGCTGCCGACATTAACTGCATTGACCTCTACACAATGGGAGTTACGCAAAAGCCGCTCAAGGCTTCGCTCTGTTGCCACTTTGATGTTATGACAGACATGAAGAGGACATACATGCTGAGAGGCGGAACGAGCGACGTTACCATCCTTGACTCTGCAAGGACTTACCGCCCCATGAACATAGACCTTGACATTCTTACTAACAATGACACAACGCGGGCGCTTGTTGACTGCGGTGATTTCTACCTTAATATGAATGCCAGCGGAGGATACGAAAGGATTTTGGATAAAGCATCGGCTTTCGGCGCACGTCTTTCTGAGGGTCTTAAAAAACGCCGCATTGATTATGTCGCTCTAAGGGAAGTTTTGCCTGAAGCACAAATAAGGATGCAAGCAGGAAAGGACAATATCTTCAGTCGCTTCATGCAATATTGTGGATATACCTTCAACAGTATAGACATGTCCCTGAGGTCTTCACATGAATCGGGGCTGAATGGTTCTATGGAACTATACGAACTTGCGGCTGAGGGCATGAAGCTTGACACCGTTCGCTTTAACATAGTTTCGGATTCTGTGAACTGCACATACAATGCCCAGGTAAAAAATGCGAAAAACAACCCACAATACGTTTTCAACGCTTTGGTTGACGGATACCTTATGGAGCGCGGGTCTGGGCTGAACGTTGCCGTCTACGATGCTAACGACAAGCTTGGCATTAAACTCGGTGCTACGGCAGAACTGGAAGACACGGGGGCAAAACTACATTTGCTGACCGACGACATAATACTTGGCTACAAAAAATTCAAGGCAAACGACGACAATTACCTGTTCCTCGCTGATGACAATCGAATTTCAGCAAAACTCCAGCTCACAGCTCCCGACGGAACGGGACTGCACGTGTATACTGATGACAATAACACGGAAGCCTTACAGGACGTAACGCTGAGCATGAACAATTTCGACCTTTCAAAGGTGACTTCCGTACTGCCCTACTTCCCTGTTGTTACAGGAACAATGAACGGTGACTTCCATGCCATACAAACGGCAGACCAGCTGACACTCTCGTCAACTCTGTCTGTTGACAAGATGACTTACGAGGGATGTTCAATGGGCGATGTAAGCACCGAATTCGTTTACATGCCGCGCTCTGACGGCAGTCACTATATTGATGCAATGCTATATAGCGACGGTAATCAGGTGGGCACGCTTGTGGGAACATACCACCCTGCGGGAAAAGGTGTGCTAGACGCAACAATGCAACTTGACAACCTACCACTATCCATCGTTAACGGATTTATTCCAGAACAACTGTTCGGCTTCAAAGGATACGCTGACGGAAAAATTGCCATACGCGGAGCTTTGGATAAGCCACAAGTCAACGGCGAAATGTACCTTGACTCAACTTATATCGTCAGCGTGCCATACGGTGTTGAACTGAGAGTGGGCAGCGACCCGGTTAGAATACAGAATAGTAAACTACTCTTTGAGAACTTCGAAGTATACTCACACAACGACAATCCGCTGGACATCTACGGAGACATTGACTTTACAGATCTCAACGACATGAGTATGGACCTACGCATGAGAGCAGAGAACTATCAGCTTATCAATGCTAAGGAAAACTACCGTAGTGTGGCTTACGGCAAAGCCTTCATCGATTTCTTTGGATTTATCAAAGGGAAGCTTAACAATCTCACGATGAGAGGGAAGCTTAACGTTCTCGGCTCCACGGATGTGGCATACATTCTGAGAGACTCGCCTCTGACAACTGACAATCAAATGGATGAGCTTGTTAAGTTTACCAATCTTACCGACACTACTCAACTGAGCGTTGACAGGCCGGAACTTACGGGTTTTGACATGGATGTGCAAGTGAGCGTGGACGAAGGCGCGAGAGTTATGTGCTATCTCAATTCAGATCACTCAAACTACGTTGACCTTATGGGCGGCGGAGACTTGAGAATGACATACGACCCGCTGAACGAACTGCGCCTGACTGGTAAATATACGCTGAACAACGGTGAGATGAAATACGCCTTACCGGTTATTCCGCTCAAGACTTTCACCATTGAAAACGGCAGCTATATTGAATTTACCGGTGACATTATGAATCCCAAACTGAACATCACCGCTACGGAAGAGACGAAAGCCACGGTTGGATCAGACGGGCAACAGGGACGTTCCGTGACATTCAAATGCGGAGTTGTAATAACAAAGACACTTAACGACATGGGACTTGAATTCACTCTTGATGCCCCGGAAGACATGTCGCTGCACAATGAGCTTCAGGCTATGAGCATGGAACAACGGGGAAAACTGGCGGTAACAATGCTGACAACCGGCATGTATCTTGCCGATGGCAACACTAGCGGATTCTCTATGAACAGTGCTTTGAGCACTTTCTTGCAGAGCGAGATAAACAACATCACAGGAAATGCATTGCGTACTCTCGACCTTAGCGTTGGCATATACAACACTACCGATGGTAACGGTTCGATGCACACCGACTATTCCTTTAAATTCTCAAAACGTTTTTGGAATAACAGACTTAAAATTATCGTTGGCGGAAAGGTTTCGACGGGCGCAGAGCAACCGGGACAAAACCAATCGTTCTTCGACAACGTTACTTTTGAATACCGTCTTGGCGACACTTCGAACAAATACCTAAATCTTTTCTATGACAACAACTCGTACGACTGGCTTGAAGGCACAACACAGGAATTCGGAGTGGGCTTTACTTGGAGAAGAACCATGCAAAGCTTGAAAGAAATATTCTCTTCATCGAAGAACAAAAAGCAACAAGTGCCGCAAAAACAAGCTGAAAAGACAAAGTCTGCCTCTACGGAAACAGAAACAATTGTCATTAACAAACAGACAAGACAATGAAACTTTACACTATAGCAAGAAATATCCTGTTAATAATTGGCACAATTGCCCTAACGGCATGCTCTTCAACAAGCAGCGTACCAGACGGCGACCGCCTTTTCACTGGGCTAAAGCCAATTGACTACAAGGTGGAAGAAAAGAATGACAACTTCTATACAACACAGGAAGAAGTGGAAGCTGCTCTCGCAACCGCACCTAACGGTGCTTTCTTCGGCAGCTCCTATCACAGATTTCTGCCATATAAGCTTTGGATATGGAACGCTTTCTCGGGGTCTAACGGGAAGGTGGCTCAATGGTTTTCAAAGACTTTCGGCAAAGAGCCGGTCTTGATGAGTTGGGTTAACCCGGATTTGAGAGCATCCGTAGCACAGTCGGTATTGAGAAATCACGGATATCTCGGCTCAAATGTGGCATATCAAGTTTTGCCACAGAAGAATCCCAAGACTGCAAAAATCAAATACATGGTGGACATGAACCACCTTACAACTATAGACACACTAGAATACGTAAACTTTCCGCCTGTAGCCGACAGTATCATAATGGCGACAAAAAAAGAAGCCCTCATAAAAAGAGATTCTCCTTTTGCCGTTTCGCTTCTTGATGCTGAACGCACACGTATAGCAAACCTATTCAGAAACAATGGATATTATTACTATCAAGCAGCATATGCCTCGTATCTTGCCGACACACTTGCCGTGCCCGGCAAAGCAAAGCTGAGGCTTCAGCTAGCTGACAGTATTCCTGACAAGGCAAAACACAAATGGTATATCGGGAAACTTAAAGTAAACATCATGCGGGAATTCATGGAGGAGCTGAAAGACTCTTTCGTATACCGCCGACTACACCTAGGGTTTAACGGAAAGAAGCCACCCATCAGGGCACGCGTCCTTCTGAGACATCTGCGCCTATTCCCGAAACAAATGTACAGTTACGATGCTTACGCAGAAAGTTTGGACCGGCTTAACAACTCAGGCCAATATTCAACAGTACAGTTCTCGTTTGAGCCGCGCGACACTTCTGCCATTTGCGACACGCTGGACATGACCGTAAACTGTATTTTGAACAAGCCTTACGAAGCTTACATTGAGACTAACTATAGCAATAAGATAAACGGAAAGACAGGCCCAGAGCTTGTGCTCGGTTTGAAGAAACTGAATGCTTTCCGCGGGGGTGAGGTTGTTGACCTTAACCTGCATGGTTCTTACGAATGGGAAACGGGAAGCAGACCAAATGGTAAGTCGGGAGACATGAATTCCTATGAATACGGTGCAGACCTTAGCATAAAATTTCCACGGATGCTTGCCCCATTCATTAAACCACACCGTTACTACGTTACGCCATCCACAACAGCAAAAGTATCAATGAACGTTATGAACAGACCGGGATACTTCAAAATGCACAACGCATCGGGCGAGTGGACATACAAATGGCAAAACACGGAGAAGACAAAACATGAGTTTAGTCCACTTATCCTGCAATACCAATATCTGAACTACACTACTCATAAGTTTGACTCCATAATGGGGGCAAACCCTTATCTACAGGCTACGATGCAAAACGTGTTCATCCCGAAAATGAAATACACGTTCACATATACTAGTCCGCTCTCCTACCGCAACCCTATATACTGGAATGTTAGTGTATCCGAAGCCGGAAACATCCTATCGCTAGGCTATCTTGCTGCTGGAAGAAAATGGAACGAAGACGGAAAGACGCTTTTCAAGAACGCTTACGCACAGTTCTTGAAAATAGAGAGCGACTTCACAAAAACTTGGGCGATAGGACTAAAGTCACAACTCGTAGGACACATTAGTGCTGGCGCGATATGGGGATATGGAAACGGCAAGCGTACGCCTTATAGCGAACAGTTTTATGTGGGTGGTGCCAACAGCGTAAGGGCTTTTGCAGCACGCAGTCTCGGTCCGGGGGCATATCGTTCTACTTCTGCCGGAGCTTCATACATCGACCAAACTGGAGACCTTAAATTTCAGGGCAATCTGGAATACCGTTTCAACTTCTTCGGTAATCTATACGGAGCCATATTCCTTGATGTAGGAAACGTTTGGTCTTTGCAGGAAAACGACTCACGCGAAAATTCAAAGTTCAAATTTAGCAATGCTTTCGACCAACTTGCCACAGGAACGGGCGTTGGTGTTCGATACGATCTTGAGTTTCTCGTTCTGCGCCTTGACTGGGGCATTGGCATACACTTGCCTTACGATACAGGAAAAAGCGGTTACTATAATATTCCACGCTTCAGCGACGGACAAAGTCTTCACCTTGCTGTAGGTTTCCCGTTCTGACAAACGAATACATTGCTATAAATAATCATATCAGCTGCGATGGATAAACAACAACTATCTTTGACAAAGAAAACGATTGTTGGCATACAATTCCTTTTTGTCGCCTTTGGGGCAACAGTTCTTGTGCCACTACTTATTGGCATTAACCCTGCCACTGCTCTTTTTACGGCTGGAATAGGCACAATTCTATTCCATCTCGTTACAAAAGGTAAGGTTCCGATATTCCTCGGTAGTTCTTTTGCGTTCATTGCCCCAATCATAGAGGCTTCAAGACAATGGGGGCTTCAAGGCACACTTGCTGGCTTAGTCAGCGTTTCACTCGTTTATTTTATAATGAGTGCCTTGATAAAATGGCAAGGCAAGAAGCTTCTCGACCGACTCTTTCCACCTGTAGTAATAGGTCCGGCAATAATACTTATCGGACTTTCTCTTTCCACTAGTGCAGTCAACATGGCAAAGGAAAGTTGGTTGTTGGCTTTCGTTTCACTTGCAACAGCAATTCTAGTTTTAACGTTCTGCAAAGGTTTGATGAAACTTGTGCCTATTATAACAGGAGTAGTAATCGGATACATAGTGGCGATAGCCTTAGGCAAAGTTGACTTCACGGGAGTAACTTCTGCCTCTTGGATTTCAATACCCATTTCATTAGAGACATTCAGCCATTTCCAATGGCAACCTTTTTTTATATGCTACCCGTAGCCATAGCGCCTGTACTTGAACATATCGGAGACGTATATGTTGTAAGTGCTGTTGCGGAAAAAGATTTCGTGGAAAATCCTGGAATTCACCGCACCATGCTCGGCGACGGTATTGCTTGCCTCGTTTCTGCATTTCTGGGAGGGCCGCCAGAAACTACTTATTCTGAAGTAACTGGAGCCATGTCTATAACGAAAGTCACCAACCCTGCTGTTGTCCGCATCTCTGCAATTACAGCCATCGTGTTCTCTGTATGCGGGAAGCTTAGTGCTTTATTGCAAAGTATTCCACAAGCCGTTCTCGGAGGAATAATGCTTTTACTCTTCGGAACGATTGCATCTGTCGGCATTCAAAATCTCATCCAACACAAGGTTGACTTCAACGATACGCGCAATGTAATAATTGTGTCAGTAATGCTCACCATGGGATTAGGGGGTGCCGTCCTTTCGTCTGGCAATTTCGCCATTTCTGGCATTGGCTTGTCGGCTATTGTTGGCGTAATCCTCAACCTAATACTGCCGAAAAGCAAAAAACAGGAAATATAGTTCTGCACTATTTTCTGATGCAAAATTAAATATAAATTTGAATATTTCCTGTATTTCTTTTTTGACTAAAACAATGATAACCAAAGGGCTGATACATAGAAAAAAGTGTCATAGACGTTAAAAGATTCGTCGATCTCCTTTTAACCTGTGACATACTTTGGGCTGAGACAAATAAGCCCAAAGTGAATGTAATCCCATCGTAGTGGCTGCTTAATTGATTCCGAGCATAGAGTGGCAAAACAAATATTAGACAAATCCTCCGATGCGTATTCCCTGCCGCAAAAGCTTGCTAAAGCTTACAATCGCATAACTTCTCCGCCAAACGGCGTCATAGCTTTATATTTGTTTCGCTGCGGGTTGAATGAATAACATACTTGAAGCATGATGCCTCGTGTATCAACATGATTAGTCGTTCCAAACCGTATGTTGTTGATGTTTGCTATATACCTTTCCTTGTCCGTGTGAAATAGACTGCGCGCACGTCACTGTCATAGGCGGCTCCCGGATGCAAATCGGTTTGGATGGACTTGATTTCGTTGCTCTGTATCTTTTTAAAATCTTCCATGTCGCTTACTTTCCTATTGTCAATGTATATGACGGGGGTGCCTGTACCGAATACAGACACTACAGACTAGAGCATTGGCAAAAGGATTTCAGAATGAGGAAATAGACAATGAAGACTAACTAATTCTCATACATTACTGATGTTATTAAGTTCTCAATCAAGGGCAATTTGATTGAGAACTTAATGTTTTCAAGCATTGAATCTAACATTTTTCTATACAACTATTGTTTCCAATGCTAACGAACTTAAAATCGAATGTGCTCCATCCTTATCGCTGGCAATCACCTAGCCTAGTTTATTTAAACGCAACAA
>CAVIMN010000022.1:0-31125 GCA_963644035.1 bacterium
CAATAGCAGACCTTCGCTACTTCATTGATATTCTCAATATCTATAGGAAAGAGAAACCCGACTACATATTCCATTATACCATAAAGCCAAACATATATGGCTCTATGGCAGCTAAGATATTGGGCATAAAGTCAACTCTAATGATGGCAGGTTTGGGATATACATTCTCCAATGACAAGCTTATATCACGCATCGCACGTGGACTTTACAAGGAGGGATTAGCATGTTCAGAAAGGGTATTGCTACTAAACAAAGACAATTATGAAGAGATTGTACGTAGAAAGTTCTGTGCTCCGCAAAAGATAACCCTACTTGAAGGAGGTGAAGGCGTTGACACAGAAGCTTTCTCTTACCAAGACAACACATCAAGCGAAACAACGTTCTTGTACATAGGCCGCATACTATATGATAAAGGCTATCGCGAGTTTGTCAACTGTGCAAAAGAAATTCGAAAAGATTTCCCTCAAGCAAAGTTTGAAGTGCTTGGCACGTTTGATAAGTCATATCCACAATGTGTCGATGAGAAAGAATTCTCTGAGAGTATCTTCCATCACAACAAGGATTAAGGCACATTGCTACAAACATCATTGCGAATGCAAACATTAACTCAACAATGATAGATACAACAGAGGCTATTGTTAAAACGGTGTAAGGTTGTATTTACGATTTATTTCCTTACCTTTGCAACAAGTATGAATAATCGTAACTACTCTATTGATGTATTGAAATTTGTGGCTGCCGTGATGGTGGTAGTTGTGCATACAAACGAATGGGTTGCCCATAAGCCGCTCATGCCACTTGTAAGAAGTGCAGTGCCCTGCTTTTTCATGATATCAGGCTATCTACTCTATTCACGCGGAGGTATTGGACGCAAAAGACTACTACGTAATATTCGCCATATCGGCGTGATGTGTGTGTGGACATTTGTGTTGTTTGCCGTCGTAGACATTCTTTTTTCCAGTGCTTTGCCAACCACCCAAAGTATCGTTAACCTGTTAGTATTCAACCATTATCCGTGGAATGTGGGCGGCCATCTTTGGTATCTTTTTGCCTATCTGTATGTGCTTGTCATTATAGTAGTTGTGGATAGATTCCGCCTTTGGCGGTGGCTTTTCGCCTCAGCTCCATTGCTTTTTGTGGCATATTTTTGGGCCGAACACTATGGGATGGTCGATTACAGATACCGCAATTTCCTCATTGAGGGGTTACCCTGCTTTACCATTGGCGCAATGGTGAAGCACTGGAGCAACGACATAATAGGCCGCATAGACAGAAAACTTCTTATGGGGGGGGCAGTTTTCTTTATGGTTACAGCTTATGCTGAATCGTGTATAACTGGCGAATTTTGCAATAGACCAGTTCGAGAAAGCTACTTCAGCACCCCGTTTCTTGCGCTTTTCATCCTGCTGTCAGTGCTTGCCAAACGCAACACAAAGCGCAACTGGGCTTCTCGCATGGGCTGCGAATATTCCACCTACATATACATATTCCACACACTTTTCGTGCGTGCATTCTTTCCTATGACATTCAATCATCTTCCCCTCATAAGCCAAACCGTCTATTGGTATTTCTCGCCCCTCATCATTCTTGTTTGCTGCGTAGTTCTAACTTGGACGCTACGGTATATGCGCATGAAGATAAAAAAGGTTATACAGGATAGCAATAAAAACTTTGCATAAACACCACTAAAACCTGCAAACCGGCATATTTTTACTAAAAACCGCCAACCAAAATCAATGAAATAAAAGTATATTCAACAAAATAGATTAACTTCACACCATATTTTTTGCTACCTTTGCATATTATTTAAAATTACTTCTGTATTGATTATCAATCGTAATATGATAATTTAAGAGTATTACCAAGGTTTTATGAACTATTTGCAAGTTACCCCCCCCTACAGGCTTACAGTTCTGCGTAACGTAGGCTTCATTCTGTTATCTTTCTTCTTGTTAATGTGGCTTTCGCCCGACTCCTTTCTGATGGCATATTGGAAGCCACGCTGCGATTCTGCATGGTTTTTCACTTGTGGCAAGGCATGGATGGAGGGCATGACCCCATATGTAGATTTTGCCGACTCCAAGGGCCCTTTGCTATGGCTCATCTATGGCATAGGATATCTGCTTTCTCCTACATCGTATATTGGTGTGTTTTGGCTTAGCGTGCTTGCCTACACATTCACGTTTTCCATTCTGTGGCGCACGGCAAGGCTCTTTACCGGAAGACGCGAAGCTGCGTTTGTCTTGGTAATATTATCGGCTCTGTTGTTCCTCCGGCAAATACACTGTGAAGTGCGTGCCGAAGACTTCTGCATGCCATGGATATGTGCAGGAATTTATTGCACTACCCGTTCGCTCCAGCATCCGTCCGACACAGAATTGAAGAAATACGCTTTTTGGCTCGGCGTAAGCATGGCGTGGTGTCTGCTTGTCAAGTGGAATCTTTTTATAATGATGGGCGGCATGGCTATTGTCGTTGTCATAGTTGCACTGAAAAGGCGTTGTGCTAGTACCGTAGCCTGGGGATTAGTGGGAATCATTCTACCTTTATTGCCGTTTGTGGCATATCTCATGGTAAAAGGATGCTTTGCTGACATGGTGAGGGAATACTTCGTCAACACATTCCAGATTACTGACAATGGGAGCGGAATGTCCATGTGGCTGGCGTTTTTTGTCACCAACACCACCAATTTGCTCACCACCTTAAAGACCATTGGAGAGACAACGATATTGGTAGGCATAGCGCTATTCTGTAAGCGTATGCGTTTCTCATGGTGGCTGTTGCTGCCGTTTATTCCTTTTTTTCTCTTTATCGAGCTTAAAGCTCCTTGGTGTTATTATGCAGCTACAACAATACCATTTTTCGTGTATCTGTTGAGTGCGTTCACCAACATCCCATCCATTTGTAGCCTGTTATGCAGAATGCCACGCCCCCTATATGCAGCACTTTTGTCTGCAATCTTTTTCATTGGCATAGCATACAACACGCATACCAACCTACTTGCTTTTACGGCTGGCGAACCTCCAGTAGAGTTTACCGCAACAGAACAGATACTCATGCGCAAACCTTTCTGCAAAATCATGTTTTCGAATCATGAGATGGGATTGGGACTACGCGCACGCGCCCTGCCCGCATGTAAGTACTGGGCCTTGCAAAATGGGGCTTCTGAAGCTATGAAAGAAGAAAGATATCAGGCGATAAGAGAGCGCAAACCAGACTTCGTCATTACTGTTTCCGATAGAGATGACATAAGATTTATAGCACAATCGAACAATCCCATCTTCACTATTCTCAACGAAAGTGGATACCATCAATGCCACGTCCGAGTCGTAAAGGACGGAAAAACCATACTGAAGCCACTACCCATATACGCAAAAGAATAAGTATGTCAAGCTAACACATCGTTTTTTTCAGTTGCAAGTCCAATAACAATACGGCATGTTCGGCTTCATCCTTCGGGGCATCCTTTGGTTTCCAAGAAACGATAAAGCGTATGGAAGCGGAGCAAACTTTATATCCCTTTTTCTCCCATCCTTTTAGTTTCTCCTGCATGCCTTGCGAGAGTTGTGCAACAGGAGAATTCGAAGAGCCTGTATAAAAATAATTGGAAGAGAATTTGAGCCTTTCTCCAGAGCGAAGAGAAAGGATTTCGTTTTTGTGCGACTTAAAGAATCCAAGGTTTACATCCTTGTGGGAGAGTTGCAACACAATCTCCTCGGGCAATGTGTATATATTTTGGTCTACCCTCTGCTCGTCGGCAGGCAGTCTACCGAACAACGAACCGTTAGTGTGAATGGACAAACGGTGTTTGGCGCGCGTCATACCCACATAATAGCGTCGCATCTCATCATCTGTGATGTGAGGCGGCAGTGACACAAGCATAAAGACATTATCAAATTCACTGCCCTTTGACTTATGAATCGTCGACACCACAACATCGGCATCCGAAACGTCGCAGAAATCCTCTGTTGTAGATTCAAAAACGAACTCCTTGAAGTCCGTCATATATTTTGCCCTATATGTCTGCTCAAACAGTTCTATGCAACGTTGCAGATAACGCAGACTTGCAGAATTGGAATATTTGGCAAATGTCTTCTCCTTGGCCTCAACCCATACTTTTTCTGAAACGAGGGGCGTATCGCCATTGCGCTTGATACATTTCAGGAAGAAGCGCACCTCTGCCATAGTCCAGAATCTAAAACCATCCATGCTCTGTATAAGCTTGCTGTTCAGTCCCACTCTTCTGAGCAGTGCCACAAGTATTGCGGCCTCCTCGTTGCTGGTGGTGAGTACACACGTAGTGCCACGCAAGCCACACTTCAGCAAATCATCTACAAGAGGCTGATACATAATGTTTGAAGTGTGACAGGTTACAGTAACAAAGCCCTCGTCTTTGATCATGGAAACGATGGGGTTAAGCTTCATGCGGTTTCGTATTCCTTTCACGAAAGCATTTGCAGCTTCAACAACATGCCGACTACTGCGGTAGTTCTCTGTCATTTCCACAAAAGAGCCGTTCGCATCTTCAAGCAGCTGACGCATATAACGTGAGTCGGAGCCACGGAATTCATAGATATTCTGGTCGTCATCTCCCACGGCAATCAGTCGCATATCATCATTTGCCGCCATCAGAGCCTTTACCAGTGCATATTCATCCGCCCCCATATCCTGTGCCTCATCAATCACAAGCACCGTCTTACCTATGCGGTTCGGTTCAACCTCTCCATCAACAATCATCTTTGCCGCACGCCCCACAACACCTTTTGCATTTGTCAAACTGCCAACAAGGCCAATCAAGTCGAAGCAATAAGAATGAAAAGTCTTTATTTCAACAAAGTGCGCCGCATTGCCTATCAGTGCCATGAGCCTCTGTTTGAACTCCGTTGCAGCAGCTCGCGAGAAGGTAAGCATCAGGAGTTGCTCATGCTTCACGTCTTCAAGCAAGAGCAGCGACGCCAACTTATGCACCAACACACGCGTCTTCCCGCTTCCGGGTCCTGCCGCCACTACAATCACGCGCGACTCCTTGTCGGAAATAATCTCCTGTTGACGGTCAGACAATGCGCCGAAAAGCTGTTCATACTTCCGCGTTGTTATGTTTCGCCTTATCTGTGCCTGCCGGTCACCTTTAAAGTATTTCTGCACAAAGCGTTTGTAGTCCATTTGGAAGTAATCCTTCACGTACTGCAATGCAGCATCATAGTCGCACACCATGAGGTTGGCATATTCTCCAACGATGTGAATCTGTTGTATTTTTTGCTTGTAGAATTCGTCAAGCATGCGGTAGTCTTCCTGCTTGTAGCGCAGCTTCGTGTCCTTGATACGTGTGATGTGCATAGCGTTGTAGAGCACAAGGAAACCACCTTCAAGTTTCAGTGCACCAATCTTTGAGAGATATAGCAAAGCCTCTTTCACGTCTTCCAGCTCCACATCATTAAGCTGCGGGAAAAGCGTTGGCGGCTGCGCCTTCAAATCATTCAGCAGTTCCACTACAGAGAAACTCACGCCCTTGTTCTTTGCCTTTTCTTCTGTTGTAGACTGCGTGCGGCGATATAGCCATTCCACGGCAAAGGTGCAAATCTCAAGTCGTTTTTCAAAGCGGGACAGTGTCGTTTCCATGTCAAGCTGGCGCGAGAGAACCATGTTGTGTGCCGTATCTTCACGCTTCCGCGCATATCCTTTAATCGAAAGGAAGAAAAGCAGCGTGCGTATATCCTTCTCTGTAGCTGTCGCCACCCCATCCTTCTGCGCATTGTCGTTGAGCTGCTTGCATGATATCATCAGTTTGTCGTCTGGGATATGCGCCAGGATATAGCGTTCAAGTGCAGCGAAACGCTTTAAGAGAAGCATTGATCTGTTTTCCGTTTCGCCGGCATCATACAGATATGCCGATATGTCCTCAGTGTCGGCAAGTATACCTTCCTGCCGCATACGTTCAACCGTCGACACCACCTCCTCCTTTGTCAAGCCAAGCATGTCTGCCAGATAGTCAATGCGAGACTCTGCCTCAACCTGCTTGTCAATAGCCTTTGTTATATACTTTTGCGAAATGAGCGACTTTATAATGCGTATTGCCTTTTCAATATCCTTACCGTCAAACAATACCGACTCTGTTATTCTCCGGCGCGCTTCCTCCATGTTCTTCACCGTTATGCCTGTAGCATAAACGTGCGGAACATTATTGCCGCGTATCAGGTAGCCTGCCTGTTCCAGGGCGGAAATGGCGATGCGCACACGTGTTTCTATATCCATAACAGAATCGTCCCAACCAGCCATGCGCGCTATCTCCAAAGCCGAACCGCAGGCATGGCTGCGTTGTTTGGTCATAGTCTTCACGGCTTTCCACACTTGTTGTATCTCACTGATGCTTAACTTCGTCTGGTTTAGCAAGATGAAATGCTTGTCAAGATCGTTGTCGCTGTATAGAACGTAGCATTTTGCCTCAAGATGGGGGTCGCGCCCTGCACGTCCTGCCTCTTGAACGTAATTTTCAAGCGACTCGGAGATATCATAATGCACCACCAGTCCCACATCACTTTTGTCTACGCCCATTCCGAACGCGGAAGTTGCCACAATAATGCGCACGCGGTCGTGCATGAACGCCTCTTGATTGGCTATCTTCTCGTCTCTTTCCATACGCCCGTTGAACGGCAATGCCGGATAACCGTCTCTTGAAAGTCTCTGAGCCAGCTCTATTGTGCGCTTGGTGCGCGACACATAGACTATTGCCGGACAATCGGTCGCTTCTATCAGCGAACGCAACTGGGAGTATTTCTCCTCGTCCGTCTCGGCATGCAAAACAGAATAGCGCAGATTGGTACGCGAAGCCGACGTAGCAAAGATTTGCAGCTCAATGCCAAGCATACGCTTAAAGTAGTCGCAGATATCCTGCACCACCTTCTGCTTTGCCGTTGCCGTGAAACACGAAACAGGAATTGCCCGTTTCAGTTGTTTGAGCTTTTGATATTCCGCTATGAACTTTCCTATATAGAGATAGTCTACGCGGAAATCCTGCCCCCAAGACGAGAAACAGTGGGCCTCGTCTATCACAAACCGCACAACATTGCGCGCCAGCAGTATCTTCTGAATAGTGTTCGACCGCAACATTTCTGGGGCTATATACAGGAGTGAGGCATCTCCGCTCATTACCCGCTGCAAAGCCAGCGAGCGACTTATAGGGTCTAGCAGTCCGTTTATGGTCACTGCATCCGTTATTCCCCGTTCCACCAAATTGTCTACTTGGTCCTTCATCAGCGACTGCAAGGGCGATATCACCACAGTCAGTCCGCGAACGTTGCGTGCTTCCATGAGTGCAGGCAACTGAAACGTGAGCGACTTGCCTCCACCCGTAGGGAAAATGGCAAGCAACGACTTGCCGTCAACGGCTGCCCGTGCGGCAGTCTCCTGCAGAGGTTCCCCCTCATACGTTCGGAAACTGCTATAACCGAAGAAGTGCTTCAGCGCACGATGCACATCCAGATTGCCATTACAATAAGAGCAGCCTTCGGCACATCGCGTATGGCGCAGAATATGCAGCACATTCTCAACCTCCGGATAGTTGTGCAGCACCCATGGTGGGGTCATGGATTTATCTTCCTCTGTACCCACAAGGGCGAGAGCATACGAGAGTTCTACGGGTTGCCTGTCAATGAGTGCCTCAATGTCAGCATGTTGGCATATCTTCCCGTCGTAAGCCTTCTGTATAAGATTAGAAAGATGCGCCCTATGGCATGGCTTGCCGTTAACCATCATAAGGAATCCCGTGAATTCGGGAACGTCATGCAGCAGAGTGGCAAAAACAGTCTTCTGCTCTTTGGTGAGAGCGTGCCACGCCGCAATCTCGTCCATAAGTAAGTCGCGCGCCTTCTCACAGTCGTTAAGCGGGTTGTTCAACTGGTCACTAAGCAGTTTGTCGTCCTTCAGCAACCGATGGTAAGGCCGTTCGGGAAAGAGAAGCGGCGAAACATAAAGAGTGTCGACAAGCATCCACCGTTGCTGCTCCTTGTCAAACAGATATTTTGCGTCATGGTGAACAATATTATGCCCACAGAGGAAATCCGCGCCCTCGAGAAATTCAAAAAGTTCTGCTCTCTTTGCAGAATGAAACATTGCCCCATCCCAACGCAATGCCCCTATGTCGTGTATGTGCTTGTCGTGCAGACCCACTTCAAGATCTAGAAAAGCATATCGAGAAGCGTCAAATGACGTTTCCTTTCGGCTGGAGTCACCGCTAAAACCTGATATGAACCTGCTGAAGAAAGACATGGGCTACAATAAAATAGCGTTTACCAATTTCTTTAATTCCGCTCGCGCTATCTTGCCGTTGCCAGCCATGGGGATAGACGGAACGGCAAGATAACTGCGCGGTCGCCAATATTGCGGCAATATCGCTTCCAGCTTCTTCTTCAAGGAGGCAAGCAGGGAGTCCGTCTCTTCGCCGGGTTCTGCCTCCACCACCATAACGACGGCTTCGCCAAGCTTGCTGTCTGGTCTTGACGTCACTGCGAATGGTAAGGGCAACAGTGGGCGTGCCATGCGCTCCACCTCCTCAGCTTGTATCTTGATGCCACCACTGTCGATAACATTGTCTATACGCCCCAATATGCGGAAGCGCTGCCCGTCGGGAGCAAACTCCGCCACATCGTGCGTTTCCAAAATGCCATCGAAAAGCTGCGGAGCTTCAATACACAGACACGAAGCGGCATTAAGCCACACGCGAATACCGGGCAACGGGGAATAGTATTCGTCGGCTTCCTTCCCGCTGATGCGCCGCATTGCGATGTGGGAGAGCGTTTCTGTCATACCGTATGTGCTCCAAACGGCATTGGGGAAACCTCGCAAAACGCTAGCCAGCCTCTCGTCTACTGCCCCACCGCCAATGATGAGATTGCGTATGGAGCGTAGCTTTTCAAGGTCGCCAGCATTCTCCACGCTGCATGCCACCTGCAGTGGCACCATGGCGGCGAACGACGGCACTTTGTCGAGCGAAGCCAACGGACGTGAAGAGGGCTTGACGTTAATAATCTGCATGCCCGCCACCAAACTCCTCACCACGACCATTTTCCCAGCGATGTATCTTAACGGCATGCACAGCAGCGCCGTGTCGCGAGAAGACAGACCGAGAAAGCGGCATGTCATACGGGCACTCGCCTCCATACGTCGCTTCTCCACACGCAGAGGCTTAGGATCTCCCGTAGAACCGCTGGTATGCACGGTCAGGCAACTGTCGCTTGAATGCCATTCGCTGAGGAATGTCTCCAGCTCCTTGTGGGCATCGTAATTTTCGGGCATGCTGTTCTATTTGTTTATTTGCAGGATGTCCCTGCTATTCTGTATATACGGTTACCGCGAACTTCTGTATGCGGCGGAAGATTGTCTGCATATAGAGTGCCTGTGCCAAGGCCTTGCGGCATACACGACTGGGCAGTTATTTCATCGGGCATGAACTCATGGGCAGCAAACTGCGCCACGGCATCCAGTCCTATGCTGCCCTCCAGTGCACTCGTTATCCAGCATCCGGCTCCATATTCGCGGGCAAGACGTATCCATTCCTGCGTACCGCATATACCGCCGTGGAGCGAGGGCTTCAGCACGATATATTGCGGACGGATTGTTTCCATCAGTTCACGTTTCATTCCCGGAAGGTTTACGCCAATAAGCTCCTCGTCCAGGGCAATAGGCAACGGGGTAACGGCACACAACCGCGCCATTGCACGCCAGTTGCGCTGACGTATGGGCTGTTCTATTGAGTGGATGGCGTAATGCGAGAGCTGTTCCAGTCTGGCTGGCGCATCCTGCTCAGAGAATCCTCCGTTTGCATCAACTCTCAGCTCCACGGTATCGGCAGAGAAACGGCTGCGTATACTCTTCACCAAGGCAAGCTCAGACTCGAAATCTATTGCCCCTATTTTCAGTTTTATGCATGTGAAACCAGCCTTCAGCTTCTCTTCCATGCGCCTGTTCATCTCGTCAAACGACCCCATCCATACCAGTCCGTTTATCGGTATGCCTGCCTCACCGCGCGCAAACGGGGTGTTGAATATTATCTCACCTTGCCGTAGCCTCATCAGTGCCGTTTCCAAAGCAAAGAGTACCGATGGATAGGGCCGGAGGATTGCAGCGTCAAGGTCGCCTTTCATCTCAACAATGTCACAGAGAGCACGCAATCTGTCGCCATAGCCCTCGGTCCAGTCGCAGCTAAGGTCTGGCAGTGGAGCACACTCCCCCACCCCAGTTCTTCCTGGATAGTCGTCGCTCGTTGCGTTGAGCAGCCATATCTTTCGCGTTGTATAGACACCTCGCGAAGTGCCAGCAGGCTGCAAGAAATGCAACTCGCGCGGCTCTATGGATATCTTCAGATTATTCATCTATTGTATTCCCCTGTAATTAAGGCAGTTTAGGATATTTGCTAAAGTCAGGCTTGCGTTTCTCGAGGAACGCTTTTCCGCCTTCTTGAGCCTCATCCAGGAAGTAATAGAGCATTGTGGCGTCGCCAGCCAATTCCTGAATACCAGCCTGTCCGTCGAGTTCAGCGTTAAGTCCTGCCTTAATCATGCGCAGTGCGAGCGGACTGCGTTCCATCATTGTTTGAGCCCACTCCATGCACTCGTCCTCAAGCCGCTCCAGCGGAACGACTTTGTTTACCATTCCCATGCGCTCCGCTTCCTCGGCAGAATACTGTCGGCACAGGAACCATATCTCCCTAGCCTTCTTCTGCCCAACGATACGCGCCAGATACGAAGCCCCGAAACCGGCATCAAAAGAGCCAACCTTTGGTCCTGTCTGTCCGAAGATGGCATTCTCGCTGGCTATCGTGAGGTCACACATAAGGTGAAGCACGTGGCCACCGCCTATGGCATAACCGTTAACCATGGCAATGACGGGTTTCGGCAAAGAGCGTATCTGCTTCTGAACGTCAAGCACATTAAGGCGTGGCACTCCGTCCTGGCCTACATATCCGCCGCGACCCTTTACGTGCATGTCGCCGCCGGAACAGAATGCATTGTCGCCCGCCCCGGTAAGTATCACCACTCCTATGCGCTGCGCCTCGCGACAATAGGCAAAGGCTTGGCTCATCTCGTGGGTAGTAAGCGGAGTGAAGGCATTGCGGTAACGCTCACGGTTGATTGTTATCTTAGCCACGCCGTCACACTCTTCAAAAAGGATCTCCTTAAAGTCGAAGCCCTCTATGCTTTTCCATAATCTGTTTGCCATAATATTCTGATATGTATATATTTATTTTATTCCGTTAATCTGTTTTTTCACCAATGCTGCAAATTCATTCCTGTCATCGTCTGCATTTGTGAACACCTCCAGCACAACCGGTCTTTTGGTCTCTTCGGTCATGAACAGAGCCATGGCGCGCTGCAGTTCTTCGGTGTTGCCTGCCTTCAAATAACCTATATCGTTCTGCTCGCAGATGCCTCTTGCGCATGACGTGTGCTGCCCTGCCACAAAGCGCATCGTTTCAGACGGAAGGTTCAACCCGCTGAGCTGCGAGAATATGCCTCCACAGGAGTTGTTCACTAGAAGTATGCGCAGATTACCTCTCAAGGCTGTGTTCCAAAGAGCATTCTGGTCGTAGAAGAAACTTAGGTCGCCCGTAACGCAGAACACTTTGTCGGTTGTGGCGAGCGAGAATCCGGCGGCAGTGGAAATACTCCCCTCTATGCCGTTTACGCCCCTGTTGCACCACACATAATGCCCGGCGTAGAGGCTTCCTACCCTCACCGCCATACTGTTGGCATAATGCACGTGACTGTCGTAATCCATGTCCTCAAGCGAATTTTCCAACTCCCTTACTGCCATAAGTTGGGAAAAATGCGGTTCATACGTGTCGATTGCCCTCTGCGTGAGCTCTCGTGCTTCGTTCCATTTCTCCATAAGCGGACAAGATGGCTGCACCTCTTCGCAACAATGCAGCAAGGCACGGAGGAAAATTTTTGCCCTGGCTCTCACTATGCCGGTCTGCGCCCCAAACGTGTCGTGCGCCACACCGTCGGCATTCACTTCCCAGTGTTCCTTTACCGTGCGTGAGCGCAAGAACTTCTTTATGTTCTTCCCAACGAAATTACCGCCCATGGAGACGAGGAAGTCTATTGGCGTTACCTTGTCGCCACGCATGAAAGCTGCCATTATGCGGTCGGAAGGATCGCTTGAGGCTGACGAAAGACATTCGCAGACCACAAGGCAATGTTTTTTCAGCTGCCTTACGAGCATGTTTGTCTCTTTGTCGGCAAACGGCAATTGCCCGATTACTATCATCCTGTTGGCAGTAGCCATGAAGCGGCGCGCCACACTTAGCTCTTCTTCGCCAAGCATATCGGCAGATGAAAGCGGCGCAATGTTGCGCACGGTGGGGAGTTGTGGAGTGGTAAACGAGAAGAACGGTTCGGATATATGCACGTTGATATGAACCGGTCCGCCCTCGCCCTCCAATGCTCGGTTTATAGTATTGTTGAGCTGGAGTGCCTGCATGCTGCAAGTGGCGGCGTCTGATTCGGCGGCATCGTCAATATCGGCCTGCGCCCGAACGAAATTTGCCAAAGCCCCTGCCTGACGTATTGTCTGGCCGTCGATTCGGTCAATCCAAGCCTTCGGTCTATCGGCAGAAAGCACAATGAGTGGCACGTGTCTATAGAAGGCTTCGCATACTGCCGGTGCAGCATTTAGTAATGCCGAACCGCTTGTAAGACATAGCACTACAGGCTGCTTGACTGCGAGGGCTATGCCCAACGCATAGAATGCGGCAGATCGCTCGTCTGTAACAGCGTGACACTCCACCTGCTCCACTTCGCAGAAGTCTGCCACAAGCGGTATGTTCCGCGACCCGGGGCATAACACTGCATGCCTTACGCCCTTTGCCACTAGAAGCGCGGTGAGCGCATTTACTGTATATTTATCTGAATACATTTCTGTCTTCTTATCTTTTAGTGTTGCAACTTAAGTGTTTCTTTATTCTGCCAATGCCTTGCGCATGGCGAGCATCTTGTTGTTTGTCTCTGTCCATTCGTCTTCTTCCACACTTTCCGCCAGCAGACCACCACCGGCATAGAGCGTGCATGCCGTTGACCCAATGTGCATGCAGCGCAGAGTGACGAAGAGATGCGCCTCGCTTTGCAGCGCATCCACCGTTCCGCAAAAGCCGCTGTAATAACTTCGGCGTGTATGCTCGTTCTCAAGAATGAAGTTTTTTGCTTCTATGGCAGGCAGTCCGCACACTGCAGGTGTGGGGTGAAGCTTTGAGGCTATCTGCAACGGTGTAAGTCCTGGGGCGGAAGATATACCAAAGGTGAAGTCTGTCTTTATATGGGCAAGTGTTCCTGCCCTAGCTGTTGCCGCCGGACTTTCAGTATAGTCAACGTTTATCGCCTCCAAACGGCGGCGTATGTATTCTGCCACGCATGCCTGCTCACGACGGTTCTTTGCGTCCCACTCCACCTTCTTAAGTGCGTCGTCTCCTTCAGCGGGTTCTAGCTTCTGCGTCCCGGCGAGAGCCATTGTCTTGAACACGCCGTTTTGCTGCTCTATGAGTATCTCCGGGGTTGCCGTAAGCCACGTTCCTGTTTGGGGCGTACTGATCAGTGCCACGAAACAATTGGGATTCTGGCGTGCCGCCCTTACAAAGAGTTGCATACCTTGCGGAACTGCATCCATCTTAATCACATGACTGCGCGAGAGTACGAGCTTATCATACCGTCCGCCTTGCAGTGCATCGTGAAATGCCTTGAAGTCGGCTGCATAGGAGGCGCGTTCGTCATGGGTTGACGAAACGTCTTTCTCCTCGTCGTAAACAGGACATGACAATTTCCCTACATCGTCAAGCTCTATCTCACGACTGCATCCGGCGTTGAAGCTTACCATCGGGTTGTCTGCATCCTGTTCAAACGGGGCAAAGACAAAGCCCGTGGCATGGCGCAGAGTACTGAAATTGCGTATCACATCCAGTTGACTGTCGTCGTTCTCTATGTAGTGGCATAGTGTTCCCTCGCGAGGAAATCTATAGACGGCAATACACTTCACACCTTTTCCTCCTTGGGCTGCGGTGTTTTAACGTAGTTGGTAACATGCACCGTGGAGATGAGTTCACCGTTGGAGTCGGTGATATCCACCTGCCACACATGTAGCTTGCGGCCTTTGCTGAGCAGCTGGGCATAAGCCGTTACGGTGTCTCCCTCACGCACAGACTTCACATGCTGTCCGCTAACGCTCACGCCGACACATACCTTGTTGGGACAGATGGCACAAGAGCCGACCCCTGCCACATTCTCGGCAAGTGCCAATGAAGCTCCTCCGCTCAGAAATCCGAAAGGCTGGCGGTTGCGCTCGTCAACGGTCATGGTGGCAATACACGTGTCCGGCTCGGGGGTTGAAATGAAGTGCATGCCTAAGGCTGTTGAGAGGTTTGGTTCACTCTCTATAATCTCTTTTATCTTTTCTACGTTCATCGCTGTTTCAGTTTGCTGCAAAGTTAATAAATTCGGGTTATAAGTCAATGCCGACAAACAAGAAATCCGGCGGGACAGAGCCTTGGATAGTGGCAGTCCCGCCGGATGGTATATGCCGGTATTCCGGTTTCAATGTTTCATTACAGGTTTAACGACTTCTTGATTGCTTCAATCTTCTCGTTGGCATCGTTTGTGCAACGTTCGTAGCAACCAGGGCATTTCATTGTGTCCTTAACCTCAATATAGAACTTAATCTTCGGTTCTGTGCCCGACGGACGAACGCTTACCTTAGTGTTGTCGTCGCAGAACCACTGCAGCACGTTGCTTGTCGTTGGCATGTCGAGCGGTTTCTTCGTGCCGTCGGCAAATGTCTGCTCCAGCGACTTGTAGTCTTTCCATACAACGACCTTGCTACCGCCGAGTTCCTTTGGCGGATTGCTGCGGAAGTTCTCCATCATCTGCTTTATCTCGTCGGCACCAGTCTTGCCCGGACGTACAACATTTACGGTTGTTTCCTTAGAGTAGCCGTATTCAAGATATATCTGCATGAGCAGGTCGTAGAGTGTCTTGCCCTGATCTTTTGCCCAAGCCGCAATCTCGCAGATAAGACAGATGGAAGCTGGTGCATCCTTATCGCGCACCTTGTCGTAAGGCAGGAAGCCGAAGCTCTCTTCACCACCGCCGATGTAGTCTTGCTTGCCTTCAGAAAGTGCTATCTCGCGTGCTATCCACTTGAAGCCAGTGTAGCAGTCGCGCAGTTCAACATTGTTCTTCTTTGCTATTTCGGCAATCACTTCCGTGGTTACGATTGTCTTAACGAGATAGTCTGTAGGCTTGAGCTTGCCCAGCTTCTTCTTGTTTTCGATGATGTAGTAGCAGAACATCATACATGTCTGGTTGCCGTTGATGATTACCCACTCGCCCTTGTCGTCGCGGCATACTATAGCGAGGCGGTCGGCATCGGGGTCTGTTGCAACAACAAGGTCGGCGTTGAGCTTTGTTCCGAGCTTCATTCCTAGCGTCATTGCTTCGGCGTTTTCGGGGTTAGGCGAAACGACTGTCGGGAAATTACCGTCGATTACCATCTGTTCAGGCACAACGTTGATGTTCTGGAAGCCCCAGGAGCGCAGACAGAGGGGAACGATAACGCGTCCGGTGCCGTGCATAGGAGTATACACGATGTTGAGGTCTTTCTGACGCAGGATAACGTCCTGGTCTATCATTGCCTCATGCACTGCGTTTACATAGTCGCAGTCCATCTCGCCACCGATAATCTTTATCTTGTCCCAGTCTGCCTCAAACTTAACATCTTCGATGGTCACCTTGTTCACTTCCTCAATGATACCGGTATCGTGGGGAGCGAGCACCTGTGCGCCATCGCTCCAATATGCCTTGTAGCCGTTGTATTCTTTTGGATTGTGTGAAGCAGTAACGTTTACACCAGCCTTTGCGCCAAGCTGACGTATGGCGAAGGAAATCTCTGGTGTGGGGCGCAGACTCTCGAAGAGATAAGCCTTAATGCCGTTTGCTGAGAAGATGGCAGCAACAGTCTCGGCAAAGAGTCGTGAGTTGTTGCGGCAGTCATGACCAACAACTACGCTGAGGTTTTCTTCTCCCGGGAAAGCCTTGAGAATGTAGTTGGCAAAGCCTTGTGTTGCCATACCCACGATATATTTGTTCATGCGGTTTGTGCCGGCACCCATGATACCGCGCAGACCGCCCGTACCGAATTCCAAGTTCTGATAGAAAGCGTCAACGAGAGCTGTCTTGTCGTCAGCCTCAAGCATTGCCTTTACTTCGGCGCGTGTCTCTTCGTCGAACGAGGGCGAGAGCCATGCCTGGGCCTTTTTCTCACATTGTGCAATGAGTTCCTTGTTATTTTCCATAATAATTTGTGTTTAGATTGATTGATTTTCTTTGTTTTTCAATTAGATTTCAAGCCGTCTGAACGGGTTTGCTAAAGACTGTGCAGCCTGTCTTATGCAAAGGCTGTGCCAACGAGCGCAATGAGAACCTTGTTCTCAAATTGCCGAGTGCAGCCTGTCTTATGCAAAGATATTGTTTTTTTTCGTTTGCCGCAACGTTTTGTCCGCTTTTTCGCCTTAACGTTAATACATATTTGCGTTGCCTTACAAAGAAAAGCAAAAACGGCTCACCGGCAGTGCTCCGCCAGGCGGAACACCAGCTCAGTTGAGCCGTCTTCACAACGTCTTTCCTCAATGAGTATGTCCTCGGCGAGCCACTCGGTGAAGGGCAGCTCGCCGTCAAGAGGATAGTAAGCTTTAACGCGGTCAGCGCACACTTCCACTACGTACCGACCTAATAATCGGTCGTTGATGCATACTCTGTTGCTGGCTATTCTGCGTATTTTCATTAGTATCTAGCTTTTCTTCAGTTACAGGTGTGGGAACTGCAGGTGCCTCCTTCTGGTGACAACGTATCAAGCGTATGTTCTGAAGGAACAAGAGCTTGAGTGTTGTGCGTGTCTGGTCGGCTCTGTTCTGCAGTGATATAAAGCCTTTCACATTCTTTATGCCAAGACGCTGGTCGTCACTTACGGCAAGGTTGTAGTTTTCTGACGACTGCATGTGCACCACTCTAGTGCCGACGCTATCGTTTTGGAACGTTACGGCGAGCATTGCCACAGCATCCTTCATGCCGTCCTGAAGAATAAACTGCGTGTCGAAGCTCAATACTATCTTGTCACCGCGGTGATATGCCGTGTCTGCCTCCAAGGAGAAGGAGACTATGTTGAAAGGTTCTGTTGTTGTAAGCACATGCGATGGCATCTCTTTCCATATATTGGCTGTATCGCCAGTACTGAAGTTTTCGCCGAAATTGCTTATGTCGCTTGCCGATGCGCCCAAGGCCATTGCCTCGTCGGAGAGGCGTTTGGATATGTTCTCGTATATCTGCTGAAAACGGTCGGAATGGCGCGTGTAATAAACGAGTGCGGAATCAAACTCTGCCGGTGTTACGCCGTGATTCTTCAACACTGAGGCTTCTATCTGCCGGGTACGGTAGCCGTTTAATTCGGATTCGGGGGACGGCATGCCACCTATATTCATCTGCATTGCATCAAACCCGCTGGAAGCTCCCGAACCGCTCTGTGGGTCCATGGCCATGGCGAGATGGAAATCGTAAAGGATATCTTCCATTTCGTCGGGCTGCAGATAACGCGACGGCACCTGCGGCTTACAGGAACTGAGCAAGCATAGTGCAACGAGGGCGAAAAGTACCAAAAGTTTTGTCGTGGATTGCGTCATGTCTGTTCTTCTTTCTTCTATTTTTTATCCCCGTGGTGCTCTGTTGCTTTGCCCGTGGCGTTACGTTTGTGTTCAAGCGAGATTTCCGACAATTCCCCGCGGCAAAAAAGAAGCAGCAACACGAAGCCTACGCTTATGCATGCGTCGGCGAAATTGAACACAGGACTGAAGAACACGTATTCCTGTCCACCCCACAACGGCATCCAATCGGGCCACGTGGTGCGGATTATAGGGAAATAGAACATGTCGACCACCTTTCCCGTCAGGAACGTGGAATACCCCTCGCCAAAGGGCACGAGATACGACACATAGAACGGTGAGGAGGCGTTGAATATCAGTCCGTAGAACATGCAGTCGATGAGGTTTCCCACTGCACCGGCAAAGACTAGACTCAGCGTGAAAACGTAAATTGTGCGTGCTCCTGCCTTTATCTGCCTACAAGTATACCATCCGAGCAGAGAGATGAGAATTATGCGGAATATGGAAAGCACGGGTTTGTTGATAAACGTCATGCCGTATGCCATACCGTTGTTCTCGATGAATTTTATGTAGAACCAGTCGGCAATGCGTATCTCTCCGCCAAGCGGCAGTCCTGTCTTTACTTCAAATTTTATCCATTGGTCAATGACTATGGCGAGCGCCACGGTTAGCGCCGCCAAAAGCCATTTCCTGTTCTTTATGCTTAATGCCATTATTTTCTTCTTGCGTTTTTTGATGCCACGCTAAGTGTAGCGTGTGGCACGACGCGCAGACGTTCTTTGGGTATGAGTTCGCCCGTTATGCGGTCGATGCCGTATGTCTTGTTCTCGATGCGTACGAGAGCGGCCTCAAGCCCCTGTATGAATTTCTGCTGGCGCGATGCCAGTTGCATCATCTCTTCTTTAGACTGTGTTGCGCTGCCTTCTTCGAGCACCTTGTAAGTGGGCGATGTGTCCTCAACATCATTGCCGTCGGCGTTCATCAGAGTGCGCATCATCTTTGTGTAGTCTTTCCTTGCCAAGAGAAGTTTCTCGTTGATTATCTCGCGAAATTCCTCCAGTTCCTCGTCGCTGTAGCGTGTTTTTTCTGTAGCCATAATATTGAAGGTTTTAAGTTTTCCGCACTTGCATAGTGTGTGTGCCGTGCGGCGGTTGTGTTGATTAGTTGAAGGTTTGTCTTTCAAAGCTTAAAGGGCTGGATGGAACATTCTTCCATCCTGCCCTTTTTATCTTACTTTCAGGCTTTTACAACCTTTATATTAAGTTTCAGTTCATCAATAACGGTTTCTGCTCCGTCGTTGTCTTTCAGCTCAATGCTGTCGGCAAGCACTTGTGTCTTGATGTATTCCGCATATCCCTGAAGCGATGACTCAACACTAGGATTTGGCGTAACCGTGACGTTGATGCGGTCGGTTATCTCAAGACCTGTTTCCTTGCGCAAGTTCTGTATGCGGTTGATGAGTTCGCGCGCCATACCCTCGTTGCGCAGTTCGTCGGTCAATTCAACCTCTAACGCTACGGTCAGGTTGCCCTCATTGCTGACGAGCCATCCTGGAATGTCCTCGCTGATTATCTCAACATCGCTGGCCTCAACAATGGCTTCCTGTCCGTCTACTATCAAACGGATTGTGCCTTCTGCCTCAAGGCGAGAGATATCTTCCTGCGAGAGACCGTCCATTGCAGCGGCGATGCCTTTCATCATCTTGCCGAACTTCTTGCCCATGGTGCGGAAGTTGCACTTCACCTTCTTCACCAAGACGCCAGAACCCTCAACGAAACGCAGTTCCTTAACGTTAACCTCGCCCTTAATGAGGTCTTCCACAGCCTCGATGTGGCGTTTCTGCTGCTCGTCAACGGCTGGTATCATTATTGCCTGCAGCGGCTGGCGCACCTTGATGTTAACCTTACGGCGCAGAGCAAGAACCATTGACGTAATCTTCTGTGCCATGCTCATGCGAGCTTCAAGGTCGGTATCTATGACTGTCTCGTCTGCCTCAGGGAATTTTGCAAGATGTACGGAACATTCGCCTCCGCGTCCTGTGGCTGTCGTCAAGTCAAGATAGAGTCTGTCGGCATAGAACGGAGCGAATGGAGCAAGCAGTTTTGCCACTGTTTCCAGACAAGTGTAAAGGGTCTGATAAGCAGAGAGCTTGTCCTGACTCATTTCCTTGCCCCAGAAGCGTTTGCGGTTGAGGCGTACATACCAGTTGCTGAGGTCGTCGTTCACGAAGTTGTCTATCAGTCGTCCGGCACGTGTGGGGTCATAGTTGGACAATTCGCGGTCTACTCCCTTCACAAGGGTATGAAGCACAGAGAGAATCCAGCGGTCAATCTCCGGACGCTCTGCCAACGGCACTTCGGGCTGCGAGCAGTCGAAGCCATCTACGTTTGCGTAGAGACTGAAGAAGGAGTAAGTATTGTAGAGTGTGCCGAAGAACTTGCGGCGCACCTCGTCCACTCCGTTTGCGTCGAACTTGAGGTTATCCCATGGTTCGGAGTTGGTCATCATATAGAAGCGCACGGGGTCGGCACCATACTTTTCTATCATCATAAACGGATCGACCACGTTGCCAACATGCTTTGACATTTTGTTTCCCTTGGCATCAAGCACGAGTCCGCTGGAAATAACGTTCTTAAACGCCACGCTGTCGAACACCATTGTTGCTATGGCGTGGAGCGTGAAGAACCATCCGCGCGTTTGGTCAACACCCTCATTGATGAAGTCTGCGGGGAAAGCCAAACGGTTGTCGATGAGTTCGCGGTTTTCAAACGGGTAATGCACCTGTGCATAAGGCATTGAACCTGAGTCGAACCATACGTCGATGAGGTCTGTTTCACGCATCATTGCCTTGCCTGTTGCACTTACGAGAACGATGTTGTCTACGTAAGGACGGTGCAAGTCTATCTTGTCATAGTTCTCCTGCGAGTAATCACCCGGAACGAAGCCTTTTTCCTTCAGCGGGTTGCTAGCCATAATACCAGCAGCAACACTCTTCTCTATCTCGGCATAAAGCTCTTCGAGCGAACCAATACACAGCTCCTCACCGTCCTCGTCGCGCCATATCGGGAGCGGTGTGCCCCAGAAGCGGGAGCGTGAGAGATTCCAGTCGTTGAGGTTCTCAAGCCAGTTGCCAAAGCGTCCAGTACCCGTTGACTCCGGCTGCCAGTTGATGGTCTTGTTTAGTTCCACCATACGATCCTTCTTTGCCGTTGAGCGTATGAACCAGCTATCGAGCGGATAATAGAGGATTGGCTTGTCGGTGCGCCAGCAGTGTGGATAATTGTGCACGTGCTTTTCTATCTTGAACACTGTGCCTTCCTGCTTCATCTCCATGCAGATAACGATATTAAGGTCTTCTGCCTTTTGCGCTGCCTTCTCGTCGTACTTGCCGTCTTTGTTGAATTCAGGAGCGTATGCGTTCTTCACATAGTCGCCTGCGTGACGGGAATAAGCGTCGCAGTCTACGCAAGCCTTGGTGAAGTTAGGGTCAAGTTCATCTATTGTGTAGTATTTTCCTTCCAAATCCACCATCGGACGTGTCTCGCCCTTGCGGTTGATGAGGAAGAGTGAAGGGATGTGGGCATCCTTTGCCACCTTGGCGTCATCTGCACCGAACGTAGGTGCGATATGCACGATACCCGTACCGTCGTCTATCGTAACGTAGTCGCCGAGTATCACGCGGAACGCCATGTCTTCCATCTCTACGAATGTATCTTTTCCGCTCTCGTCCTGGAACACCTTTTCCGGATGAGCATCGGCAAAGTCCTTCACGAAAGCGGGTGAATTCTTGTCGAGTTTGGCTGTAGGCTTCACCCACGGCATGAGCTGCTTGTAGTGCATTCCCTCAAGTTCACGGCCGCCATATTCGCCCACGATACGGTAAGGCACTACCTTGTCGCCATGCTTATAGCCATCCATAGGAGCATCCTTGCCCTCGGGCTTCAGGTATGCGCCGACGAGAGCCTCTGCCATAATCACTGTTACAGGCGCATCGTTGTATGCATTGTATGTTTCTACTGCCACATACTTGAACGACGGACCTACGCAGAGGGCTGTGTTAGAAGGCAATGTCCACGGTGTTGTTGTCCAAGCCATGAAGTACGGCTTGCCCCACTTGGTCCATTCTTCTTTCGGATCGAGTACTTCAAAGAGGGCAGTACATGTGGTGTCCTTTACGTCGCGGTAGCATCCTGGCTGGTTCAGCTCGTGTGAGCTGAGTCCTGTGCCGGCTCCCGGACTGTAAGGCTGTATGGTATATCCCTTATAGAGCAAGTCTTTGTTGTAGAGTTGCTTGAGAAGCCACCACAATGTTTCGATGTATTTGTTGTCGTATGTGATGTATGGATGGTCAAGGTCCACGAAATAGCCCATCTCTTCAGTAAGCTTGCGCCACTCAGCAGTGAACTTCATGACATTCTCGCGGCACTTGTTGTTGTATTCCTCAACGGAAACGCACTTTGGCGATTCGGGATTGTCAATGTCTGCCTTTGTTATGCCAAGTTCCTTTTCCACGCCAAGTTCAACGGGAAGTCCGTGGGTGTCCCATCCTGCCTTGCGGTGAACCTGCATGCCCTTCATGGTCTTGTAGCGGTTGAACGTGTCCTTGATGGAACGTGCCAACACGTGATGGATTCCGGGATGCCCATTGGCTGAAGGGGGACCTTCGAAGAATACGAATTGTGGGCAGCCTTCGCGCTCGTCCACCGACTTGTGGAACACATCCTCACGGTTCCACATCTCAAGTATCTCTTTGTTAACCTCTGTCAGGTTCAAGCCTGAATGTTCGGCAAATTTCTTGGACATATTTCTTTTTGTTGTTATGTTTCCTATATTGAGCGGCAAAGATACATAAAAATTTCGTAATTTTGCAAAGCGGTTTTCAAAAGAAAGCCTTTTGTAACAGAAAACATTAGGTACTTACATATTTTTAATATGGGTAAAGAGTATTCGATAATCCATTCAAAGCACAACACAAATTATGAATACACCTTTAATTAGCTTCATCATCATAGACCGTGGCAAAAACGGCACGGCGATAAAAGAATGTGCGGAAAGCATTCTCGCCCTGCAACTCAGGGAGGAGGAAAGGGAAATCATCGTGGTGGGCGACGGAACACCACTCGCGGAGTTCAATGCCGCTGAGAGCATTGCCGACGAGATGCTCCTTGTGCGACAACCACATGCGGGAATATCTGCCGCACGCAACCTGGCCATGAGGATTGCCCGCGGAAAATACATCCAGATACTCGATGCCAACACAAGGCTTTTGCCTGCTGCATACGGGCATTGCGTGGACGTGGCGAGATACAACAGTCCGGACATTATAACATTCCGCTCCTCAAACAGCCCTGCGGTTGACACGCCTTGCACCGAAGAAAAGACACTCGACGGCATACGCTTCATGCGGGAAACGGGCACAAGTCTGCCTGACACGTGCCGCCTTCTCTTCACGGCAAAAAAAGCTAATGGACTATCGTTCAACACGGAAGCTGCAGAAGATAGTGCCGACGAGGAGTTCGCTACGCTTCTTATACTAAGAGCCGACACGATAACGGAGACGGACACGGCTGCATGTTGCCGTAATGACGACGGCGAACATAAAGGCGTGAACCGTCGGGACAAGAGACTCGTGGCGGAAAGGCTTGACGATGACCTTGCACTTATCCTGCGCCTCGACAACATAGCACAGCGCATGCCACCGGCAGCACAAAAGGTGTTGAGGCGGAGAGTGGCTCTGCTCACGGCAGAATACATAGTTGACGTATTGAAACTTACCCGCTCAAGAAGACAAATAAGAATGAGGGTGGAAACGCTGAGGCAGCGGGCACTGTTCCCTATCGCCTACTCTGGACACTCGGCAAAATACTTCCTCATAAACAAGCTATGCGCTTTTCTTTAGAAGATGCGAAAACATATTAAGATTTCATAAAAAGAAGAAGACATAGGCAAAACGCTGTGTTACATACACTATTTCATTGCGTTCACACAAAAGAAATTTTTATTCTGAATGAACAATAAACATCATCACTCCGGCTTGACCGATGCCCAGGTGCTCGAAAGCCGACAAAAACACGGTGCCAACATTCTGACACCGCCCGCAGAGGAATCAACATGGGAAAAAATAAAGAAATGCATGCACTTCTGGCTGCTGAAAGTTGACCTTGCCATAGTTGCCATTGCTGCACTGGCTGCCGTGATGCTTCCGGCAACGGGCATTTACAGTCACGACGGACTGTGGATTGCGCCAACCCTAGGGATGGTGCTCTTCATTCTTACTTATTTCGTTGCCTTCATGGGCGGGAAATGGGATGAGGAAGAAAAGAAGTTCAAGATGGACCCTCTGTTCACAATCCTTCTCTTCGCCTTGCTGCTCTCTGGAGGTATATCGTTCTACGAGGGTGTGTTCGGACAGGCAGAAGGACTACAGCCTTATTTCGAACCTATCGGCATTGCGTTGGCTGTATTGCTGGCTACAACTGTTGCGCACTTTCTGGAAGCGCAGAACGAAAAAACGTTCAAGAGCCTCAACGAGGTTAACGACGACACGCCTGTCCGGGTTATACGCAACAACAATGTCTGCCAAGTGCCAAGAAGGGATATCGTGGTGGGCGACATCGTCTTGCTGGCTGCCGGTGAAGAGGTGCCGGCTGATGCGGAAATAATAGAGTGCATGAACCTGACAATGAACGAGTCTTCGCTCACGGGTGAGCCTCAATGTGCCAAGACTACCGACCCTGCACACTTCGACAAGGACGCTACCTATCCTTCAAACCACGTTCTAAAGGGTTGCACGGTGATGGAAGGCGACTGCGTGGCTGAGGTCTTTGCCGTGGGAGATGCCACTGCCTGCGGAAAAGTGTTTGAGGCTGCACAGGTGAAAGACAGTGAAGCTACGCCGCTCAGCCGGAAGCTGGACCAGTTGGCTACTCTCGTTTCGAAAGCAAGCTATGGCGTTGGAGCCATTATCATTATAGGTAGGGTTCTGATGTATTGTCTACAAGATGGTTTTAGCCTTGACGGAACGGAGAACACAATGGCTTTCGTTAGCTATCTGCTCAATTCGTTCATGATTGCCGTAACACTCGTGGTTGTAGCCGTGCCTGAGGGTCTGCCCATGGCGGTTACGCTAAGTCTGGCATTCAGCATGAAACGACTGATGAAGCAGAACACTCTGCCGCGCACAATGCACGCATGCGAGACGATGGGGGCTGTGTCGGTTATATGTTCCGACAAGACCGGTACGCTGACGTTCAACCAGATGAGCGTTGTCGACTCGCTCTTCCCTTGCATGAAGGGCGAAACGGATGAAGCGCAAAGGCAACAGGAATTGCTCAAGGAGTGTATCGCCGTGAACACCACTGCGCATCTGGACTTCTCCGATGCGGAAAAGACGAAAGCCGTGGGAAACCCCACCGAGGGAGCGTTGCTGCTATGGCTCAACTCTAAGGGTGTGAACTATCTGAAGCTTAGAGAGGCGGCAGAGACTATCGACAGATTGCAGTTTACCACAGAACTGAAATACATGGCTACGGTGGTTAAATCTGCCGTTACGGGAAAGACGGTCGTTTACGTAAAAGGTGCACCCGATATCCTCATGGCTATGTGCTGTCTTTCTGAGGCTGAGAAGAAGGCTTACACCGACAAGCTGGCTGAATATCAGAGCCACGCTAACCGCACTTTGGCTTTTGCATACAAGGAAACGGAGACTGCTGAGGGCGTTTTTGCCGACGGACGACTTAACATCAAGGACCTGACAATGATGGGCATCGTGGGGATAGAAGACCCCGTGCGCAGCGATGTGCCTGCTGCAATTGACGAATGTCTCAACGCTGGCATACAGGTGAAAATCGTTACGGGCGATGCTCCTGGCACGGCTAAGGAGATAGGACGACAGCTCGGACTGTGGAAGGACACCGACACCGACGAGAACCTGCTCATCGGCACTGAGTTGGCTGCCCTCTCCGACGAGGAACTGAAAGCACGTCTGCCGAAAGTGAAAATAATATCACGCGCACGCCCCAACGACAAAGACCGTGCCGTACGCACGCTAAAGGGACTGGGCTACGTGGTTGCCGTGACTGGCGACGGAACGAACGATGCTCCTGCTCTGAATGCTGCAAACGTGGGTCTGTCAATGGGCGACGGAACGGCTGTGGCTAAGGAGGCTAGCGACATGACCATACTCGACAACTCCTTCGCCACCATTGCCAATGCCGTGATGTGGGGACGCTCACTTTACAAAAACATCAAGAGGTTCATTCTCTTCCAGCTCACCGTGAACGTGGTGGCGTGCCTTATCGTTGCCATCGGGGCGTTCATCGGCACAGAGTCGCCGCTGACGGTAACACAGATGCTTTGGGTTAACCTCATTATGGATACCTTTGCCGCTTTGGCTCTCGCCTCTCTGCCACCATCGAAAGCCGTGATGGACGAGAAGCCTCGCTCTATGGATGAGCACGTGCTGAAAGGTATGCGGAAGGGCATACTGGGAGTGGGCATACTGTTCACGGTCATACTCCTGGCTATACTGCTGTTCTTCCAACACTCTGACGTTACTTCGTTTGCCCAAGTACTGAGCGGAGATGCCGCTTGGGGAGAATACAACGGACTTTCCACTTACGAACTGAGCCTATTCTTCACAATATTCGTAATGCTGCAGTTCTGGAATCTTTTCAACGCCAAGGCATTTATGACTTCCGACTCTGCTTTCAGCGGCTTATCGTGGAAAGACACGAAGTGCTTTATCATTATCGTGCTTGTTATCCTCGGTGGACAGATTCTCATGACGGAGACACCAGGACTGCAACAGATGTTCAACATTGCCGGTGGCGGCCTCAGTACGACCGACTGGCTTCTGATCATTGCGCTCACCTCACTCGTATTGTGGTTCGGCGAAGCTGCCAGACTCATTAAGAGGATGGCTAAGGCATAACAAAAGACCAATCCGAACAAACCGTACACGCGCTCTGCCGTTTGTCAAAACAAAAATCTTCAAGAGCGAGTGAACAATAAAAAAAACGAACCGCCCCTTACGGACTGATGCCGTTATAGGGGCGGTTCTATTTTTACTTTGCTTGCCGCTATGACAAGCAAGAAATTATTGTCTTTCAACCTTTACTTTCGAGCCAACAACTGTTATGATCGTCTTGGCGGTGCCTATGTTTTCAAAACCATTAACGGTGTTTTTGAAAGCATTCTCAAGCTCGTCGAAGGTAAGTTTCTTGCAACTGTCGGAAGAAGTGTGGAACGGGCTTTGCATGAGCATCTCCGTTGAACCGAGAATTATCGTACTGCGAGAATCAACAGGAGCAACAGAGCAGAACGTGTCGTTCCATCCCAATTGATATATACTCTGCACGGGGATGTCTTTCTTGTCCTTCATCTTGATGGTCAGCTTATACATGAATGTTGCGGGCAACTTTGGCTGGAACACCTTACGGAAGAACTGTTGCGTCTTGCTGTTAGGCGAAGTTATTGTCACAGGGTCTATGTGCTCCTGACCAAGTGAATCGGTGTAAGTCAACGTTACGTCTGCCACCTTCAGGAAATCGGTGGTGAACTTGAAGTAATATGCAGCCAACGCACTGGTCGCTTCAGCTGGTTGTTCTGAACTGGATTTGTGGGTATCATTTTCTTCATCAGCTGTGCAAGAAGCGAATGATGCGGTAATGAAAAATGCTGCGATGGCTATCATTGCCATTGCCGTTAGTCTTTTGAGAATCTTTTCCATAATGAATATATAGCTTTAAGTGGGTGTTTGAAAAAATGCGGCAGCCATAATCTCTGACTGCCGCAAAGTAATATGCTCTATCTAGAGTCTGGCCTTTTTCTATCTGTAAATTGTAATGCCAGTAGTGTTTACTGTAACCTTAACCTTTGATGTTGCAGTTCTTTCGAAACCGTCAGTCTTATTCTTGAAAGCGTCCTCTAGAGTGTCATAAGTAACGGACTTGCATTTAGCTCCGGTAATATCAAATGGACTTTCACCAAGAGGAAGTTCCTGATTTTCTATCTTATAGAAGCTTTCGTCATAGCCTGCCAGCTTGTTTTGACTGTCACTCCAACCAAGGTTATAAGTACTCTGCACCGGAATATCCTTCTTATCCTTCATTTTGATAGTCAGCTTATGATGGAACGTCATAGGCACTTTTGCGTATGCCACATAGCGAGTATAGCCCCATGGGGAAGTATTTGATTCTGGCATATTTATTTTGTCTGTGTGTTCAACGCCCAACGAGTCTGTATACATGAATGATACATCTGCAACTTTCAGAAGGTCTGCGGTAAATTCATAGTGATATAATACCATAGCCTTACAAATCTTTTTTGACGACTTTAAAGTATTGGTGGTTGTTTCGTCGTCACTGCATGAAGCGAAGCTGATTGTCATAAACAATGCCGCAAGGGCTACCATTGATGTTGCTGCAATTTTTTTAATAATCTTTTCCATAATTCTAATAGCTTTAATGTTTTGGTTTTTTTTCGAATGTTATTCTCTCAACTAGGCGTTATTTATTTCTGAAGATGCCTACTGAATATTCTGTTACATAAATATTTTTGCGCGTTGTACCAAAGTTCTCGAAACCGTCTTTAGTGTTCTTGAAAGCATCCTCAAGCTCTGCGTACGAAACTTTCTTGCATGATGTTGATGAAGGACCGTACATTTTGTATTGTGACAGAGATTTAACAAGAGCCGCAACCTTTGTTCCGTCATTTCTGCAAGGTACTACTTCATTTGAAGTGTCAGACCATCCGAGTTCATAAACGCTCTGTACAGGGATATCTTTCTTGTCCTTCATCTTGATGGTCAACTTATAGGCAACTGTCATCGGAACTTTTGAATAAACAATGTTTTTTTCGTACTCCCCAACTTCTGCATTTTGGTTAGTCATCTTTATTTCATCTGTTTTTTCTTGTCCGAGTGAATCTGTGTAAGTAAACGTTACATCTGCTACTTTCAAGAAATCGGCTGTGAACTTGTAATCATAGTTAGTGTAAAACTTGTGGATTTTAGAGTTATAATGCCCTGATTGTTCTTCCTGCTTTGGACTTGGAATATCGTCATCATCACTGCTGCATGAAGCGAAGCTGGTTGTCATAAACAATGCCGCAAGGGCTACCATTGATGTTGCTGCAATTTTCTTAATAATCTTTTCCATAATTCTAATAGCTTTAATGTTTATAATCTTAATTGTTATGTAATGCCTTTTGTTTCGTTAAGTGTTCTTAACTGCTGCAAAGATAGTATGTTTTTCTTTTCCAAAAGAATATTTTACTATTTTTTTCGTCTTATCGCATATTTTTCGTGCTTTTCCTGTCTTTTTCGCTGCCTCTTTTCATCTACACCTTATTATATATAAGAAAAACAGGCTTTACGCATAGAGAAAAGCCGTTGGCTTAGATAGTGAAAAGTATTATTATAAAATGGCAAAAGCTCATTATAAACAACATAAGTTCATTATAAAAGGAAAAAGGCTCATTATAAAAAAACAAAAAGTGGAAAGCAACCATTGCTTTCCACATATATGCACGTATGCCGTCTTTCAAAGAAAGGGGTATCATTCGCCTGTTTGCAGCAGAGTGCGCAGGGCGTCAATCTCCGACTGTCCCAGTCCGCACTCCGTTAGATACTTCGTCGCCGCTTTCTGAAGGTTTGCCCCCTGCAACAGTTGGCTACGGTAGAAGCCGAGCGCATCCCAGTCGATACGGCTAACATCAATGCTGCTCCAGTCTATCGCCGTGTAGTTGGAAAGTGCCTCCTCGTTGCACATGAGCCAAATCATGCGGTCTATAGACAATTCCTGCCTGAGTCGATAGGATGCCCCGCCGTCTTCTATCTTGTAAAAGTTAAGCATTGTCGTCATATAGTCGCGGCGCAACTCCTCAACGGGTGTTCCTGCCAATGCCTCGAACACCATGGTTACAAAGCCGCAGCGGTCTTTCCCCTCGTTGCAGTGTATGAGATATGGCGGACGCTGGGCGAGCATGAAGCGCACGGCTTTGCCTAGCCTTTGCTTGAAATCGTCGCAGAAGCTGTTGGCCATCATGCCGCAGGCTATAGTGCGCCCCTCGCGGTATAGCTGCGGACAGTAGCTGGAAGCGTAACCCGCACGCTGCATATATTCCTCAACCTTCTGCGGCGTGTCGGCAAGGTCTATCTCCGTATTTATTCCTACGCTGCATGCCAGACTGTCTGCCACGCCATAACGCCCAGGGTTCTTGTCGGGGTTCAGCGGATTGCTCGAACGATAGAGAACGCCGGGCTTGACGCCTGTCACACTGACCATGCGGAAGTTGGCATATTCGGCATCCGTCTCGCCGCTCTGCCGTTCAACGGAGTATACCGACTTCATCAGTTCGTATGTCTCCTTGTATCCACCTTTCTGTGAGAGCGTCATGGTTATGCTATCGCCAACGTTGCCTCCGATATAATAGTGGAAGTCACCGTTAAGCATAGCAAAGCCGTAGTCATCGCCACGCGCGTTATAGTCAACATAAGACGGTCCGAGTATTGCCACCTCGTTAAATGAGCTTACGTAAGGTACGTTTGTCAACTGCAACGTGTCGCCGATGCGCACATTGATAAGGTCGGCATAGTCAAAGCCTGCCGCCTTCATCTGGGCGGGGGTGAAACTGGGAATAGGCTGACCATAGTCGTTTACCTCTACAATAACACCCTTTATCACTCCTTGCGTCTGCTGCGTCAGAGTAAAACCTGATTGTGTTGAACTATCGTCAGTGAAATTATCGTCGTTGCTACATGCAACAAAGGTTGCTGCCGCCATGGCTGCGAGAATGAATGCCTTTTTCATTTCGTTAGCGTTTTTTCGTTTATAAATGCTTTAGTGTTCAAATTTATCTTTTCTAGCAGCCTTAAGAAAGGCTATGATAAAGATTCTTTTTGCAAAGATAGAATATTCTTGTTTCTATGCAAAAGAAAAAGGCGAAAAATTTACTTTTTCACCTTTTTACTGTCTTATTTCAAACTTTTTTTTAGTAATCTATTCCTTACAAAAGCTCTTCCATTTCTTCTCGTGTCAGCCCGGTATAAAGCATCACCTTCTCTGCGCTGAGCCCGTCGGCTAGCATTGACCTTGCTGAGTCAAAGAGCTTCCTTCTATTGACCTCACGTTCTTCCTCCCTTCCTTTCTCCATACCTTGAGACATTCCTTGTTCAATTCCCTCAGCCAAGCCTTCCGCACGACCTTCTGCTCTACCTTCCACGATACCTTCGGCCCGTCCTTCGGCTCTGCCCTCTGCCCGTCCTTCTGCTCTACCTTCTGCTCTACCTTCTGCTCTACCCTCGGCTCTACCCTCGGCAAGCCCTTCGCGCTTGGCGTTGCCTATAACGTCGTTCTGTATCATCACGGCGTTGATGTGCTCATCGTAGGCGTAGCGTTCTGCCTTGCTCATGGCGTAATACTGCAGCTTCT
>CAVIMN010000023.1:0-27374 GCA_963644035.1 bacterium
TTGTATAACCAATCCTCTATAGGTCTGCCTGTTTCTTTATCCTTACCTGATTTGTGATAAAAATATTTTAGACAGTGAAGAATGGAAGGATAGTCTTTCAAATCAAAATCTTGGTACGATTCATGTTCTTTCATGGTATAAACCTTTAAATTGTAACGTTTTTAAATGGAAAAATCCGCAAGTTTCTGAGAAATCAGTTACTTGCGGATTTTAAAAGCGGAGAGAGAGGGATTCGAACCCCCGGTACCTCTCGGTACGCCGGTTTTCAAGACCGGTGTAATCGACCACTCTACCATCTCTCCTCGGTAAAATAAGTCTTTCTCTCAATGCGAGTGCAAAGGTATGGATTATATTTTAATCCTGCAAATTTTTGAAGAAAAAAATGATGAAAAGTTTTAGAATCGACCCGATTTGAGGGTAATATTGGGGTAAGTTCTCTAGTATTTGGCCGTTGTTGAAGGGTGTTTTTGTAATTTTGCACCCAGAAAAGGAAGAAGAAACAGGCTCTGTGTTTTTGTTTCAAGTATATCCTTATTTTTATTTCAATCATTTCCTTATTTACGTTCAAGCATGTTTATATTTAATAAGGAGAAGCCAAATAATCAAGCTTTTTGTCTTCTGTGAAAGATAAAAAGAGTAAATTTGTAGAACGTTTTATTTATAAAAGAAAAAAGTATGGCAGTAAAAGTTCGTTTTGTCCTCTGCAGACAAGACACATGCCACTAAAGCAATAATCAATCGGTATGGCAAATGGCACACTAAACAATGCACGCATGGCCAAGAAAGACGAGTTCTATACCATGTTCTATGATATAGAGACGGAAATGGAGGCCTATCTAGACTATAATCCCGATGTGTTTCGTGGCAAGACGGTTCTTCTGCCTTGCGACGACCCCGAGTGGAGCAACTTCACAAAATACTTTGCCCAGAATTTCGAGACGCTGGGACTGAAGAAGCTTATCTCCACCAGTTATGCGCAAGACAGTAAGTTGTATAAGGAAGGAATACAGCTGCAACTGTCGTTCCTAGAAACGGAGTCTCCCAAGTTCGACAAGAGCAAGACGAATACCCATGGCAAGATATTCGTGTTGGACAAAGATACCACAGGCGATGGCAAAATAGACCTTAACGACCTGCAGTGGGATTATATGGAAGGCGATGGCGATTTCCGTAGCAGTGAGGTGAAACGGCTAAGAGACGAGGCGGACATTATTGTCACCAATCCACCGTTCTCTCTCTTTCGCGAGTTCTTGGCGTGGATGCGGCAAGGGGATGAAGACAAGAAATTTGCCATTATAGGTAATATGAATGCCATTACTTATAAGGAGATGTTTCCCTTGGTAAAGGAAAATAAGATATGGCTTGGGGCTACAGGCAATGGGCGGGATATGGTTTTTGCTGTACCCGAAGGAACTGTTGTGGACGAAAAAGACAAGGCAAAAGCTGCGCGTCTTGGCTATGTTGGCAATTATACTAGGTTGGGAAATTCCTGTTGGTACACCAATATTGAGCATGGTCGCCGCCATCAGCCATTGAATCTTATGACCATGTCCGACAACATTAAGTATAGCAAGCATAAGGAAATCAAGGGGAAGGGCTACTCACATTACGATAACTTCAACGCTATAGAAGTGCCCTATACCGACGCAATCCCCAGCGACTACGAGGAATGGATGGGAGTGCCCATCTCGTTCTTAGACAAATATTGTCCCGAACAATTTGAGATAATAGGCATGGCTAAAAGAGGAGCAGGTGACCCTGCTTTGAAATCAAAGGTTTACACAAAGGCAGATTATGCAAATTATAGCGATTTGAACGCAACACCAACTATTATGGACGAAGCGGGAGTACTCCACAACACATACCCTAGAATATTAATCCGCAAAAAGCAATAAACATGGAGGTAACGTTACATACCTATACCGTAAAGGAGCTGTGCGAGGGCTTCACTTATAGCGACCTCGACGGCAAGGGGCTTTATGGATTGGCGGGCAAGCTGACCATTCAGCCCGAGTACCAGCGCAACTATCTCTACAGCGAGAACAATAGCGAGAAGGAAATCGACGTTATCGACTCCGTGCTGAAGAGGTACCCCTTGGGGCTGCTCTACTTCAACAAACTGCCCGATGGGCGCCTGGAAGTGCTCGACGGACAGCAGCGCATCACCAGTCTGGGCCGTTACCTAATAGGCAAGTTCTCGTATATGAAAGACGACATCCCCTACAAGTTCCAGGCTCTGAACGAGGAGGAGCAAACGCTTATAGAGAACACCGAGATGCTTGCCTACATCTGTGAAGGCACGGAAACGGAGATAAAGGAGTGGTTCAAGATAATCAACATTGGCGGCATCATCCTTAACGAGCAAGAGAAGCTGAACGCCATCTATTCCGGTCCGTTCGTGAGTGCTGCGCGCAAGGAGTTCAGCAATAAGGAAGATGCGCGTGTGCAGAAGTGGAGCAGCTATATCTCAGGCACAGTTATCAGACAGGAATTCCTGCAGGAAGCCCTGAGATGGGTGAGCCGCGGACATATAAAAGACTACATGCAGGAGCACCGCCGCGACGAGAACATCAACGAGCTGAAACTGTATTTCAATGACGTAATCACCTGGATAGAGCATACCTTCGACGATGTTTACCCCAAGATGAAGGGAGTGGCATGGGGCGAACTATACGAGCGTTACCACACCACACCGTACAATCACGCGGAGGTTTCAGAAAAAGTGGAAACACTCTATTATGACCCTTGCGTTAAAGACAAGAAGAACATCTTTGAGTATGTGCTCGGCGGCTGCAAAGACACCAAGCTGCTGAACGTGCGTGTGTTCGACGACAACGTCAAGGGGCGCATATATCGCAAGCAGACCAAAGCAGCCATGGAAAAGCATGAAAGCAACTGTCCGCTCTGCGCCTGCGGTCATGATGGCAATAGGGATAGGATATGGGCATTGAAAGACATGGAAGCCGACCACGTGTTGGCGTGGAGCAAGGGTGGGGCAACCGACGAAAGCAACTGCCAGATGCTCTGCAAAACCCACAATAGGGCAAAGGGAAACAAATAGCCCGAAGTTTCGAAATCAGAATTTATACATACACAAACAATGAAACATTCACTTTTTATTCAACTGTTTATCTTGCTCCTTGCGCAGCAAGTATGTGTGGCTTGCAGCAACAGCGACGGAGACACCACTCAGCCAACCTCGCAGGATTGGGCAGACAAAAGTTTATGGTATGACGGAACGAATCGCTTGAGCAACATAGATGCCACTCGCCCCGACGTAATTTACTTCCTGCCCACTTGCCTGACGGCGTGGACCGACGACAGTGGCGCCACCCAATATAACGCAGACCCCACGCGTGCCGACCATCTAGAGGCCTGGAGACTCTCGGCAGAACTAGCCGACACAATATTTGCCACGCGTGCCAACTTGTTCCTTCCTTACTACCGCCAAGCGGTGTTTGACGCCCTCGAGGGCGAACACTCCGAGGCGGCATGGAGTGTGGCAAAGAGCGACGCAACGGCAGCCTTCGACTATTATTTGAAGCATTACAATAACGGCCGTCCGTTTATTCTCGCCGGGTATAGCCAAGGAGGGCAGATGGTGAAGGAAGTTCTTAAGCATATCAGCGACGAGGCTTACTCGCGTCTCATAGCAGCCTACGTGGTGGGGTATGGCATAACGGCTTCAGACACAGTTACGCAACCAGGGCATAAACTCTCCCACATAAAGCTGGCAGAGGATAGTGTGTCGTGTGGCGTAACCGTAAACTTCAATAGCGTGACAACCACAGACGCCATAAGCTCGCTGCTGTGTAATGGCAACATCGGTTGTATAAATCCAGTTTCATGGACCACATCATCCACCGCCGCCACACTACTAAATGTAGGCGAAAAAGCTAAAGCCGACGACGCTCGCTTCCCATACGGCACGGCAGTAGTGGCACGCGACAGTCAGACACCAGTTACAGTAAGCGTAGACCAACAGCGACATGTGCTCATTGTGAACGGCATAGACGCAGAGCGTTATTATCTGCCCGCCCTGCAGAGCTTCTTCTCAGTGGGGAATCTGCACCTTCAAGAACTGTTCTTCTATGGCGACTTCCTGCGCCGCAACGTGATACTTCGCAGCGGGAATAAGAAAGCCGCCGCGCCCAAGTATGCACCTTTGCGTTAACCCAGTAAGCAAACAAGAAAAAGGAAAATAAGATAAAGATGGAAATTCTTAGAACGATATCTAGAGCATTCAGCAAGTACATGGCACTCATTGTCATAGCGATGGCTCTGCTTGCCCTGTTCGCCCCAAACACGGTCAGCTTCATAAAGACAAGCTACATCAACCCCCTTTTGGGCATAGTGATGTTCGGCATGGGGCTTACGCTGAAACCACACGACTTCCGCGTGGTGTTCAGCCGGCCGAAGGATGTAGTAATCGGCACGGTGGCACAATTCACCATAATGCCCCTGCTGGCATATTTCTTGGCGAAAGTGTTTAGTCTCTCGCCCGAACTTACCGTAGGCGTAATACTGGTAGGCACGTGCCCCGGCGGCACCTCTTCCAACGTCATGACCTATCTTTCAAAGGGCGATGTGGCCCTTTCAGTAGGCATGACAGCCGTTTCAACGGTTCTCGCTCCGGTCATGACTCCGTTTCTCACTTATCTCTACGCCGGTCAAACCGTGAATGTAGACATGTTCTCCATGTTTCTCTCCATAATCCAAGTGGTTATCGTTCCAATAGTGCTAGGCTTCGTTGTAAACCATTTCTTTTCCAAATTTGCAGAGCGCGCTGCCGATATCCTGCCGCTCGTTTCCACTCTCGCCATTGTAGCCATTGTTGGAGCCGTGGTAAGCGTTAATTCAAGTAAGCTTATGGGCTGCGGACTGCTTGTGCTTTGCGTAGTGATTCTTCATAATGTCTGTGGCTACGCACTTGGTTACGGCGCAGCCTGTTTACTGAAGATGTCTCCCACAAAATGCCGCGCAGTGTCAATAGAGGTAGGAATGCAAAACTCCGGACTAGCCACGTCGCTTGCCACCGTACACTTTGCCCAATACCCACTAGCCACAATCCCGGGCGCCGTGTTCAGCGTTTGGCATAATGTTTCGGGAGCAATACTAGCCAACGTCTTTCTGCGCCACTCGGAAAAAGAAGCAGTGAACAAGAAGGAAGAAAAGATACAGGCTTGATTTCGCCTCGTTGCCCATTTCCTTTTCAAACGAATCCCGCGGGCAAACTCAAAAAAGCCCACATGCAAATGAATGTCAGACATGGTGATTTTTCGTTCTGCATGCAGGGCATTCGCCCTTAACCACAAAGGAGAAGGAATGTGCCGAAAAGCCTTCGGGAAGCCGAACATCGTGAATATGTATGTCTTCAAGACAGAAAGACTGCCGGCATGACTCACAATAGAAATGCACGTGACTGTCTTTCATGTTGCATGCCCCGCGGCTTAGGCACAATTCGTAGTTGAGCACTCCCCGTCCGTCTTCGAAAGAATGCACGACATCGTGTTCCAGGAAAAGAGTGAGGACGCGGAAAATGCTCGACTTGTCTAGCGACAGGTTCATGCGCTCCATGTCATTCAGCGTCAACGGGCGTTCGGCAGCAGCCAAAAGCTTGTAGACCACGATGCGGTTAGCCGTCGGCTTCACCCCCTTTTCCTCAAGGCGAAAAATTATTTCTTCGCTATTCATAGAGTTTAATATATTCAGTCAACAACCTCAACCGTCATGCTGATGTCAGTCAGCGGCCGGTCATTACGGTTAGTTTCGGCGTTCTGTATGCGTTCCACCACGTCAAGTCCTTCCTCAACCTCGCCGAACACGGTGTATTGGTTGTCAAGGAACGGCGTTCCGCCCACATTGATGTAAGCCTCTTTCTGCTCTTCCGTGAAAGCCGGTTTGCCTAGCTCCTTGCTCAAGGCCTTTGTCTGTGCAGCCAATTCGTCTTGCAACTTCAGTATGCCCTCGCGGTCGCGACTGCGGCGCAGACGCATGATTTTCTCGCGGTTGTCGTTAGCCAAGCGGTTAAAGATGGCTTGCTCCTGTTGGATTTCAAGTTGCTTTTCCATATGCTTCAACTCGCTAGCCTTGTATGGCTTTCCCCAAACGATGTAGAACTGGCTTCCGCTGCTCTGCCTCTCGGGGTTAATCTCGTCGCTCATGCGTGCAGCGCTCAGCGCTCCGCGCTTGTGGAAGAACTTGGGGTATACGAATTCAGCCGGTACGGTGTATCCAGGGCCTCCAGTGCCCAGTTGCTTGCCAGCCGGTGCCCCTTTGCTGTCGGGGTCTCCGCCCTGGATCATAAAATCCTTTATTACACGATGGAACAAAGTTCCGTTGAAAAATCCCTCGCGTGCCAGCTTAAGGAAGTTGTCGCGGTGTTGTGGCGTTTCATCGTATAACTTGACTAGGATGTCGCCTTCGGTGGTCTTAATTCTTACTCGAGTCATTGTCTTGTTTTTATAGTCGTTTTTAAAGTCGTTTAAGCAATGCTTGAAAGGTCTATGACTGTTGCGCCCCAGCTAGAAGCGGCAAGTCAGTCACCAATCATTTCAGTCATGATTTTAGCTGCATTGTCGGCAGCGCACTTCTCTCCCAAAGCCGTTTTCAATTCCCCGTAGTGCCGCAGCATGGCAGCGCGCGTCGGGGTGTCGCCAGCCAAGAGAGAGAGTTCTTCGGCAATATTAGCCTCACTGAACGTGTCAGCCACCAACTCCTTAACCACCTCGTGACCGGCGATGAGGTTAACCAGTGAGATGTATCTTACCTTGAGCAGGTGGCGACGCAGAAAACTGATGAGTTTTGGCACCGGAGTCTTGTAGCAAACTACCTGCGGCACCTGGAACAGCGCCGTTTCAAGTGTTGCCGTGCCGCTAGTTACGGCAGCGGCACGCGCGTGTGACAACAGGGCGTATGTCTTGCCGTAAACCACCTTTACTCCAGAACCCTTCACAAAGTGAGAATAATAGGCGGGGTCAATGCCCGGTGCCCCAGCCACGATAATCTGGAATCTAGTGCCAGCCACGCTTTTAGCGGCCCTCACCATGTATGGCAGGTTGTCTTTAATCTCCTGCTTGCGGCTGCCGGCTAGAAGTGCAATTATGGGCTTCATACTGAGATTGTTGGCGCGTTTGAATTCCGTTTCCGTCTCAGTGTACTGTCGTTTGAATTCCGCCACCTCGTCAGCCGTAGGGTTGCCAACATAATGTATGGGGTAGTGGTGCTTGTTTTCATAGAAATCCACCTCGAAAGGCAGAATGGAGAACATCTCGTCGACGTCGCGGCGAATATTCTTTATGCGGTATTCTTTCCACGCCCAAATCTTCGGTGAGATGTAATAGTATACCGGCAATTGCGTATGCGAATGTACATACTTGGCAATGTTTAAGTTAAATCCGGGATAGTCTACAAGGATTAAAGCATCGGGAGCATACTCCATGATGTCTTTCTTGCACAGCGCCATGTTACGGAAGATGCTGCGCAAGTGCATAAGTACGGGGATGAACCCCATGTATGCCAGTTCGCGATAATGTTTAACTCTCGTTCCTCCGACTGCAGCCATCATGTCTCCGCCAAAGAAGCGGAAGTCGGCAGAGGCGTCCCTCTCCTTCAGGGCCTGCATCAAGCGTGAGGCGTGCAGGTCGCCACTAGCTTCACCGGTAATCAGGTAGTATTTCATGCAGTTAGATTATCATTTTGGTTATCTTTTCCATTGCCGCATATGCGGTAACGTCGACGGTAGTGGGAGTCACGGCAACATAGCCGTGGCGAAGAGCCCATTCGTCGGTGTCTTCGGCATCAGGCTCCGGGTCCCGGAACTGCCCCACCATCCAGTAGTATTCATAGCCGCGCGGATGCTGCTCCTTGACGAGTTCGTTCTCCCACAAGCCGTTATTCATACGACAAACACGTATGCCGCGATAATTGTCGGCATCGGGGAAGTTAACGTTCAGGCATACGTTTTCTGGCAATCCCTCTTGCAACACCTTCTCAGTTATGCTGCGAATAATGCTAGCCGTAGGGCTGAAATCAGCGTCGGCAGAATAGTTGCAGAGCGAGAAAGCCACCGAAGGCACGTGCTTCATGCATCCCTCGCGCGTAACGCCCATCGTTCCGCTGTAGTGAGTGTTCACGGAAGCGTTGTCGCCGTGGTTTATTCCGCTAAGCACAATGTCGGGAATGCGCGTGCAAAGCTGGTCGAAGGCAATCTTGACGCAATCAACCGGCGTACCGTTGCACGCCCACACTTCAATGCCAGGAGAGCGCCTCACCATTTTCAGGCGTAGCGGCAGCTCAGAAGAGAAAGCGCACGAATAGCCGGAACGTGCCGACTCAGGGGCACAAACGATAACGTCGCCCAATGCGCTCACATATTCAACAAGACTATTTATCCCTTTGGCGGCATATCCGTCGTCGTTGGAGATTAGTATCAATGGTCTTTTTTTGTTCATTTGTCGTTCTTTCGGAAAAATAAGGCCTGTCCCCAAAGGCATAAGTGCTGCGGGCAAGCCGAACTGATGCAAATGTACGAAAAAAGGTTTAAAACTCTCCACCCTCGTTTTAACAATATGTAAATAAACGGGGGGAAACACCACTAACGGGGAAAAAAACAAATGTTTTGTTTCATACTCCAAGCGATTTGTTGTATCTTTGCAGAAATAATCTGCCCGCTTGTCCGGCTTTGTAACGTCGCCGGAAGGGTGTATTAACAAAAACAAGCAAACAAAATGGGAAAGATTGTAGCATTGGCTAACCAGAAAGGCGGCGTGGGCAAAACCACAACGACAATAAACCTTGCCGCTTCCTTGGCAACGCTTGAGAAAAAAGTCCTTGTAATCGATGCCGACCCACAAGCAAACGCGTCAAGCGGTTTGGGAGTCAACTCGAAAGACATAGACAGTACGCTTTACGAATGCATCATCGACAACGTGGACGTGAGAGATGCCGTTTATACAACAGACATTGACGGTCTTGACATCATCCCGAGCCACATTGACCTCGTGGGAGCAGAAATCGAAATGCTAAACCTTGACCACAGGGAGCAGGTTATAAAGCGCCTTCTAGAACCGATACGCGGCGATTATGACTATATCCTTATAGACTGCTCGCCCTCGCTCGGGTTAATAACAGTAAATGCGCTAACTGCTGCCAACTCAGTGATTATACCTGTGCAATGCGAATATTTCGCTCTTGAAGGAATAAGCAAATTGCTAAACACGATAAAGATTATAAAGAGCAAGCTGAACACACACCTGGAGATTGAAGGCTTCTTGCTAACGATGTATGACAGTCGTCTGCGCCTAGCCAACCAGATATATTATGAGGTTAAACGCCATTTCCAGGAACTTGTATTCAAGACCGTTATCCAACGCAACGTGAAACTAAGCGAGTCGCCGAGCCATGGACTGCCGGTAATTCTATATGATGCCGACTCAACGGGAAGTAAAAATCACCTTGCATTGGCAAAGGAAATTATCAACAAGAACGAAAAGTAAAAAGATAGAAGCATAGCGACAATGGGAGTACACAAAAGATACAGCGCATTGGGCCGCGGACTTGACGCACTTATTTCAACCGACGACGTCAAGACACAAGGCAGTTCCACAATCAACGAAATCGCAATAGACAAAATTGAAGCGAATCCCAACCAGCCACGCCGCGAGTTCGACGAAGAGGCTCTGCAGGAACTTGCCAACAGCATACGCGAAATAGGCATTATCCAGCCGATAACATTGCGCCAAGTTGATGATGACAAATACCAAATTATCGCAGGCGAACGCCGATGGAGAGCTTCGCAGCTGGCGGGGCTAGAGGCCATACCGGCATATATACGCACAATAAAGGACGAAAGCGTGATGGAGATGGCCCTCGTGGAGAATATCCAGAGAGAGGACCTGAACGCAATAGAAATAGCACTCGCTTACGAACACCTGCTTTCCAATACGGGGATGACACAGGAAAAAGTGTCGGAGCGCGTTGGAAAGAGCCGTACGGCAATAACAAACTACTTGCGTCTGCTGAAGCTTCCGGCACAGGTGCAGATGGCACTGCAACGAAAGGAAATAGATATGGGGCATGCACGGGCATTGCTTTCCATTGACTCACCGTCATTGCAGATAAAGGTTTTCAAAGAAATACAGAAGAATGGGTATTCTGTGCGCAAGGTTGAAGAGCTGGCCAAGCAACTGAATAGCGGACAGGATATTCTTGTTGGCAAGAAAACCATTGCGGCAAAGAACCAACTACCCGAGGAGTTCAATATCCTAAAGGAACGCCTTTCAACATTCTTCTCGACGAAGGTTCAGATGACTTGCTCGCCAAAAGGAAAGGGAAAGATCAGCATTCCGTTTGAGAACGCTGAGCAATTGGAACACATCATGGAAGTTCTTGACAAGAAGAACGACTAACCAAAAAGAGTGGGGTGCAAAGCAATATTCTCAAGATAGCAATAGGCGTGGCTATGGCGCTGGCTGTGAACACGGGCGCTTCTGCTTCCACCGCAGAAACGGCTGATGACAACATGGCTGTTGCCTTTGATGCTGATTCGGTTGAACAGCATGTTGACGTTGCGCAACTTACTTCTGCAGATTCCGCCTTATATATATATAATAAGGTGGACACCATAGAGGCGGAGAAACGCACAAAACGCGACTGGAGCACATGGGCTCCCAATCCGAAACGCGCCATGTGGTTGGCCGTGGTCTTGCCAGGAGCAGGACAGATATATAACAGGAAATACTGGAAACTGCCTATTGTATATGGTGGATTCATGGGGTGTATCTACGCATGGCGATGGAACAACCAAATGTATCGCGACTATTCACAGGCGTATATGGACATTATGGACGATGATCCTACGACGCAAAGCTATAACCAGTTTCTGCATTTAGGTGCGGAAATAACCGATGCCAACAAGACACAGTATCAGAATCTTTTCAAAAGGCGGAAAGACTATTATCGAAAATACCGAGACTTGAGCATCTTTTGCCTTATCGGAGTTTACGCCCTCTCTATCATTGATGCGTATGTTGACGCTTCGCTCTCGCAATTTGACATATCCAAAGACTTGAGTCTGAAGATAGAACCATCGGTGATAAACGGGAAAAACGGAGGCAATCCTTTGAAATCATCAGCCTTGGGACTTCAGTGCTCTCTAAATTTCTGAGGCATAACCACTGCCAACGGGAAGAGAATGGAGAGCAAATTCAAAGGGAATTGCGACAAAAAATAGAACAGTTTGAAAAAGAATACATAAAAGACAAATGAATTTGAAATTTAACATAAAGGCAACTGCTTTGGCAACCATACTACTCTTTGGAGGATCTTTGTATGTTGCCGCGCAGACCGATGATGACAAGGAAATAACCATTACAGACAAAGAAGGGCATCAGGAAGTGATAGACCTTCCGGAATCAATGGATACGGAATTTGACAACCTTCTTGAAGAGTACTACACAAAACAATATCTCAAGCCTGACGACGATTGCAACTACCGTGACGAAAACAGAACATACGACACGGAAGTGTATATAGACCGCTTGAAGCGTCTTCCAAACATTATGGAAATGCCTTACAACGAAATTGTGCGCAAATTCATTGACCGATATACAGGAAGACTACGTCGCTCGGTAAGCTATATGTTGGGGGCATCAAATTTCTATATGCCCATTTTTGAAGATGCTCTTGCTGCCTATGATGTTCCTCTCGAACTGAAATATCTTCCTGTAATAGAATCGGCACTGAATCCGAAAGCCACATCACGAGTGGGTGCTGCCGGGCTTTGGCAATTTATGCCGTCAACAGGAAAGCAATACGGGCTGGAAATAAACTCTCTCGTAGACGAACGCCGCGACCCTGTAAAAGCGTCTTATGCTGCGGCTCGATATCTGCGCGATCTTTACAGAATATACGGCGACTGGAGCTTGGTAATAGCGTCATATAACTGCGGGCCGGAAACCGTGAGAAAAGCCATACAGCGTGCAAATGGCTCTACAGATTATTGGACGATATATCCATATCTGCCTAGAGAAACAAAAGGATACGTGCCTGCATTCATTGCTGCAAACTATGTAATGAATTACTATTGTGAGCATAATATCTGTCCTATGCGCACTACATTGCCGGCAAAAACAGACACCGTGCACGTAACAAGAGACGTGCATCTAAAGCAAATAGCCGACGTTTGTGGAGTGAATATTGAGGAGCTGCGTGCACTGAATCCACAGTATCGCCGCGATATAGTGAACGGAAACTCAAAGCCGTCGGCTATAAGACTTCCGCAGTCTGTCGTTAACTCATTTATCAGTAACGAAGACTCTATATATAACTATCAGGTTGACCAACTGTTCACAAGACGCTCACTCGTTGCCGTTGACGAGCAGGAACAGAGTTCATACAGCAGCTCTAAACGTAGTTATAGCAGGAAGACTTCTTCTTCGAAAAAGTCTAAAAAGAACAAGCGTAACAAGAGGAATAAAGGTAAGAACGTTACCATAAAGAGTGGTGATACGCTGTCGGAAATTGCCGAGCGTAACCACACAACAGTAAGCAAGCTACGCAAGCTGAACGGAATAAAAGGAAATAACATACGTGCCGGAAAGAAGATAAAGGTAAAATAACATTGCTAAACAACGCAATCAAAATACCTTAAAGAATATTTCTAATTGGCATACGGGAAATATGCCACATATCTAAAACTGCAAGACTATGGGTGAGCAAAAACTTTCAGAAAAAGAGCGTGAGGCTGCCGACGCAAAAATGGTGGATGACGCTTTCCAACACCTACTTGACTGCTATCTAGCATCACGCCACAGAAAGAAAGTGGATATCATAACAAAGGCGTTCAATTTTGCGCGGCAAGCCCACAAAGGGGTTCGCCGACTATCTGGCGAGCCTTATATTATGCATCCTATCGCTGTAGCGCAAATTGCGTGTTCGGAAATGGGGCTCGGCTCAACAAGCATCAGTGCAGCACTTCTTCATGATGTTGTGGAAGATACCGACTATACTGTAGAAGATATCTCAAACATGTTTGGTCCGAAAATAGCACAAATCGTTGACGGACTGACAAAAATATCTGGTGGAATATTCGGAGAACAGGCATCGGCACAGGCTGAGAATTTCAAGAAGTTATTGCTCATGATGAGTGATGACATCCGCGTGATTCTGATAAAGATATGCGACCGTCTGCACAATATGCGTACCCTGGACGGGCAACCACCAAACAAACGTTACAAGATTGCGGGTGAAACTCTCTATATCTATGCGCCATTAGCAAACAGACTTGGACTCAACAATATCAAGACAGAGCTGGAAAACCTCAGTTTCAAATTTGAACATCCAGAACAATATGCCCAGATAGAAGAGAAGTTGGCCAATACGCAAGCCTCCAGAGATACCCTCTTTGACAATTTCACGGAGCCAATACGCGAGATGCTTGACAAAATGGGGCTGGAATATACCATAAAAGCACGTGTGAAAAGTCCGTATTCCATTTGGAATAAGATGCAGCAAAAGCATGTGTCGTTTGACCAAATCTACGACATCTTGGCAGTGCGCATAATTTTCAAGCCAAAGGAAAAGGATGAAGAAGTTGATGACTGCTTCAAAATTTACGTTGCCCTCAACAAAATATACAAATCGCATCCTGACAGGTTACGTGATTGGGTGAGTCATCCTAAGGCAAATGGCTATCAGGCTATTCATGTTACGCTGATGAGCAACAAAGGACGATGGATAGAAGTGCAGATTCGTTCTGAGCGTATGGATGAAATGGCAGAACAAGGCTTTGCTGCGCACTGGAAATATAAGGATGGTGTTGACTCAAACGGAAAGGCGGAAATTACCGAAGATGAAGGAGAACTGAATAATTGGCTTCGAACGATAAAGGAAATACTTGATGATCCGCAACCGGATGCGATGGATTTCCTTGACACTATCAAATTAAATCTGTTTGCATCGGAAATTTTTGTGTTTACCCCCAAAGGCGAGATAAAGACAATGCCTTCAGGATGCACAGCCTTGGACTTCGCTTTCCAAATACATACCTTCTTGGGCAGCCATTGTATCGGCGCAAAAGTAAACCACAAGCTTGTTCCGCTGAGCCATAAGCTAAGTAGTGGAGACCAGGTTGAAATACTCACATCAAACGCCCAGCATGTTCAGCAATCATGGATAAACTTTGTTTCTACAGCAAAGGCTAAGACAAAGATTCAGGCAATACTGCGTCGTGAGGGTAGGGAATTGCAGAAAAAAGGTGAAAAGATTCTTGAAGAGTTCCTAAAGCGCAACTCAATGGAGATGACCTATTCTGCACAAGATAAGCTATGCGCACTACACGACATAGACAAGCATGAGAAACTTTTGCAGGCAATTGGCGAAAAGAGTATCGTGCTAGGGGAGCAGGATCTCAATGAGCTATGTGGAAAGAAGAAAAAAGAAGAAACGTCAAAAGGGTGGCGTCGTCTCGTTCCATTCCTAGGAAAGCAAAAGAAAGGGGACGACAAATCAAATGTCTTGCCTGAATATATCGTTGTAGGAAAAGATTTTAACAGGAAGAAACCTATATATATTACTGACGAGAACATACATCAGTATGTCTTTAAGCCTTGTTGCCATCCGATACCAGGCGACGATGCTCTTGGCTTTATAGACGGGAAAAACCGTATTGAAATACACAAACGGTCATGCAAAGTAGCATCAAAACTGAAATCAAGCTATGGAAATCGTATTCTTGATGCGAAATGGGACATGCACCGCCATGTACTTTTCGATGCAACAATAGCAATAAAAGGTATCGATCGTATCGGGCTTCTCAACGAAGTAACTAAGGTTATCTCAAATCAGTTTGACGTAAATATCCATAAGGTAACAATAACTTGCGATGAAGGCATCTTTGACGGAGTTTTTGAACTTACCATTTACGACCGTAGCGATGTGCAGACTATAATGCAAGGATTAAAAACAATAAAAGGTATACAAGAAGTAAATCAAACAGTATGAAAAACATCTACATCCTAATCTTGCTCGCTTTTGCAAGCATTGTTTCGGCTAACGCAGCCAATAAGTATGACAATCCCGACACCATCTTCGTGGCACGCGACGGAACTGCGGAGTTCCGCAATATTGATGATGCTCTAGAAGTTTGCCGCGCATTTATGGAATATCATAAAGTAATTTATGTAAAGAAAGGAACATATAAGGAAAAACTAATTATTCCTTCATGGCTTACAAATGTGGAAATCTGTGGCGAAGACAGAGATAACACCATTATTACTTATGATGACCACGCCAATGTGTTTATCAAGGGTACAGACCGAAAAATGGGCACGTTCCGAAGCTACACGGTTCAGGTGAACGGAAATGGTATAACATTTAAGAACATAACAATTGAGAATAGTGCAGCACGTTTGGGACAAGCGGTGGCTCTTCATACACAAGGTGACAGATTGGTGTTCATAAACTGCAACATACTAGGAAACCAAGACACTATTTACACTGGTGGAATAAATACAAGACTATATTTTAAGGACTGTCATATAGAAGGAACTACAGACTTTATTTTCGGTCCCTCTACAGCATGGTTTGAAAATTGTAGTATTCTCAGCCGTATCAACTCTTACATAACTGCTGCATCAACGCCACAGGATGTAAAATACGGATATGTATTCAACAAATGCCGCATACTTGCAGCAGAAGGAGTAGACAAAGTTTATCTTGGTCGCCCGTGGCGTCCTTATGCCTATACTATATTCATGAACTGTGAATTGGGAAAACACATACGTCCGGAGGGATGGTATAACTGGGGCAATGAAGCAAATGAAAAGACTGCACGTTACCTTGAATACAACAATAGCGGTGAGGGCGCATCGAAGAACAATCGTGTGGCATGGAGCCGCCAACTCACAAAGAAAGAAGCAGCGCAGATTACCTTGGAAAACGTTTTCAAACAAAATGACGGATGGTCGCCGTTACTGAAATAAAAAACTTTTAATATTGTTTTGCATATTAAATAATTCTATTTACATTTGCAAACAGATAATCAAAACTAACCGTTCCAAATAAGGACACGGCACAGGGGTGCCAAGAGTGTATCTAAAAAACTACTGAAAAAAGGTGCAGACACAAGCATTTTGGGCACTCTGTTTAACATTGAGCTACTAACTAATAATCAAAACAAAACATTTATGCATTTACAATTCAGAAGAGCCTTGACGGCTTCCGTATTGCCTATGGTTTGTCTTACAGCATTTGCGCAGAAGACAGTCACAGGTACAGTGAAGGATGCAAAAGGAGAACCGCTGATTGGTGTGACGGTGTTTGTCGATGGCAAACCGGGTTCCATAACCGATATAGACGGTAATTTCTCTATTCCGAATGCCTCTCCTTCATCAAAGGTGAAAGTTTCCTACATCGGTTACAAAGATCAGACCATAACATTGGGAAACTCTTCAACGGTGAATATTACGTTACAGGAAGACAATGCACAACTTGACGAAGTAGTTGTCGTTGGTTACGGTACGATGAAGAAGAGCGACCTTACAGGTTCGGTTTCTTCTGTTGGTACTGAAGCCCTCAATGCAAAGGGTGCGCCTTCGTTGCTTGCCAACTTGCAGGGCTCAACCCCAGGTGTTAGCATTACGCAGTCAACAGCTCGTACAAACGGTGATTTCAATATTGAAATCCGTGGAAAATCCTCTATTGAGTCTGATACAAAGCCTATGTATGTAGTCGATGGTGTAATCTGCTCAGACATTCAGTTCCTCAATCCTCAGGATATTGAGCGTATTGATGTCTTGAAAGACGCATCATCTACGGCTATTTATGGTTCACGTGCTACTGCCGGTGTTATAATGGTAACAACGAAGAGTGGTGCTAACGTGAACAAGACAACGCTTTCGAAACCAACCATTAGCTATGATGGATATTATGGTGTGACAAAGGTTGCACGTATGCCGGAGTTTATGGACGCAACTGAATTTATGAACTTCCGTTTCGCTAAGTTCCTTGGCTATGCCGGTGCAAAAGGTGCAACCAACAACTTCTATATGTCCAACAACGCTTCGGGTGGTATCGGACAGGCATTGCTAGCAAGAGAGGCAAACAATCCAAATACAACGTTTGCCCTTAAGGATATGGTTGCAAGCGGACAGTCATACGATTGGCCAGATCTCGTTACACAAACGGGTCATAGCCAAAACCACTATGTAGCTGTAGCTGGTGCTTCCGATAAGATTAACTATCATTTCGGTGTAGGTTACGATGGCAATAAAGGTATATATAAAGGTGATAATCAAGATAAGCTCAACTTTAAGGGATCTGTTGATGCGCGCGTAAGCAAGGTTATAAGCGCAGGTTTCAGCATGAACATGGCTTATATTGACAATGAATATGCAAATGACGATGCTATCAAGTATGCATTCCGCATGACACCATTCTCTGTTCCTTACGATTCAGAAGGCAAGGTGAACCATCGTCCAGGAAACTATCAGGCAATCGGTACAGACCAGATGCAGTTCTCTGATAACATCAACCCGCTTGACTTGATGAAGAATACTTACAAGCAGCGCGAAACATGGCGTTTGCTCGGTAATATATACCTGCAATTGGATATTCTGAAAGGACTTAATTTTAAGACAACTTTCTCTCCATCTTATACTTCTTATCGACAGGGTTATGTTGAAGGTTATGAGAATCCTAATGACCCAGGAAAGACATATGCAAGTGAGGATTTAAGCACATCAGCTACAACGGTAAACAATTATCGCTCACTCCAGTGGACTTGGGATAATATCATCAACTATAACACACGCATTGCTAAAGATCATAGCATTGGCGTTATGGGACTTATCTCTGCTATGTACGGCAACTCTGAGTCTTACGCTATGACTGCCAACGGTGTTAGATCCAAAACAGACTGGTATGCACTTGGTACAGGTACTCTTGACGCTAGTGGTACAAGTTCTTCATACGGAGAAAACAGCATGCTATCATACGCATTACGTGTAAACTATGGTTACAAAGACAAATATCTCCTCACAGCAACAGCACGTTGGGATGGTTGCTCAAAATTTGACCCAGACTATAGATGGGGATGCTTCCCTTCAGTAGCTTTGGCATGGCGTGCTTCTGAGGAAGAGTTCATAAAGAAAATCGACTGGATAAGCAACTTGAAATTCCGTCTAAGCTATGGTGTAACCGGAAATAACCAAGGTGTAGGAAACTACCAGACGGTACAATCAGTATCTACAAGTGGTGTTTATTATCCATTCGGCGGAACTTACTACACTGGATTTACCCCAGGTTCTATCGTTGACAAGAAAATTACATGGGAAACATCAAAGGAAATCAACTTTGGTATTGATTTCGGTTTCTTGAACAATAGAATCAATGGTGCAATTGATATCTATACCAAAAAGTCACAAGACCTTCTCTATAATGTAGACCTGCCTTTGGTATCAGGCGGCGGACAAATGAGAACGAATATCGGTAGCGTAAGAAATAGCGGTGTTGAAATTTCTTTGCAGACTATCAATATCTTGAACAAAGACTGGAATTGGACAACATCGTTCACATTTGCACACAACAAGAACAAGGTACTTGAAATTAACGGTACCGGTGAAGACCTTCCTGCAAGCCAGTTGTTCGTTGGAAAACCTTTCAACAATGTTTACGACTACAATTGGATTGGCATTGTTACTGACAAGAACATGACTGTTCCTGACACAGAAATAGCTAAGGCTAAGGGATTCACTCCTGGTGAAACTGTTAAGCAGTATGACTATTATTACAAGTGCTACGGATGGACAGAAGGTCAGCCTATCATCGAAGACGTGAATGGTGATGGTTCTATCACACCAGATGAAGACAAGAGAATTTGGAGTGCAGAGCCTGTATGGACAGGAAGTTTGACTTCTAACCTCTCTTATAAGAATTGGGACTTCTCATTCTCTATCTATACAAAACAGAATTTCAAAGTGTCTTCTGCTTTCATGTCTGAGAACGTTGGCTATAGCCGCGCTAAACAGATGTTGAACGTAGATTACTATATCCCAGCAGGAACACTGATTATGTGTGACGGAGTTAATGATGATGGAACATACGTTAATCCTGTATACCAGGAAGAAACTCACTATGGTGCATGGCCTATGGCTGCTGTTTCAAACGGCTTCTCTGACACAGAACAGTATTTCAATACTGCAAAGAAGGTTGTTGACGGCTCATTCGTAAAGGTTAAGAACATAACTCTTGGTTACACCTTCCCACAGAAATGGATCAACAAGTTCGGTTGCAAGTTCTTGCGTCTCTATGCTACAGTTACTAACCCATTTGTATTCACAAAGTACAAAGGATTTGATCCTGAGTGGGCAAGTGCAGCAAACAAGAACGACGGTCCTAGCTCAATCACATACCAGATTGGTGCAAGCATTAAATTCTAATTTACTAAAAGGATTACACAATGAACAAATATATTTATAAGTCGTTTGCCGCATGTTTAGCTGTTGGAATGGCATTGTCTAGTTGCAGTGATTTCCTTGAAGCTGAAAACAAGTCGTCAGGCGGTAACGATGCAGACAAATATTTCCAGTCAGATGCAACAGAGTTGCTGACTGCGTCATACAATGACTTGAAATCCCTCGTTACAGTTATTGACATGAACGAGAACGGAACTGACATGTTTTTCAATACTCGTGGTCACCTCGCTGGAGATTTTGGTGATTATGCTCTCGGAATTGAAAACTCTACAGTGCAGAGTTACTATAGTAACGCTTACAATGCAATAAATCATGCAAATGGTGTTATCTACTACTCTGCAGAGAATAGTCAGAATACTTACGAGGCTCGTTTCATCCGTGATTATTGCTACTATCTGCTTACACAGCAGTTCGGTTCTGTTCCTTATATAACAAAATACATTCAGGATTCAGAACGTAGCTATCCTCGCACTGATCTTGCTGAGATATACACAGGCTTGATTACAGACCTTGAAGGACTTTATACATCCTCAAGTCTTGATGCACAGAGTCATGTAGGTCGTGTAAGCAAGCAGGCTGTTGCAGCATTGCTTTCTAAAATTTATCTTGCTGCCGGCTGGGATTTACAGACAACAGTGACCAGCCAAGAGCAGGGTACATACACTGTTAACAGCACTGAGTATTTTTCGAAGGCAGCAGAATATGCAGAGAAAGCTATCAATGGAGTATCTCTGACAATGTCGTTCGATGATAAATGGAGTCCTAACAATGAAGGAAATGCAGAGGAAATTTGGTCAATTCAGTATGACCGTGCTTCCTACCCTGGTAATATAACAGACGGTGGCCACTCTCTGCAGAACAACTATGGTGGATATTTTGGTGATGTTGTAGGTTCAGGTATAAAGTATACAAGCTCAGACAATCAGCCTACCGCCAAAATGATTAAGCTTTTTGAGAAGGGTGACAAACGTTATGAGGCAACATTCATGACTACTTACTATAACTCAACAAAGCAGGGTACAACAGCTGATTGGGGAACAAGCGGATATTTTGCTTACTATAACCTTTCTGCAGACAAATTGGCTTCACAGCCTATCGCTTATAAATACTATCCTTGGTACACAACTGAGGCTGAAGTAGAGGCAGACCTTAAGGCTCACAAAGACCAGTTCAAGAAGTATGATAATATGGCGAACGAGAACGCACAGGCAGCACGCCTTGACGATGCCAATGATGTTATCGTTTATACTTTTGACGAAAATGGTAATTTCACAAAGAAAACCCAAACGTATGCTTTCTATATGGAGCAGACCCAGGCTTTCGGAAGTGTGAAAAAGTTTGACGATCCACAGTCGACTGCTGTTACAAAGAACAATGACTATCGTGATATCGTAATATTCCACGTAAGCGATGAATATCTTGTAGCTGCGGAAGCATATCTCATGGCTGGTAACAAAACAGCTTCATTGGCAAAGTTAAATGCAGTTCGCAATCGTGCAGGTTTGGAAAGTTTGGCTTCTTTCGAGGCTTATACTCCTGAATACACAACAAGCTCAACATTCCAAATCAGGGATATAGACGTTATCCTTGACGAACGTGCACGCGAGTTGTATGCAGAACGCCAGCGTTGGGTTGACCTTCGTCGCACGAAGCAACTTATTCGTTACAATGTAGAATTTAATTCTTACATTACTTCTGCTTCACAGATGGCTAACCTCAAGGGAGAATACAAGCTCTATCGTCCAATCCCTTCAAAGGAACTATCTACTAACACTGGTATAACCTCAGAGGATCAGAACCCAGGTTACTAACAATTAAAAGTAAAAAGAAAATGAAAAAGATAATATGCGGATTGTTGTTCATTCTGACTTGTGGACTTTTCTTAGCTTCTTGCTCAGATGACGATAACAACGAGACAACACACTCCACCCTGCCAGAGGTAGCTTCCGCCGGAACTTACACTGGAACTTGGTCTAGAGCGCAAATTACAACTGAAGGTTTAGGCGAAGCCGAAACAACAACAGGTACATTGACTTTTGCTGTTCCTGAAAATACAGAGACAACAACTAAATATGTAACCTCAATAACTGCTAATGCTGCAGCGTTCAGTTTTACTAAAACTAGCACTGCGAACATTACATGGAAGCAAAACGGTTTCCTTTTCAGTAACCAGTCTACTAAGAACGGATTTGGTGTTGTTTTTTCGGGTGCTATATCTGAAAGTGGTGTTGCAACGATATCTTTCACAATCTCACAGAAGTCTGGTAGAAAGACATATAACTACCAATACACCTTTGAGGGAACGAAAGATAATGCACAGTAATTTCTCTTAAAGGCAAGTGAAATAAAAAGAAACTATCAATCTTTATAGTGTGGTGGACATATTGCCCACCACATTTAAAATTACTAACAACAATTATCAAAACAACAATTATGAAAAAAAGTCTACTTTTTGCTGCACTTCTTATGGGTGCAATGAGCATTAACGCTCAAGAGTATGTTCAGGTAAACGCAGAAGCTGCAGGTATTACAGGCGAAGCTGCTGCAGTTGCTGCTGGTACAACACTTGGCTCAACCGATAACGTAACAATGAAGATTGCTTATGATGACAATTATAAGTCAACACAGATTGCATTCAATGATTATGATCAGATTGAGCTTAACGGAACTACTTATGATTTGGTGACAGGTGTTACGGGTAGCACCAATCCTTCTGGTCAGGCTCTTTCTGCTGATGGTTCTACAGCTCCGACAGCAGGATGCGTGTTCCAGTTTGACGTTAAGAAGGATGGTTATCTGACTGTGTTTGGCAAGATGTCCTCAAACAAGGAATATTATGTATGGGAAGGTGATGCAGTTTCTGCTTCTCCTATGGCATACACTTTTGCAATGGATTTCAGTGCTGCAGCAGATGAGTCTAAGCCTAGTTTTTCATACACTCTTCCTGCAACAGAACTCGGATATGTTAACTTTGATGATGCAAACATCGCAACATATTTGACTACAGGCAAAATTAAATGGCCAGAGCAGATCGCATTTGGTGATGATTCTGCAATCAAGAAGAACGGTGTAGGTGTTATCACATTCCCCGTATTCGCAGAGGCTGGTTCATATCTTGTACATGCTGCTGGTTCTAAGATGTCTACTTGTGGTGCTGTATTCACAACAGAGCCTATTTCATCTGTAACTGTTAAATCTTCTACTGCAGCTGCTGCTGATAAGACTATTTACGTAGGTGATGCAAGTGGTATCTCAACAACATCTGTAGAAAAGGCAAACGTAAACGCTCCTATCTACAACCTCGCGGGTCAGCGCGTTTCCAATAGCTTCAAGGGTATTGCTATCCAGAACGGCAAGAAGTTCATCAAATAATTTTTGCAATATAAGAAGCACATTGCGCATTAAATAGCGCAAAAAATTAACCGGTCTATACCTTTATGAGGTGTAGTCCGGTTTTTTTAGTTATCTGAGATTAACTCTTTCTGACAAAGAATTATATCATATATATGTTGCAAGCGAAACGCATAGTCTCCTTTCATATGAGCTGACACTTGTTGATTTGTTCATTCTCGTGGTTTCCTTTGTTTTAGCTTTGCTTTGTTCCAATAAAATATTTGTTGACAATATTTGTTGGTGAATTGTTGTTCTTAATAAAAAACACTATTTTTGCACAGGAAAAACAATGCGACAGACAATATTCTTATATAAAAAGTATATGGTGAGTTAATTAACCTTGGTCTGTTACACTTTAAATCGTACATGAGATGAAAAAGAAAATCCAGTTCAGTCTTGTTTATAGAGACATGTGGCAATCATCGGGCAAATTTCAACCACGCAAAGACCAGTTGGAACGCATCGCCCCAGTAATTATCAATATGGGATGTTTTTCTCGTGTGGAAACAAACGGAGGAGCCTTTGAACAGGTAAATTTGCTTGCTGGCGAGAACCCAAATGAGGCTGTTAGAGCTTTTTGTAAGCCATTCAACGAAGCTGGCATAAAAACTCATATGCTTGATCGTGGTCTTAATGCGTTACGTATGTATCCTGTTCCTGATGACGTAAGAGCGCTCCAATACAAAGTTAAACATGCTCAAGGGGTGGACATTACCCGCATTTTCTGTGGACTTAATGATGTTAGGAATATTATCCCGAGTATTAAATGGGCACTTGAGGCAGGCATGACACCACAAGGCACTCTGTGCATAACAACTTCTCCGGTGCATACTGTTGAATACTATAGCAACATTGCTGACCAACTTATTGCAGCAGGAGCAACAGAAATATGTCTGAAGGATATGGCTGGTATCGGTCAGCCTGCAATGTTGGGCAAACTGACAAAAGCGATTAAAACTAAACACCCCGATATCATCATACAATATCACGGACATTCAGGTCCTGGACTGTCAATGGCATCTATTCTTGAAGTCTGCAACAATGGATGCGATGTTATTGATACTGCTATAGAACCTCTTTCATGGGGTAAAGTACATCCAGATATAATCTCAGTACTTAGCATGCTTAAGAACGAAGGCTTTGAAGTTCCTGAGATAAATATGGATGCATATATGCAAGCGCGTCACCTCACACAAGAATTTATTGATGAATGGCTTGGGTATTTTATCAACCCAGGAAACAAAATTATGAGTTCGTTGTTGTTAGGGTGTGGTCTTCCTGGTGGAATGATGGGGAGTATGATGGCTGACCTCGCAGGAATACACCGTTCTATAAATACTATTCTACGTAAAAAGGGCGAAAAGGAGTATACAACAGATGAGCTGCTAGTAAAACTCTTTGATGAAGTTGCTTACGTATGGCCGCGTGTTGGTTATCCACCATTAGTAACCCCATTCTCACAATATGTTAAGAATATCGCTTTACTAAACTTACTTACGTTGGCACAAGGTAAGGGACGTTTTGTTATGATGGATGAGTCCATGTGGGGTATGATCTTGGGCAAGAGTGGAAAGTTGCCAGGTCAGTTAGATTCGGAAATCATTGACTTGGCTAAAAAACAAAATAGAGAATTTACTACTGCAGATCCACATACACTAATTCCCAACGCACTTGATGCTTTCAGAAAGGAAATGGACGATAATGGTTGGGAGTATGGACAGGACGATGAGGAATTGTTTGAATTGGCAATGCACCCAGAGCAATATCGCGACTATAAGAGTGGCATTGCAAAGAAACGCTTCCTAGCCGATCTTCAGAAAGCGAAAGATGCAAAGCTCGGAGCATCGCTTACCCTAGAAGAACTTTCTGCGTTTAAACATGCCAAGGCTGATGCTGTGGTTTCACCTGTAAAAGGACAAGTATTTTTCGAGTTCGGTGGTAGCAGTGAATGTACTAAATGTATAGAGCCATTTATAGGGCAACACTATAATGAAGGTGAAACACTGTGCTATGTGCAAGCTTCATGGGGACAGTTTGTTCCCGTTCCAGCAGCACTTGGTGGTAAATTAGTTGAAATCAACGTAAAACAAGGTGGCAAAGTGAATCGCGGTGATGTGATTGGATATTTGGAACGCGACCGCAACTAAGAGTTCGAAAACACCGATATGGTAGATTGGAAAAAAATAATAGACAAATACTACGCAGAGAATGAAGCATTGCGCAACATTCTCTGCGTTCACTCGCAACATGTTGCAGACAAAGCTTTGAATATAGCAGCTATTCATCCTGAGTTAAATATAGATGTTGAATTTGTGAAAGAAGCTGCTATGTTGCATGACATAGGCATAATAAAGACCAATGCTCCTGGTATAGAGTGCTTTGGCACAGAGCCTTACATACTTCATGGGCTACTTGGAGGGAAGATTCTTCGTGAAGAGGGACTTCCTCATCATGCACGTGTGTGCGAGCGACATACAGGGGCGGGACTTACAGAAAGCGATATCGTTGTGCAAAATCTCCCGTTACCCCATCGGAATTTTTTACCTGAAACACTTGAAGAAAAACTTATCTGCTATGCAGACAAGTTCTTCTCTAAAACGCATCCTGACAAGGAAAAATCATTGGATAAGGTTGAAAAGAGTATAGCCAAGTTTGGACCAAATGGACTAGCACGCTTCAAACAATGGGAGGTATTATTCTCTTGATAATAGCCCTCTAGAATTCAAAACCTCCTGTAATTGCTAAATTGTGGATGAAAGAACGTTTGTACCCAGAGAAATCTTTTATTTCTTTATGACTATCTCCCATGTATATATCTTCTTTGCGATATTTATATCCTTGTGCTGTATAACCAAGGGAAACAAAAAGAGCCATATTGTTGTGAAGACCAAACCTTATGCCTACTGATGGTGCAAGATATGCTCCTTTTGTGTGCTCAACAGAATATCCAACCTTTGCATCAATGAACGGACTTATTCTTTTCCTATTCAAATTTGCTCTGAAATCTACAAAAACAGGTGTTGTCTTAACATCTGGGACATGTACCAATAAATGTATCTGCCATGAAATTCCCACACCGACAAAGTAGTTCGGATTTATCTGATAACCATGGGTCGTTGAAATAGAACAACCCAAACTATTGTTTCCGTCGTAGAAAACTCCATCATTTCCATAAAAGAAATTGGCTTCAACCATACCATGATAACGGTTACCCTCTAGTGTCTGAGAGTTTACTTGTGCTAAACATAGAAGCAAAATAAGTGTTACAAATAATTTTTTCATATAGCTTTAGTTTTTTTGTAATTGAAAATTAGCTTTAGTTAAGATGTAATATCTACTTATTGTATTGCAAAGATAATCCAAAAATAACAATAAAAAAAACATTTGGAGTATTTTTTTGTGTAAAAGTAGTAAAATATCATCAAATATTTAATGATTATTTTCATTATATCTGCTTTTTACCTTACCTTTGTGTTGGAAAATTGCGACTGCATAGCAGTGCACACCACAAATAAATATACATGGCTTCGTAGCTTAGCTGAATAGAGCGTCAGATTCCGGTTCTGAAGGTCGTGGGTTTGAATCCCACCGAAGTCACAAGAAAAGGTCTTAATAAGGCTTTAAATAAACGATACATTTAATAAGTCTAATGGCTGCAAATCCTTATAAAATAGGGAGTTGTTGCTATTTTTTTTATTTAAAGATGCTCAAAAGGAGACTTGGGATTCTTGCCTTTCCTTCGGCAACTCTTCTTGCGATTTCTGTAACTGTGTCATAATATTCCTTTCCTTTTTTGTTTTGCAAAGATAAGAAAAGTTCCTTTGCTATCTCCTTCCTAATGTCGGCATCGTCTGCGGAATAGTCTATCTTTATCTTTTCAGCATCCTTCAAAGCGGCCTCCGCCTTCTTTATCTTCCCGTCAACAACCTTGTCGGCATTATCGCCGAATGTACGTCTTATCCATTCTGCCCCATGCTCGGGTGTCATTTGGCTATAATCAGCTACATTTCTACCCTTGCTATCAGTTGTCATAGGCACCGGTGAACCGTCTTCAAATGTTAAAGTTACATTCTCCCCATTGCCGCTTGAAGAATTGTTCGTACTTTTTTGTTTTGTATTTAGCCCCTTATAATCAACCATAACTACTTATGACTAACCATATCTAATATCTTGATTTTCAACACTCTTTGATTTTTAACACTTTCTGAGTGCTTTTTGGCAGTTCCCGATTTTCCACATATTTTTGCAACGTATTTCTACCGTGGAGAATTTGCGGAGCTTTTATTTTGTCATGTCGTGGACATAGTTGACAGTGGTTTACTACTGGTTACAATGGGTGACAGATTTTAGGCTGATATGCAAAGAGCGTAACATCGTGGACGGAGTTGACAAGCGTTGTCAATGGTTCACTTCCGTTTACTCCATCGGGGAGATACTCAAATGATATAGAACAGAGTAATGTCAATGAGTATGAAACCAACAAGAAAATGTGAATTTTGCGGCAAG
>CAVIMN010000024.1:0-26362 GCA_963644035.1 bacterium
ATTTCACTTTGGGCAAAACTATATTGATGAACCAATCTACACCCTCACGGTTTGGTGTGTGACCATATCCTCCAACAAAGTCTTAATCCTTGTTGTAATGGAGGATACTCTCAGGCTGATGAGAAGAAGATTGAGACCGCTAACAACAGTCTTAATCCTTGTTGTAATGGAAGATACTCTCAGAGGTATTGCAAACGGCACAGAGTCTCAGGTAAAGAACGGTCTTAATCCTTGTTGTGATGGAAGATACTCTCAGAGTTTGATACTAATGTCTTACCACAATGCGATTTTTCCTGCAATTCCCAAATCAAGGGTTGCGGTAGCAATACCTAATGCTTGAAACACACGACTCATTGTAGGCAAAGTTATAACACTTGTACCTTTCTCCAACTTTGAAATCTGAGCGCGCTGCACACCGATACGTTCACCAAGTTGTTCTTGCGTTAGATTTTGGGCCAACCGAGCCTTGCGTATGGCTTCGCCAACAATGTAAGCATTTACTTCTTCTTTGAGTTTAGCTTCCATGGCTTCACGCTCTGGAGTACCTCTTTTACCCCAAAGTTTATCCTTCATGTTGTCTGCTGGTATCAATTTCATCTGTGCCATAATGCTAATTCTTTTTATTATTAAAGTACTCTTTTCTAATATCTTCTGCTTTGGCTATCTCCTTTAGTGGTGTCTTTTGAGTCTTCTTGACGATTCCATGTGTGGCAATAACCAAGGTGTCTTGCTCTGTGTCCCAAAAGGAGAAAAGCCTATAACAAATACCGTTGTAGAGAGTGCGGAACTCCCATATCTCGGTATTCTCCAGTTTCTTGAATATGTCAACTTTCATCACTCCCTCCTCACCCTTGAAGATGTTGTAGTATATCTTCTGTTGGGCCTTGAATGGCTGTGCATCCAAAAAGGCTTGTGCTTCTTCTGTCAACACCACTTTCAATCTGTTGATGGCCATCTTATTTGAATTATGGTACAAAGATAATATGTTGTTTCTAAACAACGATACAAATTTAAGTCTTTCGCTTTTCCGTCTCTCATTTTTAACACTTTTACTATCTCGTAGTGTCAGATATGGAAGATACTTTCAGAGAGGGCTGTGTTCCTTTGGAATAGTCCTAAATTGAGCCTGTCTTAATCCTTGTTGTAATGGAAGATACTCTCAGAGTATACAGAGTCAGCTTCTAAGTATAATAAATAAGGTCTTAATCCTTGTTGTAATGGAAGATACTCTCAGAGCTTAAAGTCAGCTAAATTGCTGACATTAGGTAGAGGTCTTAATCCTTGTTGTAATGGAAGATACTCTCAGAGCCAACACAGGCAACTGAAAAGGATGTAGAAGACATCGTCTTAATCCTTGTTGTAATGGAAGATACTCTCAGAGTGCTTCTATGCTTTTATTCGATAAACTCACAGGGTCTTAATCCTTGTTGTAATGGAAGATACTCTCAGAGACAAAAGAAACAATCGAAGAAATCAAGAACGTAGTTTACAGTCTTAATCCTTGTTGTAATGGAAGATACTCTCAGAGACCCCTGAAAGTATAGGTATATCCAACGCTGTAATGTCTTAATCCTTGTTGTAATGGAAGATACTCTCAGAGGATTACAAGGCGCTGGATAAAGAGGAACAAAAAGAGTCTTAATCCTTGTTGTAATGGAAGATACTCTCAGAGAGGACAAAGTTATGAAAATCAAATTTAATTCTTCGTGTCTTAATCCTTGTTGTAATGGAAGATACTCTCAGAGTTAGTAAGTTGCCCGTGTATGCAGGAAAGTGGAGGTCTTAATCCTTGTTGTAATGGAAGATACTCTCAGAGACTACCTCAGAAGATTAACTCACAGCAAGAACTTGTCTTAATCCTTGTTGTAATGGAAGATACTCTCAGAGTTACTCCAATCTTTTCCATGAGATGGCACACTCCACGTCTTAATCCTTGTTGTAATGGAAGATACTCTCAGAGGCGGTACGCACTATAAGTAAGGTGCGTGCAGCGTCTGTCTTAATCCTTGTTGTAATGGAAGATACTCTCAGAGTCACGATTTCGCTGTTTCAGAATTATGCCCATCGTTGTCTTAATCCTTGTTGTAATGGAAGATACTCTCAGAGAGTATTATGTATCAGTAACAGAAATGTTCAACAAAGGTCTTAATCCTTGTTGTAATGGAAGATACTCTCAGAGTTACTCCAATCTTTTCCATGAGATGGCACACTCCACGTCTTAATCCTTGTTGTAATGGAAGATACTCTCAGAGAAAGTCAGCTAAATTGCTGACATTAGGTAGGACAGGGTCTTAATCCTTGTTGTAATGGAAGATACTCTCAAAGCAGAATTGTAGAATCTTAACGGGGGTGTGGAAACACGTCTTAATCCTTGTTGTAATGGAAGATACTCTCAAAGCATGAAAGTCTTACCATAGATAGTCTTCGGGCTGTCTTAATCCTTGTTGTAATGGAAGATACTCTCAAAGGAACACCATCAGTACAGTAACCAAAGACAACCTTCTGTCTTAATCCTTGTTGTAATGGAAGATACTCTCAAAGGCCGCATACGAACTACTGAAGGAGACCTGCACCACCGCTGTCTTAATCCTTGTTGTAATGGAAGATACTCTCAAAGTTGCGAGTATTGTAGTATCTAACGACCAGCCTGTACGGTCTTAATCCTTGTTGTAATGGAAGATACTCTCAAAGTATCTAACGACCAGCCTGTACGGTCTATGCCTATCATGAGTCTTAATCCTTGTTGTAATGGAAGATACTCTCAAAGAACAGGCCATCGGCGCAAGGTCTAACAATGGTTTGTCTTAATCCTTGTTGTAATGGAAGATACTCTCAAAGTATTGGCTCAGAGAAAGAAACAGTGGTTCAATCTATGTCTTAATCCTTGTTGTAATGGAAGATACTCTCAAAGAGAGCTTGAAATTGTATTTCACGACTATGCAATTGTCTTAATCCTTGTTGTAATGGAAGATACTCTCAAAGATGTTCCGAAACTGCAGATTTTTCTAATCCTCAAATGGTCTTAATCCTTGTTGTAATGGAAGATACTCTCAAAGAGCAAATACGACAATTACAGACGTTGAAAAAACAGAGGTCTTAATCCTTGTTGTAATGGAAGATACTCTCAAAGGCTCTCGTCGGTAAGGAGATACAAATTGTATTTCACGTCTTAATCCTTGTTGTAATGGAAGATACTCTCAAAGCAATAAGTACAGCATCGTTCCTAATCCCCAACTATGGTCTTAATCCTTGTTGTAATGGAAGATACTCTCAAAGCAAATTGTATTTCACGATTTCGGTGTTAACGAACTATGTCTTAATCCTTGTTGTAATGGAAGATACTCTCAAAGAATGTTGGGGACACCATTGACCTAACTAAAGCCAAAGGTCTTAATCCTTGTTGTAATGGAAGATACTCTCAAAGACTGTAAAAGAATTATTAATAATGTTAAACCTCCCTTGTCTTAATCCTTGTTGTAATGGAAGATACTCTCAAAGATAAAATGCTATACATAAATGATAATCCTTATAAGTCTTAATCCTTGTTGTAATGGAAGATACTCTCAAAGTAGCTTGCCAGCAGAACTGGCAGACACCGATATTAGCGTCTTAATCCTTGTTGTAATGGAAGATACTCTCAAAGTTCGGCTTTTACACAGAGTTATATAACTACAACGTTAAAATGTCTTAATCCTTGTTGTAATGGAAGATACTCTCAAAGTAGCACAACTTTTTGTGTTACCTTTTTTGTACCCCAAGTCTTAATCCTTGTTGTAATGGAAGATACTCTCAAAGAGTATATATTGTAAATCGTTGTATATCAAGATGATGTAATAACAAATATACAGTATTTAACATATTATTTGGAAAAACATGTACCATTTAAACTCTATTTCTACTGCAAAATTAAATAAAATATTTCAAAGATCACTTTGGCAAGACGAAAAACTTGCTAGAAAAATAATGTACTTTGGCTATGGGTTATTACGTCTATTTCTATTTTATGCCCTATTATTTTCATCATTTTCAGATAGTCAGATGAAACGGGCACAACAAGTATACTGTCGTTATTCTCGTATGCTTCTTGAACGGCAGTGAGGTCTTCCTTAATGCGGTTGTATGTTTCTGTTGAAGCATCGGCAAGGAATATGGAGCGTTGTATGGGGGTACACCCCATACGCTTCAGATACTTGTGGACTAGTGTCCGTACCTTGTTGCTTTCTATGTCGTACATTACAAAAAATAGCATATTTCCTGCGGGTCTTTTTCTGTTTCCTATTATTCCAATAGCTTGTCTTACTCTTGCGGCAAGGCTACCTATAGCACATTCTTTATCTTCGAGGGCAATGTCGTTGCTTTCTGCTGGTTGTGACAATCCGGCGGCATGCAACTTTTTCATTTGCTCAACGAAAGTTAATGGAGGCTTTTTTTTTCTTGGCATGACATCAAATTCTAAATGTATCCTTTTGAAATGAGAAAACTCTTCACTGTGTCGACCAATAGATTGTTGGCGTCGTTATCGGTTCCGGTTCGTGGCGATATCAATACGCTGAAACCGTGCTTACCATAGAATATGTTTACCTCGGCTTTCATTACGGCTATGTGGCAACGTAGTTTTTGGCCATACTGTATGCCGATGGTTTCGTCAACGTTTATGCCTTTCCCTGTGATGTATTCACAGAGTTCGTTCATTATGTCTTTTAGTTCTGGTGGCACGTATGCTGCTTTCTTTTCGGTTTTGTTCTTAATGCGAGGGTCTAGTGTTTCTCTGATTGTTCTTAAGATGTTGTTTTCAGGTTCTGAAGAACATTTCTTTTCTAGCATTTTGTCGCCTTCTTTCGCCGCTTTATCAACCTCGTGCTTTATGTCGAATGCCTGTAGTGGATTCTCGTCGGGGTTAATGTATGTGCTGATGTCTATTGATTCTGGGTTGGGGTTGAAGAAAGCATGGCTATCTGCACTGATAAAACAGGCGCGTGCCACGTCGCATGTGCGTGTATCAACGATTTGATCAAGCCCATATTGTCGGGAGAATTTTATGACAAATATTTTGTAGAAAGTCTTGTATAGTCCCGCATCGTGACATCGTTCAGATAGTTTCATCATAATCTTAAGACCATCCCCACCAGGCGATGTGAAGCAGAGCATTGTGCGTGGGTCGTTTTCCAACTTTTTACGTATGTCTTCCAGTACGATACCTTTTGCCGATATGTGGTCTATGTCTATGATGAAGTATTGGGTGTAGGCGAAATTTTCTGTCCGTCTGGCAGGCGGGTCAAACATGGCGCATACTATGTATGGCAGTTGGGCCTTGATTTTTGTGTATTGCGAGGGGTCTAACTGTCTCACTACGCGCAGTTGACTGAGTAGTGACGTGATGTGGGGCTTGGGATTGCGTATGGAGTCAAACACCGTTTTTACAGGCACTTTTCCCAAAGGGTCGTCCACACTTTTTATGTTTTTACCGAAGGAAATCATAAGCTTAAACGTAATGTTTGAATTTTTGGGCTAATTTCTGTGCATATAATTTTATCTGTACAAGTCGGCTGCGAGGTTGCACTTCGCTTTCAATAACTTCTTCCAAATAGTCGTTTACTGACTGTATGAGGATGCGTCGTCCCAAGGGTTCAAGCCAGTATGAACCATCTGGGCGGGTGGAGTAGTGGTCTTCCGTTATAGCGTGTTGCCTAAGAAGCATGGCTACCACATAATCAACCCAAACGCGATACAGTTCTATAACATCGTAGACGAGGACAGGGCGGTTGTAGTCATCACGGTGCATGACACCGACGTATGGGTCGATGCCGGCTTTGATTAGCGCTCCCTCCACTTTACCGTAAAGCATACCATAGCCATAGTTGAACAAGGCGTTTGCCACGTCTGTGGCAGGATGCTGGGAGCGTTTTGTAAACTTGTATTCTTCAGGGATGAAATTATTGTAAGCATCAAAATATATCTTTGATGCAACGCCTTCCCATCCTCTCAGTGTCGGTGCAATGTCTGAAACCACTTTCCCTTCTGCAGCGGCAATCTTTGTGCGGTAGTCTTCCAAACGGTTTATTGCTTTGTTTATCTCGGTAGAAGGCTTACCATCTATGGAGGCTAACATCAGAAGCAATGCCTGCTGGTTCTCAATCTTCTGCCGTATGACTTCTTTTATCCAGGTAACGGCTGAGGAGGAGAAGGTGAATGATAGCTGTCCTTTGCGTATGGTTGAAACAGAACCATATTTTGGGCTCCATATGCGGGCTATAGGTTTCCCGCTTTTGTCGTTGAAAAGGACTTCTATTTCGCGTTCTACGGCGAGCATCACTGCGTCGCTTGTTATTTGAGCACCGCGACTAATCTGTATGGATGTTATACCCTCGGCAGGTATCCTTTGCCTGCCATCGTTGCCGCAGACCACGAACCCCTCGTTGTCGCGGCTTAGGGAAACGCCGAAAGTATTGATTACGAGTTCCATGGCTTACATTATATAAAAATCGTTTACAAGATAGAAATTTCCTGTTCTAGCGTATCCTTTCAGAATAAACACACTTGTATCGCCTTCTACAAACGTGTCAAAGCGATCCATTGCCTTTTGCTGGTCGTTTGATAACTTTATCTTTTTATCTTTAGTAACCATAGTTTCTGAATTTTTTGAAGTGAAACTCAACATAACGCTTGCCGTTGCCTTCATCGCGCACTAGACGGCAGGAAGTAGAGCAGATGCATTTAATTCCCATAGCAGAAAGCCTTTTTACAAGGCGATATGTACAGCACATCTCGCCCATGATGTGAACGGTTACGTTATGTGTCTTTGCATACTCTTCCACTTGTAGAGCGTATTTCTCAACAACGCTTTCCATTTGATTGTCATCGGCATCTGGGTCAATTTGCGGGAAAGGCATGTCGATGCAGGAGCCATATACTTCAGAGGTATGCCGTTGTTCTTCCTGCCATTCGGCAAAAGGATGGTTAGACAAGTTGATGAGTAGCTTTTTGCATGGAATGGATTTTTCTGCCTTCTTTCCGCATACCAGCTCTTCCATCGAATCTAGTATTTTCTTTAGGTTGGAGTGTAGGTTTTTAACTTTAGCAGGAGTGGTAACCTTTTTGCCGTATTCTCTTCCTCTCATTCCTGCATGGTTGATATCATTGCGAATATCTCTTTGTAAACAAGTGAAATCGTTTATCAAATGTTTATCTATCAATTCGTCACTTGCTATTGAGTCGATTATCCGTTCATTGTCTTCCGATGAAGGCTTGTATTTTTCAGGCTCTCCTTTTTCTGTATATAATTTCTTTATGAAAGCCTTGCCCACATTATCACGTAGTTTACTGTCTGTAATATCTATATTATGTCTTATGCAGAAGAATGTTATAACTCCTTCTTCCAATAACGTTGCGGATGCCTGATAATTGCCGAACTCGAAGCATAGGCGTGCAGCGTGTATCATGTTTGCTGGAGTTTCTTTTTCAAAAGGTTCTACAGCTTTTTCGATATGGGTGAATAGTGGGACGAATGGGCGAAGATAATTCTTGTCGGCATCGGTAACAAGTGCTTTTACATATTCTGATGTTTTTCCTGACAGAATGTCAAGCCCGCGGCAGAAAGACAATTCTTCTGAAAATGTTCCTAATGTTGTGCATAATTTTTTTAGATTCGTTGCTGCGGCATCGCTGCCTTTTGCTTTTTTAAGTATTGGTTGGAGTTCTGCACTTCCATATTCGCACAGTCTTGCTGCATCGCCATGGCGCAGGAAATCGGCAGAGGCAGAAGTCCAATCCTGTAGGGTTGACAGAGAAAGCAGACTCATTATTGGTGCTCCTTTGTCATTTTGGGCTTCGAAGTTTCCGTAAGTGATGCCTTTTACTGTTACGTTTTTCAGGAACTTGGCGTAGTTGCCAAGCACTATGACGAACATGGGCAGATAGCGGAAGCCGTGGGTTATGTCGAAATAAAGTTCATCACCATCTTTGAGTAATTTATAGATTATGTCAAAGATGTCCCACATCTCATTCTCTGTCTTACCATCTTTTATGTCAATGCTTTTAACCGGCATGGGAAGTGGCGTAGCTTCAAGTTCGTCTTTCAAGCCGACGTATTCTTCGTCCTCTGTTGCTCTTGGTCTTTTGCGATGGTTGGTTGGTATTTGCCAGTTGTTTTTCTTTGCTCCTTCGGTTAGCAGAATGTATGCGGCATCGTCTTTTGTCCAATTGCCTTGCTCGGCTAACATGGCAAGCGTGGCCTGTTGTATGAACCGTGTCTTTAAAGCGAAGTTGCCGGAATAATAATTGCATTCGTTGTAGAATCCGGTGCCCAGCACCGATATGAAAACTTTTCTTGCCATAGTTTATGCGTTTTGTGATTTGATAATTTTGTCTAACAGTGATGGTAAATTGCTCAGATTGTGGTTGGGGACAATAATTTGTATATTGTTCTCTTTTGCCTTTTCTTCAAAACCGGGTTTCACGTTGTTCTTGTTGAATGCAATAATAACACCTTTCGACTTGTAGCTGCCATATGTTTCACGAACACTTTTCAGCTTGTATATGTTATCTTGCGTGAAGCCTCCCGATTTGCATTCTATGAAAAGTAAGATGTTATTAACGTTAACCAAAACGTCAATCTCGTTTTTTATATTCTCTGAAACCTTTTGCTGTGTAGGATTAAACATAACGTTTGTCCATACATCATGTCCTTCCCCAGTCCATTTGTATACAGCATCTGCAATGAGTGTTTCCCACCATCGACCTTCAAACAACATCTTGAAAGCTTCATGATAGTCAGAATAAAATACTTCCACGTCGTTTTCTTCAATCGTAATGCTTCCCTGACTGTTTCGCTCATAATGTATATTTCCTGTATCAAATATTCTAGGTATTTGTTCGTTTTTCCTATAGTAACTAGACAACACATTGTATGCTTTTCTGTGTCTGGTGATGAATTCTTTTACTTCCTGTGCACACTCACTGCGCAAGGCATCGTATTTATACTCAGTCTTTTCCTTTACCTTCTGTCCTTGAACTTCAATGATAGTTTCGGTGTCTAGAAAGCGTGTTATTGGGTTATGTTTCATGGTCTCAATGTCTACGTATGTTGTAGTATCGGTGTAGACAATCTTCGCATTATATGTTTGTGCGCAAAGCAATGCCCCAAAAGCCATGAGTTTGTTGCCACAGGTTAAGTTGTAGCGATATTCACAGTCGCTGCCATTTGCTTGGTGTATTTGTTCGCAGACCTTCCGACAGTCAGCCATGTCGTTTGCTATTACATTGCACTTTTTGCATTCAATGCCACGTTGAATGGCTATCTGCTCAATGTTTGCCGTTACATATTTAGTTTCTGTTGTTCCCAAAAGGTAAATGATGTCTGGCGTAAATTCATTTATAATGTAAAATACTGGTAGTGCTTCTTTACTGACCAATGCTATTTGTATCTTTTTCATATATTAACCTTTTTGATTTTTTGATTCATTGATTGGTGTTATTGTGCCGAACCCGAAACTTACTTTCTTTCCCAACCCAATAAAACGTGGTAACAAGACGTTTGTTTTGAAAACAATGTCAAACCCCATCATTTTTATTGTTTTAAAGTTGTATAGATGTTCGTCGCCAATATCCTGCAGTGAAACACGGATGTGGTCATCGAAGAATATTCCAATCCCCTTTGCAAATGAAAGTATATTGCCGACAAGACAACGCTCTAGCAGGCTACAACGTTCCAATAATCCGTATGACCGTTTATATTCTTCATAATTCTCTTTGTTCAACGGCAGATATTTCTTTATTGCATAACAACGCATTTCGGGGGTGATGGACAAGTGCGTTTCTTCCTTGCAGATATTCGCAATGAGTAATTGCTCTGTGCGTTTGCCTATGTGGATCTCTTTTGGATTAGCTTCGAGAAAACGTTCCGCTAGTTCCACTCCGTCGTTTATGCCCACAATGGCAGCGTTGCCGTTTATATTTTTATATTGTAGTAACGGGTATGAATAGCGCAAATCTTCTCCCATATGGTTATGTCCCAATATGGCATCCTTGCCCAATACGTATATAATGGCACCACGCAGGAAAGGCAATTCCTTTTGGCTGATAGGGTTAGCAAACTTTATCGTAATTGTTTTTGTCGCGTTATCAGTCATATTGTTCTTCACCTTTAAAAAGTTTGTCGGCACGATCCTGTGATAGGTAATCGGCTATCTCTTTCCATATTTTTCCTGCAGCGTTTTCCCATTCCTTTTTCTCCTTCCTTTCTTTAGGATTTGCCTTGAGACGGCATACGACTTTTGCTAAAACATCCTGCTCTTCTGTCGTTAACTGAAATTTATTAGTCTTCTTCAACCATGAATTTGTTTTACTTGAGCAGGTTTTCCAACAATCTACCTTAAATTTTTCTCCGTTTGGATACTTTTCGTTAAGGTATGAATCGAAACCGTCATTAAGGACAAGGACTATTCTTTCCTTTTCCTCATCTTCTGTCTTTTGGACTATTTGTTGTTTAATGTCCTTCAGTTGCTTCTCTTCTGCTTCTGTTGATAACTCTGCTGATTTTAGTTCTTTTATAATGTTTTCTAATATAGTCTTAGCCTGTGTCAAATCTCCTTCTTTACATAGTGATTTGATTTTATCATAAGATTTTTTATATTCTTGTCTCTTGTTCTCTTCTTTTTGTTTTGTTTCTTTTTGCTGTTGTATCAATACCATTCTTTTGTATGCCGAATTAAGGCCTTTGTCCTCGCCTTCTTGATACGGAAGAGATTTTGTGCCTTTTGTATACTCATTTTGTTCCATCATCCGTATGGCATTGTTGTCATGTTCTGATGCTATTGCGACTAATGCCTTAATCCTTCTGCATTCCGTCCACTTTTCCTTTGTATAGGAATGAGTAAATTGGTCCATCTCTTTTTCAAAAGCCCATAGATATTCACTCTCATCATATTGTAGATCATTTAAAGTGACGGAACAACATTCTAGTTTTCCATATCCGAATGATTTTGCTCCGCCAATGTTGTGCCAAACACCCTGTGTGCGGTGGAATGTTATGGCAGACAGCAAAGCTCCAATCTCTATCTTACGCAGGTTGTGTATGCTTATACGCATCGTAAATATGAGTCCCGCCTTCAATGGACAGAATCTACTTATTGTGTTTTCGTTCTTGTTACCTTTTGGTAACTTTAAAGGCGTATTTTCTTGATGTATGCGGTATCGCTTCCAACCACTAATTCGCGCTGTCTTATCATCGTAAGTACTATATTGTTTTTCATCTTGCTTTAAATACAGAGGATGATATGAAGCCTTGGGTTGTCCGAGCACACCGCTTATTTCTGGCATTGGCATAACCATATTTAGTTCATTGTTGAAAGCATGTCCAATCTGTATGCGACCTTTCATGCTATTTCCTCCTGTCCAACCGAAAATGGTTTCGCAAAGGTCGTGACTAGCATTATCGGGTAAAGGTTGTTCTTTTTCAACGAGGTTAGCAATACTATAGGTTTGAACTTTCTTATTTTTGGACTTCTTTTCGAAATGAGTGTTGTACGCTTTGAACTTTCCGAAACTCATTATTGCCATAACGTTGCGCAGCATGCCTTTCAAACTTGATCCGGGGATGAAGTAACGGCGTGTACCATCGGGTAAATCTATAAACATAGACTGTGCCGCTTGCTCCTTGTCTGTTTCACCGTCACGAATAATCAGTGGCGAGACATTACGCCACTTTACTTCAATTATTCCGTCTTCACCATCTTCGAATGGTATGTCTTGCGAAACTTTGTTGTGCCATGTTGGAATGTATACTTTGCTATTTAGTGGCACAAAACTATATGGTGCTGAAATTCTTTTCATTTTTCGTCTTTCTTAAAACCAATGAACACAAGTTTGCTTGGCTGCAGTGCAACCATCCCTTCACACATATTTTCATTGTCTGTGGCTGTTTCCCAGTATTGCAAAAAACGTAATTCCTTTAAACCAGGAATGCGATGAGCAATGAAATTCTTTATAGTAGTGGCAACCAACGGATAGCTTATGTTGTCAACATTCAGTTTTCTGTCGTCTATCCCTTTTAGCTCGTCTGTTGTTACGTTGCTGTGCCTAATGATGTGTTTGCCGTCAACATATCTGATATATATGGAGATGCGTCTTTCTTTATCCCATAAATTCCCTTCAATGATGAAAGGATTATCGTTATCATCGAACTGCAATGATAATATATCTGTTCCGTAGTATACTACAGGCTTTTTGCTGTCGCTCCACCACAAATAACCTTCATATTTAGCTTCTTTTATTGTATGCATGTGTTTCCGTTTTTTATTATTTTCCCTGTAAATGTCCCATTACCTCTGTTTACCGATCCTCCAAGTGGAAGCAATCCGTTGCAAATGTCGAAAAGACTGAGTTCAAACGCTTCCTCGCAGCTCTTTTCTTTAAGTGCATTGTTGGCAACAATAATATTAAGTGTGTAGGTGTTGTTTCTTCCCCAAACATTTTTTTCTTGAAATAATGCACCGTCAATTGTTCCGCCTGTAAAGACATCAATACGGTTATGATAAAAAACTTTCGTATTGGCTTCTCCTTGTATTATATCGCTTATGAAAATATTGCCGTGTGAAGTTTTTCCATTTTGTATGTTGCCAAAAATTGCTATTACTGCAGGATTGTCATTACCCGTTTTGCCATCGGTGTCAATCTCTTGTTCAATATTGTCAGTGTTTTTGACGAAAAGTTTGTTGATGCGGTTGTAATGATACGCTGTGCGATGTGCTAGTGCTCCTTTTATTCCCGAGGCAGGGATAAGAACTTGTTCTCTTATTACTGTGGGCTTCGTTCCTTCCCATTGCACTATACTTTCCGTCATGGGGGTATTGTCTGCCTCACTATCCTCACACCCTGAACAGAACAGGAAAAAATCTGTCGGTGACAACTTCAACTCATATGTCGTCCACATAGTACTGTCATGTTTGTATGTCATTGTCACAGGCTTGAAGCGTTCCCAGTCTGTTGTCAAGCAAGATGATTTTTCTATATAGCATTGCAAATCCTTTTGCTTTGTGAGGTCTAGTGTTGCCGTTTGGCACTCTATGACTTTCAGTTTCCCATATCCACAGTGTGTGCCGCTGCCAAAACGCAAGGTGTCATTGTAGAGTGTTGCCATTATGTCAGAGAATTCTTTATCCATGTCTTCCTCTGAATACAGTTCTATTTCGAACACAAAGCGCGTTCCCTTGTATACCACTTCATTGTCAAATTTGCCGCCTTTTTCTGCCGTTCCGTTGCTATCTATACGTACATGTTGCCTAATGGGAAGATTAAGAAAAATGTTGTAGAAGTCATCTTTCCAATCGATATCGCAAATACCATCAATGGCCTTTCCGCCTTTTCCGACAAACAGTGCATCGCTGAATACAACCTGTGATCCCTTTCCGCCTTTACTATCGTGAAAACCAAAAATGCTTTCCATTCCGTCTTTTATGTCTAGGGAGTGCCTAATGACTCCAGCAATGGATGTTGCAGGGATATAGGGTAGACCATTGAAATCACGTGCAACAGGTGCATCTGTCAGTATGTCACTTTCTCCAGTGCCAATTGCTATTGGACTTTCCGTCTCAACTATAATACGGGCTATCTGGCGGTACTTGTATGATTTATAGTTATTGTCAATCATTTTCTGTTTGTTTAGTTTTTTTTCCCATTTCTGATGCAAGGTTTATAAGAGCTTTGGCAGTGATGTCGCCAAATTTCTTGATATTGTAGGTGGAGTGTACATCATTTATGAACTTTTGTAGCTTATCCCTGCGACCTTTTTCTTCCCATTTCTTTGCAGAAACACCATGTGTAAGATAGGCATCATCTTCATAACTGACAATATTGTCCTTAGTGTGTGTAACCTCCTTTTTTCTTGTAAACAAAGCTTCATCGATCTTCTCGTATGTCAGCTCTTTCATTGCGATGCTTCTTATTGTTCCCCATTGCGAGGCAGATATATTTCCTTTAAAAAGGCTGTCGTTGTACATCTCGACGAATGTGTTCACCGCATGGTATATAAATTCGTCTTCTTGAGTTTCTTTTTGCTTTCTTTTAATATATCTTAGCAATTTTGTATCGCCTTGGGTTATTTCTTCCTTCCTATTTTCGGGGGTGTTGCTTATTTCACCAAGTAGGTGAGTACGAGCTTCTCCGTTGTTTCCGCAAGATGTAAGAAACTCTGGATTATATATTACTTTACCAAATCCTTCGTTGCGGTACATTCCTACATATCGTGATGAATATTCTTGCGGCTTGTTTATTTTTACAAGGAAAACGCTTCCTTTTTCTATTCCGCACCGCTCTGCATCACGAGTGCTACGCTTGCTATTCCATGGGGCATAACAGAACGTGCGTATCTGCGAAAGTTCCCAGTCTATCTCGCCGTCCAGTATACCTAAGTCTGAGGCAGTAGGAATAAATGTGGGTTCGCATTCGGCATCCAGGAATATCAATCGGCCGTCTGCATAAACGGTAGCATATTGTTTGTCGTTATCCAGGAAAAAAAGTCCTTGTGTAGACGGCGTGTCTTCGTAGTCAAACTCGCGAATTTCTACTTGTCCGTATTGTGCTGTGCGAGAGCGTCCTATATAATGTACACCAACAAGAATGTCTCTTATCATATAAGCAAGGTTGTCATCTTCTATTTCTATTTCAAAGAGAAAGTGTGCCCCTGCTTCTAACGATTCGTATCCATACATCATGTTGTCTTTTGAGCGACGATTAGTTGTATCGTATGCAGATTTTATAGCAAACGTTTTTTCAGTAGGAGCTGGATAACCTTTGTCTTGACTAAAAGAGTAGAAGCCTTGTCTACATTGTTTTAACTGTTGTGGAAGACCTTCATTTTTGTGGTCATTTTCGCGATGATAGAAGTGGCTTATATAGCATCCTCCAGCAATACCCTTCTGCTTAGGATAGAACATAGAAGACGGTACACGCAGTGACCGCTTCTTGCATAAGTCTCTGCTCATAGGATGTGCATCACCGAAACGTACTTTTCCTCTGTGAAATACTTCAATAGCTTTATTACCGAAGTCAGTGTAGCGTGAAGCAACTATACCAAGAAATGTATTTCCAGGTATGAAATCAAGCGTCGTGTTTACCCCTTCCGTTGCTGCTTTTTGGTTGATTATGATATCTGATAAAAGTATACATTCAAATTTAAGTGTTTTCATAGCTCTCCTCCTTCTTTTATGTCACATCTGCCTAATCCTCTGTTTCGTTTTTGTCCTATGCGCTTGATTAGTCCTAAACTGATGGATATTGTTTCTCTTAATTCTGACGGAACGTTGAATATGCAACCATATAGGGTGCACGGGACGGTTACCTCCATGCTGCGTAGACTGAAATCTTTGGCTATGCCATCATCGCCAATGGCCGTGGTTGTAACCTTGTTATACATGTATTTTTGAGTTTTGCTTCTTATGATGGCTTCATATTCTTTTTTGTCTAATATAGCATTGCTAAAATACATACATCCTTTTATTCCGCCTTCGTTGTCTGTGGCTTGTGATCCAAATGCTCTGTCAATCAGAGACTTTAGTCTTTCATCTCCTGTATACATTATATAATTTTCTGCAGCTTCGCGCATTAGGCCCTTTATTGTTTTACCAGGAACGAAAGGCATTCCGTTCTTGTCTTTTATAACGAGTTCGTCAACATCTGCTCCTGCGGACAGACCAGAACCGCAGTGCCATTGTGAGAAAAAACTTATCGTATATGTTATGTTTTGTTCCATGTCTGTTTCTTATTTAAGGTATTATTTGGTAAGTTGTTGTTTTACTGTATGCAAGGCGAGTACGTCGTATGCGGAGTAAAATGCAACTTCATTTCGTATTGTCTCTTGCGTTATTTCTTCATAGAGTTTCCTTTTTCCTCCATCTAAAAGAGATAGTCTTCTTTCTCTTTCTTGCTGCGCCATGTTTTTGTCTGTGGCCATATCTGTTAACCATTTTCTTACAGATGTCTTCACATCGTTGTTTTCTTCTTTTGCAATTTCTTCGCTCCAGTTAAGCAATGTCTTTATCGATGTGCGCGATTCTTGTTTATTAAGGTAATATGGACCATTCCGGTATGAACAACCTTTCTGTGGCGTAAGTTCTTTTTTATCTATTTCTTTGAAATTCTCAACGAAACAACTTTGCACTTTATGGAACATGAGGCATGATGCAATCTTTCCGTTATTAGCATTCTTTATGTTCTCAGATTTTGCATCGCTTTTTGCCAATGCACACAAAGCTTCGGCAAGTTGACAACCATAGTGGAATGGGTAGGAAGACTTTATGAATGCTATACCTGCACATGCTGTAAGTTCGCCTATCGTTTTTTTTGTTTCTTCTTCGAAACTTTCAAGGTATTTCAATACAAACTCTAATGCAATGTCAGCTCGACATACTATGGTCATGTCGTCGCCACCCAGTATTATGGGGCGAATGGCTCGCTTTACATCAACGTTCTTTTCTCTTTCAATAGTTTCACATGCATGTCTAGCAGCGTTCTTGGTTGATTTGTCAAGATTTGCCGAAAAGTCTTTCAATTCCTTAGAAGTGCCGCTTTTGCGCGATACCACTTCTCCAAGTCCATTACCATCGGCATGTATAATGGCTAGCCATTCGTTATGTGAAGTCAGGTCATTGAAGTTCATTGTAACTTCCCTAATTCTAGTAGCATTGCCAAAAAAATCTTTATATAATTCGAGTTGAACTCCGTTGTCTTTTAAAACTATACGTTTACTTTGTGTACATGCATCAATGAAATCATTTTCTTTATCTATACAGATGGCAGGAAGTCCAGTGGTGCGTGAACGTTCCATTGCCATTATACCCATTGTAAGGCTCTTTGACCGTTTGTTTCTTTGTGCTCGTAAGCGTTTTTCAAGCTCGTTACAAGCTGCTTGAAAATCTAATTCAGAGTTGCCGTCCTGAAGTGTTACCACCGCCTGACTAATTGTTATGCCCGGTGCTTTTTCCATTACTCTTTTAGGAAACTTCAGAACTGTATTCTTGCACTCTATTTCGTTGTCGTAGATGCATTTTACGTTTCCAGCCGCTGTGACAACAATCTCGCCATTGCATAGAAATTCCTCCTTGAAAATTTTGTCACACACGTCTTTTACTAATTCGCTTGCTCCAACAATGTCTTTCAACTTGTTCGTTTGGAAGATGAACGCTTGTATTCCTTGCACTGAGGCTCCATATAGGTATTTTTTCATAAGCAATTATTGTTTTTTTATTTGTATTCGTTTGTTTTCTTCACTTTTACACAACACCAATTCCAAGTGGCTTTCTTCTTGTTATACTTATATACAATAAGACTTTTCACCATGTTGCCATTTCTTATGCCAAACTTTTTAACAAGAGTAGGAGGTACGAAACACATTATTGATCCTGCATTGAGAAAAGCGTATTCTTCGTTTTCTTTTTTGCTTATAATGCCTTGCACATATTTAGCATAATTGAGGTTTTGGGGAAGTATAGTTTTTTCTTGTTTTGTTATAATTATTTTTCCATCTTTTTCTTTGATGTAGTGTAGGCTTAGTACATCGCCTACAGAAACGTTGTCATGTAACTTCTTGTACATTACTTGTTTGTATCCGAATATTAGAGCATTCTTTTTATTTAAAGGGTTAATAAACGTCACTATAGCAATACATTCTTTGGAGTCAAAGAAAAGAATGTCATCGGTAATCTTTTTGTAGTTGATTGGTTCATTCCCTTCTGGAACAGTTGTCTTTATCCAGGGCTGGCTTTTCCAGTTGTAGATATCGTTAGGTATGCGCCACCCTTGTTCTGAATAACAATGCTCAACAATGTCAATATGGAAGCGGGCACAATTTAGCAGATTCTTTTTTATATATAATTCGGCAAGTCTGATTCTTATTTTCCCAAGAAATGTTTCTTTCGTGTGGCAATGGATTGCTCGAAGCAGGCACGCCAATTGCTTTTCATCATTGTTTATAAAAATTTCCCCCAGCAACTGCCATACCCAAAACTCTGTAACCTTTTTCCGTGCAAAAGGAATAACGGCTTTTAATACAGTATCTTGATTACTCCCTAAAGATATTAACAATTTCCCGTAATAATAGCCGGGATATGTCATTTCTGGATGTGTTTCTATGAGAGTTTTCAATTTTGGCAAGAAATATTCTGTCCGTTTTGAGTCTTTCAGCTTCAATAGAGCTTTTGAATTGCAAATGAAAGCTCGTTCTGCCAAAGTCATAACTTTCTTACCTTTTGAATTGGAGTATGGAACATAGTCCTCTGGTCTTAGATTATCAAGATTCCACCAGTCTATGAAATCCGCCAAGCCATTCCATTCGATAATTTTAATATATGCCGCTAATAGTAAAGAATAACCTAATGACGGCGAGAACGTATAGTCTTTTATCTTTGAAAAAAGAGAAGACAGTATAGATGGTGTTTTAGAATCATCAAGGGGGACGTTATTTTTTATATAGCTTGCAATCTGAATGAGAACATTATCAAATATCAGATGATCATCAGTTGTGGTGAGCTTTTGCAATGAATTCAACACAGCAAGATGTTCTAGCAGATTTGTTAAGTCCTTGTTTTCTACATCATGTTTTATCATGTAATATAAAGCCCAGCCTAATGCTCTTTGTTGCCAAAGATCTTCTGGTTGGTTGTCAATGCCTTTTTTGGCTAGTTCATAGGCTTTCTGAACTTGTCCGCTCTTGCACATCGTGGTTATGTCTCTTACTGTTGCCATATCTGTCTGAACTGATAGCTAAAGTTTTATACTGGGTGTTGGATAAATTTACTGATGATTTTTTATTGTATTGTATTTTTCATTTTATGTATGATTTAGTTTAAAAGGTTTTGCTCTTTGTAGTCATTTCAAAATTAGTGATAAATTCTGAGAAATTATAACCTTTTACAAATATTGTCTTAAATAATTTCTCTGAAAGGCGAAAAATCATTTAAGACAATATAGAATTTTAACTTTTTAATGTTCAAGTCGTTTTGACAACTTGTAGTATTCTGCTGCTGCCAGGAGCAGGCAGCCGGTGCCGTAGTCCTCGAAATCTGGCATTGAGTTGAACGTTACGGGTTGTCCTGCCGATGGATCTTTGCCCGTACCTTGATTGTAGCCAATGAAACCGTTGTCGTGGATGCAGCTTGCTATTGCCTTCCATGCCTTTTCCATTGTTGCTGAATATTTTTTCTGCGGGAGGATACCGTTGTTTACGCCCCATGCCATTCCGTAGAGAAAGAGAGACGTTCCTGTCATTTCCGGTCCGCCGAACGTTACGGGAGAGACGAGGCTAACGTTCCAAAAACCGTCTTCGCGTTGGCATTTTACCAGTGCTTTTGTCATGGCAAGGAAGTCTTTCTTCAGGTATTTGTATTCTTTACTGTTCTTTGGAAGCGTCTGCATAACCCTGACCAAGGCGGCATACACCCATCCGTTGCCGCGGCTCCAATAACAGTTGTTCCCGTCTTTTTCCTTGTATGGCGGAACGTAGTCTTTGTCGCGCCACCACAGTCCGTCTTTTTTGTTGTATAGTCCGCCAGCAAGTGTGTCGCGTGTCCATTTATATGAATTCATGGCATAGTCGAGATATTTCCTTTGCCTTGTCAGCTTAGCGTATTTCGCATATACAGGCATGGCCATTTGTATGGCATCGATCCAAGTCCAGAAATCGTTTCTTCCCGTAAGCATCTGACCGTCGAGGTTGTTGCCTACGTTTGAAATGCACGCTTTGTTGCCGTTTTGCAGGAAGCGGTCTATATATGTTTGCTGGCAGCATTGGTTGTCTGCATTCATATTGTCTTTGCCTTTTCTAGGTAACCACTTGTGGTGATTGCCCCAAAGGTCAACATAATCGGCATATCTCTGTTGTGGATCTACTTCGTATAGTGCCATCAGTCCTTCGTAATATACGGCACGTGTCCAAAGATTTGTTTCGTAAGCTTTTCTGTTAGCGTGGTAAATGGCATTTGGATTGGCGAATTTCTCCATGAAATAATTGTTTGTGCGCTGAGCCATAGCAAGAATGTCATGGGCTTTTGAAATCTGTGCAAATGATGTAATGGCACAGACAGATAGAAATATCCCTGTTAATATTATCTTTTTCATTTCTGTATTTGTTTTTTTATTGATTTACTAATGACACTTTCCCGTTCAATCCGCTCTTTACGGGTTCCCAATTCTCGTAGGTTGTCTTTTTGTAGTTGATATCAACCACATTTATCTCTTTCATCTTACGCCATTTCACGTTGCGTCTGTCCATGTCGGCAATGCGATTGGCTGGAAGGTTGGTTACTTCTATGCGCAAGCGGTTAATACCTTTTTTCAGCGTGTTGCCGCATTTGAGCGTGAATGGAACGGCCCAACAGCACCCGATATAAGCATCGTTTATGTAAACTCTTGCACTTTCTCTTACGTCGCCCAAATCTATCGTCCAGTGTCTGCGTGCATCTTCTTTTGATAGTTTGAATGATGTTTCGTAGACTCCCGTGCCCATGGTTACTGCGGTACTGTCTGATAGGTTTTCCCAAGTTTCAAGTTTGTTGAGTTTGAATGTTTCTCCCACTTTTGGATTTTCTTCTATGAATGTAAGGGTCCACTTGTTTTCGGTAATGTCTATCGTCTTGTTGTCGCAGTATGGAGCATCGTCAATAACTTTCACGGAGTCTTTGTCTATTCCCCATTCGTCTACAGCCTTTTCTGAACAGATAAGAATACGACTTTCACCGCTTCTGAGATTTATTTTCAGAGCGTTGTTCTCCCATACAGCGCGGCTATATTCGTTGGTCATAGGATTGTACCATAGTCCATGACTATCCTTTACAGCAAGTTCCACAGGTGCGTTGATGTCGTGGTTGGTTAGGTTAGCAATGAAGTAATGATGGCCTATAGGATTTTTTCTGCGTATCATTTTCAGACCAAGTGAACTTTTCATCTTTTCCTCATGTGCGGCAGAGGACATCAAGTTGGGCGACGTGCCGTAGATTACTTTTACTCCTTTATTTTTCAATGCGCCAATCCATTCTTCAAGCTTATCGTTTATGTGCGCTTTGTCAGGTATTATTAGAGCCTTATATCTCGTCCCGGCTTGCGTGATGATGTTTCCGTCTTTTGCATCCGAGGTGAGAAGATAGCGGTCGCTGATATAGTCGCAGTCGAATCCTGCTTTGTCTATGTTGAGAATGGTTCTGATAAATTCTGGTGCTTTCTTTGCCATTGAGTGAATGTCAAACTGCATCAACAGTTTTTCTTTATTGCTTTTCCACATGTCGGATACGGGAAGATACACGAGGAAATCGTTGTCCGGTTCGCCCCATTGAAGGTATGTTTGGCAATTCGTTATGTATTTCATCAGTTCCGGAGCATCGCGCCAAATAGAGTTCGTAGGACTCATGTCTACCGAGGCATAGAATTTCCATCCCGGCCAAGCGTCCTCTTGTGGCGAATATGCCGTGCCGTGGAAGAACATGTGGTTTACTCCTGCACAGAACATGAGGTCTAGGTCTGGCTTCATTTGGCTGAGTGATGTGCGGAAATGCTCCGTCAACCAAGTGAAAGTCTCGCTTGATGTATATTTCTTGCCAGTTATGTGTGCTGCCGAAGGGGCATATTTCAGCATGCTGAGGTCGCTGTAGTTCGGTCGCGTCATGCCGGAATCCGTTCGCAATCCCTTTATCCCAAAGTCTGTTAGTCCGAACCCTTCAATTTCCGGAATGTCAACAGCTGCGTAACAATCTATCAGATTTGCAGGCGAACCGTGAGCTTGATTGCGCGTTATAGCTCCGTGGCTATGTGCCCATGCCGTCCATTGTTTTGTGAAATTCTCCAGAAGTAAGTCACCGATAGTCTCTCTATAGTCTGCAACAATGTCCGAATTCCTGTCAACAAGGGCGTCAAGTTTGTCTTCAAGCCTATAACCTCTGCGTTTATAGAACTCGTCGAGCAATGTTGGTGTCCAGTCGGCGGTGTGTTCCTCATAGCTATCGTTGAAGAAGGTGTGTGGGAATGGTGTGCCTGATGCCACGAAAGCACTGTCGATGTGTGCCAGATAGTGTGCCACAGCAGTAGAGTCGAAGTGGTCTATAACGTATCCTTCTCCCCCCGGTGCAGCGCGCTTCACTTTCATTCTTGTTCTTCCTTCATATAGTGCAATCACCCTCTTTTTGTCTGGCTCTCCCTTTATGGGGAATGCTTTGGCGAGCTTGAAAATGGAGTAGGGGCGTTCCTTGGCGGGAACGTTGAATTTGATGTTGTTGACGTCAGTGCGTGCATTGACAACCGTATCCACAAACACTGCTTTGCACGCTGCCTCGTGTATAGGCACCCACGGTCCGCCGAATGGCCATCCCGTGCCTGTCGCCATGTCGGTCTCAATGTCCAGGCGTTTGTTTTCGGCTTCTGTGTATCGCAGCATCTCCATCCATTTCGGCGAAAGGTATGGTATTTCGTTCTTGTCGTTGCCTTGCACACCATATATTGGTGTAATTTCCACGGCTCCGATACCTACCTTTGACAATTGTTCTAGGTTCCACGAAAGATTTTTCTTGTCAACAGCAGAACCAAGCCACCACCATCTTACGCCAGGGCGTGCTTCGCGTGTGGGGTGGGGTAGGGGATGAGACGAATATGCAGAAAGGCATGATGCTACAACAATGCCCAAAAATATGATATTTTTCATTAGTTATGTTTTAATATTAAGAGGTTTAAGATTGTTTGTTATGCAAATTTATCTAAAATAGTTTAATGTGGAATCTATTTGCGCGCAAACTTTCTATAGGAATACGAAACACCCCTTCTTTCGTAAGACCTGCCGTATGACTGGCCTTGAAGAAGGGGTGGATTGTAATTGAGGTGATGTTACTTCTGTAACGTTATGCCCATTATGCCAATTACCACATCGTTAGAGAGTGTTCTCAGTGTAATGTTCTTTAATTTCTTGTTTGGATTGAGTTTTAAATCAAGCATTTCGCCTGCTCCTCCTTTTATTTCCCGTCCGTAAACGCCGTTTATGCCGAGCTGCTTGCCTAGGTCGCGACTCACTTTGTCTGACATGAAATGAACACGGTACGGACGTTTACTGTTTACCTTAAAGGCGAAGTTGTCCGTATAGTAGTCTTGTTCGATTGGACACCAGTTGTCTGGATTGACAAGTTCAAGACGCTCCTGACTACCGTCTGCGTATGTAACAATAATAACCCCGTTGGCAATTCGGCTCTGCATTTGATTGGTAGTTCCGGCAAGCAGAAGGTAGGCGTGCGATGCTTTGCCCTCAAGCGGAATTGTTAAGCTATCGGGATAGTTGTCCCAAAGTGATGTGTATGCAATGTTATAGCCTTTAGCGGTGGAGCGGAAAGGAATGGTCTTACCATCGTCAGTCTTTGCCGTATACACGTGGTCGTTAACCATAGATCTAAACACGGAGTCGTTGGTTTCTGCATAGAATAGAGGATGACACCATTCGCCGTAGCCGTTCTTGGGTATGCGTAGTGTGGAATACGGTGATGCAGGTGAAGTGTATTCATTCTTGAAAATATCGGTGACGTTGGAATTCAGATATTTGTCAAACTTTACCATACGGCAATGTTCTGTCTTTACATTGTCAAACGATGTTCCGAAGTCTTTTTCCTCTTTGGAGACGGGTGTGGCAACCCTGCGGTCAACATCATCAGAAGCATTGACCCTTTCGATAACTATGTGTTGCTTCTTATCGTTCGTAAACGGTGTTTCCTTATACCTTCCGTTGCCGGTGTTTTGACGTATGATAATCTGCAATGGTTGTTTGAAATTCTGCGTTATGTCATAAATCTCCTTGTCACCCTCTCGCTTGAAAGCGAATTCTATGTAAGGCGTCTTTATAGAGGCACTGTCCCATTCTGTGGGGAAGCTCGGGCGGATGTAACACTTGTCGTTTAGTGCGTCTGGAGTAATGCCATAGAGACCTTGGATTACTGTCTTGGCAGTAATGCCTATGTTGTCGGCAAAATCACGGTAAGTTTCTCCTCTCGCCGCGTCGTAGTGGCTTATCTGCCCGATGTTTCCCGGACTGGCCCCAAGATACATCTCATCAAGCAAGTCGCTTTTAAACAGTCGGAATGCGTCATCCGCTCTGCCTGCATGGAAATATGCTAATGCCGTGTGCATGACTTCTGCATATGCCACGTTGTTCGTGCTCCAAACATAAGGCATCCAGTTTGATGTGCTCAGGGTATAGAAATCAGAATTCTCGCCTTCTATGTTTATTGGTATGTGGGGAATGTTTTCGTCTACATATCTTGTTGCTTCGTAAGCCTGCTCAGGTGTGCACGCAGAGCAGTCAATTGGAGTATACACTGTCCATAGGGCAGGACTTTCATGTTTACGCTTCAGTCCCATTAAGTCTTTGTATTCTGCCCAGCAACCTTTGTCTGCCATCCATAATTGCGAGTTCATCGCCTTCAAAATCTTGTCGGCTTCATCTTTATATGGCTTTGGGTCTTCGCCTATAATCTCAGCGATACGGGCAGCCATGTTGTTCCCTCTGTAGTTGTAAGCCGTAGAGTGTGCCACACCGCCACTGTTGTAGTATAATCCATCGCTTGCCCATATGCAGCAATAGGCATCATACAGTCCGTCATCATTCGGGTCATAATTCAGCTTTTCCCATGCAAGATGGCTTTTCAATATAGGCCACATTTTGCGTAGGTACTCTTTGTTGGCATTAAAGGAGAAGTGCCATAGCAACTCATCAATGTAGTTTAGGTTCATGTCGTAGTGGTGCATCAAGTTGTTGCGGTGTGGGGTGCGGCAGATATATCCGTTGCTATACATTGGCGTTCCCCATATTCGGGCGGTACGACAGAGGTTCTTTGTGCTGTCTTGTGCCGGGTGGGCTATGGTGCACGGAACATCCTTCACCTGGCTTTCGGCATAAGCGGTGAAATGATTTACGGCGCGATCGTCCCATCCCAGGAAGACCCCCATATAAGCCCCGCGCCAACCGGGCAATTGCACACGCCATGCTATGGCACCGTGTAGAAAAGTATCACCGTCCCATGCTCCGTCGCCGCTTGTCGTTAGCACGCTGCCGAGCGTGTTAATATATGGGTCTGGAGTTTTTAAGACCACGGATTCTGCAATTAACTTGCGGTAATCTTCTGCCTTATCATATTCGTCAGTGAATGTTTTGATTGTATTTTCATCGGCTGCCGATACACTTGTGTGGTCAATTGCTGACATACGTGGTGTGGCAACGTGAAGCTTGAGGTTGTCGAAGGTAAGGAATGACGTGGCGTTTTCTGCATACCAAGACACTTCCTGCAAATTCTTTCTGTCGGCAGACGCTTCAAGAGAGCCGGGTTCCTCTCCGCCCATATCGCCCCAACGCTTTAACTTTTGATTGGCAATGTCGCACATGGAACAAGACAGTCTCACAGGACTGTCAAATCCCTGCGCATCGAACTTCCATATACCGCCCCGTCGGTCAGAAAAGGCGAGGACGGAAATTTTCAGTATCCCGTTGCCCCATCTTTTGTCCTTCAGCGTGTAAGTTCTGCGCCCCGCAGTATAACGGGCTTCACAATAGTCTGTTTCCTCCAAACTTATAGTGTTTCCACCAACAGTGGCAGTGAAACTGATGTTGCGGCTGTCTTTCTTTGCATAAGCCACAAAAACAGGACGGTCGCTTGTCTCTAGTCTGTCCTCGTCGTGGCTTCCATATAAAGCCCGGGTATAGCGGTTCTCGCCATTCACGCAAACGAAGTCCTGACCGTCTGGCTTATATTGCCATTTGCGAGGCTTAGAGAAATCGGTGGCATTTACTTCTTGATTTTTCAAGAAATCCCCCACCTTCATAGTTTGCGCCCCTGCATTGAAAGTGCTTAGTGCTACAGTAAGCAAACCTGTCATTATAATTCTATTCATGATGAAGTATTCGTCTTTAATTAAATCCTTATAGAGTATTTTGCACAACACTCATGTATGTGTTTATACTGTCCAATCTTAATCAAAAAAGTCTCCTAATCGAAAAAAACGATCCTCTTCACAGAGAACCGTTTTCTACTCAATAGGTATTAGCTTTTAAGGTAAAAAGATTGTATTCAGGATAACGTTTGCAAAAATATCTCTTTTTATCGGTGTTACAAAACTTTTTCACATGTTAAAAAACATGTTTCCGTGTTTTTATACCATTATTTGTTTGTCGTCTATACGCGCGGGCGTAATATAAATTTGTGGCACCTATTTCTCATCTTGCAAGTAATACCTTTTTAACTACTCCGTTATGTTTCTTCCTTCTTGTTGTTATGTCATAATCTTTCCATGTATCCATTCCCTCTTTCCCCCGTTTGTTCAGTTTTTTCCCGTTTGTTCCTTTTCTTTTGCCCGCGGT
>CAVIMN010000025.1:0-26032 GCA_963644035.1 bacterium
TTTTAAAAGAAAAATATGCTGAAAAACATTAAAAATCATGTTTCTTTACAAAATTGTAGGTGATGTGAAGTGCTGCTACCTTATTATATATGCGTAAGAAGTGCAGAATAATGAATTATATGACGAATTATTGTTCGCGATAACATACGCTGATATCATGAAAAATTCTGTAGATAGAGAAGTTTGCCCGCACGGGGAGAGAGATTGCCTCACGCCGGTATAGAGATTTGCCCGCGGGGGTGGAGAGATTCGACTGCGGGCAAAAGAAAATGAGCAAACGGGGGAAAGAGGGAAAGAAAACGTGGGGAAGAAATAAGAAGGTGGAGAAAGTAACGATGGGGCATAAACCTTCAAAACGCAAGTAATAGGAGAAACACCTAAAGAACTAGGACAAAAAATATCAATATTAAAAAGAAAACGCCCCAAGAAATGAACTACTGATCTAAACGAGCAAGAAGTTCATCGCTAGGGGCGAGTCACAAGAAAAATGCTTAATTGAGAAAACTATCTTATTATAACCTTTGAGGTTGCATTTCCTTTTTTAACTATATATATACCAGTTTGTGTCGGTTCTCCAGACATACGCTTCCCCTCAAGGGTATAGTAAGCTATCGGTGCATTGTCCGTTGATGTTATTGGCGTATCTATGCCAGAAACGTCCCAATGGTTGTATGCTAGACTTGCAGAGTTAGCTATTTCACAATTCGTTGTATCATCTGAATCATAATTATGAATAAAGGCTATAATCTGAAGGTCATCGCGTTTCCAGCTACTGCGCAGGTTAAAGTCACAGGAATAGGAGTAGTCGTCCCCATTCCATTCCAGCTCTTCACCCCAAACGCCATTGTTTGCCCTATTAACATGTTGGTGTACGAAACTTGAAGCACCAGCCTGACTATGAGCATCAATGTTGTTTTCAACAACAAATACGCTTATACGCGGCGTTCCTTTTGTTATATCAGCCTTGCTTCGACTGCCGGTCACGTTTACATGTATCAGATCTGCATCATCTTTGTCATCGTCGGCAGAGATATTTAGCGAGACATATGCGGGCTGCGCCATTCTGTAATCAACATAAGCGTTGAAGAGATTTTCCGAGGAAGGACAGTAAACGGGCGTAGAGCCTCCCATTGCATCACGGTCGAGCATGATTGCCGGTGCATATGTGCTTCCATTGAAGAACCAAAGGTAGTCTGTGTCGAACGAAGTGGTAAGCCAGTCGGTATAATATCCCGAGTGATGACATATAACATTAAGTCTACCCTCCTCATATCGTCCGCTTTCCAAGGCATCTTTAATATATCCCGCCATTCTAGGACAGTTGGTACATCCTTCTGTTGTAAACTCTTCGAGCAAGACATTGCGCGTATAGTCATGGTTTACTATTTCTATACTGTCGCTAAGGGTATTATCTGCCAAGTTCTGATCCTCACCTTCATTCAGTTTGCTTACAGTTACGGTAACAAGCCTCCGCAAAGGATCGTTGGAAGTAATAGCTGGAGCTACAGTAAACGTTACAGTCTTGCTCTCCTTATATACTATTGTGGTATCAATATGCGTGGTGTATACTTCATCTATGCCACTAACAGAGGTTGTAATGTCAAAGCCCGTAACCGTCTGCGTTGCTTCATTTTTAACTGTTGCCGCAATCTTGAGTGTGCCTTTATCCACAACAAATACTGGTTGTAGGCTAAGTTCCGTCATAGCTACGTTAAATTTGGGCAGCTTATCACCGTAAACCATTCCCTCAACACAAAGAGTTCCTTCGCTACTATGGTCTTCCCATTCCGCATCGCCCACTTTTGCGTAGAAGGCATGTGGCGTAGGTGTTGCAATAGCCGACAATCCAAACGCAGAACTCTTCTGATGAAACGAGTAACCTATATATATACCATCCATTCCACTAGCATGAATGTCATAAGGGGCGTTTAGTTCAACATCATTCCAACCTTTGGCGAGTTGGGCCTTAGCCATACTGCCTGTTGCCAAGTCTGCCCCGTCAAGCGAAGACCGTATCCAAACGACAAGTGAGTCAATATTAAGTTTAGACGCCAAACCGGCACGTATCGACTTAACCGTGCATCCATCGAACGTATTAAGCTCATTTTGGGTTACGTATATTGCGCCCGACACCCATATATCTTTCTGCGACGAGGCAATAGACTTTGTTGTGGACACTTGCCCATCACAGTATCCGAGACTCATTGCACTAATTTCTTGGGCTATAGCCGCACCATGAAACGCGCTTAGCAACGTGAATAATAAAAATATTATCTTCTTCATATAATATATTCTTTAGTTATAGAAACAAGAGGATGCTTCTTCATCACCTATATAACGGAAGAATAAGCACCCTCTTATCGTTAAGTCAAATTTGTTATTTCCTCATGCTCTTCATGGTAGTGCAAGAACCATCGGCATACACCGTGCGAACAATGTTCAATCCCTTTATTGGAGCTGCAAGATGTTTACCTTCTGCATTGTAGTATTCCTGACGCAATACCCTCTTGCCGTTAGTTTCTACAGAAACAGGGTTGGAAATACCTGTCCATGCCTCCTTCTTCCAAATGAAGACATCGTCAATCTTTAGCAGATAGCAACCAGTACAGTTATGGTGACGGAAGCATATTGTCACAGTCTTACCTGCATACGGTTTGAGATCTATTGTGTTGTAAGACCAATTATCAACCTTTGTCGAGTCGAGAGTTTCCGCAAACACAGGAGTTAAGTCGTTGAGTTGTTCCGGATCATTTATCTCTTCCTGAGTAGCAACATAAACGCTATAACTATCTCCTGCACGCTTTTTGCTTTGTTCCGCTGCATACCACGTAAGTTCTGCACCCTCTTCAGGAATGGTTACTAGCGGAGAAAATGCCCAGTTATCAGGAGTTATATCACCATTGTAATAGCTGTATGAAGCCGAAGCAATGAGGCTCTTTCCGCTATGGCAGTATTGAGGATAGTCACCACCGAAAAGGTTGTATGCCAAATCCCAGGTTTCACCATCTTTGTCTGCATCATATATACTCCATCCATAAGCATCATCTTCAAAGTCTCCAACAAGCAGATAATCATCGCTGTTCTTTGCCACTCCTTCGCAAGCAACCTTAAAGTCGCCTGCATTTGTCTTTATCGTCAGAGAATCCTTGTATTCGCCAGGAGCTGAAGGATAGAACCAAAGCGTAACGTCAAGCGTCTTGCTAAACTGCGCACTGTCTGTAGGTATAACGCCATAGAATGTGCCTGATGACGGAATGTCAAGAACTTTTAGAGGCTTGCTTCCTAGGTTATTAAGTGTAACCTTAGCTGTGGTATATCGGTTGTAACCCACAAACGTTGAGTCGAATTTCGCATTATCTGACGCAAGTTCTGCATCGTGTTCTTTGAAATCCATTATCTTCAGCGAAAGATTTTTAATAGTCATACGGTCTTCTCCACCATAGATAGTGTCACCTATCTGACAGTATTTGAACGAGATGTAATGATCTCCCGGTATACATTGCAGGAACGGAGCCCAGTATTCGTCACTGCCATATGTGGTCTTAGAGTCAGCCTTGGCCTTTCCTCCTGGAACATCTTTTTGAGATGAGTTCAACGGATGGTGTATTTCTATTTGTCCATAGTCTGACGTATACCAGTTGTCCGGGTTTTCTGGAGCAAGACAGTCAATGTCTCCATCCCATGAAAGAATACCGATTTTACCCTCAGGCACAGTAAAGTTTGCCGTAAATGATGCCACCGTTGCCTCTGTATCAACAACTTTGGCAGTAGAATTGTATGCCACACCATTTTCAACGAGCCACGGATGAGAAGGTGTTGTGGTAAAGGTAAAGGTACCTTCCTTCACGATGCTTTGGAAATCAGGCATATCGCGAACCAAAGCCTTCAGCTCTGCATTGAAAGTACCGGCAGTAGTTTCTATTTCAGCTGTTGCCACATAGTCACCAGATGCGTCAGCGTCAAGTGCAACTGGCAAGCTTATGGTCTTCATCGTTGGAACGCTAGAAACGCTTGCATCTACAGAGAACACATTTGCCCCATCGCCCGTAAGCGTAACTTTCTTAACTTTCAAGTTGTTTGCACCCTTGTTTGTAAGAGTAATATATCCTGAACCTGTGGCGGGAGTAGTGTCGTCTACAATAAATTCGCCAAGATTAACAACAGGAGTATTGAGTTCTGCTGCATTTTCAGCCAAGTCAGCCAAATCTAAGTTCAAGTCGTATACATAGAGACGGTTGCTAGCCAAGCCTGTATAATAATAGCTATCGTATTGGAAACGCACAACATGCTCTCCCGGAGCCAGTTCAACACTGCTGCTGATATTCTCGTTGGCACCGGTAAAGGCGGAGTATTTCTCATCATCAACAAATACTCCGCCAGCATTGTAGTACCAGTACGAGTCATTATTGCTTACACCTTTCCAAGAAAATTTTCCCAGTTTGCCTTCAGGAACAATAAACTTAACATATAGCTTGCTGGAAGTATTTCCATAACCGTCTGTCTTTGAAGCTGCAACTATAGTTCCATCAGCTAGCGTATCTACTGCAAACGGATAGTCAATGTCTGTGGTCATCGTCATATCACCATTGAGAACGACACCGCTATAGTCTGGATAATCAACAACTGTTCCATTGTAATGAACCATAAGCGGTTCAGCCTCTGAAACGTTTTCGCCATCCCACTCCATCGTGGATATGCCCTCATAGTCACCTGCTTTGGCGGCATTGAATGTTACAGTAAATGTCTTTGTACTCAGACCTGCAACGGTTCCTGCCGATGGATTTATGGAGAATGCGTCCTCATCGCTCTCTGTTTCAGAAGCTATGTCAGCCGCATCATTGCCAAGATTAGCAACTGTGAAAGTCTTGCTTATAGGATAATTAGGGAAAGTCGTCCCCATGTTCACTTCATCAGACATTGTAACTAACTTAGCTCCAGCCGTAGGTTTCTGTATATACATCTTTTTGAAACCTTCCTGCGCCCCATAACTTTGGCTTCCATCAGCTGTATACATATAGGCATAAATGGCCTGATCTGTAGTAATTCTCTCAAAATCACCTTCAACCTTGAATACTAGCTCATTGTCTGGAGCAAGTTTACCATCAGCGCCAACTGTGCCGCACAAAAGCACTGCAGGATAATATCCATAGAAATCTCCACAGATTGTAGCATCTGCAAAAGCGGTTTTGGTTGAAACGGTTATGGTTTTCTTGTCTGGATCATATGTTCCCGAGAAAGGAATGTCGTGAGCCGAAGAATAAGAATTAGGATCATAAAGATTAAAGAAGTTGGTAAACGTAACCTTATTTCCGTCAATGGCAATGCCAATATTGTATGAAAGTACATCTCCACCTTCTACATCAAACGAATATCCTGAATAATAAGACTGCACAGCCGTGAAATACTGTACCGTATCTACAGGCGTATCAACTCTAGTGAGTTTTTTCCCTTCCGTACGCGCCAAGATTTGCGACAATCGGCTATTCTCCGGCAACCGATTCTTTGCAGCTTCTTCAGCAATTTTTTTATTAAACAATTTTGCGTCATACTGCTTTTGCACACACCAAGGGTCAAAATTCTTGGACAATTCGAAAGTTACGTTTTCTGAAGCAGCCTTCAACTTATCGGCAGAGAGCACGGAAATAGACTTTTCCGAAGGTGTCTGTGCCAAAGAGAAGACCATGCCGCCTGTAAACAACAGAACGGAAAGCATAAATTTTCTCATAAGCATTACTTTTATAAATGTAACATTGTGTTGTTGTTTTATGGATGCAAAGGTAAGCAAAAACAAACATTTTTGTACAAAAAGCCCCTTACAACAATATAGACACGAGCAAAAAGACAATATCAATATAAGTAATTGATTTTATGTTTGTTATCAGAATTTCACAGAATGTTAACTTGTAGACAAGTGTAAAAAAGCACGTCTAAAAGTTATAATTCACCGTATTTTTCCCCTTTATAGTTATTATTTAAAAGCAATAAAAGCACATATACGCTTTTATTGCTTGCACAACTTAGAACTTGAACAAGAAGTATTCTTTTGGTAACTCTATCCGCAGAACTAAAAAATACGGATAAAATCATCAAGAGTTTCAAAGTCATCTGCAAGCTGCATCTTTTTCTTCTTCAAGCGATACTTACGGGTACGCAATGTAGAATCCGAGATTTGGAGTAAAATAGCTTGGTCTTGCGCCGTAACTTTCAGCTTAAGCATGCAACAAAGACAAATATCGTCAATATTTAAATCATCGAATCGTGATTTCAATCTGTCTACGAAATTATCATAACACAGGTTTGTTGAGTCAATAAGATTCTGCCGTTCAATTTCAGACAAAGCTATGTTTTTAGCCGAAGAAATCTTATTCTTCTCATTCATCCTGTTTAACGACTCTATCTTTCGTATAACTTCATTCGTGTGAAGTATACTTTCCTTAAGTTCACGTTGCTGCCGACGAAGTACTGCCAACTGCTCATCTTTATAGCTCAAAGTGGAAAGTAGTTCCATTTCCTTGTCCTGTGCTGTCTGTTTAGTTACCATAAGCTGATAGTTGCGTTCCTTCACTTGCGCAAGAGACTGCTCAAGCAAATTTTCCTTCATGCGCAACGCATCCCTTGTGCGGCGACGATAAGTTTGGCGAAGGTACAATATTCCTATACCTGCAGCACAAATTACGGCAAAAAGCGCTATTATGAGTGCTGTTTTACGCTGGCTATCAAGAGCATAACGATCTCGTTCTGCCGAAACAGCCGCATAATTATAACGTCTGTCTGCCTGTAACAAGGCCAATTTTCTGTCTTCTTCGTAAGTAGAGTCTACATATAAAGAATACAACTTATGGTAGCGAAGTGCTTCGGAGTAGTTCTTCTGCACTTCTTCTAGAGAGGACAATTCCGAATAATAAGAAGCTTTTTGATAATAGTGGTCCTCCAAATGCCCCTTGTCTATATAATATCGTGCAGAATCATACTGCCCAAGCCCAATAAAACACGTACCCTTAATACCTAACAACGACTTGTCTTCTTTCTTGTTTGCCGCAATAGCTTCGTTAACATAGCGCAGCGCATCCTTATGCCGATGTAGCATCTCGCAAGCCGAAGCCTTGCTTTTGAGTAGCCATCCCAAATTGCCACAATGATATTTTGTCGCAATGGCAACACCTTCATCAAAAAAGGTCATTGAACGTTGCAAGTCGCCATAAAAGAGCCAAGCCCATCCTTTCATGCCACAAATCTGAGCCAACCTACTATAATCTTTAATCTTGCTAGCATATTTTTCCGCTATTTCCAACTTCTTTTGCGCCTCCGTATAAGGTGGTTCTGTGCGTAAAAGCCACCCCCAACGTGTATAAACCGTTGAAAGTGCTCCCCACTTATATGAGCCTTCAAGGTCGTTTGCCGCCTGCACATAACATGGCAAGGCCTTATCCTCTTCGCCATTTGATTCAAAGATCAGACCTGCACACAAATTAGCCATAGCGCGAGACAATGACCTACTCCCGTTCCAATAATCAATCAAATCCGCTGCAACGGAATCATCCAATGCTTCGCCTTTACCATAATAATAAGCTATTGCACGCAACATGGCCAACCTAAGGTTTTCCTCTTCTGTAAATTGCAACGAAGTATCTACCTTTGCAAGAAAATGAAGCGCAGAATCTTTCACAGCTATAGCTTCACAGAGTTTATCATCTGTAAGCACAGCAACCGTATTCCCTTTGCGACAAGAATATAACGCAATTAGTACGGGCAACAATAATATGAATATTCTGCGTAATTTCATTGTAAGAAAACACACGAAGACATGAGCAACGTGAACCGTATAAATTTGTTATTTGTCGCAAAGTTACTATATTTTTTGCATATCAAACTATTACAGACACCAAATGTGCAAAACCCCGAAAAAGGAATACGCAGTTGTTTAATTTATAAACGTAAGATTTTAGATATAGTCAAGTATCAATCCCCATCTTATCGCCATGGAATAAAAACAAATAGGCATTTTAGCGGCATAAATGTTTTAAAGGGTGGCAAAAATTATTCACGTTACATGATTTGTACTTTTTCTTGATAACTTTGCATGAATAGCAGAAAAGTCAATTGTTCTGACTTTTATTTGATTTAACAATCTACTTATACAAGAAACATAACCTATTTAATACGACTATAACATAAACTACAATATAATGAAAACAAACGTAAAACCCGCTGAGGGTAAATTGGGAATAATGATTGTCGGCAACGGTGCTGTTGCCACTACTTTCATGACAGGTGTACTTATGACGCGTCGCGGTTTGACAAAGCCTGTTGGATCCATGACACAATACGATAAGATACGTGTTGGAAAAGGTGAAGAAAAGAAATATCTGCATTACAAGGATATCGTTCCTCTAGCTAGTCTTGACGATATTGTGTTCGGCACATGGGATGTATATCCGCAGAATGCATATCAAGCAGCCATGTATGCAGAAGTCCTAAAAGAGAAGGATATAAATCCCGTAAAAGACGAACTTGAGAAGATAAAGCCAATGAAGGCTGCCTTTGACAAGAATTATGCAAAGCGTCTTGACGGCGACAACGTAAAAGACTGCAAGACTCGTTGGGAGATGGTTGAAGCCCTTCGCGAGGATATCCGCAATTTCAAGAAAGAAAACGAATGTGCACGCATCGTTGTCATTTGGGCTGCATCAACAGAAATATACGTTCCTGTTGACGAAAAGATACATTATACACTCGCCGACCTAGAGAAAGCGATGAAAGATGACGACCGTGAGCACATAGCACCGTCAATGTGCTACGCTTATGCCGCACTTACCGAAGGAGCACCTTTCATAATGGGAGCGCCAAACACGACAGTAGACATTCCAGCCATGTGGGAACTGGCAGAAAAGACAAAGATGCCTATTGCAGGAAAAGACTTCAAAACAGGTCAAACCCTTGTGAAAAGTGGATTTGCCCCCATCATCGGCACCCGTTGCCTTGGATTAAGCGGATGGTTCTCAACAAATATTCTAGGAAACAGAGACGGTCTTGTGCTCGACGAGCCTGCAAACTTCCACACAAAGGAAGTAAGCAAGCTTTCCACATTGGAAACAATTCTAAAACCCGATGTGCAGCCTGATTTATATGGTCACGGCAACGATGAAGACACACAGTACTACCACAAAGTTAGAATCAACTATTATCCGCCTCGCAACGACAACAAAGAAGGATGGGACAACATTGACATTTTCGGATGGATGGGTTATCCTATGCAAGTAAAGATAAACTTCCTTTGTCGCGACTCTATACTTGCTGCTCCTCTCTTGCTTGACCTTTGTCTGTTGAGCGACCTTGCCGCAAGAGCAGGCAAGTGGGGAACACAGCGTTTCTTGAGTTTCTTCCTGAAGAGCCCGCAGCATGACTATACGAAAGGCGAAGAAGCTGTCAATAACTTGTACCAACAGTACACTATGCTAAAGAATGCAATCCGCGAAATGGGCGGTTATGAAGCAGATGAAGAGATTGACTAAAAAAAGAGTAATTAAAATAACATTGCAATCGCTACCAATAGTAATATTGGCAGCGATTGCTTTTATATCCGTACCGTCATTTCTACCCGAAAATACCGACGGGATGCAACAAAGCGTTGCAGTTATCGAATATAAAAGCCAACTCGTAATTACATCCAAAGGCAAAGTTGTTGCAGCTGTAGGCGAAATTATGCCAGACAGCACAATGAAAGATGTAAAGGAGAAAGCAGACAAAAATACCGTAAAACGGCAAACTAGCTTGGGATGTTGGATTAACAAATGGTCGGTTGTCCCCTCTTGCCCAGGACTAATCATAAGCGTTAGCCCTCAATCGGAGCAAGAAGAAACTCTTGCATCATACGATGCAGACACACTTATAGATAGGACTATACTCCGTTCTGAAGAAATGATAAAAGTATACAAGCAGCGTAAAACAGAACTAGACTACTATCTAAAAACTCATAGCGTAAAGGACGAAGGTTATTCCTTCATTGCCGAATACTCTGAAGAATACGCTAACTTGAGCAATAACTTAGGAAAACAACTTAAGTTACTCATGAAATTAAAACAAATGGAAGGGCTACACCTTTATATCCGTACAAGCTATTCACTACTCTACTCCACTGACGGGAAAAAGTTTCATAGCATACCGTGCACAGTAATAAAAGGAACTAGAGAGAAATATGCAAAACAGATTGTCCTATTACAGACAAAAGACCGGTTTATGCCAAAGAATGCCAATGCAGTTTACAGATTCAATATCATGAACGTAGCCCCTGAATGTAATGACACCATAACCATAGCCACAATATTTGGACTTAATTTTTGGGGCACCCAAAAGCCTATGATACAAAAAGTCTCCACATTCAAAGGAATAATGAAAGATTCATGTAACCATAACATACCACAATTACTGGCTCCAAACGGTGCACCAGTCTTCAACGACAAAGGTTTTTTCATTGGTCTTAACTTCAACGGACGCATAATATGAAGACTTTCTATACCTTATTATATATATTACTATCAACAGTTATATTCTCCTGTTCCAAAAGCAAGCCATTTAACACGGCTACACTCTATTTTGGCAATATGTGCTACAAGGGAGAAATACTCAACGGCAAGCCAAATGGATATGGAGTACTCACAATGGGAGACAGTATCCTCTATTATGGCACTTGGAAAGAAGGGAAACGCAGTGGCTACGGCACGACCATAGATTCACAAAGCCGCATCATCAACGCTGTGTGGCAAGACGATACCATAGTGAAAGGCACGTGTACAGACTCTGCAGGAATCTATAGCGGAGAAATAGACACGCTACTTCAAGCCACAGGCCATGGAACATGGAAAGGCATTGACGGGAGGTTTTACACCGGTCAATGGAAGTCAAACAAGCCCAATGGCTTTGGATGTGGTATAGAAAAGCGGGGCAAAGTAAAAGCCGGCGACTGGAAAAACGGGAAATACCGAGGCGAACGAATGCTACACACATCTGACCGCATCTACGGCATTGACCTTTCAAAATACCAACACGAACAAGGCAAACGGCATTTCACAATAAACTGGGAATCACTCCGCGTAACAGGACTTGGCTCTGGCAATATAAGCAAAGGAAAAGTTGACTATCCTGTCACATTTGCCTACATAAAGGCAACAGAAGGAACTACCATACGCAACAAATACTTCCACGAAGATTACCGACAGGCCCGGAAGCACGGAATACACACTGGGGCTTATCATTTTTTCTCGCCAACATCACGCGCAGATATGCAGGCATACTTTTTTATCAAGAACATGAAATACGAAAAAGGTGACCTGCCTCCAGTGCTTGACCTAGAACCGAGCGATGCGCAAATTAAACAGATGGGAGGTACAGACGAAATGTTTAAAAGAGTACGCACGTGGCTCAACATCGTTTACCGCTATACCGGTAGACGTCCAGTTCTCTATGTCGGACAAGGTTTCGTAAACAAATATCTCCCCAAAGCCTCTGACATCAAAAAGAATTATCCTGTATGGATTGCTCGCTACGGGCAATATCGCCCCGACATAAAACTTGCCTTTTGGCAACTTACGCCCTACGGTAAAGTGAACGGCATACACGGAGACGTTGACATTAACGTATTCAATGGTTATAAAACCAGCTTCAATGAATTTCTGTCTAATGCTATGTAACAAAAAAATAACACACATAGCATTAGACTAGTGCTGGAAAAAGCGTAACTTTGTAGCACATATGTGAAGGAATACAGAAAGGATTCACTTTATTTCCTGCGCCTTGAGAATATACATACCAAAATATTTTAACTTATTTATGAGAATAAACAAAATCAGAACAATTCTGATGTTGGCGGCAGTGGCATGCTCTTATGCCACATCGCTGGCACAAATTCCGAGCGGATACTATAATTCGCTCAAGGGAAAGAAGGGTAAGGAACTGAAAAATGCCGTCTACGAAGTAATAAAAGACGCAGAAGTGCTCTCTTACGGCTCTGGTGCCGGGAGTACATGGTGGGGATTTTGGATTACCGACCGCACAGATGACGGGCGTTTCATCGACCGCTACTCTCCTGAAACAACCTGGCCACAGAGCACATCACAGGGTGAAAGTAACACAAGCATGAACATTGAGCACTCTTTCCCCAAAAGTTGGTGGGGCGGTACAAAAAACCAAGCATACCAAGACCTATACAATCTTATGCCTTGCGAGCAGAAAATAAACTCAAGCAAAAGCAACTATCCAATGGGAAAGGTCGCAACGGTAAAAACGACCAACGACATGACAAAAATCGGAACTGGCACAGAAGGATTCACTGTATGGGAACCAGGCGATGAATGGAAAGGTGATTTTGCCCGCGGATACATGTATATGGCAACCTGCTACCAGAATCTTACATACAGCAACAATGTGGCCCAAGAAATCCTTACCACTGGCGATTATCCAACTCTTAAGCCATGGGCATACACTCTCTATATTGAATGGGCTAAAGCCGACCAGCCCAGCAAATTGGAGATTGCGCGCAACAACGCTGTGAGCGAAATACAAAACAACCGCAACCCGTTTGTTGATTTTCCTAATCTTATGGATTATATATGGGGAGATAGCGTTGATTATGATTTCGATCCTACAACTACAGTATGCACTAGTACTTACAATGATAATGGAGGCGAGCCTTACTCAAAGGACGAGAGCATTGCTGAATGGTCATTCACTTCTGCCGATGGTTCGTTTACCACGGAAAATGCCGTGAATCCTCTCTCTAAGGAGGTATGGACACGCAGCACAAGCTATGGATGGGTCGGATCTGCATACCAAAACAGTGTAACATATGCCGCAGATGCCTCTCTGATATCACCAGAAATTGACCTCACAGGATATTCATCGGCTACACTAAACTTCAGCCATGCATGCAACAAGGGGGTACTTACTCCACAAGAGACATATAGCGTTGAGGTGCGTTGCAACGGAGAAACCACCATTCTCGAAGGTATAACATGGCCTAAAGGCACAACATGGACATTCAACGATTCAGGAAAGTTATCACTAAACGATTTCGCAGGCAAGAAGATACAGATTGCATTCCACTATACTAGCACAGATTCCTCTGCTGGATCATGGGAAATAAAGTCTGCCACAATAAAAGGTAAAAAGCAGTCTACGGGGATTGAGCATACAACTACTGTAACAGACAAGATAGATTGGAGCAAACATGTTGATGCATACACTCTTGACGGCAGCCCCTGCAATGCGAAAAACCAGAAAGGTATCATTATAGTAAAGCAAGGTAATAACACCATTAAAGTTTCTAAGTAAGGAGAACCCCACCTCCCTATAGGGCAAAGAATAGCGAAAGAGGCTGAAGACACCATACGTTCTTCAGCCTCTCTTGCATTTATTTAAAATTATCGTTTCATTTCTTCTTCGTAAAGAAGCGGTCGATGTCAACCGACACCCCAATAGAATATGTACGTCCTGTCGTCATTGCCGAGCTATAGTAATAGCGTTTGGGAATATAGTTAAACAGGTTATCAATGTTAAAGTTCACGTTCACTGCATCCCAAAGTCGGTTTTGCAGAGTAAACTTCCACAAAGTATATTCTCCGTCATGGCTTTCGCGCTTGGTATCAGGCTCTGAAAGATACCGTCCGGACAAGGCTGCACTCATACGGTAGAAGGAACAGAACTGATGGTCATAGTCTATACGCCAAGTTGCCGAATACGGACGTGGCTGCGAGAACTGGGAGTCAACACTACGGCCGGAAACATCGAGATAGCTACAGTCCAGTTTTACTCCAAGACCGAAGTCTGCACGGAACTGTGCGCTAAAGTCCACACCCTTTACGTTAACCCCTTCTTCATTGCAGTAGCGGGAAGCATATTCCGGTTGTCCTTCTCCTGGCACGTATTCCTCATAGTCTTCTGTCGTTATGCGCCTGTCATACTTATTGAAGTATCCCATAAGCGTAAGACTATACTGCCCCACTCCTTTTATCCGCCCCGCATATTCAAAGGCAAGATTGAAGTTATCACTTTTTTCTGGCTTAAGGTCAGGATTTCCATATATCATCTGCATGCTTGCCATGTCGAACGACATATACATTTCCTTTAGGGAAGGTGCACGGAAACCTCCTGCATAATTTGCGCGGATGCTGAATCCCTTCCATTTCGTCATTAAAGCAAGGCGTGCAGTGGTAGCATTCTCGTTCGAAGCCGAAAAATAGTCATGGCGAAGGCTTGCCACCACGTTGAGCCAATCAAGGGGATTGTAGTCAAACTGTGCGAAAGCATCAAATGAGTTCTGCGTATGTGACGCATTGTTCTCAAACTGATAGGTCGTAAGATAGTCGTTCATGTAGTCCGCCCCTACGGTTAGCGTATGCTTTCCGAAGATGTGCGAATAAATGGCACGCGCCACGTTCTGCCTGTTGCTATAGTCATGGTCATGCGTGCGTACGCCATTTGTATATCTCGCCTTGTCATATTGATCATAAGCGTAAGAGAGTTCCAGGTTGTCATTCTTCGTGAAATTAAATATACCCTTCAGTCCTCCGTTATAATCTTTGTAATGATCGTCATACGTATTCCTATTGCTTATGCGGGCAAAGTAGCCGCCACGGGCAATAAGTTTCACCTTATCGGAAAACGTATAAGCAAGACGTTCCTTCAAGTTTAAGGTTTCGCCGCCATAGATATGCAGAATATTTGACTCTGTATCAAACGGACTTGTCAGCTGTACCTCATCAGATGTGGTTCTCTGCACATTTGTCTGCGAGTTCAACTTCCCGGCGTTAAAGCTGAAAGTTCCTCCATAGCGCCATCCTTTATTGAAATTGTTGTAACGTGAGTTTACGTTTGCTGTCCACGGTTCCTTACTTTCACGTGTAATGACATTCACAACTCCTGCCACGGCATTTGCTCCATAAAGAGCAGATGCTGCACCTTTAACAACTTCTATCCTGCCCACATTGTCGAGATTCAAGCGGCTATAATCCACGTTGTCCATGGTTTCGCCTGCCAACCTCTCGCCGTCAACAAGGAAGAGAACGGCGTTTCCGCCGAAACCGTTCATGTTGAGCGACGTTTCCTGATTCATGGCATATCCGAATTCCAGCCCCGGCAACTGTTCCGTTAGCAAATCCTGAATATTCGTTGCATCGGCCAGTTTAAGATCGTTCGCAGTTATAAGTCGTGTCACTACGGGAGCGTCTTTCAGCGCCTTAGGTGTCCTCGTTCCTGTAACCACAACCTGCTCCAATGCCGTGGCATCGGGATTCATTCTCAGAACGTTGTTTTTCTTTTCTGCCTTTACGACGAAGGTCTCTGTCTGAAAGCCGACATAGCTTACCTTCACCCTCACCGCCCCGTCTTTCGGAGTTGGAAGATGGAAGTAGCCATCGGCATCAGTTGTTGTTGTGTTCTTCTCGTCCGTCACCTCCACGCGTGCCCCAATTAGTGGGGCTCCGTTGTCATCAAGCACACGGCCCACCACATCACCGTTAATAGAGTTTACCGCATTGACGGCAAGCGAAGGTATCAAGGCGAGAAGAGCCAAGAGTTTCATCTTCATCAGCTTTATTTCTTCGTTGCTTTAAACTTGCCAATCATCGGCATAGGCATTGCACCATACTGCAAGCTATAGTTAAGTTCAAGAACATTGTTTGAGTATGTTCCGCTTATCGTTACAGTATAGTTCTTGTCAACACCGCCCACACTTATTGTGCCGCTATAATTGCTCAAGCTAAGCGCATAAGAACCATTTGAGCCGGAAACGACTACGTTTGGCACTGTTATTGAAGGTAAAGTCATTGAGCCACTACCTGCTCCAGGCAATGTTACGTTTACATGGCTGTCATCTGCATACTCAACCTTTACTTCTGCGTTCTCGTAAGTTGAGGTTGACGACATAACCGTCATTTCCAAGTTATCAACATACGTTCCCACAACTTCTTTTGCTGCTGCCACTGTTTCATCATCGTCGTCGCCGCAAGAAGTCATTACTCCACAGAATGTCACCATCGCCAGCATCATTGCCAGCATTGTCTTGATTTTTTTCATCTCTTTTCTTAAGTTTTAGAAGTTAATAATTATGATGTTTTTTCACTTTTCATGTTTGTCTTTTCTATCGCATGGCCGTTTCTTTACCTGTTTCAGATGGCGTATCCGCAGTTCTGCCGATGCCCTTTGATTTATGTTTGCGGTGTGTTCTCCTGTAAACGATATACCCTGACAATACGATAAGCGTTATCAGTGTTCCGAAGATAAACACAAACATCTCTGATAATGGGCCAAGGAATGGAGAATAACAACGGCCGACGTGCAGCTCCAAAGCAACATTCCACAACGACAATGGCACACGTTTCATTTCTTCCGGCATAACGGGCATTTGTCCATCTGCTCCTTTTGAATAGCTGAACACCACAGGTTTGCTTCCCATAAAAGCGTCAGAATATCCGCTTACCAACGATGATGTTGCCATCATGCTTCTCCCTTTTGCCATTGGCTTCCCAGACGGATACTGCAATACCGTGCCGGTCTTTGGTTGCCAACTATACATGCCGCTAAACGAGCCTACGAGCCATGTTCCGTCTGAGTGCTGCACCATAACATTAACACCCATCGGACTCACAGGTGGTGTAGTACCTTGCCTAAGCAGAGCGGGCAAGCCTTTGAAGCTAGAGCCTATCGTGATGAAGCCTTCAGAAGTAGAAAGCAACCAACAATTTTGCACCTTGTCCCACCTTATGGCACGCAACTTATCATTCCAAGCATTGCTATTGTTGTTTAACGGTGCAGTCTTCACCATTACAAGCGGTATCATAAACGGAGGACGAAGGCATGTTCCCGTGAATGTAAGCAACAACGTAAGGATTATCGTTACGCTGCCTAGCTTGTTATGCCAGCGCAGGTTATTTCCCATAACATGCGCCTTACGCTTTGCGCCATTGCGGTTACCTTTACGATTGTTGCGGCGTATTCCATACGGCAGAATAAAGATGATTATACCTGTAACTGACAATATTATAAGAACCACGGCTATTGCATCAACAACAATGATGCCTGGCATACCAAAAAGTTCCCCACTATGAAGTTTCCATACAGTGCGGAAAAGCGTTTCCTTTGGACTAAACCCTTCTGGGGCTTTAAGTTCATGACGTCTTACATCAGGCACTTGTTTCCCATCAGCGGGAAATTCATAAACGGCACTGCGCGAAAGAGCGACAATGGTCGTACTGTCTGAATTCAAAGCAACATCGGTAAGACGCTCATCTCCGCTGGAAAGGTCAACACTTTCCCATGCTGATCCAGTGAAGCGATAAAGCGAATAGTTTGTTATGCACCATAATGTACCTCTTTTATCAACCACAACGTTTCGTACATTACGGCGGTCTACGCCCTTACCAAAGCCGTCATCAAGTGCTTTCCAATGAGTTGCTGCAGTATCAGTAAGCCAAACACCACCACACCCGTAAACAATGACAGAATCTTTACCTAGACGCAGCGTTCCCTTCACCACACCATTACTGTAATCGGCAATGCGATAACCAGAAGGCAGCAATGAACGGTTCACATCTAAGCTAGAAACGATGCTACGGTGATTAAGTATTATTCCTGAGACACAGAATACAATCATGAACACCGCAAGCACCAATCCTACCCAACGATGAAACTTACGCCACGATAATAGTCTTTTCCTCTTTATTTTCATTTGTCTTCAGGAACATATATTATTTCTCCGTTATCCAACTGATAGGCTATACCTACCTTTTTTCCACGGTTTCCACTTTTATTGCTTTGGTCTTCAGAAGGGGTATACCTGTTGATTTTCTGTCCATCCTTGGTAATTATCTCCATATTGTCCTTGCCTGGATTTTTTACAACCGTGAAATCTTCTTTACTGAACATTTCGGTCATGCTGTATCTCGTTACCAGTGCTACCATAAGAGCCACAGCGAAAACCATAGCAACATCAAACAAGTTACTGACAACGCTCATTGGGTCATCATCCTCGCCATCGTGAGCGAGCCTGTTTCTCATCCTTTTTCTCATGCCTTGTGCCCCTCGCTTATAAGATCAGCTATAAAGTTAAGGTTCGCCATGTCTTCCTTATACCAGCGCATCTTTGTCTGTTTTGTCACAAAACCTATGGCAGCAGAGAATAGTCCCACCACGGTTGTGGCAAAGGCAACTTGCATATTGTATGCCATTGACGCGATGTCTCCGGTAGAAAGTCCTACAAGAGCTGGTCCCATAGGTATGAGTGTTCCCATAAGTCCGAGCATTGGGCTCATCTTCAGCAATGTCGTTGGGAGCGACATGTCCTTGTCTGCATACTGTTCAAACTGGTCTAGCGCACGATTGACGCGGGCATCACTTTCCCGGTCAGCAACAATTTTTGTCATGTATGCAGCCACAACAGTCTGCCTACTCTTGGGCAATTTATCAGGAAGCGCAGCAATTGTATCTACCGTCAACCCGTCCAACTGAGCACGAATCTCTGCCGCAGCTTTGCGTCTTGCGAGATACTGTCCGAAGAACCCGCCAAGAAGCAGTAAGGCTCTGAGGAAGAACCAAATGAGCAACACTACTACTGGAACAAGAAGCCCAGTAGAAATCCAAAACAACACGTCTGAAATGTAATTCATATTCTTTTTCTCTTTTATTTTTCTGTAAAAAATCCTTGTTTCAATTCTTTTGCGTAATCCTATCGCATTTTCCGCAACATACGATGTTCGCGCCAGCGATAGTATGCCATTCCCGCAGCCATACCAACCACGATCATAACTGCTACAGAGAGAAGTGCCCACACATCAAAGTCGTTTATGCCTGAAACCGCAGTCTTGCCATTCACTGTTCCCACTATGCCCGCAAGGCCGAGCAACACATTAAGCAGGAACAACATCTCAAGACGTATGGAACACTCAGGAAGAAGCCACCTCAAACTGTATGTCAAAGTTGGAACGAGTAAGAATACCGCCACACCAAGCCCCCACGAAACAGTTTGGAACGACACTCCGGGAAGTGCAAAAACGAGCATGACAAGAAAGCTGAACACCACAGGAAAGACCAACAATCCAGGAAAAAACTTCAGTATAATATATACTATACGTTTGGACTTGGAAACATGTTCCGATGTTTTAATGTCGACATGAAACACGCAAAAAAACATCGTCAGCGCCACATCCACACTCATCAGCACTGCCATATCAAGCATAAGCCGTTGGTCTGCAATCCAAGCCGCGACCTGTGTCTTTGACTGCTCCGCTGCAAAAGTCCACATCATCCCGACAAAGAACAACAACACCACGGCTGCTGCCATTATTTCCTTCACGTTGTGAAAGGTCTGCTTGAGAGCAAAGCTCAAGCAAACCAATATCATCATAAACAATACAAGTGTTTCCATTCTTTTCCTGTTTTCTTACAGTTCGTCGCCCGTGCCACTCTCCATTGTCTTGCGGCGCTTGCGCACGAGCAATATAATCAGCACAACAACTATCACCGCAGCGACAACAGCCACGACACCGCTTATTACAGCAGTAGTCTGAATGGTGTCTTCGCCAAGTGTTTCCTTTTTCATTACAACTCCCTTAGCGTCACCTTTGGCAGCTTGGGCATCACGTATCTCCGCAACGTTCTGCTCATATTGTTTTGCGCTCTTTGCATCTGTATTTGACGCAATATAATCCTTGAGCTTTGCATTGTTGCAAACAAAGCCCGAACATGATGGTTTGAACTTATTTACTGTTTCCACATGCAACCTCGCAACTTCTTGTAGCTGTGCCCGCGTGGCTTTCCAATAACCCTTGCGGGCACTTTCCATCATCACCGCGGTCATTTCTTCCAAAGCCGCCGGGTTCTGTTTGTTGAAGAACTCGCGTGTGCCAAGAGCATACTTGTCTTTTACATATACGTTATAAATTTCATCCCACATCTCCTTGTCTATGGCCTTCGGTTTCATCACGTTCCAGCCATAAGTGTTCTTTACTATCTCCGAGAAGCTACCGGCACTGCTTGCTCCACCTTTCATCTTCTCTTTGATATATGCGGGATTGAATATCGTAGTGCGACTCTCCACGCCTATCGCCTCCTTTACTTCCTGCATACGCATGTTGTTGTGGTTGCGATAATCCGCAAGATATGCATCTGGGTCCTTACCCGTTACATTACGTACGGCGAGGTTCATACCTCCCATGAACTCATAGACGTGGTCAAGACTGAGCGCTCCCCAAGTGTTGCTTTGGCGTGGTTGCACAACTACGTCCGTACGAGTGAGAGCTGCCTCAAACGCTGCCTGACGTACATTCTCCCAGTTTTTCTCATCACCATAGAAGGCACCCATGTTGTTCATATATACTTCAGCTATCTGACTCTCCTTGTCCCAGCGGTCGCCAGCCTCAACCATTGACTGTATGCCCGTGCCATAGCCTCCATTCACACCGCCAAATACACGATATGTGCTGACTTCGCGTGCCTCTTTAGGAGACATTCCCTTTTCAACAAGGCGACGTTCAGATTCTGTAACACCTTCCTTCACAAGATTGTCGAACTTGTCATCATTGGCTTCTGCCGCCATTTGTATTGCCTTGTTGATGAGGAAGAGCCTTGAAGCGGCAAGATCACGCAGCTGTCCGCTTGTCTGCACAACAACGTCTATGCGTGGACGGCCAAGTTGCTTTGAAGGGATTAGTCTTAAATCAGTCACCCTTCCAAATGCATCTCTTACTGGTTCAACACCCAACATATAGAGCACTTGGGCTATTGTTGCCCCACCTGTTTCTATAAACTCACTGCTCCATAGTGTATAACTCACCTTGCGCGGATACTCACCATTGTGGCGCTGACGATACATGTTTATTGTATTGTCTGCCAATTCCTTTGCCTTCTCCCAAGCATCCTCGGTTGGGGTATTCTCCACATTTATGGAGAACAGATTACGTCCCGTTGGGAGTGTGTTCGGATTTACTATCGGGTCGCCTCCTGGTGAAGGAGCGGTATATCCCCCAGCCAGAGCATTTATGAGCTGGGCAAGTTCTGTCTCCGGACTTTTTCTCAGCGCATCGGAATATTTGTCCACATTTTCAAGAGCATGTTCTACCGTTGTTATAGCTTGAGCCAAGTTTATCTGGCTGCGAGTGTAGCGAGTTTGACCTGCCCCAGCCATGCCTTTGGTATTGTGCTTGCTTGGATTTGGCTTGCCTTTACGCTGCTTCTGTTCCATTTTATACCAACGCTGCCCTTGCTTGATTGCCTGCATCATTTTCTCAGGGAAGCGGCCGCTCTGCTCCATCTTCTCAAATGCCTCGCGACTCATTTGGGGTATTTCTTTCTTACCCATTTGGCCTGCCTCACGGAGTTGACTTACTGTACGCTTATCCTTGGCCTTAGACTTTGAAGCCTGCAACGGCATGTTGTCTGCCATCTGCATCATCATTGATATTGGGTCTGGAGCAGTCTGCATAGCCTCAACCTTGCGCGCCATTGCCAGTTCCTCTTTCGTTATACCAACGTAGCGACACAAGTATTCATCTGTTATATTTCCACCGTTGGTCAAGAGGGCTGTCACCGTGTTGCGTGCCTTCTCAAGATAAAGTGCGCCGAAAAGTTGCTTATGTTTCTCCACTCCGCTCTTTGCACGGCCCTTGAGTTTGTCTACAGCCAACATGCCATAGGCTATAGGATCCGTTGCCATAGCGTAAACGCTTGTTCGGATGTCCTCCTCGGCATAAGGGATACCCATTGTATAAAGACGCCCTGTTATCTTCTCATTGACAAGTTCGTCGGCAAAGCTTTCCACTTTTGCAATCTCATCGGCTGTGTAAGGTTTCTGGAGTTGCTTCGTATCAAGACCTAGCTCTCGCGCTATACCAAGATTTACGGTGAGTTTCTTTACCTCTAGCGACTGTACGGCACTTGGTTTCTTGTTGTATGCAGCTATAGCAGTGTTTAGTTGTTTGTATGTGTCGCGAAGCTGACTTTCCTTAAAAGGCGCTGTTAGGTATGAAACAAGTTGTGCATAGGTACGTCTCTTGGCTATCATTCCTTCGCCAACATTGCTTATAGTATATATATAATAATGTGGTAATGGTCCGACGAGGCGGTCAGGCCAATCATCGCCGCCCAAAGCAACCTGTTTGCGCGGGGTATACTCAAGAGATCCGTGAGTTCCGAAATGCACAAGGGCATCTGCCTTAAAGCCGTAACGTGCCCAAAGGTATGACGCCACATAGGTATGAGGCGGTGCTTGGTTGGTGCCGTGAACTATTTTGAAGCTATCGCCACCTTCTCCTGCCATTACCTGTGGAACAAGTGCCACATTACCAAACTGCAGGCGCGCTACAGCCAGACTGCCATCACTTGTAGACATATATTTTCCCGGGAAAGAACCATTGATTTCGTTCAAATCTCTTATCTGGTTCTTAGAGAGTGCCTGACCTGTCCACTGGGCATACTGCTTTGCTGTAACGAGTGCCGGGTTGCCTGTTTCCAAGAACTTGGTGTATGCCCCCTCGGCATAAGTGCCGAAAACGGCTCCCTGGCGTTGTATCATTTGGGCGAGGGCTTCAGGTGACTGCGGCAACGTACCTACATTGTAGCCTTCTTTCTTCAAACGAAGCAAGAGATTGTATAACGACGGAACGACTTCCATGCCTGATGCCACGAGAGAGTTTTGGCCTGGACCTTTAAAATAGAATATCGCCACACGCTTTTCTGAATTCTTCTTGCTCTTCAAGTTCATGTATCCCCTTACTGTTTCGGTGAATGTCTCCAACCTGTCGGGCATACCATATACCTCCTGCAATCCTTCGCTATTTATACGATGCGCGAATAAGGCATAAGGACGTATCGCACCGTCAATCTCGGGGGTAACAAGACTTTGAGACATGAAGCCTCCGTTCATGCCTTGCTTATCTGACTCCCAGTCTGCCGTGAGACGATTCACGTTGAGAGGCGAGAAAAGAGGTATGTTCTTACGTTTCAAAAACTCCACAAAATATTCGCCCACACGGCCATGCGCCATATTTACCACAGCAGCCACGTTTATACTATCGGCATGATGCTTGGCAACAAACTGCTGAAGCCTGTTCACACGATATACATTTATTCCCTTTTCCTCAAATGCCTTTTCCAAATCGGGTGCGGAACCCATAAAACCCGTGAGAACAACGGATAGAGAACCTTTTTTCAACAGATTGTGTTTAGCTAAATATGCATTATAATCCGCCACGCTGTTGAAACCTAATTCGTCGCCTTCCTCATCGTCAAGGTCGTAATGCGTTAGAAGATAGTCGGGATGTTCATCGCATATTTCTGGCTCTGGCGCGAAAAGTTTCTTGCCATCAATAAATTTTCTTATGTACTGAAGCATGCTTCGGTAGTTGCGTCGGCTACCATTGGATAGGTATTTCATTAGATAAGCCGCATCAAAGCCGTCAATGGAGTTGATGTTATTGTCTGGATTGGTTGCCGCCTTTGTGAGTGTCGGCACGCTCTCTGCCGCCTTTTGCAGCTGCTGACGCTGAGCGGCATCAAGGCGTAGTCCCATTCCATTGACAAATATCATATCATAACCGCCAAGTTCATCAAGATTATCGGTGGATATCTCGTCAAGGCTTATCATCTTGCTCGCATTAGCCTTGGCAATCTGCCCAAGTTCTATGGGTTGATAGTTTACAAAAGCTATGCGGGTGGGAGCCACCCACGCCTTCCAAATGATAGAAAAAACGGCAATTAACACAATGCCTGCAAGGGCAAAAAATACTATTTTCTTACTGATTTTTAAAGAATATCCTTTGATTTTCATCCTAAATTTATTTAGTTTGCAAAGTTACGGTCATAACAATATCCCCACAATACCTACATTTAATGGTTTTAAAGAAGAAGAAAAATCATCTGTTTTAGGTATTTTGTTAATTATCCGTAATTGTTTGGACTGTTAAAAGAATGACTTTAACTTTGCAATAAAGAGAGAAACAGTCATCGCCCGTATCATTTATTATAACAACGTGCCGAGCCCGACGTACAATTACTCCTTTATATCGTTTTTTTCAGGAATAATTGCAAATTAATTAAAATATTTATGGTTGTATATACAGACAAAATCAGACAAGTAATCAGTCTCTTGGTTTGTCTCATGATTGTGGCTTCACTGGCCATTGTCAAACAGGGAAAACTATGGGGACACGATTTCAAACAGCAAAACAAGCAAACACAGATAGCTAACAACGACACTCTGCGCACCTTGGCCGACGGAACTGTTATAGTAAATACGTCTGCGCTCGGAGCTGACATCACAGGCTATGCAGGAAAAGTGCCACTTGAAATCTATATCAAGGACAACATCGTGGTTGAGGTGAAAGCTATGAAAAATGATGAAACGGAAAGTTTTTTCGATGAAGCCGCAGTACTGCTTAACCAATGGAAAGGGAAAGAAATTGGCGATGCTGCCAAGATGAAAGTGGATGCCGTATCTGGGGCTACGTTTTCTTCTAACGCTATCATTGGCAACATGCAAAGAGGATTGCAATACGCCTACGAAAAGATAAAGGTAAACGACAACGTAAAAAACGACGGTAATGGGACTTACGGCTTCAATCCGACATTCAAGAACATAGGCGGACTACTTGTCGCACTCATGGCTGCGGTGCTTCCGATATTTATAAAGAACAAAAGATACCGCTTCGTGCAGATGTTGCTAAACATCGTCGTACTCGGCTTTTGGTGCGGCACGTTCCTTTCATACTCTTCACTCATGGGATTTGCTGCAAACGGCATCAATCTACCCGCCATGGCAATAGCTACAATAATGATTATCACGGCTTTCGTTTATCCTTTATTCGGAAAGAAGACATACTACTGCAGTAATATGTGTCCGTTCGGGGCACTGCAACAGTTGGCAGGACAGTGTGTTAAATTCAAAATAAAAATAAACGCACGCACTTTACACAGACTTGACATCGTTAGGCAAATGCTGTGGGCGGCACTAATGGTATGCATATGGAGTGGAGTGTGGAGTGAATGGATAGAATATGAGCCGTTCTCTGCATTCATATTCCAGTCTGCCTCATGGATTACAATGACAATAGCTGGGGCATTCTTTTTACTCTCATTTTTTGTAACACGCCCTTACTGCCGTTTTGTATGTCCGATGGGAACACTTCTCAAGCTAAGCCAGACTTCAAAACAATAATAACACATAGAAAGAACAATATATGAAAGCATCAACACTATTGAACATCGTATTGGCATTGGCCGTGGTTATACTATCAGTGCGGCTTGCAGTGTCTACCTATTCTGGCAAGGAAAACAAAGATAACTCTGCCGACGCAGTTTACAGCAACATTCTGACACGGGCTTCTGTACGCTCCTATCAAGCCAAGCCCGTTGAAGATGAAAAAATCGAAAAGCTACTACGGGCTGGAATGGCCGCACCGTCGGCTGTAAACAGGCAACCATGGCATTTTGTCGTAGTGAGAAACAAAGCCACACTCGCGGCTATTGCCGAAGCAACACCTAACGCAAAAATGGCGGCAGATGCGCCATTGGCAATTGTTGTATGTGGTGATATGGATAAAGAAAAGGATGACCCTGTACGTGAGTTTTGGAGTCAAGACGCATCGGCTGCAACAGAAAACATACTCCTTGCCGCCCATGGCATGGGATTGGGAGCGGTATGGACTGGTACATTCCCTGACGAGAAACGGTGTGAAGCTGTTTCAAAAATTCTGAAACTGCCCAAACACATCATACCTTTCTGCACTATCGTCATTGGCTATCCCGACGGTGAAATCACACCGAAGGACAAATGGAAGCCAGAAAACGTGTCATACGAGTTGTATGGACTGGCAGAAAGCGGAAATATGGGCAATACTACAGACAAGGAAACCACAAGAAAAGATTTCGAAGAGTTTGACGTAACAAAAGATTTCCATGGCAATCCGTTCACATTCTTTAAAGGCAAAGGATTATGGTTCATCCGACATTTCGAGTGATGCGACAGTCGTGCAGTGCATATAGCCTTAGT
>CAVIMN010000026.1:0-25486 GCA_963644035.1 bacterium
AGGATACAAGATTCTCAATCTTGGCATAGGGGTTCGATTCCCCTATCCACTACACAAGAAATAAAAGACCGCATTCTCTTTCGGAATGCGGTCTTTTTTATTTACCTTTGCAAAGGATTCCGCACAAGAGGGAGAAACGACCGTCAACCGCATTCCTGTGCGCATTTTCCATAACACGAATAACCCAAACAACTTCTACGAATATGACAATACCCATCATCGTTCTGGCTGTTTCCGCTATTTTCTTTGCCATAGGAAAAATCCGTTCCGACATCGTAGCCCTCTGCGCTATGCTAACACTCGTTATCTTTGGCACCATAACCCCAAACGAAGCACTTGCCGGCTTCTCAAACCCTGTAACAATAATGATGGTTGGCCTCTTCGTTGTAGGCGGCGCAATCCTTCAAACCGGCTTGGCAAAAATGATTAGTGCCAAGATTATGAAACTTGCAGGAACGAACTCCACGATCCTGTTCCTTGCAGTAATGCTCGTAACGGCAGTAATTGGAGCCTTTGTCAGCAACACTGGCACAGTAGCCCTCATGCTCCCCATCGTGGTAAGCATTGCAGCAAGCACAAAAACAAGTCCGTCATACCTTCTCATGCCCTTAGCCTTTGCCAGCAGCATGGGAGGAATGCTTACTCTCATTGGAACGCCACCCAACCTCGTAATACAGGAAACTCTAACAGAAGCCGGCTACGAGGCGCTCGGCTTCTTCTCGTTCCTACCCGTGGGTATAATATGTATCATTGTCGGCACCGCCGTACTTCTGCCATTAAGTAAATGGCTACTTGCAAAAAAAGACAAAGACGGGCAGAGCAATGGCCGCAGCGGTAAAACACTGCCACAGCTCGTCAACGAATATAAACTGACCGAAAACCTTCACCTCCTGAAGATAAGCACAGGCTCACCGCTCGCCGGAATGAAAATGGCAAGCCTTGACCTATACAACACATACACACTGACCGTGCTTGAAGTAAGGAAAGAGACTGGCAGCTACAGCAAGCTGACAAGAAACATAAGCCAAAAGACGGCGGGAGCAGAAACGGTATTCGAAAGCGACGACATAATATATGTTTCTGGAGACAGAGAAAACGTAGAACGTTTCAAGTCTGATTTCAACCTAAAGACTGCACAAACGGAAGACAACGGTCTGGAATTCTACGATATCGGCATAGCAGAACTAATGTTGATGCCAGGGTCACGCCTTACGGGACGACTAATAAGAAACACAGCCCTAAGGGCAAAATACAACATCAACGTTGTGTCTATACGCAGAAAAGGCGAGTATATACGCGATGGACTTGCCGATGAAGCCTTGAAAAACGGCGACGTGCTCCTTGTGCAAGGCGCATGGACAGACATTGCACGACTAAAGACAGATGACGACGACTGGGTAGTGCTTGGTCAACCGCTCGACCAGGCTGCCAAAGTCACACTGTCATACAAAGCACCCGTGGCAGCTGTAATAATGGTGGCAATGATTGCAGTCATGGTTTTCGACTTCATACCTGTTGCCCCCGTAACGGCAGTATTGGCAGCCGCCGTACTGACAGTACTTTGCGGTTGCTTCCGCAATGTTGAGGCAGCCTACAAGACAATAAACTGGGAAAGCATAGTACTCATTGCCGCAATGATGCCCATGTCTGTCGCCCTGGAAAAGACCGGTGTTTCTGCCCTCATATCCCACTCACTTACCGGCAGTCTAGGCCAATATGGCGCTCTCCCGCTCTTGGCTGGAATATATTTTACCACATCCCTTCTTACAATGTTCATCAGCAACACGGCAACTGCAGTTTTGATGGCTCCAATAGCAATGACCAGTGCCACAGAACTCGGTCTTAGTCCATACGCCTTCCTTTTTGCCGTAACACTCGGTGCAAGCATGTGCTTTGCTTCACCGTTTGCCACACCGCCTAACGCATTGGTTATGCAGGCAGGAAAATACACATTCATGGACTACATAAAAGTGGGACTGCCCCTGCAAATTATCATAGGCATAGTAATGATTTTCGCACTCCCGTTGATTTTTCCGCTATAATGAAGGACTGAAAAAGAGAAAATGCCTAATTTTGCAAATGCGTCAAAGGTAAAAGACAAATGAAAAAGCTCAAGAACCTCACAATACATACATGTAAGAAATTCGCACGACACAGTGCATTGACTGGAATCGCAATGCTCATATTAGCAACACTATTGCTCACGCTCCATCAATGCTTAGGTATAACATCCAACGCCCCACTAACAATAGCGGCAATACTTATAATAATAGGTGTGATTACTATCGTTTGGCAAATAAAACACGCGTCAAGATACTGAAAAACCTAGAGCTGCGAAATTTAAATCGCCTCTCAATAGCGACAAAACAAAGAAAACCATCAAGAAACAGCCCACTGTGACGTTAAAAAACATTAAAACATATTGTTTACACTAGGCAATAAAGTTTTAACGAAACGTTATCTCGCAAATAAGCAGTACCTTTGCACCCGATTTATTTTATTAACATAAAGTCTAACTTTATTAATTACAAAACATTTTTAATTATTTTATGGCAGATTTAAAGAACGTACAACCGTTGGCAGACTTCAATTGGGAAGAGTTTGAGAACGGCGGTGCAACAGAAGTCAGCAAGAGCGAATTGCTGAAGGCTTACGATGAAACACTTAACAAAGTAAGCGAGCACCAGGTAGTTGACGGAACTGTAATCTCAATCGACAAGAAAGAGGTTATCGTAAACATCGGCTACAAGAGCGACGGTATCATTTCCGCTAGCGAATTCCGTTACAATCCCGAACTGAAGGTAGGCGACACCGTAGAGGTGTACGTTGAAAACCAGGAAGACAAGAAAGGCCAGCTTTTGCTGTCCCACAAGAAAGCTCGCCTCAGCAAGAGCTGGGAACGCGTCAACGCAGCTTTGGACAACGAAGAAATTATCCAGGGTTACATCAAGTGCCGTACAAAGGGCGGTATGATTGTAGACGTATTCGGCATCGAGGCATTCTTGCCAGGTAGTCAGATTGACGTTCATCCTATACGCGACTACGACGTATTCGTAGGCAAAACAATGGAATTCAAGGTTGTGAAGATCAACCAGGAGTTCCGCAACGTAGTTGTTTCTCACAAGGCTCTCATCGAGGCTGAGTTGGAAGCACAGAAGAAGGAAATCATCAGCAAGCTCGAAAAGGGTCAGATCCTTGAAGGTACCGTTAAGAACATCACTTCTTACGGTGTATTCGTTGACCTCGGTGGTGTTGACGGACTCATCCATATCACAGACCTCTCTTGGGGCCGCGTAAGCGATCCACACGAGGTTGTATCACTCGACGAGAAGATCAAGGTTGTTATCCTCGACTTCGACAACGAGAAGAAGCGCATCGCTCTCGGTTTGAAGCAGCTCACTCCTCACCCATGGGATGCACTTGACGCTGAGCTCAAGGTTGGCGACCACGTTAAGGGTAAGGTTGTTGTTATCGCAGACTACGGCGCATTCGTAGAAATCGCTCCGGGTGTAGAAGGTCTTATCCACGTTTCAGAAATGAGTTGGAGCCAGCACCTGCGTTCTGCACAGGAATTCCTCCACGTTGGCGATGAGGTAGAGGCAGTTATCCTCACTCTCGACCGCGAAGAGCGCAAGATGTCTCTCGGTATCAAGCAGCTGAAGGAAGATCCATGGGAGACAATTGAAGTTAAATACCCTGTTTCAAGCAAGCACACTGCAAAGGTTCGCAACTTCACTAACTTCGGTATCTTCGTTGAACTTGAGGAAGGCGTTGACGGTCTTATCCACATCTCTGACCTCTCTTGGACAAAGAAGGTTAAGCATCCTTCAGAATTCACACAGGTTGGTGCAGACATCGATGTAGTTGTTCTTGAAATAGACAAGGAAAACCGTCGCTTGAGCCTCGGCCACAAGCAGCTTGAGGAAAATCCTTGGGATACATACGAAACAATCTACACTCCAGGTTCAGTACATCAGGGTAAGATTACCGAGATGATGGACAAGGGTGCAGTAATCACTCTGAACGAAGGTGGTGAAGGTTTCGCTACTCCTAAGCACCTCGTTAAGGAAGACGGTTCACAGGCTCAGCAGGGCGAAGAATTGTCATTCAAGGTTATTGAGTTCGTAAAGGAAACAAAGCGCATCATCCTTTCTCACAGCCGCACATTCGAGGATGTGAAGGATGAACCTAAGAAGGCTCCTCGCAAGAAGGCAGCTAAGAAGGAAGAAGCTCCTGCAATAAACAATGTTGCTGCTTCAACCACACTCGGTGACCTCGACGCTTTGGCTGCTCTTAAGGCTAAGATGGAAAAGGGAGAATAATCAGGCAGTCTGATTGTTCAAAACAATAATCAAACAAGGCAAATATCGAAAAGGATATTTGCCTTGTTTTTTTTGCTTTCTATACTAGGAACTAAAACATGCCTATCATAACGCCACGGGGTAACACAAGAAAGCCTGCACGAATAAAAAGCGCAGCCCGCGGGGTAATACTTCTACCCCCACAGGCTGCGATAATTGTTTTACGACCGATAAGAATCGAGTCTCTTAATCCTGTATTCTCTCCAGCTGTACGGTGAAATGTCTCATCAGCGGAGCCTCCCAAGCTATGCGCACGCCATGAGTTATCGTTTCCCGGCGTTCAAACACATTTCTCAAGGCAGCGGCAATAACAGCCATGTGATTATCAGTATAGACACGTCGCGGTATTGCAAGACGCAACAAGTCTAGACCGCCGAAACGGTTTTCACGCGTCACGGGATCGCGGTCAGCAAGCAGATAACCTATTTCACATCCGCGTATTCCTGCTTCTAGATATAGTTCGATGGTTAGCGTCTGTGCAGGGAATTCTTCCTTTGGCACATGCGTAAGCACCTTTGGTGCATCAACAAAGATGGCATGTCCACCGGCAGGACGCTGGTAAGGCACTCCATACTCGTCGAGCAATGATGCGAGATACTGAACTTGATGTATGCGCGTTTCTAGGTTATCAAATTCGGTATTCTCGTCCAGTCCGATAGCAAGTGCGTTCATATCGCGCCCGTTCATACCACCGTATGTCAGATACCCCTCGAACTGCACGCAGTAACCCTTTGCCCCGTCATACCAATCCTGACGGTTTGTTGCAATGAAGCCACCCATATTCACAATGCCGTCCTTCTTGGCACTCATTGTCATGCCGTCAGCAAGCGAGAACATCTCCGTGGTAATCTCCTTTATTGTCTTGTCTTTATACCCGTCTTCACGCGTTTTTATGAAGTAAGCGTTCTCGGCAAAGCGTGCAGAATCAAATATCACCGCCTTTCCGTACTTGTCGGCAACACGCCTTACATCCTTTAGGTTCTGCATAGAAACAGGTTGTCCACCAGCCGTGTTGTTCGTGATGGTAACAATAATGAAAGGCACTCTGTCGCCATATTTTTGTAAAGCAGCATCAAGTTTTGAAGGATCAACATTGCCTTTAAATGGTACCTCAAGCTGAGTATCCTTTGCTTCGTCAACAGTGCAGTCGAGAGCCATTGCCTTTCTGCCCTCAATGTGGCCTTTTGTCGTGTCGAAATGAGAGTTTCCAGGCACAACATCTCCCTCATGCACGAGATAAGAGAACAGTACATTCTCGGCTGCGCGTCCCTGATGGGTTGGTATAACATAGTTGAAGCCCGTAAGACGAGTTATAGTCTCTTTCAGTTTGAAGAAAGAGGTAGCCCCGGCATAACTCTCGTCGCCGAGCATAACTCCAGCCCATTGGCGGTCGCTCATCGCTCCCGTGCCGGAATCGGTCAAAAGGTCAATGTAAACTTGTTCTGCCCTTAGCTGAAACACATTGTAATGAGCTTCCTTAAGCCACTGTTCCCTTTCTTCGCGGGTGCTTCTACGGATAGGCTCAACCATCTTAATCTTCCAAGATTCTGCAAAAGGTAATTCCATAGTCTTTATTTTAGGGTTAAATTCAACCAAAACGGCTGAATAGATATTAGATTTCGAGGTCAAATGTAGCAAATTGTACGCTAACTTCCAACCATCCCCAAGGGAAAACTTTCCACAATAAATGTTTTTAACATACAACTTACTTGAAGGCATTACCTAAATATGATTATGATGAGCGGAATATCATTGAAAAAAGAGGCGCAGAGGAGTTTTTTTCCCAATTTTTGAGTATTGCCGTTATTTTACATTCTTAATACTTTTGCAAGCGAAATTTAAATAATGTATAAAATTCAAGCTTGCGTTAAGCCAAGGAATAGACGCGGGTATTTTGGATAAAAAGATTGTAGTATAAAAAGACAATACGTATTTTATATAAAAAGATGAACAAAAACTTATTCCTCTTAGGTCTTCTTTCTTGCGGACTTGCAACAAATGCTGTTGCTCAAGATAACTGCTGCAAGGAAAAGAAGGCGGACAAGACAGAATGTCCGAAGCATTGCAATGAAAAGAAGACTCAAGCACCATCAGCTCTCTCGCGCTTCACAATTGGCGGATACGGTGAGGCTGTAATGAGCCGCAATTTCTATAGCCAGCATTTTAACAGATACAAGACTCCCGAGCTATACAAGGACGACAAGAGCCACGGGCGCTTTGACCTTCCACACGTAACCTTGAACCTAGGTTATGACTTTGGTCATGGTTGGACTATGGGCATGGAAATAGAGTTCGAACACGGTGGAACAGAAAGTGCCGTTGAGATAGATGCCGATGAGGCTGGAGAATACGAATCAGAGACCGAACGCGGAGGCGAGGTTGCCCTCGAGCAATTCTGGCTGAACAAGGCATTCTGGGGAGGAAAGTTCAACATCAAGGCCGGTGAGATAATTATTCCTGTCGGCGAAATCAATGCCTACCACATGCCTAACAACTTCTTCTCGGTTTACCGTTCAGAGGGTGAGGCAAAGATGTTGCCTAACACTTGGCACCAAGTAGGTGTGTCTCTTTGGGGACGCCTGAAGCATTGGCGCTACGAGGCTATATTCACTTCCGGACTTGACGCAGAGCGTTTCGGACATAACTGCTTCGTTCATTATGGTGCAACAAGTCCTTATGAATACAAGTTGGGCAATGTCTATGCAGGTGCTGCTCGCATCGACAACTTCTCCGTACCCGGACTGCGCCTGAGTCTCAGCGGATACTATGGATATACTTTCAAGAACACTGAACGCAAGAGCAGCTCCAGCTACAATAATGTTACTGGTGCATTGGCTATCGGTAGCTTCGGTTTCGAATTGAACCGCTGGAACTGGATTGTAAGAGGTAATGCCACATACGCACACCTTGATGATGCATCAGCAATGACTTCGTTCATGAACTCATTCCCTAAGCATAACCAGCAGGACGGTTCGCCATCTAAACACTCACCAATAGCATCAAATGCTTATTCCGTAGGACTTGAAGCAGGTTACAATGTTTTCTCACAAATAAATTGCCTACGCGACAAGCAGTCTCTCTATGTCTTCGGACGCTATGAAGACTACAATACATTTGCTGCCGGCTCACAGAAAGCGGCCTTGAAGTACGACCGTGTAAAAAGAATGGCTTTCGGTATCAACTACTCACCTATCAAACAGATTACCGTTAAGGGTGAATATAGCAAGCGTTTCCTCCCACATGGCTACAACAACGAGCCTAGCTTCTCATTGGGCATCACATTCAACGGCATGTTCAACACAAGCCATTGGTTCAACAAAAAGCCTTGTCAGAGCAACGGACTTTCTGAAGAACAGATGGAACGCATAAACAACCTTACAAGAGAAGTTGAAGAACTGAAGCGTCGTCAGCCTGTTGTAATCGAAAAAGACGGTACAAAAGTCGTAGACAATGCCTATGTAGTGAACTTCGCACAGAACGAAAGCGAGATATCTTCTGCCGACAAAGAGAGCCTTGACAATATACCTTCAGGTGCAACAGTAGACATCAATGCTTTCGCATCACCAGAGGGTAATGCTGACTACAACAAGGAACTTTCCGAAAAACGTGCCAACGCTGTAAAGGATTACCTCAGTGCACGCGGAGTGAAAGTAAGCAATGTATATAGCAACGGTGCTGCCGACAAATACAGCAACCGTATCGCTGTGGTTACAGTAAAGTAAGACACTGTTCCAACGAAACAAGACAAACAAATCTAAAACGTTTAATATATAAATCAAAATGAAGAAATTTTTCAAGTACTCAATGATGTTCGCAGCAGCACTTACCCTTGCAATGGGTTTCACTAGCTGTAGCGATGACGACAACAGTGACGCAATCACGTTCGACAGTAGCGTTTTGTCAAAGGTCAACACAGAATATGTTGACAACACCGTTGTTCCAACATACCGCAAATTGGCAGACTATAGCGGAGACCTCGTTGACGCTGTAACATCAATGAAAGACGATGCAGGTGTAGAGAATGCATGCAACATTTGGAAGTCTTCACGTAAATGGTGGGAATTCTCTGAAGCATTCTTGTTCGGTCCTGCCGGCAATTTCGCTATCGACCCACACATTGATACATGGCCATTCGACAAGGCTGCATTCGACAACATGATGTCAAAGTATCACCCTGCAACAAATGAAGCTGATGCTAAGAACATCGATGAGACTATAACAAGAACTCAGAGCCTTACAGGTTTCCACGCTGTTGAATACCTGATATTCCGCGATGGTCAGCCACGCAAGTTCTCTGCACTGACAGCTGACGAAATCTACTTCATCAAAGCAGCTGCACTTGATCTCTACCTGAACTCCTTGAAACTCGTTTCTGCATGGGGCGGTGAAGTTTCTGAAGCAGAACAGGCAATGCTTGACGATGACGAATTTGAGTCAAAGAACTATGGCGAAGAGTTCAAGAACGCAGGCAAGAGTGGTTCTAACTACACAAGCGTTATTCTCGCAACACGCCAGATTATCGCAGGTGCTCAGGATATTATCGGTGAGGTTTGCGACTCTAAAATCGGTTCTCCTGCAACAGGTGATGACCCCAACTACATAGAGTCACCCAACGCCCACAACTCAATCCAGGATTTCTACGACAATATCATGTCTTGCAAGCACGCTCTCTATGGCGGTTGCGATGTTGACGGCACTACTCCAAAGGCTTCTTCACTCATCGGTGTATGTCTTGCAAAAAGCGAAACAAAGGAAGCAGCTGAAGATGTAATGGCAAAACTTGAGAACGCTCTCACAAAGATTGACTCAATGAAAAAGCCATTCGTGCTCTACTACACAGACCAAAGTGCTAAAGACGCAATGGCAGCATTGAAAGAGCTTAATACCTCTCTTCAGAATCTTGATGATATCCTTGATAAAGCAGAACTGAAATAATCAGCGACTTACACTGATATCTAACTAAATAAAGTTGGTAGCCAATACTAAAATATGGGCTACCAACATTTTACGTATAAAATAAATACATTATGAAACACATTTATCTGCTGCCCGCTTTCTTGGCTGCAGCAACATTATTCAGTTGTTCCGACGAGAACAGCAGCGGTCTTGACACAAATCTGCCCGAAGCACAGTTCGGAACGCCCGATGAATGGTATTATGCCGGCGGTAAACTCGGTACAACCAACCAAATTATGGCCCTAGCATACAAGCAACAGACTCCGGCTGTTGACAACGCTGGCCTTTCGCAGGCATTCCAAAATGGCGAAACTCTCTTCGAAAGAGATTACAACACCAACACATCCGGTGCATTTGCCGGTCTTGGCCCCGTATACGTACGCCGTGGATGCCTGTATTGTCACCCCGACTACGGACACGGAAAGAGGATGGACCGCTACAAGGCTGACGACATGGGCAACGGCTATCTTCTCGTAATCTATGACAAACAGACAAACTCTTATATCCAGTCTGTTGCCGGAATGCCACAAACAGGAGCTGTAAAGCCATTCAAAGCCCCTATTGACGAAGACAAGATAAAGATAAAGTGGGAGTCTTATACCGACGAATGGGGCAACAAGTTCCCCGATGGCGAGACATATGAACTGTGGTATCCTGAAGTTACAATACCTGCCGACGCTTACTATTCGCCCGTTACAGTATTGCGCAACGGAAACCTCGTAGAGATACCTAGCGATCAAGTTGCCGATCAGATTGGTGTCCGCTTGGAATCAACAATCGGTATCTACGGAACTGGTCTTACCGACGCCATTCCAGAGGATTCCATCACCGCAGAGTGGACAAGACAAAGCAAATATTTCAACTCTGTAGGCAAGACAGACGCTCTTAATCCCGGCTATTGGGATCAGACAACCAACACGTGGAAGAGCTTCTACAAGAACGCTTCCGGTGACGGAAAGAACTATGTTCGCCGCTACACCTACGCCCTTACACGCGGACCAATCTTGGACGGACCTGGTGCAAACGCAATATGGAACATAACAAACGTGAGCCGTCCTGACCGCAAGTCGCTTTATCTTGACCTCAACGGAAAGATTTACGCTACTACCTCAATGAACGATGCTGACGTGATTGCCGGTTTCCCCGCATACATCAACAGCATAGACCCAGAAAAGAAACATCCAACTTGGCATACCGCTGATGTGAAGCAGAACATATACAACTACCTCACAGCTAAAGATCACGAGGCTGAAATGACACAAGCGCAGTACAAGAACTTTATGATTTGGCACCGCGGCCTTGCTGTTCCTGCTGCTCGTAACACCAAGACTGACCGCTTCAAGAACGGAATGAAGTTGTTTACAACTATCGGCTGCGCCAACTGTCACCGCCCGTCGTGGACAACAGGCGACGACAACATTCAGGATCCGAACGGACTCTTCGGCAACAACGACATGCCGCGCTATCCTCATCAGAAGATTTGGCCGTATTCAGACTTTGTTCAGCACCGTCTGTATATGGTTAACGACATCCGCACTGGCTGGTGCCGCACCACTCCACTCTGGGGCCGCGGGCTCTCAAAGATTTGCACAGGATCTGAAGACCGTCTGCACGACTGTCGCGCACGCAACACCATGCAAGCCATCATGTGGCACGGAAGCGCACAGAGTGATGCGCGCCACAGCATTGAGCTTTTCAGAAACCTTTCAAAGACGGAACGCGACAATATCATCTATTTCGTTGAATCCATCTAATAGAGAAGGAAAGAGAGGTCTTTACGTTACGGCACATAACGCAACGTAAAACCTTCCAAAAACATTCACACACTACCATGCGCTGCTTTATGCCAATGCCACGGTAGTGTGTGGCTTTTATAAAAAAAACTATTTTCTCAATAAGAAATAAACACTCAGCATACTGCCTAAAGACATAAAAAGACAATGACACTGAACTATTTAAAGTATGCCCTACTTGCACTGCCACTGATTGCTGCCTCATGCAGCGATGAAAACACTCCACTTGACGTTGACTTGGACGACGCCAAGTACAAGGATTATCCTGAAGACTTCTTCACTGGCGGAAAATTGGGAACGGTATATACAATTTCAGCCATATCCTACAAACAACCAGCCCCTGCAATAGACAAGCAAGGACTAACGCAGGCATTCCAAATGGGCGAAAACTTCTTCGACCATCCTTTCACCGAAAACGAAAAGCCTATGAGCGGCCTCGGCCCTCTCTACATCCGCAAATCGTGCCGCCACTGCCATATTGGTTACGGCCACGGGAAACGCCAGACGAAATACGACTCCGACACATTCGGAAACGGCTACATCCTTATGATAACCGACGAGAACGACATTGTTGTTCAGTCTTTCGGATGGGTAGCAATGGGCAAGGCTACAGAGCCATTCAAGCCACAGTTCGATGAGAGCAAGGTTGATATAGAATGGAAAAACTACACCGACCAATGGGGGAACAAGTTTGACGATGGCGAATCTTACAGTCTTATTTATCCAGAAGTGACACTCAAAGACGGATGTATCTACGGCAAGCTCATCGATAAATGGGGCAACGAGGTTCCTATGTCTCGAGCAAAGGTAAGACTTGAATCAACCATCGGTTTCATTGGTTCAGGATTGCTTGATGCCATCCCCGACGACTCTATCATGAAACAGTATCGCGACGAAGCTGCCAGCCCATACGTCGTTCTCAACCCACAGTTTTGGGACAACACAGCCAAAGATTTCACAAAGAGAGCCGACGGCACTTTGGAAATTAAAAGTCCGGAAGGGATAGTCTATAAGTTCGACTATGCACTTGACCGCGCCTCAGTGATGAGTGATGCATCGTTTTGGGAAGTTCAGAACGTGACACGCAAAGACTTCACAAAGCACTATATCCCTACAGAATATTGGCAATTTGCAGCAGCAGATCCTGAAGTAACAAGCAAGTTCTACCAGTATTACCCTGAATGGAACCTCACAAATGATCCTGCAAAAGACATCATAACCTTTGGCAATGCTACCAATCTGCCTGTGGAAATGTCTGAAGACGATTATATTAAATACATGGTTTGGCACCGTGGTGTGGGCATACCTGCTGCACGAAACACACAAACGGAAGATTTCAAGGAAGGGAAACGACTGTTCAAAGAGATTGGCTGCACATCTTGCCACCGTCCGTCGTGGACAACGGGCGAAGACAAGATACGCGACCCGTACAACCGTTTCACTCCCGACGATACACGCATGGTGCATTATCCCAACCAGAAAATCTGGCCATACAGCGACATGATACAACATCGCCTATTTATGAAGAATGACTTGCGCACGGGATGGTGCAAGACAGCTCCGCTTTGGGGACGCGGACTGCAGAGCCTCTGTGCCGGACACACCGACCGTCTGCATGACTGCCGAGCAAGAAACACTCTCGAGGCCATCATGTGGCACGGCTGCACTGGCGAGGGCGGAACGAGCGATGCTATGTTTGCCGTAAAGAAGTTCCGCGCACTGTCTAAGGAGCAACGCGAACTAGTGATAAAATTCGTTGACTCTATCTAAAAAAGCAATAAAGGAAAAGACGGCAAGGGAGAAGAAATTGGCATTGCCCTTCCGCCTTTCCTTTTCTTAAAAAAGAAAAATGAAGAAACTAAAGAATACAATTATCTTGACAGCCGCTATAATAATAATCATACTCATGGCTGCCACAATAATTGAAAGTGGCAAAGGAACGCCCTTCGTCGCAGAAAATATATATGGCACAATATGGTTCGTTGCTCTGTGGGCACTGCTCGGCATCACAAGCCTCGCATATACCATTTGCCGCAAGCTGCATAAGAAGCCGGCTATATTCCTGCTACACATATCATTTGTGGTTATTCTAACCGGAGCATTCGCATCATGGCTAACATCGGAGAGCGGACAAATACACCTGCGTAAGGGGGAAAGTACAACGCGCATGCACCTTGCCAATAGCGGAAACTCTGAACTTGGATTTAAAGTCACGCTGAAGAATTTCCGAATAGACTACTATCCCGGAACCGACGCCCCAATGGACTATGTGTCGGAACTCACAATAACAACCAACAACGACAATACAACAATAGGTATTTCTATGAACAACATAGGCTCCTACGCTGGCTACCGCTTCACACAAGCCGGATATGACAGCGACATGCAGGGAGCTACACTCGGAGTATACCACGACACTTGGGGCATTGCCATAACATACATTGGCTATGCTCTGCTACTCGTATCTATACTTTGGACGCTTTTCGGAAAAGCCACACGCATGCGACAGCTATACCGCAAAGCAATAGCTGCCTTAATGCTGGCCCTTCTCATTCCAACTTACTCACAAGCACAGGAAAACATAAACATCAGCAAGGAGTTCGCCAATGATTTCGGTCGGCTTTGCGTTCTGTCAAACAGCCGCATCTCGCCCATAAACACCGTTGCCACCAACTTCGTTGCCAAACTTTCCGGCAAGACTTCATGGAACGGGATGAACGCCAATCAGGTGTTTGCCGGATGGGTATTCGATGTGCCCTACTGGGAAGGTGTGAAGATGATAGAAATCAAGGACAAGAAGGCGCAGGAAATACTCGGACTGAATGACAAATGGGCCTCATTCGATGATTTCTTCGACCAATACAACGAATATAAGCTCGACAAGCCCATGAAAGAGGCTACTTCCAAGGGCGACAAACAAATGCTTAAGCACCTGCGTGATGCCGACGAGAAGTTCAACATCATACGCATGCTCTACGGAGGCGAGATGCTAAAGATATTCCCATACACGGGAAAGGACGGCCATCTGGTTTGGTTGTCGCCGGGACAGTCGCTAAAGAACATCATGCTTGAAGAGAAGGAACTGACCTTTGTGCGCAAATCAATGGACTATCTTGCTGAAAGCGTTATAACTGGTGATTCTGAGCGGGCAAACGTCATTCTAAAGAAGATATATAACTATCAGCACGTGCGCGGCAGCAAGGTCATCCTTTCGTCGTTCCGCATCAGATGCGAGATTTTCTACAATAGCCTCAACTCGCAACACTGGCCTACGATGCTCTATCTTACATTGTCGTTGCTGCTTGCTATAGGCTACACGCTGGGAGAAGGCTTACGCAAGCGCTTCCGCATGCAGACGATTGGCTCGGTTGTCGCCATAATCATGCTAATACATACCACTGCGTTGCTTATTCTTCGGTGGTATGTGTCGGGGCACCTTCCCATGTCCAACGGTTTTGAGACCATGCAATTTATGGCTTGGGCCACCCTTCTGCTCACTCTAGCTATGAAACGGATTGAGCCTGTTAGACAGTTCGGCCCGCTGCTCGCCTCATTCGCCATGCTCGTGGCAATGATAACCGACAGTAACCCACAGATAACACAGCTCATGCCCGTGCTGCAGTCACCGTTGCTCTCAATGCACGTTATGGTTATAATGTTCTCTTACGCACTTTTCGGACTGATGGCACTTACGTCTATTCAAGGAATCATAGCCCATAAACACGGTAACGCTGCAAAGACAGATCAGCTTGCTGCCCTATCGCGCATGCTCCTCTACCCTGCTGTCGGTCTTTTGGCAATAGGAATATTTGTCGGTGCCGTATGGGCAAATGTCAGCTGGGGACGCTATTGGACCTGGGACTCTAAGGAAACATGGGCGCTGATAACGATGCTCATCTATGCCGCCCCGCTGCACAGCGAACTTCGCTGGCTGCAAAAGCCGCTGAACGTGCACATCTATATGTTGCTTGCCTTCCTGAGTGTGCTGATGACATACTTTGGCGTGAACTATTTCCTTGCCGGCATGCATTCATACGCATAAACGCTTCACGAGAATAATCCTCAGCCATAAAAATATCCCCAACCGACAGTCTATTTCGGTTGGGGATATTTTTATTGTCATAACCAAGCGGTGTTTAAATTCTTTGCCTGCGGGCTCTTTTTAGAATCGAGGCGGCCTTCCACCTCCAAACCCACGGGCTCCTCCACCCATACCTCCGCCTGGAGGTCCAAAGCGGTGGTCGCCTCCGTCGGGTCCACCAGGACGGTCGCCTCTCTCGCCACGCTTTCTGTCGAATGCCCCCTTACCGCCAAAGAGGTTAAAGCGGTAAACAACGTGAAGCATTGCATAACTGTTAATGTTGTTATAGTAAGTATCGCTTCGCTGCATAGCGTTCACCGTGCGCGAGAAGTTACTCATGTTCTCAAGAATGTCATAGAACTGTAGCGATACGCTCAAGGCATTTCCTTTCAAGAAGCTTTGGCTTACTTGTGCATTCCATATTAGTTCGTTGGTGTTTGCCCCGGCATCATATCCACGCCTACTGTTCTCATGCAAATCGGTTGTTATGCTCATGTTCCACGGTAGGTAGACATTGAGATTGGCTCCATAGGAGAATTGCCATGTGTCAAGGTCTGATGCCTCCTGAAGCATGTTTCTAGTGCGCATGTAATTCAGAGAGCCGTCAAGGCTAACGTCAAGCCAGTTTTTACGGTAGCCGAAGCTCAGCTTCTCGCCCACCTGTGTTGTACGTGTGGTGTTCTTCTGCGAAGTTTTTAGTTCGTTGGAGTAAAGATAACCTACATAGTTGTTGTAGCTGAAGTTTGTGAACGTGTTTACGTTCCATACTCCAACAGAGTCGATGGATGTATTGAACATAAATGCCATGTTAGTGCTCCAGTTGCCGTTGATATTCTCGGGGCGTGTGGTACGTCCACCCGTCTGCTCATCGTATGTAACGGCATTGCTCACGCTGTTACGCTCGTTTCGGTAGTTTATGTATGTCATGAGTGCCGTTTGATGCGACAAGAAATATGTGTTATACATCAACCGGAAATTATTGGTAAACGATGGCTTCAACCCAGGGTTACCCTTCTTGATGTTGAGCGGGTCGCTATCGTCCGTAATGTCGAGCAGGTCGGACATCTGTGGTTGTGATGTTGTTCCGCGATAATTGATGCGCAGGTTGCTCACCTTTGAGAACTTGTATCTCAGTTCGAATGTTGGCGAGAAGTTTATCACGTTCCTAACGGTATCTGTGTTCACTCCGCGATATTGCTGTATGAATTTAGATGTTTGCGGCTGCATCATGACACCTATATTCATGTTGTATTTCTTCTTGATAATCTTAAGTCCCAACTGGAGTTCATGTATATAGTTCTTGTATTCAGCGTAGCGGCTTTGGTCACGGTCGTAATATGTTTCCAAGTCGCCATTTAGCAGAGCGAGGTAGCTGTTCCAGTTGCGGTATGATGAAGGCACTCCGCTGAAGAAATCCTCGCCAAGATTACTGAAATCGTATGTTGAGCGGTCGCTCTTGCTATAATTGTATGTGAACTTGTAGCTAAACTGCAAGAACGTTGATTTCCACAAAGGCTCGCTATACGTCATCTGCACTGCAGTAGACCATTTTTTGCTTGGCGTGAGGTTATAGCGGTTAGTCTGGTATGTGGAGTCTATGCCCAAACTGCTTTGCACTTGATAAAGGTGAACATTTGAAAGAGACAGACTGTTGCTATGGCTGTCGCTATAGCTCATGTCGCCTCGCAGGGTGATATTTCGTCCTTTGCTTCCCAGTTTTCTGTTTATTTGGAACATAAGTCCTGCAGAAGTGCTCTTGCTATAGCTCACTGAGCGGTTGTTACGGCTGTTAACGATTATGCCGCGCTCTGCCAACTGCTGCAAAGAGTCGAGTGGACTGTCGGTATATTGATAAGGACTCTCTTGGAATGTTGCTGACTTGCCCATAGAGAGACCATCGCTTGTTGAATAAGAGAACTGCGGTCGCACAAGAATGTTTGTCATTGAGTCTGGTGTCCATTCTATTCTCATGCGCGCATCATAGCTGTTGCTCCTGGTGAGGTTTCCATCTGTACTGTTGGAAAATGCGCCTGTCTTATTGACAAAATTCTCCGTTGACTGCGTTTGCTGTTTGTCGCCGTTGGAATGTTCCCAACGCACGCTGCCGTCAAGTTTCAGTTTGCCCTTGTTTTCATAGTTTATGTTGGCGCCTACCATTTTCTTTGTGTTCAGTCCTTGCTGCGAACCTCCCCAGCGGCCACCACCGCCACCGGGAAATCCCATGTCGTTCACGTTGTTCAAATTACCGAAGCCCATAACCCGCAACTTGCTGCTGAAGGCTGCTCCCATAACCTTTTCGGCGTAACGGTCGTGCGTTCCCACCGAGAGGTCTACATTTCCGAACATTCCCTTGTTCATACCGCTTTTTATTCCGAAGTCAAGCACCGTCTGCTCCTCTCCGTCGTCAATGCCGGTTACCTTGGCAAGGTCGCTCTTCTCATCGTATGCCTTAACCTTTTCTATTATGGAAGTGGGGATGTTTTTCATCGCCGTCTTAGTATCACCGGTCATGAATTCCTTTCCGTCGAAAAGGATTTTCTTGACTTCTTTTCCGTTAATAGTAATCTTTCCGTCGTCGTCAACCTGCGCACCGGGAAGCTTCTTCACGAGTTCCTCAACAACAGACCCTTCAGGCGTGCGGTATGCAGACGCATTATATACGAAAGTGTCTTCCTTCAACGTAACCTTTGCAGCCTGTCCAGTAACGGTTGCCCCTTTTAGCATGATGGCATCTGCCCCGAACTTAACACGCCCGAGATTAACTTCTGGTTTATTAGTACTAACACTGAAAGAAGTAGCCTTTGTCTTGTAGCCCACGCTTGAGAAGCGCAGAATGTATTTTCCTGGTTGATCTATACCTATCGAGAAAGCGCCATTGTCATCTGTAAGCACTCCCTTTATAAATGTACTGTCGGAACGCAGTAGCTGGACGGTTGCCATGAGAACCCCCTCCTTTGTGTCGCGGTCCTCAAGTGTGCCCGTAACTTTCATCTGCTGCGCCGCTGCTGATACAGAAAAGAGAAGTATCATCAACAACACCCACAGCCTTTCGATTTTTTTTGCCATATGTTTTTGTAGTTAATTGTTTTTGTTTGCATTTAGTTTGTGTTGCCACCTGGTATAAAAGGTGAAAACTTTTACATAAAGACGCACAAAAATAGCTAATGTTTAGTAATATAGAAAGAAAAAAAGACACCATTCAGGCTTTTCTCGTGCAATTTGTATAATTTTGCATACAAACACTAACATTTCAATATTTTATAACAACAGAAACACACCACAGAATGCAACATATAATTATCTCCAAAGATATAGAAAAAGAACTGGACAATGTGCTCGACGGCATTGCCTACGATCGGCTTTTCATCCTAACCGACGAGACAACAGAGAAACTTTGCCTGCAAGCTACAGCCGGAAGCAAACATTTAAAACAGGCAAAGCTGATAACAATACCCGCCACTGACGAGAACAAAACTCTTGAGAGCACTGTACATGTATGGAAGGAATTGGGAGAAGGAAAATGCACACGCCATTCTTGCATGGTGAACATCGGCGGAGGAATGGTGACTGATCTTGGCGGATTTGCTGCGTCCACGTTCAAACGCGGCATTACCTTCGTCAACATCCCCACAACTCTTCTCGCTATGGTTGACGCATCGGTTGGCGGAAAAACGGGAATAAACTTCAATGGGCTGAAGAACGAAATTGGAGTGTTCAACGATGCACATAGCGTTCTTATTGATTCCGTATATCTCAAAACGCTCGATATGCAAAACATCCGTTCGGGTTATGCCGAGATGCTGAAACATAGTCTGATTACAGACAATGAAATGTGGGCAAATCACATTAACTATGACCTTGACTCAAAAGATTATGCCACGCTTTTGCCAATGATAGAACAAAGTATCCGCGTGAAGGAACGTATCGTTGCCGAAGACCCGCACGAAAACGGAATACGTAAAGCTCTAAACCTGGGACATACATTCGGGCACGCCTTTGAGTCATTAAGCATAAGAAAGGGAAAGCCTGTGCTTCATGGCTACGCCGTGGCTTATGGACTGATTTGCGAACTATATCTAAGCTGCATGCTGACTGGCTTCCCAACGACAAAGATGCGCCAAACAACCCGTTTTATAACCGAAAACTACGGGAAAATGGAAATCAACTGCGACGAATATGAAACCCTTTTCGCACTGATGACACACGACAAGAAAAATATTGGAAGCCAGATAAACTTTACTCTACTAGAAGACGTGGGGAAACTTAAAATCAACCAAACAGCCGACAAAAACACTATTTTTGAAGTCTTCGATTTTTTCAGAGAGGGATAAGCGCCGATGTCTGTGGCGATTTTCTCAAAAATTGCTATTTTACAGCGTATATAACTTTCAATGAGTTTGTGGAATTTATCATATATCTTTAGGTTCGCAGTAACAAAGTTGTTCTGAAGCCGGGATTCGAAAAAACCGTTCACGCACCTTTTGGGCATGAACGGTTTTACTATTTAAAGACAAGTCTTTTATTCAATAACTACAAGTGGAGTGTCTTCCATAACACTCTCGCCAACCTGTACAAGCACGGCTGTAACCTTGCCAGACTTTTCTGCCTCAAGATTATTCGCCATCTTCATTGCTTCAAGAACAACTACCGTATCTCCAGCACTAACCTCGTCGCCAACGTTCACCTTTATTTCGGTAACGACACCTGGCAGAGGTGCTTTCAAAGCGTTATTGGTGTTAACCTTGCCAGGTTTTGCCGAGGCGACTTCTGGTGCTGGCTGTGGTTGCGCTACAGGACGTACAACTACTTTCTTCTTCTCAGGCTCCGGCTCCTTCTCCATTTCAACACTGTAGCTCTCACCGTTTACGCTGACCGTGGCAACATTCTCTACAACGTCAAGAATCTGAACGTCATATTTGTTGCCATTGATAGTATATTTGTATTCTTTCATACTTAAGTTATTTCTGAGGTTGGGGGGTCATCTGAAGGAAATGGGTTACCCAATCCGTAGGATGCACCTTGATGGTTATCACACCAGACTCCTTGTCATGCACGTTGTTTCCCTTATATTCGTGCAATGCCATGGCTATGGCTGCATAAACCTCATTATTTACTTTTGTCATAATTTAAAGGGATTACTTCATTACATAGGTATGTTTCCATGCTTCTTTGCTGGCAAGCTCTCGCGCTTTGTTGCCAACTGTGCCAATGCACGGCAGATGCGGAAACGAGTGTTGCGAGGCTCTATAACATCATCGATGTAGCCATACTTCGCAGCCTGATAAGGATTGGCAAACATTTCTGTATACTCCTCTTCCTTTTCTGCTAGGAATGCCTTTGGATCTTCCTGCGCTTTTGCTTCCTTAGCGCAAAGCACTGCAACTGCACCGCTGGCTCCCATAACGGCAATTTCTGCTGATGGCCAAGCATAGTTAATGTCTGTACGCAACTGCTTGCTACCCATAACGATATGGCTTCCACCATAGCTCTTGCGCAACGTAACGGTAATCTTTGGCACTGTAGCCTCTCCGTAAGCATAAAGTAGCTTTGCACCGTGAAGGATAACTGCATTGTATTCCTGACCTGTGCCGGGGAGGAAACCTGGAACGTCAACAAATGTAACGATAGGTATATTGAAAGCGTCGCAGAAACGAACGAAACGCGCACCCTTACGGCTGGCATTTACGTCAAGTACACCTGCATAGCATGACGGTTGGTTGGCAACGATACCAACACTCTGACCGTTGAAGCGAGCGAAACCTACAATAATATTCTTTGCAAACTTAGGCTGCACTTCAAAGAATTCACCGTTATCCACAACAGCACTGATCACTTTATACATGTCGTAAGCCATGTTTGGATCCTCAGGAATAATCTCATTGAGAGAATCTTCCATACGGTTTACAGGATCAGTGCACTCCTTACGGGGAGTTTCTTCCATATTGTTCTGCGGAATGTAGCTTAGCAGCGTCTTTATCATTTCGAGGGCCTCTTCCTCTGTCTTGGCTGTAAAATGGGTAACACCACTCTTAGTGGAATGTACGCTAGCGCCACCAAGATGCTCCTGGTCGATATCTTCGCCAGTCACCGTTTTCACAACCTTCGGACCGGTAAGGAACATATAGGAGGTATTCTCCATCATGAGCGTAAAGTCAGTCAATGCGGGTGAATAAACTGAGCCTCCTGCACAAGGACCGAAGATACCACTGATTTGCGGAACGACACCTGATGCGAGAATGTTACGTTCGAAGATTTCTGCGAAACCAGCCAATGCATTGATACCCTCTTGAATACGTGCACCACCAGAGTCGTTTATGCCAATAACAGGTGCGCCCATCTTCATGGCCATATCCATCACTTTGCATATCTTCTGCGACATTGTTTCAGAGAGTGAACCACCATTTACGGTGAAGTCCTGGGCAAAGATATAGACAAGGCGGCCATCAATCGTTCCGCTTCCTGCTACCACACCGTCACCAAGGTATTGCTTCTTCTCCATTCCGAAGTTTGTGCAACGATGAAGCTTGAACATATCGTATTCCTCGAAGCTACCAGCATCCAGCAGCATGTCTATGCGCTCACGCGCTGTGTATTTACCGCGTGCATGCTGCTTCTCAATGGCTTTTTCGCCACCACCTATACGGGCTTGCTCGCGCTTTTCAATCAACTGTTTGATTTTTTCTAATTGCTTGCTCATAATTTTGTTTATGATTATTGGCGTGCTACTCTGTTCACACGCAAGTTATGTTTTCTTTACGGAAGAAAGTATCTAAATACCCCTACCGTTAGTGTTCGCAAAGTTCAGTGAGAATACCGCAAGTTGATTTCGGGTGCAAGAATGCGATGTTCAGGTTTTCCGCACCTTTACGCGGAGCCTTGTCTATCAGGCGTATCCCCTTTTCATCACACTCAGCAAGGGCGTTTGCTACTCCATCCTCTACACAGAACGCAACATGATGCACGCCATGGTTGCCTTTGTCAAGCCATTTCTGTATAGTACTGTCGGGAGATGTCGGTTCAAGAAGTTCCAGTTTTACTTCACCGCACTTAAGAAAAGCGGTCTTCACCTTTTGGTCTGCCACTTCTTCTACGGCATAACATTCAAGACCCAAAACATTTTTGAAATAAGGAAGCACTTCCTCTATGCTGGGAACTGCGATTCCCAAATGTTCAATGTGTGAGATTTTCATATTGCATTATATTTAATCAATAATGCAAAGTTACAAATTTTTATTTCACACACACAAGCTTTTATACGTTTTTACATTTTTTCTCCTTTTTCAAAGGCGTAAGTCAAGACGAATTCTTGTGTAGCAACAAATATCACTTCTACGGCAACATTGCGACGTAGATTCTCGGCAATTATCTTTCCGCTTTGAAGCCCATCTTTTTCAGGAAGCGACGAAATACGCATCTCTTGAAACGTTAGCTTATCTGCACTATGCAGTTTATAAAGAGTTTCCTTTGCACACCAGCATAACAATTTTCCTTCTGTTGAGGTTGGTGTTTCGTCATCTCTAAGGAAACGCGGGGCTATGCGGCAAACACGCTCGCTGCGATACTCCATGTCTATAGCAACATTAAACTGTTCAGACAATGCCACTACTGCATACCCCTTCGTATGACTGATACTAATGTTTGGCCCTTCAAGCAAAAAAGGTTTTCCATCAAAATTATGGAAGACTTCCGGTATTCCACCCAACATATTAAACATAATATGCCTGACAGACAAATATTCCAACCGCCTCACTGGCGACTTTATGCACGATACATGCTCTTGAAAATGCAGCAATGCGGGATTTGTAGCGTAGAGTTCCTCTTCACTTTCGCTCATTTCCCAAATTCCGATTTTTAAAGTATCGGGAAGTGCCCACCCTGGTATTATCAGTTTAGGCATTGTCTGCGATGTTATTGCCGTCCGACTGAGTTGTGCCAACAGTTACCTTGACACTTGATATCCTGCGCTCAGAAACAGCAAGTACCTCAAATGAGAAATTGCGATATTTAATCTTCTCGTGCACTTTAAGAAAATCGCCTTTCATCTCAAGCATCAAGCCAGCCACAGTGTCTGCCTCTCCCTCAACTTCCGCGAAAGTATCGTTATCAAGAGACAGTATGCGACAAAAATCACTGAGAAGGGTCTTGCCATCAAAAACATAGGTATTACTGTTCAAACGGCGATAATTTTTGTCTTCATCGTCATACTCATCCTGTATATCACCCACAATTTCTTCAAGAACGTCCTCAAGCGTCACCAATCCGCTAGTTCCTCCAAACTCATCTACCACAATGGCTATATGGATACGATTGTTTTGGAATTCACGCAACAAGTCGTCAATTTTCTTTGTTTCCGGCACAAAATACGGGGGACGAATTAAGCTTTGCCACCTAAAAGTGCGTGATTTACCTATATGAGGAAGTAGGTCTTTGATATAAAGAACGCCACGTATGTTGTCAGAATTGTCTTGATAAACAGGAACACGGCTATAGTTACTGTCAACCACACAATCTATAACTTCACTGAAACTTGCCTTTATATCTATGTCAACGATATCATTACGACTGGTCATTATATCTTTCACCGTTTCATCGCCAAAACGTATAATGCCCTGCAACATGCTCTTCTCGTCCTTAATATCCTCCTTGTCTGTAAGTTCTAGAGCCTGCCCGAGTTCATCAACGCTCAACACATGATTGTCTGAGCGCATCAGTCGTTCTGCAAGAACACCGCTCTTGAGCAATACATTCTCCAAAGGCCAAAAGATACGCCGTGCAACCATAATACCGCCGACACACCGTCTGCAAAACGAAAGAGGGTTCTGGCGTGCGAATACCTTTGGCATAATCTCACCGAAAAGGAGCAAAAGGAAAGTAAGCAAAACGGTGATAAAAAAGAACTGAAGTAAATATGCGTTACCGAAATCCACGATTCCGGCAAAGACATAATTCAGAAGCATAATTATCGTCACGTTGACAAAGTTGTTGGTTATAAGAATAGTTGCAAGCGTTCGCTCGCTATCCTCACGCAACTTTGCTATTGCCGCATCACTTGTATTGCGTTCAACATCCATTTCATCAAGATCAGAAGGCGACAAGCTGAAGAACGCTATTTCAGAACCGCTGGCAAATGCCGAAACACCAAGCAAGGCGACTGCAATAGCGGCCGCCACGATGCACCCTATTGAAGGTGACTGAAAAGATATCTCGTTCAGAGATTCTTGTAAAAAAGAAATATCCAAAATCGTTTTTAAAGATTTGTTATTCTGTTTGTGTATTTTGTGATTGTGCCACCGCCTTAGGCGAAAGCATTTCCATACTCTCGGCAACAATCTCCACGACATATTTCTTCATACCCTTAGAATCGTCGTAGGTACGGGAACGTATTTTTCCTTCTATATAAAGTTTGTCACCCTTATGAACATACTTTTCAGCTATCTTTGCCAATCCGTGATACAAGACGATGTTATGCCATTCCGTACGATCGGGCACCTGTGTTCCGTTCTGAAGTGTATAGCCTCGTTCCGTCGTGGCAAGAGGGAATGCTGCAACAGCCTGATCTCTGTCATAATAACGAACGTCGGGTTCACGCCCTACGTTCCCAATAAGCATTGCCTTGTTCATAACCTATTCTCCTATTCTTTGAATATCACATTGAGAAAATTAACCTTTCCAAAGGCCAAGGAAACTAAATTTAAAATTCTTCCCCTTTGCTGAAGGGAATTGACTTCTAGGATCTACACGCTCACGCAAATAATCTACTATTCGATTGTAGCAATCAATGCCAGAATGAGCCTTGCATGCTGCAACAAAATGAGTGTCGCGATATTCAAATTTTCCAGTAGCCGGTATCTGCACGACGCGCTTAAAATCTAACGCACCCTGATACCAACCATGTTTTTCTACAGATAGTCGTGTAAGAGCACTGGAAGCACTGTCCACATAACCGTTTTCATTATGTCCCATCTGCACATTTGAGCGCAAAGCCTTCTTTTGCTTGAAATCAAGCATAGTCGCAGCTTCGGTCTTTATTATTATAAAATATACGCGAGGTCTTATCTTATAACGCTTAGGGTAATAAACATCACTGGCAACATAGTCACGAATGTCAGCTTCAAGAGCCGGATTCATACCTATTTCCTGAATAGAATACAAAAAATCCAATGCATCTTCTATATTGTGAACAAGCGTTTCGGAATCAAAATAGCGTAAATATAAATTCATTTGGATGTTTTTCAAAAAAAAGAGCGGAAAACGGGACTCGGACCCGCGACCCCAACCTTGGCAAGGTTGTGCTC
>CAVIMN010000027.1:0-25110 GCA_963644035.1 bacterium
CAACGACCCCGAGATTACAAATCACGTGCTCTGGCCAACTGAGCTAAAGAGGCAAGACCTTGCAGCCATATTGGCGCTGTCGTAATGGACGTGTCTTGAACACGGCTGCAAAGGTACGCATTATTTTTAAACCACCAAAACTTTTGAGGTTTTTTTTTAATTTTCCCTCATTTTTTCCTTGAATTTAGTCAACTGGACCTTCATCGAATCAACGCATTGGTCTATCGCTTCCTCAAATGTATCGCATGTTTTTTCTACATATATTTTATTGCCAGGCACTGATACACTGAGACTTGCCTCTTTATTCATTGCGGTTGCAGGCTTAACGACCTTCAGTTGCACTTCACAATTCTGTATATCCTCGTATGTTTTCGATAGTTTTTCAACTTTTTTCTCAATAAACGCATTCAGCGCTTCCGACGCATCGAAATGAATAGACTTAATCTTGATTTCCATAATTCTTTCTCCTTATTATTGACGTATCCTTTTTTTCAAAGTCTACGCCTGGTTATTACTATTGCCGCGGATGGGCAGATTTGTATATTTCTTTCAGTTTTTCAAATGTTGTATGTGTATAAATCTCTGTTGTCGCCACACTCTGATGCCCGAGCAACTTCTGCACACTTTCAAGACCTGCGCCATGGTTCAGCATTGTTGTTGCGAAGCTATGTCGCAACACGTGCGGTGAACGTTTCGATTGGGTCGTTACCATACCAACGAATTTCTTCACACGATACCTCACACCTTGAGGCGTAACACGTTTCCCACTGGCGTCTACAAAAAATGCCCCACTACGTTGTAAAACAGTTTCATTTCTCACCTTTATATAATATAGCAGCGCATGTTCCAATTCTTCACCGAAAGGAATTACGCGTTGTTTATCGCGTTTGCCCGTAACTTTTATCTGTTTATTGATAAAGTCAACCATTCCATCGTCAAGCGAGGTAAGTTCAGCCAAGCGTATTCCCGTTTCATAGAACACGAGAAGGATACTTCGCATTGTCACATCCTTAAAATCCCCCATATTCCACATTCTCTCGTCAAGAAGTTCACACATGTCTGAATCCTTAACAAAAGCCGGCAACCGCTTGCCATTCTTAGGGCGTTCGATTATCCGCACAGGGTCTCGCTCCACGAATTTCCTTGATAATGCAAATCGGTACAATGACCGAAGAGCACTCAGGCGACGATTTACCGAAGACGCCTTGTTCCCTCTATCCATCATGTCTTCCATCCAGTCACGCACAACATCTGTCCTAACTGTCTGCCAAGTCATTTCTGGATTTTGAGCTTTGAAATACCCCTCAAAAGCGAAAAGGTCGTCTCTATAAGCCGACAATGTACGCTCTGAGTAGTTTCGCTCATATCTGAGATAATCAAAGAAACATTCTATCATCTAAAGTTTGCTCCTTTTGTTTTTCGCTACGAAAATACGCACTTTTATGGAAACAACAAAATATTGTTACGCTTTTTTGCCCTTAACTCCTTGCCACAACTACGCAACATCTTAAATGTTAGACATAAACATACACGCCATCTTTTATAAAGTCTCTGCTACAAAAGACGCATTACCTACTTCTTTCATATACAGGCACCGCCTTTTTCAACAATTTTCCATTCTCAGCTACTGTAACGTAACACTGACGATAACCACTCTCACGGAGAACTGGATAGAACAACGTATCAATGCTCTCTATTTTATGTTTCGCTGTAACAATAATAAAATCAGGCTTTCCCGCCTTTATAGCCTCATGGCGACTCTTCATCATCGCGTCACTCGGATTATTTTGCAATGCCCAATACTTACAAGCCGGCAGAGCTTTAACAAGAAGTCCATGGCCGAGATCTGTCGCTACCATTATTTTAGGACGCTCCTTTCTATGCATAACCAACTGTATCTCATCCCATGTTTTCTGGTCGGGAGACGGAAAAAACATCAAGTTCTCCTTATGAACGTTATAGACTACGCCCACCAAACAAACTAATGCACCCATTGCAACAAACGTTATATCTGACAATCTGCTAAAGCGGTTTGAAAGAACATTTGCAATAAAAACGAGAAAGAACACATAAAATGGCATAACTATGGCAAAATAGTAGTGCCAAGACGGTTCAATACCAAGAAACAAGAAAAACGGAGTGTAAGCAAACAGAAGCCAATACGACACACGGAAGCGACGACAGAAAAGAGCTATATCGGCAAACACCCCTATAATTGTCATTGCCTGATAGAGAGAAGAACGATCTGTCAACAAATTTAAGAAAACGACATGCCACCCACCTGAATCTTTCCCTCGTCCTGTTATAAGAAACGTATTTACGAAATATTCTTGAACAAAGGCAGAGAAATTTCCTTTTACAAGGAAGTAAACGACAAAAGGCATTACCACAGCGAATATGCCCAAAATTCCAAAAAGCACACCATCCTGCCGTCTTTTATTCAGCGACACCCCCGCGACGACAAGAGCCATACCGCCCATCATAAAAAACATATTCCATTTTATAAGCAGACAGCACGCCATAGAGAAACCAAGCCAGAATGCCCACTTACGAAGCGAAACGGCATCAGACACCAAAAGCGCGCGGCATGTACAATAAATGGCTATACAAACCCACGGCATACAGAAATCCTCTGCCCGAACCTCATTGTGGTAAATCCTCAGAAAAAGCAATGTCGGCATAATTGCAAGCACAAATGCTGCCTCTCGCCACCCAACAAAAAGCCTTGCCGTGCGCCATATAAAAGCGAAAGTCAAAGTATAAGCTAACACACTAAGCCAAAACACACCAACGTAAGACGTAGGCGAAAGAAGATATCCAATACCGTAAATAAGCCAAAGCAGCGGACCTTTTGAGTCAGCAAAGTCTACATACGGAGTCATCCCTTCCATCCAGGCTTTGCCTGCCGTAAAGAACCACGCCGAGTCCTCTCGCCATGCACAAATATGCATCAAGAAGGAATCAGGCGATAGCCACATCAGGAGCAACAACGAAAAGAAAAAGAAAAGCGACCATTTAAGTACAGAATGTCGCTGGGGGGGGTAATTTTAGAGAATAAAGACAACATATCCAAAGTTTTACCTTTCTATATTAAATCCCACAGAATAATATATATTCAACTACTTATATAAAAAAAGAAGATGATACAACCACACGTTTAAAATGTATGAATGTATCATCTAATGGCGACGCTTTGAAAAAAATTATAAAAGAATTTTCTCTACGCCTAAATATTCTTTTGATTATTTACCTAAGTACACCTCCTGTAACAAAAGAACGGTTTTGTTTGTTGATCAAAGGTTTCTAATCTCTTGACCTTATTTTAAATCTCTTTTGCGTGGTGGCTTATTCTTCAGCGTCTCTCAGCTTCTGAACATACACGGCGCGCTCCATCTTGAGTCTTTTGAGAACAGATGGCTTATCGAACTGCTGACGTGCGCGAAGTTCCTTAACAACACCTGTCTTTTCAAACTTTCTCTTGAACTTCTTCAAGGCTCTTTCGATGTTCTCGCCTTCCTTAACTGGTACAATAATCATTTTTTCTTTGTTTTGTTTTATTTGGTTATACTTAATTTATTATCTGTCAATGCTTTTTATAGCGGCTGCAAAATTACTCCTATTTTTCGGAACTTGCAAGTTTTATGAAGAAAAATCAACAATACATTCTGTTTTTCAGCAATTTCCGCCTCTTTGCCTGTGATATTTTCCCTATATCTTTTTTGTTTTTTCTTTCAGCCAATCCAAATCTTCACCGTCAAGCAAGGGAGCCAAACGGGCAAAGACCATCTCATGATAACTGTTTAACCACTGTTTCTCCTCATCTGTAAGCATCGACAGATCTACGCAGTCAAGGTCTATCGGACACAATGTGAGAGGTTCAAACTGCAAGAATTTTCCGAACTCCGTTTCTTTATACTCTTTAATCAAAAGTGTATTTTCTATTCTCACCCCAAACTTTCCAGCCAAATAAAGCCCGGGTTCGTCAGTCACAGTCATGCCGTTCTGCAATGGGGCAGGCTTCCATTCCATTCTGATTTGATGCGGTCCTTCATGAACATTCAGATAGCTCCCCACTCCATGCCCTGTACCATGCATAAAATTAAGGCCTTCGCGCCACATTGCCTCTCTGGCAAGGGCGTCAATCTGCGTTCCGCTTGCACGATTCGGGAATTTGCACATTTCAAGTCGCACATGCCCCTTGAGCACCAACGTATATATATGGCGCTGTTCCTCCGTCACTGGTCCTAAAGGTATAGTACGAGTTATATCCGTTGTGCCGTCAAGATATTGCGCCCCGCTGTCAAGCAGCAGAAATCCCTCTGCCTTTAGTGGAACGTCGGTAGAAGGAGTCGCTTCATAATGGACTATAGCCCCATGTTCCTGATAGGCGGCAATGGTATCAAATGAAATTCCGCGGAAGAGCGGTTGCTCCGCGCGCAGACTTGTCAACTTCTTATCTACAGAAATTTCCGTCTGTCCTCCAGCCTCAACGGCAGGTTTCAACCAACGCAGAAACTTAACCATAGCCACACCATCGCGCAACATCGCATTCCGGAAGCCTTCTATCTCAGCATCATTCTTCACAGCCTTAAGCATCGGCACGGGTGACGCTGCAGAAACAATACGCAGCTTATGAGCTGCATTATACACAGCATAATTTGTTTCAGCGGGATCGAGAAGTATGTTGTAGCCTTTATAACGCCTCACTCCGTCGGCGACCTCAGCATAAGAGGCTACTTTCACTCCAAGCCTCTTTAGATAAGCAAATACTTCTGGAGTTATTTTCTCATTATTTATATATAATGTAGATGTCTCTCCATCAATAAGCAGATAGGAAACGAAGACAGGATTGCAATGCACATCACTTCCGCGCAGATTCAAAGTCCACGCAATGTCATCAAGCGCAGAAACCAACATCCCCTCTGCCCCTCTCTTATGCAGGGCCTGACGTATTCGCTGCAGTTTGCTTTCTGCCGCTTCACCAGCATACTGTATTGGATGTATCTCCACTTTATTTTCAGGCACAGAAGGGCGGTCAGTCCAAATAATGTCCAATGGGTCAAAATTCGTACGTAGCGTTATGCCGCCTTGTCTACGCAGCTCTGCCGCTAACTGTTCCACCTCACCTGCGGAATTCACATATCCGTCAAGCCCTACCGTCGCCCCATTGATATGCGCAAGCACAACGCCAAGCCATTCTGCTATTGACGGAGTCCCCTCAATGCGCTCTTTCATGAGTTTGAACTCTGTCCCTGAAAGTTGTTCGGCTGCAGCAAGAAAGTATCTCGAGTCCGTCCAAAGTGCCGCTTTATCCATTGTCACGACAGCCGTCCCCGCGCTTCCATCAAAACCGCTTATCCACTTGCGCCCTTCCCAATGCTCTGGCACATATTCTCCATTGTGAGGATCGGTACTCGGAAAGATAAATGCGTCAATACCTTCCCTACGCATTACCTCCCTCAAGCTTTCAATTCTTTCGTTTATCTTTTCCATTCCTAATATTCCTTTTTAGAACAGTTATCACATCTCCGCACCTTCTTCTTTTTTTCTTTGTGCGGATAATTGCAAAATCAGCATTACAAAGATATTACTTTTCAGATTTAATAACAAATTAAGCTCTTGTTTTGTTACGGCGTATCCGCTTTTTTTTGCTAACTTTGCGCAAGAAAACAACAGATATCAACAATATAACACGTATAAATCAATTATGGAATTTTTAACTAACGAAAAACTTGTTATCGTCGGTGCCGGCGGTATGATTGGATCAAACATGGCACAAAGCGTATTGATGTTGGGACTTACTCCAAACATCTGTCTTTACGATATCTATGAACCAGGTGTTCATGGCGTATTCGACGAGATACAGCAGTGTGCCTTCCCTGGCGTAAACGTTACTTATACCGTTGATGCAGCAGAGGCTTTCACTGGCGCAAAATACATTATATCTTCTGGCGGTGCTCCACGTAAAGACGGCATGACACGCGAAGACCTTCTCAAGGGTAACTGCAAGATTGCTGCTGAATTCGGTGACAACATCAAGAAATACTGCCCCGATGTTGAGCACGTTGTTGTTATTTTCAACCCAGCCGACGTTACAGCACTTACCGCACTCATCCACTCTGGCTTGAAACCAAGTCAGCTCACTTCTCTCGCTGCTCTTGACTCAACACGTCTGCAACAGGCTTTGGCTCTTGAGTTCGGCGTACAGCAAGACAAGGTAACAGGTGCTCACACATACGGTGGTCACGGTGAGCAGATGGCTGTGTTCGCTTCTCAGGTAAAAGTAGACGGCAAGCCATTGTCAGAAATGTGTCTCTCTGCAGAACGTTGGGAAGAAATCAAACACCACACCATACAGGGTGGTTCAAATATCATCAAGCTCCGCGGTCGCAGCTCTTTCCAAAGCCCAGCATACAATGCAGTCAAGATGATTGAGGCAGCTATGGGTGGCGAGAAATTCCTTCTTCCTGCCGGCTGCTATGTAAGCAACGACAAGCTTGGCTTCAAGAATGTAATGATGGCAATGCCAACAACTATCGACAAGACTGGTGTTCATTTCGTTGAACCAACAGGTACAGAAGAAGAACTCGCAGCTCTCAACAAATCTTACGAACACCTCTGCAAGATGCGCGACGAGATTGTAGAACTTGGCATCGTTCCTCCTGTAGCAGAATGGACTAAGATGAATCCAAACTTGTAATATCACAAGTATTACAAAATATATTTTAATAAAAGACTTTTATACAAAGCGGACGGTATTTTTGTTCTCCGTCCGCTTTTTTTATACAGAATACTTTGTAAAAGCTGAAACTTCAACTAATATGATGATAAATAGTTCCATTTATTGGAAGCAAAACAATTCAAAGCAATAACACTGATTATGAAAAAAAGACCAAGACTAACTTTTATAGAAGCACTAATTGATGGATTGTGGATTCACAAGAGCGAAGATGGACGGTCGAGACGCTCGGAATTTTGGTGGTGCTTTTTGTTTCTATTTATCGTGTCTACCTGTGCAGACATTCTGATGTTTCTATTGCAGAACTCTAAAATTTTCTATAACGAATACATAGAAACAGCAAGCGTGCTTCTCAACGTATATATTGCGGGAGCCTTTGCCATTCTGCTTCGCCGACGTCTCAACGACACAGGCAGGCCACAAATGTTCTACGTATTTGTCATGCTTGTATGCGCCACGATTACACTTGGCATAGTTCATTGGTGGAAAGAGAACAAAATATTTGAAATTCTTTTCCTTATTTCGGCAATAGCAACATTAGCGTCTTTAGCCATCTGTCTTTGGCTGTGTACCCGTGATAGCGAGAAACGCAGCAATAGATATGGTAAATCCCCCAAATATGTTGACGAATATACCGACATTCAGATAGATATCCCACAATGTTGACCACATCAAAACGGCAACAGAGCCATAATTTTCCCGTTTCTTTCACTACCTTTGCAGAATTAAAAAAACAACAAATTTTATGGCACTTGTAAAAGAAATAAACGGATTGAAGCCCAAGTGGGGCAAAGATTGCTATTTCAGCGAAAACGCCACCATAGTAGGCGAAGTCAGCATGGGCGACGGATGCAGTATATGGTTCAACGCTGTAGTGCGTGGTGATGTTGCCCCTATAACTATGGGCAACAGAGTTAACGTGCAAGACGGTTCCTGCATACATGTAACAAACAAGGTCGGTCCAACAGTAATTGAAGACGATGTCACCATAGGCCACAATGCCACAGTGCATGCCTGCACCATACGCAAAGGAGCATTGATTGGCATGGGCGCAACAGTCCTCGACAACGCCGAAATTGGTGAGGGAGCTGTTGTGGCTGCAGGAGCGCTCGTTCTTGGAGGAACGAAAGTGGGCAGTCACGAGATATGGGGCGGTGTTCCAGCAAAGTTCATCAAGAAGACAAGAGAGAATCAAGCAGAAAGCTTCGCACAACACTATGTGGAATATTCAAAATGGTATCTTGACGAAGACAACTGCAAAACGCTTTAACAACGTTAAAAACGAAACCCACTTAATAACATTAAATCGTGCCGCACTTCCTTAACGGAAGCTGCGGCACGATAGCAATCAGATGAATCCCCAGTTTTTTTACGGCATCATGCCGTTGGGGAAGAGAGAGGTTATTATATCAATACTTTGTGTTCTGAGGGTCGAAGTTCGTCCAGTTTGCAGTCCAGTCGTTGCCTGCCCCAAACGCTCCTACGTAAGACACCTTGTCAAAACCAGAGAGAAGAGAGTCTGTAAAGGAAGCTGCGTTAAGCAACGGACTAGTTGCGAGAGGTTTGTAGCCCGTAACATCAAACCATCCGTCGGCAGTTTTTGAATAAACATTGCCTGGTTGTGCAAGGAAGAACTTTGTTGAGAAAGAAGACTGTGTGTCGTCGGTCAACGTCTTGTTCTTGTCTGTACCAATAGCATCGAGGTTTGCAAAATAGAGGTTCTGCAATTTTAACAACCCATTGGTTGCCGCACCTTGACAATCTCCGAGTTCACCGTCAATAATAAGTCCTACTGGCCAACCAACCACTACGGAGTTGAAGCAACTGAGGTGAGAGTCGCGGCGAATCTGCATACCGCTCTGGAAGCGTCCAAGTCCAGAACCATTTTTAGGATCAAGAGATCCGGCATTGATATAGTCTGAATTGTTAACAAAGTCGCTTGCCGTAGCCTTCGGACCTACAAATGTTATGTTGGAGAACACTGCCGAGGTATGTGGATCTGCGTTAGTTCCCTTTGCATTGTTGTCACTCTCGAATCCGTTGCTCATAGACTTGTCGGCAATACGTGCATCGCGGATTGCAAGACCATACTGCACATGTCCGCTGAAACCGTTGTCCGTATCAAAGTCGTCGTCCCAGCCTTTGTAAGCTATAAGGTATTTGCAGTTCACTGTTCCGCCGAACCACTCGAAAGAGTCGTCATTAGAATAAGAAACCTGCACATGGTCAATCTTTGTGCCGCTACCCACGGAACCGAATGTAAGACCGTTTATCTCCTGGTCTGGCTGGAAAGGAAATCCTGCGAACTCTATTCGCACATAGCTCAGCACGCCAGAGTTATCAGAATCGTCGTTTCCGCCATGCTTTGTGCGTGGACCACCTTCTATCTGCTGCTCTGTTGCATTTGTACGTGCCTTTCCGCAGAGAATAATTCCGCCCCAATCACCAGGACAACGCTGGCCCGGTTCTTTTTCTGAAGTAAATACGATTGGCTGAGTCTCGGTACCTTGTGCAATAAGCTTGCCTCCTCGTTCTGCTATAAGGGCTGCTTTTGTGTCTTTGTCGCCCTTGATAACCGTTCCCGGCTCAATTGTCAGCTCGGCACCATTAGCGATATACACCCATCCCTTAAGGATGTATACACCCTTCTTGAGGGTCTGCTTGCCCGTGAATACAAATTCCTGGTTTCCGTTACCTATCTGTGTTCCATTATCGTTTACGTCTTTGCTGTCCACCTTGTCGCTTTCTGTGAAAAGCAAGTGGTCGCAAGCTCTGAGTTCTCCGTCGGTCGTCCATACGGCAGACGTGGTTTGCTTGTTGTCGTCATTGTTGTCGTCGCTGCACGCAGTGAACATCGTTCCCGCAAGTGCCAGGATGCCGAGACATCCGTAAAACTTTGTTTTGTTCATAATGTTGTTTATTGGAATAATTCTTATTCTGTCAAAAATTGTATGCTATGCTAAGCCCTATGTTCCTACCAGGGCGGAAGCTACGTGTTACTTGTTCCACTTCTTTCTTCGTGCCGTCATTGATATTTGCCGTTAAGAATTCTTTATAGTAAACCTTCTGCGCAAGCAAGTCGCGCACGTTGAACTTCACCTCCCAGTGAGTGCCGAAGCGTTTTGAAAGCGAGAGGTCTATCACGCTACGTGGCATCTCGTAGCTATCTGGCACGCGCAGTGTTTCATTACCTGTTGTAGAACCTTCGTTTCTTCCCACGCCTATTATGCGCTTTCCTATGCAGTTATATAGTAATGCTGCATCAAACTGCAATTTTTCGTTCTTGTAGAAAAAGCCTGTGTTCACGAGAAACGGAGACTGTCCCTGCATAGGCCGGTGATTCTCCTGGGTGGTCTGCTGACTGAAATCCACACGGCTCTTGATCAACGCTCCGTTGAATGACCAGCTAAGCCCACGCAGACCTATAAACGAGAGGTCTTTCTTTATGTCCAACTCCACACCATATGTATTGGCTTTGTCTGCGTTCATGTAAGAATATATAAGCCTGTTGCCTCCTGCGAGCGTGTATGTCCATTCTATCGGTGAATCGAAATATTTATAAAAGAGTGCCACCGAAATCATCTCGCCCCTGGATGGGTAAAACTCATAGCGGATATCAAAATTCTGCACGTAGCAAGGTGTCAAGTCGGTGTTTCCCTTCACGTCGGCAGCCAGGTCGAAGTCATAGAACACTGACGGAGAGACCTCACGGAATTCTGGTCGATTTACAGTTTTTCCGTAGGAGAAGCGCAGCTGGTGACTGTCGTTGAACTTCCATGTTGCATTGAACGACGGGAATAAATCGTTGTAAGTATAGAAATGACTGAACGGGCTTTCACGGTCGTCACGCGTGTTGGTAACAAGTTCCATCTTGTCATATTCGTAACGCAACCCGGCATAGATGCTCAGTTTCCCAATAGGAAGCGTTGCCGCCAAGTAGGCTGCCCCCATGGTATTGTTTCCCTTATAGTTGTCGCGCATGTTGGGTTCTTCAAGCAAATACAACTTCTCTGCACCAAAGTATTCGGAATTACTGAGGAGTGTAGGCATGTCCATCTTGCGGAACCCAGCAGGCAACTGCGTCGTTGATGTGTTCCATGAATAGATAAGCTCCCGCGTTTTGTAGTTGCGTGTGCGGTATTCTCCGTATGCCCCTGCTTTCAGAACGGGAGTCCACGTGCCAAAACGGAAAGAGTGACTGTCATTTACCGCTGCGGAAAAGATGTGTTCATCGAGGCGCGTCCATTCCCTTGAGATATCGTTGCCCGTGGTAAGCTGGATAACGTCTGTTTCAAGAGCATCGCTAACAACGTAACGTCTGCGGTCTGGCACATTGCGGTTGGCATACGAATAGCTAAGACTCCAGTCTAATTCGTCGTTGGCAAGAGTGTGCTTCCCTGTGAACTGTCCGTTGTAGGTCGTACGGCTGCGGTAATAATATTCAGCCGAACGTGTTGTGTTGCTCTGCTCGTCCTTACCATAGCGGTTAGTATAGCGGTCGTTTCCGAGCTGGTTGAATATGTTTTTAAACTGATATTTGTTGTTTCCTCCACGCGAGAGCAACGTGAAGTTCAACATCGCACCAAGGCGCACGTTGTGATTATACTGATTGTCTATGGAATTAGATAGATAGATGGAGCGGTCGTTGCGTTCGTCGTACACGCCAAACTGGTTGTTCTGCATGTCGCGGAACGTACGGTACTCGTTAGTGTAGTTAATTGCCGCAATCATACCCATCTGATGCCCCGCAATTTTCCATCTGCGACCAAGGTTGGCTGATAATTTCACGTCGCCTATAGGCTTGCGACTTTTCACTATCCAGTCATTGTTTAGCTTGTTGCTGGTAAGGTCTATGGCATCACTGCCAGAGAACGTGTTAAAAACGGAGTTAAACCCTCCGGAAAGTGAGCGCAGACCAGAATCGAAACCAAGGAAATCAGTGCCGGACCCTTTTGAATAGTCGAAATTTTGGAAGTGCGTCGCCGTATTCCAGTTGCCGCCCACCTGCACTTGAAACATGTTTTCCACCGGGATATCCTTGGTGTTTACAACGATGAAGCCCCCGGTATAGTCGGCTGGATATTCAGGAGAGGGGGTCTTCACGATCTGCATATTGTCGATTTGTGCGCTTGGGATGAGGTCAAACGAGAAAGCACGTGAATCCGCCTCACTGCTGGGGGCTGCCCCTCCGTTTATCCACACGTTGTTGTATCTCTGCGACAAGCCGCGCACCATAACAAACTTGTCGTCTATCAGGCTCACGCCCGGCACGCGTCGTATCACCTCGCCTGCGTTGGTGTCTTGCGTCTTACTTATTTCCTGTGCCGAAACGTTGTTCACTATGACGGGACTGTTTTTTGCTACTTGCACCATTGCCGCCTCCGTATTACGCCTTGCTACGGCAGAAACGGTTACTTCGCCCAGTGTCTGTTCATCGGGTGTCAGCGCTACGCTGGTCATCTGAGGCTGAGAGCTCGCTTGAACCCCGTCAATATTTTTTGTCTTATAAGCCACATAACTCACGGTGAGCCTGTAGCGATGGCCCTCTTCCAGTCCGGAGAGGGAGAAATGTCCGTTGATGTCTGTGGCGGAGGCTATGTTTGTTCCATCCACCTGCACGGTGGCCCCGATAAGAGCCTCGCCAGTTTTACTATCGCAGACCTGACCTTTTATATCTGCAGCGAAGAGTCCCGCTGAAGGCAGTGCTGCCACAAGAGCCACTGCAAAAATCCTGTTCATCTTTATTGCCATAAAATCCTTCTCTTCTCTCTGATTATTTTTTTGTCTTCGCTCTATGTTTGCTTATAACTTTATCCGACGCAAAGGTACGATGGCTATATTACACACTTGTTGCGACAATATTTTAAATACCTTAACTTCAGGTTTCAATGACGTTACGAGGCGAGTTACCAACAAGAGCCCTGCGGGTTACATTAGAAACGCCGTGGGAACAGAAACGAGAGGCCGCGGGGATGTAAACATAACGCCGCGGGATTGTTAAACAATCATAACGTCGTCCATAAATCGTGCCCTTTTACGTTTATTATACAGAAGTACGAAGAAAGCATGGATCAGACAGAATTTGAAAACATCGCAACAAGCCTGCGCCACCGTATCATTGCGGTGGCAAAAGGATATTGTCTTGATAGCGAAGAGGCTGAAGACGTTGCACAGGATACCATGCTGAAGCTTTGGACTATGCACGATGGGCTTAAGAAAGACAAACGGACGGAGGCTCTTGCCGTTACCATAGCAAAGCATCTTGCCATTGACAGTCTTCGGAGCAAACATCCGCAGTCCATCTATGAACACGACACTGCTGCAAGCAACAACACCATGCCTGATGCTATTATGGAAAGCGAGGAAAACGATGTGTGGCTCTCAAAAATGGCAAAACGGTTACCGTCGGCAGAATACGCAGTGCTGCACCTTCGCCAAGTGGAACAAAAGTCTACCGAAGAGATTGCTGCCATTGTGGGGATAAGCCCCGCTTCTGTGCCTACGCTATTGGCACGCGCCAGAAAGAAACTGCTGGAAGAACTGAAAAAGAGAAAATGACTACAAGAATATATATATGAAAGAAAACGACATAAAAAGCCTTATTGAGAAGTTTATGGACGGCAACACGTCCGTTGACGAGGAGCGCGAGTTGCAACAATACTTCCGCAACGCCGACAAGCTTCCCGCAGATCTTGAGCCATACGCAGAGATGTTCAGATACTTCGCCGATGGTATGCCGGAACAGGCGGGCTTGCTGAAAGAAACTGGCGGAGAGAAGAAACACAGAAAGACTAGCATAAGACGCTATGTTGGTTGGGCTATTGGCGTGGCAGCGACAGTGGTTGCTATTATTACCTTTACGTTAAGCATAGGAAACGAGGAAAAGACAACGGCTTCGCTCCCCATTTCCGCACTAAAAAGCAACGAGAACTCTCTGACAAAGGTGGACTCTTTGGAGAACATTGTCAATGAGGTTGACACATCTGCCACAAGCGGACACGAAAAACGGTTGCCCGAAAAGCGAAAAACGATAAAATACAGATATAAGCCTGCACCGCCAGAAACGTTATTGGCAAACAAATACGAAGCACAGGCTGACTCCATAGACAAAGCCTCGCAGATGATGGCGGAGCAAGAGTTGCAACGCATCGAATACTTACAGCAGCTTACCATTGGGCTTATTCAGGCTGCAAACGTTATGCGCGAAGAAAAAATCAACTTGATGTGTAGCGAAGAAATATATTAACAATATAAGCAGATGCAAGACTAGCCTCTTGCATTCTAAAAAAGAGAAAGGAAATAAATTATGAAAAAGATTATCCCATTAGTCCTAACGACTATTTTTGCATTCGGCACAACGTGCGCCTATGCTCAGGAGAATGTGGACAAAGAAATGGATGAGTTTATCTCACATGAACCACTCAAATACCTCAGTCGCACAACAATACAATACAACGGAGTCAATGACTTCTACGGAGAATATGAATTCTCATTGCCTAAAAAGGAAAAGAAAGAGTTTGAAACCCTAAAGGAAGCGTTCTATAAGGACATGCCTGACGCATACGAAATTATGGATAAGAAAGCGGGAAACAAGCAGAAGAAGAACATAACCATAGGGTATGGGAAAAATCTCAACAAGAATCTGCACATTGGCTGGCCTACAAACGGGACTGACGACAACATTCTCTTCCTCTTTTTCAATGACAAGGATAATGACATAAACCGCACTGTTTACGGAATGGTGTGGCAGGAAAAAGGAAAGAAGACAACCGGAAAATTATATAAGATAAAAAGTCCGAATCCAAAAAAATGGAAAAAGGGCACAAATACTGTCACTTCACCCCAAGTTAAAGTGGAAAGAAGCACAACTCACATAATAAAGGGAGACGGAAGTAAGATTGAGGCTGGACCTAACGGAACAATAATTACCACGAAAGACGGGAAAGTGATAACCCCAGGAACTACGGTAACGACAACAACCACTACGAGCAATAACGGGAAAGTGCAGTCGATAGTAACTCTTGACGGCGGCACAATAAAGGTTTATGATGACGGAAGGGTTGGCGTTACGGACAACAAAGGCAACGAATCAATAGTATCATCAGCATTTTCCGCTTCATCATCCAACGAATACGCCACAGACCCTATACAGAAATTCAGCAACATGAGAGCTGCATATCTTGAGAACATAAGAGAGGGGAACATTGGAAACACGAGTATGCTTACCGGACTGGCAAATTCCATACTTGACTTCTGCAAGAAAAACGGTAAAGACATGAACCAAAGCGAAAAGTCGCTATGTATAAAAGGATTGTCGGAGATGCAAGACAAGACGCCTGACGATTATATTAAAGGGATATTTACTCTAGCAATAAAAGCCATGAGCAACAAATAAGCCAACAACACAAAAACGGCGAAACGCCAAGACTTATGAATGAATAAAAAAAGAACATCCCGTTCCTTAATCTCTCTCGTAGGAACGGGATGTTTTTATTCTCGATTTTGTGGGGAAATATCCCCACGGACTTATATATTAGAAATAATAAGCCGCAGAAATCTGCCATGCATTTGACTTACCTGACGAATCGGCAAGGCTCTTAACTACATCTGTTGCTGCGCCCTTACCTGTAACCTCACCGGTCTTTCCGCATGCGATGTTGTAATTGAAGCCTATCTCAAGATGTTTGATAAGAGTTACACCTGCACCAAGATTAACGCTGAAATTTGAAGACTTCAGCTTGTAGTTGGCAACTTTCAGTACGTCAAAATCCTTGTCGCCAACATTGAACCCGAACTGTGGACCGGCTGCAATATAGATTCCCGCCAAATCGCCGAGGCCAAACGTATAGCGAACGTTAATGGGGATATTTATTGCCTGCTGCTTAACAGTCGTGTTAAGGTCGGAACCTGACACTTCGCCCTTGAGCTTTGCTTCACGCTGGTCATAGAGAGCAGATGCATCAATGCCGAGACCTACAACAGGAAGAGTGAACTTCACTGACGGACCGATGAAGAAACCCGTGCGGTTGGACGCATCGAGAACTTCGCTCGACATAGACATATTGGTAATATTCAAACCACCTTTCAATCCGAAGCCAATTCCAGCTTCAGCCGGCTTTGCAGCCATCAGACCTAATACCACGAGGGCTAGGGCAAAAATCTTTTTCATAAGCTTGTTTTCTTTCTTTGTATAATCGTTAATGTCTCTGTCTTCTTACTGACACACGCGCTGACGAAGAGGAAGAAGATGAAGAAGAACTGCTCTTGCGCGGTTTCTTGGAAACGGATGTTGACTGCGTGTCGGAAGTTGTAGAGCCGGCACGTCTGTTACGCTTACGCACCTTCTTGCCTTTTACTCCCTGCTGCGCCTTAGCAACACTGTCGAGAGAATCCTTCAGCTGCTGGTCTCCCCACAGATTTTTCTCAAATGCAGCAAGCTCGCCTTCTATGCGCTTTTGTTCCTTGGTCATTGCTGAGTCTGTCTTGCAATACTGAGCCAATGTACGCCCAAGCATGTTCGTTGTCTTGTAAATCTTTCCACGATACATGTTCTTGGTGAAGTAATCATCAAGCGTCATGGTGGCAGCATTGTTCAAATCGCTGGTCATGATAATCTGTTTGCTCAAGAACGGAGCAATATCATCGTACTTCACCCAAAACAACGGGTAGGTCTGAGGTGTGTCGCCGAAATCATCTTCACGCGACATAATGGGGCACAAAGCAAGAACCTTAGTGTGGAACGTAGCTGAGCGCTGGTCGTAGTAGGCACTTTCCTTGACGTAATACGACTTCACCTCGCGCGAGGGTATGTCACTGTTGTCAATATTTATGCCATTCCCCTTTTTCTCATAGTAAATATGGTAGTTATCGAGAAACGTAAGAGGCTTTATCTTGGATGCGTCGTTGAACACTTCGTTACCGTCCAGCTTATATTCATAAGCGGTTATGCGCTGGCGCATCATGAGTTTGAAGAGGTATGTGAACAGGTTCATCTGCGAACCGACAGCCTCCACTGGGTAATAGAGCCCCGCATTGGCATCGTCGTTTAAGTCGATAACACGGTAAATATCTCGACGCCATACCACATCTTCGTCCATTGCCTCCTGCACGGGATAAGAAATCTGGGCGCGTGTCGTTATGTTCTGTGCGTTTGACTGTTTCTGCTGCTGCGCCTGCTGGTTGCGGCGGGCTGCTGGCTGAGCACTGACAGTGCCGGCAGCGAGACAAACAATCAGGAATGTCAGAATTATTTTCTTCATATATATAAATATGTATATGTTTTGTTATTTCACTATCACTTCCATTGAGGCTGGCAAGGTGCGGCTTATACCATCGGGACCTACGGCGGTTACACGACTGATATAGAAGCGGCGATTGCGAGCCAAACCTCGGAATGCATCTTTCTGCCTTTGAGAGAACTGCGATCCCGCTGAGGCCATAGGCACGGCGTTACCCATATTATCGAAGAACACGGTTTCAAAACCTGTAACTTTAAACTGGATGTCAAGCAGTCCGTCGTCAATTGCGGCTTTTACGCCATCGGCTTCCATAAGCGAAGCTTTAGAAAGTCCTCCGCCCCGGTAGCGGTTGGTGCCTAAAAGAATATATGCTGTTGGGTCAGGTAACTTACGCACATGGAACGTGAACTGACCAACTTGTCGTGCCTGCCCCGTGGTTAACGATTGTACAGTAATCGTGACATCCTTGCCAACAGAGGAAGGACGGGCGATATATTTACCCGGTCCGACTGGTTGCAACGTGCCGCCACTCATCGTAGCCGACACTTTATTCAACGGTACACCCGGAATACTTATGCTTATGGGGTTGGTGTATCCAGCATAAAGCACGTTCATAAGGTCTGCCGAAACTGTTGCACTCGGATCTACAACAGTATACTTCTGCGAGAAATCGCGCCGTATCACATCCCCTTTGCCATTCTGCATGGTTATGTAACCGTTAAGAGTGAAGTCGCCAGTAGAGCCGGTGACTATCTCATACGTATTGTTACGAAGATTCATCTGACGGCCACCGATATATATTTGCGGTTGTTGCGTTGTATCAACAGCAGCCATCACAATCTGTGCAGAGAACTTGTCGCCCCGTACTATGGTCTGAGCATTGGGGATAACGAAAGCACTGAGCTTGTTTACACGGATATCTTTCATGTCGATATTGGCGACAAGCGTATGCAGAACCTCGCCCTCAGCATAACGAACATCGCTTTGCAACTTCGTAAGCAATGTGACGGCAGCAGCTACAGGCATGTCTTCAAACATGTATTCCTGCCAGTTCTTACCTAACGCTTTTGCATTCTTTGGCACAACTGTGGTAAGGTTGCTGGCTATAATGGAACGTTGACGGTCGTCAGTCACCATCTTCAATATACGCTCACGGAAAGAGTTAATAGCATTAAACAATGCCTTTCCCTTACCCGAACCAGGAGCGAGCATCACACTCGCAGCTGCGTCAAGATTGTCTTTTCGCTCAATATTGTTTATGTCACCGTCTGCGCCATCGGCTTCTTTTACTATTGCCACTTTGAGAGCCTGAGCAAAATCGTAGAGAGAATCGCTCATCCGCTTCACGGCAGTAGCCTTTTCAAACCACTCGCGAACCTTTTCAGGATTGCTTTTCATCTGAGCTTCAAAATCACCGTAAAGGCCCTCGTTTTCTTTTGCCGAATTTGCGGTTGTGCGCTGCAGACTCTCGTCAACGAGCGAGAAGCCGTCGAGAACTTGCGTTGAGACATTCATCGCAAGCATTGCCATCAAGACGACATACATAAGGTTGATCATCTTTTGGCGAGGAGATAACGGTCTTTTCTTTATTGCCACTTTATTTATTCTTTTAGTGGGGTTATTCTATTGTTGATGTTGGAGCGGATGGAGCCGCAGCGCGCATGTTTACGGTCATTGCCTCTATCATACGGGCATATATAGCATTAAGTTGTTCTATCTGCTTGGCAAGACGCCGTTGCTGCTCGTCAATTTGGTCAATTGTACCGATTTGTGCACTTGCACCTTTGAGTTGCATCTCGTAAACCTTACTGATACCTGTCAACGTGCGGTTCAGATTTTCCATTTCCTCTGAGTCACGGGTGAGACGCTGGCTCTGCTCCGCTACCTTTGCAAGCATATCGCTGAGCCTGTTAAGTTCTTCCACATAATGTTCTGTGGCCTCGGCCATCTCTGGTGAAACTTGTTGTTGCTCTGCCACCCATTGCGGCAAGAATGTTTGCGTAGCTGCCGTTGGTGCTTCCGAAGATGAAGATGCAGAAGATGAAACGCCTTCGTCCTCAACAGTAGCAGAACTAGCCGCAGTCTGACCTGCCTCTCCTGAAGTGGCCAATGGAGAACCGACAAAGACTTGGCCATAACCAACAACATTCCCGTTTGCTGATTTAGCAGATGGTGCAATTGTCTCGTCATTGCCCTCTTCTGTATCATTGTCGTCACGCTCTGTTTCTGACTCAAACTCCTCGTCTACAACATGCGTAGGCAGGTCTTTGCCATCGGCAGTTTTGTCGAACGGGCGGTCGAATGCTGAAATGAAAAACACGAAGACCTCTGTTCCCATACCAAGGAAAAGAGCGATATTTGCTCCTGGCAAGTGGGTCAGTTTAAAGAGTGTTCCTAAAATTACGACAGCTGCACCCCAACTGTATGCATAGTTCATAAAAGTCTGTCCGGGCACACTGTCCAACCACTTTTGCAAGCGGTATATCACGTTGAATTTGCTATACTGCGTCATTATTTTTTCTTGCTACCTTTTTGTTTAGAACTAGTTGTACTCGCTAAGCTTCTCACACAACGGAAACCAATATAACTGCGCGGTTGGTTCTGATATTCCCATGTGCGCCATGCTGAACGTATAAGGGATTCCGGATCTTTCCACGAACCTCCCCTTACACTCTTCTTTTTCATCTTATAAGGATCCTCTAGTGCCGCATTGTATGTAAGCTGTGGATTAAGATCATTCATAGCCGTTACGCCAGCTTCCGTATAGATTGTGCTTGTCCATTCTGCTACATTTCCCGCCATATCGTACAAACCGTTTGAATTGGCCGAGTAAATGCCTACACGACTGGTAATGAGATTACCGTCAAGAGTATAATTTCCACGATCAGGCTTGAAATTTGCATAAAAGCATCCCCGGTCGTTCTTTACATCTTTGCTTTCCCAAGGGAATTCATTGCCGTCTCGACCACGTGCTGCAAATTCCCATTCCGCCTCTGTTGGAAGGCGATAACGCTGCAGATATTTTGCTGCGCCACCAAGTCCCTTAAGCAAATAATCCGTGCGCCATGCACAAAAAGCATTTGCCTGCTCCCATGTAACGCCAACTACAGGATAATCATTATATGTAGGGCTGCTGAAATATAGCCGCATGTAGGTTTCGTTGTCGGAATTTTGGAAGTCATTCACCCAACATGTTGTATCAGGATACACATTAACTATGTATGTATTGAGAAAATCCCACGGCCCTGTCAGTTGTCTGTTGATGGTCTGCCTTACAATACGGCCTTCATCATCTATATATGCCGTATCTTTTGAAATCATGACAACTTCGTTAGGATCCACTTGAACATCTGTATTCAAATTACGCTCGGAAGGATTAAGACGATTACGCCGTTTTGCTGCTGTCACGTAATCGTATATTTCATAACGATAGTTCATTTGACTTGCATCAAGAAGCTTCTCACCTGTCACAGGATTTGTGACATAAAGACTTTCTATTGCGCGCATTTCATCTTCGTTCGGCTTACGTGGCAACGCTTTCTTCCAGTTAAGATGTGGAGTTACGGGGTCGCCATTTTTGTCTTCCGTTATCATATATGATTCATCGCCACCATATGATGGGTCGGCAAGACGCGTGCGAAGAATGGAATCACGCACCCAATATACAAATTGGCGATATTCAGAGTTCGTTATCTCTGTATCGTCCATCCAAAATCCGTCTACGGATATTTCTTTTACTGGTGTCTTTTTCCCCCAAAGACTGTCTTCCTTTTCCATTCCCATCTTAAGGAAGCCTTTCTTTACCAGTGTCATACCGAAAGGTGTAGGCTCAGAGAAGCCCCTGCCTCCTCCCGTCCCGGTAAGTTCACCGCCACGTGATGAAGTTGTAGCCTTTCCGCCAAAGCAACCTGTAAGTGTAGTTGCCAACACCAAAAGAGCTATGATACTTTTTCCGATTTTCATGTATCTTGTAAACATATATATTTATTTCTTTCCCTTATTTTAGAGTATTCTTACGCTTTTATGCTTGTTCTTGCCTTTCTTATATAGGTTCAATGGCATTTGATATCCAACAGAAAGTTCATGACTTCCATTTCCTACATTTATTGCCGAGGTATACATCTCATAGCTATAACATACGTTAATGCCATGAAAAGAGCCGCCGATTATGCCTGTTACCGAGTTCGTTGGACTGTAAGACAAGCCGCAATACATAACCTTTTTTTCATTTGTATATACCACACGCGCAGTTATGTCGGCACGATATGCTTTCATATCTGTCCTAACAAGTACGGACGTTGGTATTGTAACAAACGGATTTCTTAACTTTATATTGTATCCACCGGTTAAATAAAATGTGGGATCAACTTGCAACTCGTTTGTTTCGCCTAATTCAACAAGAGGGGAAGTTGCATGTTGTACCGATGCCCCAGCATACCATCTGCCATGGGTATAGTAAAGTCCTGCAGCGAGATCAAAGGAGTTACCTTTAACTTGTGACGTAGAAAAAGCTGGGTCGCTTGAATCTTCTAAATCAACCTTTGAACCATCGAACTGTTCGTTAAGCAAGCCTAGCTGCACTCCTATGCTCAATTGCCCACCAAACAATTTATGTTTGTATGCATATTGAATAGCGATACGTTGATGCGTAAAAAGTCCTATCTGGTCATTTAGCAATGACAAACCTGCGCCATGGTAAGTATTTAGCAAATAGAATGGCATATCCGCACCAAGATACATTGTACGCGGATTATTCTCAAATCCGGCCATATCCAAGGCATATGCGCCTACAATGTTCAGCTTTGATTGCTTTCCAACTGCTGCTGGATTGAAATAGGACTCCAAGTCCCAATAATGACTGAACGATGCGTCATACTGCCCTCTCGCCGTAACAGAAAAGAGAATTGACAATACAAAAAATATGTATAAACGTTTAAACACGCTTATAAAACGAGGTTTTGCTAATTTTATTGTATTATATAATGAAAAAGAATACTGGCAATTCAACGTTTTACTCACAAGAAAGACAAAGAACCTTCTCAGCTTCTTTTCTGCCGGAAGGTTCTTATAAACTGATTTTAATACTCGTCTTCGTTAAAAAGGAAATCTTCCTTCGTAGGATAATCGGGCCAAATGTCTTCGATACTTTCGTAAACGTCACCCTCATCCTCTATTTCCTGCAAATTCTCAAGCACTTCAAGAGGTGCGCCGGAACGAATTGCATAGTCAATCAACTCTTCCTTTGTTGCAGGCCATGGTGCATCTTCAAGCTTTGAAGCCAATTCTAGTGTCCAATACATAGTAAATAAATATTATCGATTTGCGTTTATTCTTATCTTCTCCCGTAAGCTAAGCTTACAGCCACATTTAAAATTGGACGCAAAAATAATATTTTTTTTCTTGTTTACAAGTTTTTCTTCCAGATTTTTTCTCTTACACCATCAATAAAGTTAAGTTTGCGTGCCAAAACAAAGAGGTAGTCTGACAAACGGTTGACATATTCCAACACATGTGCATCAAGCGGTGACATTTCTGACAAAGCAAAGATACGGCGTTCTGCCCGTCGACAAACTGTACGACACACATGGGCTAGCGCTGCCTCATGAGAGCCTCCAGGAATAATAAACGCCGTCTGGCGGGGCAAATTGGCATTTATATCATCTATCGCTTGTTCCAAAACATGCACTTCTTCGGTATCAAGCGTATAGCTAGGAGCCAATGGGGTTTGAGACAAGTCCGTGGCAAGATATGAACAAACGGTAAAAAGTTGGCGTTGAATGCGTATAACAAGTTTCTTGTCATCACCATCTTTCATAAAGGAAACAAGCAGACCTAGTTGTGCGCTCAGCTCATCAACTGTCCCATACGCTTCTATACGCGGATGAGTTTTCTTAACTCTAACTCCACCAATGAGAGCAGTTGTGCCACTGTCACCGGTCTTTGTATAAACTGTTGTAATAGCCATAGTATTGTGTTTTAGAAGTTAATTTTAAAATGCTCAAGGTATCGCTTACTATCAAAGTATACAACCCCCATATAATACAAGTCAAACGTCAAACCGTTCGCTACATTATTTAAGATACTGCTCCATCTTTTTTTAGCCTCGCTCATAGCGTTAATATCCAAAGCCACAAGAAAATCTCCATCTTTAAGCATTCCTTGCATGCACGTAACAGTCGTTTCCCATACAGCAGAAGAGGCATCAAGGACAACAAGTGCAGGATGTTCCGTCAAACGGTCCTCCAATTTTTTCTTTAACTGAAAGAAACTATTGCATCTTACATAATTTGCTTTTCGACATCCTGCCATAACATAAGCTTCGAGCAATTCGTCTGTTGATGTATCACAATAACATGAGAACACTGTCCTCAATTGTGAGAAATTAGCAAGGCGATGAAAGAACTCACCGTCCTTTCGTTCTATATAACTTGCCTGAGGGAAAGCATTGTGTAATGCCTTATATTCATTAAATGGTAGCCGCTCATTTATTACCTCTGTTACAAAGCCATAAGCCCATGGCGACTGAACGCCGAAGCCACGGCAATGTCCGATGCGCAAAAACCATACAAGCAGGCGCCGCAATAGTCCATAGCTCTTCACACCGCAAATATAGTGAATTAAAAGACAAACGACAAGAATTGACAAACATAATTCGTGAAAGAAATGATTTTCAAGTAAATTTGCAGAAAGAAAAGACAAATATATACTATATGAAATCTCTAAGAGAAATTTACAAAATTGGTAAAGGCCCTTCAAGTAGCCATACTATGGGACCACAAAAAGCCGCTAAAATATATCTGGAAAAACATAGGGAGGCAAAAGGCTTCGAAGTAACTCTATATGGCAGCCTTGCTGCGACAGGAAAAGGGCACATGACAGACGTTGCCATAATAGATGTGCTACAAAACATCGCACCTGTAAGAATTATTTGGCGACCAGACATATTCATGCCTTTTCATCCAAACGGAATGAAATTCGCTTGCAAAGACAGCAATGGCAACAAGTATGATGAATGGACAGTATATAGTATAGGCGGTGGAGCCTTGTCTGAAGGCAAGAACAAAGGTGATCTTTTCGATACTACAGAAGTATACGACATGAACACTATGACAGAAATCATGCAGTGGTGCGAAAAAACAGGACGAAACTACTGGGAATACGTTGAACTTAGGGAGGACAAAAGTATTTGGGACTACCTTGATGTTGTATGGAACACAATGTGTCAAGCTGTTGAAAGAGGGATAAAACATGAAGGACGCTTGCCTGGACCTTTAAATCTCCAGCGCAAGGCACCTATATATTATATAAAAGCTTCTGGCTACAAACAGTCACTACAGACTAGAGCATTAGTATATTCATACGCACTTGCAGTTAGTGAAGAAAATGCATCTGGCGGAACAATCGTTACAGCCCCGACATGTGGCGCGTGCGGTGTGTTGCCTGCAGTTCTCTACCATATATTTAATGGCCATTCATTCACCGAAATGCAAATACTACATGCACTCGCAACTGCAGGACTTGTTGGCAATATTGTAAAAAAGAACGCATCGATTTCTGGAGCTGATGTCGGTTGTCAGGGCGAAGTCGGCGTAGCTTGTGCTATGGCTTCCGCGGCAGCATGCCAATTATTTGGCGGCAGTCCGTCTCAAATTGAATACGCAGCAGAAATGGGATTGGAGCATCACTTGGGTATGACTTGTGATCCCATCTGCGGTCTAGTACAGATACCATGCATTGAGCGAAATGCTTTTGCTGCCACACGCGCATTAGACTCAAATCTATATGCCTCATTTTCCGATGGCTCTCACCGGGTTTCTTTCGACCGTGTCGTAGAAGTTATGAAACGTACAGGGCATGACATACCTTCACTTTATAAAGAAACGAGTGAAGGCGGGTTGGCAAAAGGATTTCAGAATGAGGAAATAGACGATGAAGACTAACTAATTCTCATACATCACCGATGTTATTAAGTTCTCAATCAAGGGCAATTTGATTGAGAACTTAATGTATTTAGACCATGCATCTAACATTTTTCTATACAACTATTGTTTCCAATGCTAACGAACTTGGAATCGAACGTGCTCCATCCTTATCGCTGGCAATCACCTAGCCTAGTTTATTTAAACGCAACAA
>CAVIMN010000028.1:0-20262 GCA_963644035.1 bacterium
CGAGCTGGGTTCAGAACGTCGTGAGACAGTTCGGTCTCTATCTATCGTGGGCGTAGGAGTTTTGAGTGGTGCTGTCACTAGTACGAGAGGACCGTGACGGACAGACCTCCGGTGTACCGGTTGTGCCGCCAGGCGCACCGCCGGGTATCCGCGTCTGGATCGGATAAGCGCTGAAAGCATCTAAGCGCGAAGCTTTCCACAAGATAAGAACTCCATATTAGGGTCGTTGTAGACGACAACGTTGATAGGGCGCAGGTGTAAAGACGGCGACGTCAAAGCCGAGCGCTACTAATTGCCCGAAGACTTTCGCATAAAGTTCTCCAAACTTTTTGCTGTATGCACTATTTGATAAGATTAGTGTAAATACGAATCAGTGAATTATCCTTTTTTGTCTGTAACAGAAAGCATGTCCCCCATAATCAGGTGGCAAAAGCGACGGGGTTCCACCTCTTCCCATTCCGAACAGAGAAGTTAAGCCCGCCCGCGCCGATGGTACTGCAATGCAATGCGGGAGAGTAGGTCACCGCCTTTTTTCTTTATGCGGCAATAAAAAGAGAAAGCCGTAAGAGTAGAGCCTCCGAAGACAACACTTCGGAGGCTCTTTTTGTTTATGCCTGTTTAATCTAATCCGGAGGCTTTTTGTTTTAGGAACTTTAAGCTCTTGGCATTGGGGCTAGCGGCTGAGGTTATATATATAACACCTGGTGTGGCAAAAAGTACTTTTGTATTGTTTTTTTTGATGGCTTTGTTGCGTTTAAATAAGCCGGTCTATTACGTTATAGTTACAGCGGTAAAAAAATGCTAATAGACTATGGTTTTTGAAAAAAAATGCTACCTTTGCACTACAATTTGATACAGACCGAAAGAAAAAGAAGCGGCATCTTATTTTATTTACCGCAAATCTTATGTCGTTTAAACATGTATCTTAAATATAGGGAAAAGTCGCAAACTTGCAATGACTTTAATTGTAACTGCTTAATATTGTGTTGTTTATACGATTAAGCAGGAATAGAAATTGTATCCCTACTTAAACTTGCTCAGATTTTTTCTGTTACATATACTTATTTAGGAAAGAATAGAATGGCAACTTCTAAACAGTGGTTTGTTATGCGCGACTTGAAGCGTCCGAATTCACTTACCCCTGCTTACAAACAACTTGCGGAAATGGGTGTAGAGATATTCACTCCCATGCGTTGGCGTATAGTTTCGCGTAAAGGTGTCCAGTCACGGGAAGAAGTGCCATTTATTCAAGATCTGCTTTTCGTACATTCTACTTCCGAAGACATAGATAATTTCCTTTGTGGCATTCCCACTTTGCAATATCGTTTTGTGCGTGGAAGCTATCGCAAGCCGATGATTGTGGGTGATAATGAAATGAATCGTTTTATGAGGGCCGTTCAATCAGTTGACACTCCGCAGTATTATAGTATTGATGAACTTACGCCAGATATGATAGGGAGACAGGTTTGCATCGTTGGCGGACAGCTTGACGGCTATGTAGGTAAGCTTCTAAAATGCCGTGGTACGAAGAAACGGCGTTTATTGGTAGCCATTCCTAATCTCATTGTTGCAGCCGTAGAGGTTGAACCTGAATTTATTCAGTTGGTTTGACATAGAGTATAATTGAAATGATATTAAGAAAGAAAATAAAATATACATCAAATAAAATGAATCACAGACATAACACTTACTTGCACTTGGTGCTCCTTTTTGTTGCCTTGTTGCTTGCATCATGCAAGAGCGCGACGAATATCAGCTACATGCAAAACTTGGCAACCAACGTCCCCGTTGAAGTTCAGGAAGAACAGACAATAAAGCTGCAAACAGGTGATAGGTTGAATATCACAGTTAGCAGTCGTGATGAAGAACTTGTACGTATTTTCAATATCAATACGACAAATACCAATGCGTCTAATTCTACATCCGGTTCGGGAATATATACGGTAGACCCTCAAGGAAATATTGATTTCCCGACTCTTGGCCTTATCTCCGTTGGGGGAAAGTCGCGCCTTGATGTGGCAAACGAGATTAAATACCGTCTTCTCTCCGGCAATTTCGTTCGTGATGCCGTGGTAACAGTGGATTATGCTGATATGGGTTTCTATGCTCTTGGCGAACTTGGAACAAAGGGTAGAGTGGCTATCACGAAAGATAGGGTAACGATTCTTGAGGCAATCTCTGAGGCTGGAGATTTGAGCATCGATGGTCGACGTGAGAATGTTACCGTGCTCCGTACAGTAAATGGTGTGCAGACACCTTATCGTATAGACCTTACAGATGCAAGGAGCGTTTATTCTTCTCCGGCTTACTATATTCAGCAGAATGATATTATATATGTTGAGCCTAATCAGAAGAAGGCCAACGAATCTACCCCTACGGCAAACATGTTCAATACCCCTGGGTTCTGGATGGGATTGGCATCTTTTGCCATCACAATTGTGAACTTCCTTGTGAAATAGTCTCTTGACGCAGAAAACAATCTTTAGCGTCAACGAATTGCAATAACAGAAACGCAACAACTTTCATGCAACGAAAAATGGATACTGCCGAAGCTTCGGCAAATAATGTGCAGAACAATGTTTCCGCAAACACTGCGCAACGCTCTCAAACTAATATATTGGTGCAGGTGCGTGACATCTTGTTCCTCTGTCTTGCACAGTGGAAATGGTTTGTTCTTTCCCTTTTGATAACTCTTGGCTATGCTTTTTGGTATCTGAAAAGTACGCCAAAGGTTTATACCTGTACAGCTAGTATCATGCTGAAGCAGAATGACAATTCTCGCTCTACAGCCGAACGGCAATTGCAGGAGATGGGTGTAGATGAAGCTTCGCCCAGTCTTACCAATGAGATGCTGCTGCTCACTAGCTCTCCATTATCCACAGAAGTCGTTAACCGCCTTAGTCTTGATGTTAACTACTACCACAGTGGTATGCTCAAGGATGATGTGGCCTATGGTCTCGACCTTCCCGTAAAGGTAACATTCAACGGTCTTGACGATTCTGATGTGGTTTCGTTCCATCTCAGCCTGCATGCTGACGGCCAATGCGAGGTGAGCAACATGAAACGTAACGGCCAGACATATAGTCAGACTCTTACCACAAAGCTTGGTGATGTGGTGAAATTACCTATAGGTAACGTTCATATTGCCCCTTCGGCTTTCTATTCCAAGGGTGTCGGCGATGAGCTTGATATTGTGCGTGTGAGCAAAGCATCTGCCGTAAACCGTGTACGTGGCGGTTTGTCTGTAGAGGTGCAGGTTAAGAACTCTTCTGTTCTTGATATAAGGTATCGTGACCAGAGTGTAGAACGTGCCAACGATATTCTAAATACTCTTATTGTTGTTTATAACGAGGCATGGATAAACGACCGCAACCGCATGACGCTTTGTACCAACGACTTCATTAAGGAGCGTCTGTCTGTTATAGAGAATGAACTTGGCCATTTTGACCAAACGATTTCCAACTACAAGTCGCGTAACTTGATGCCTGATGTAAGTGCTTTGGGTTCGCAGGCACTGAGCCAAAGCACAGCGGCAACGGAGGAGAGCCATCAACTTGGCAACCAGATTTATATGGCTCGTTATATTCGTGCCAACCTTCTTGACGAGCGTCACAACAACCAACTTCTGCCTTCCAATTCAGGAATAGGTAACACCAGTATAACGTCGCAGATTGGAGAGTATAACGACTTGTTGCTAAAACGCAACAAATATGTGGCAAACTCTTCTGAGCAGAACCCTATCGTGATGGATCTCGATGCTAACCTCAGCGTTATGCGCCGTGCCATCATCCATACTCTTGACAACGAGATTGCCCTTCTTGAGGCACAACAGGTGAGCGCACAGAGCAATAAGGCAGAGGCTAATGCTAAAATTGCTGCCAATCCAAAGCAGGCACAGTTCCTTATATCTGAAGAGCGCCAGCAGAAAGTAAAGGAAACGCTATACCTCTTCCTCTTGCAAAAGCGTGAGGAGAACGAAATGTCTCAGGCTTTCACCGCTTATAATACAAAGGTTGTAGAACCAGCCCATATTGGAGGTGGAGCAACAACGCCGGTTGATAGTAATGTCTATATGATGGCTTTCCTTGTTGGTTTGCTTGTTCCGGCTGGTGTCATTGTTCTACGTGAAATATCCAACACGACTGTTCGGTCACGCAAGGACCTTGAGACACTCAAGGCACCGTTTGTCGGTGAGATACCCTTTTCTGGCAAACCTGACAAATTCTCTTTCTTGCATCGCCGTAAGCAGCATCACCATGGACATAAGGTGGTTGTAGAGGAGGGAAGCCGCAACCTAATCAACGAGGCATTCCGCATCGTGCGTTCCAACCTTGAGTTCCTCGTCAGTAGCGAGGGCCGTCGTCAGGTAATCATGCTAACTTCAATGTTCCCTGGCAGTGGAAAAACATTCATTTCCCACAACCTTGCGCTCACGATGGCGGTAAACGGCAAGAAGACGCTTGTTGTCGATCTTGATATGCGCCACGGTTCATTGTCGCAATATTTCCATAGTCCGAAGCTTGGCATCAGCAATTATCTCGGAGCACAGACAGACGATTATCACAGTCTTATCGTTTCCGAAGGAAGCATAGATGTGTTGCCTTGTGGAACAATACCGCCAAATCCGACAGAACTGCTTTATTCACCTCGTTTCGCAAGTCTTATGGAGAAGCTTCGTGAAGAATACGACTATATCTTCATCGACTGTCCGCCAAGCGATATGGTGGCTGATGTAAGTATAATCAGTCCTCATACGGATGTTACATTGTTTGTTATTCGTGTTGGTCTGTTTGACCGCTCGCTCCTGCCTACGGTAGAGCAGTGGTATGAAACGGGCAAGTTCAACAACATTGCTATACTTCTTAACGGCTCCGCCTCATACTCGTCCTATGGCGGTAATAAGTACGGATACTACGGCCGCTACGGATACTACGGCCGGGGATACTATGGCAACTATTATGACGTAGAAGATAAACCGTCAGATAGTGGCAGGAAATAAAGAACTTACCGGCAACCGCCGTGTGGCGCGCAATGCGGCGGTGATGACCTTCCGCACGCTCATCACTACGCTTGTGGGTATCTACACCTCGCGTGTGGTGCTCAACACGCTGGGGGTGTCCGACTACGGACTTTATGGTGTTGCGGGCGGTGTCATCGGTATGGTGGGCTTCCTGAATGCCGCCATGTCGGGGGCAACGTCGCGTTTCCTCACCTATGAGATGGGGTGCGGCAACACCGACAAGTTGGGCAAGGTGTTCTCCACAGCCCTCATCTGTCATCTGATGCTGGCGCTCATTGCCGTGGTGTTGGCCGAGACGGTTGGCTTGTGGTTTCTGGAGAACAGACTCAATTTTCCCGAAGGGCGCATGGATGCGGCACGCTGGGTCTACCAGTGCTCAGTATTCATGCTTGTTATCGGCTTTACGCAGACACCTTACGGGGCGAGCATCATCGCCCACGAGCACATGCATAAGTTCGCATATATGGAACTGCTCAACGCCGTGCTCAAACTGCTCATTGTTTATCTTCTTGTTGTCTGTCCGTTCGATAGGGTGAAAACCTACGCTATTTTAGGGCTGATGGTGTCGTTGCTTATCTGCGGCATCTACCGCATCTACTGCATCCGCCATTTTGAGGAGTGCCGTTTCCATTGGATATGGGACAAGTCGATGTTTCGTCCCATGCTCACCTTCTCGGGGCTCGACCTCTACGGCAACATGTGCGTAACGGTGGCGCAGCAGTGTAATACCTTTCTGATTAATATTTTCTTTGGCGTGTTGTATAACGCCGCCGCCTCCATTGCCCTCACTGTGAACGGCATGGTGATGGCTTTCACCACGACGGTGGCGCAGGCTTTCCAGCCGCAGATTACCAAGCAGTATGCCGCTGGCAACATCCGGCAGATGGAAACGATCATGTGCAACTCCATACTGTTCACGTTGTCTGCCATCAGCGTCCTCGCCGTGCCCTGCACGCTAGAGGGCCACTATGTGCTCAACCTATGGCTTGGACAGGTGCCCGACCATGCCGTCAACTTCTTGCGGTTGGGCATCATTGGCATGGCGATAAACACGCATGTCAACGTGCTCAACTGTGCCATCCACAGCACCGGCGATATCCGTCGTGTGTCGTTCCTCAACGGCACGTTGTGGCTCGTGTTCCCCTCGCTCACGTGGACGGCCTTCAAACTGGGCATGCCGGTCGAGATGGCATACGTTGCCAACGCCTTAACCTATGTAATACTCATCATCAGCGACTTCCGCATCGTGCACATCCAGATAGCCGATTTGCGTCGTAGCCCGCTCCTCGTAACCATCTTCCACACCTGGGCGGTGGTAGCAGTGTGTGTGTTGGCTCCATTGTCCGTACACCTTGCCATGCCCGAGTCGTTCCTGCGTCTTGTGCTCGTCATCGTTTCCTATGTGGCATGCTTCGGTGTTGTGGCATGGTTTGCCTTGCTCAATGCCTCCAACCGCCAGTTGGTAAAGGCGTATGCCGCCAGTCAGTTGAAACGTATCAGTTCGTTTCATCGTTAAGAAAAACTCATCGCCCTTAATTGGCAATATAATATAGGATAGGGACCCCTATCTCTTGAACGTTATCCCGTTTCCATTGCCTTTGTAAGGCGACATAATTACTGTCAACACAACAATGCCCACCGCATCACCTTTCGTCTCTGTCATCATTCCCGCTTATAATTCAGGGGATACCATCCGCCGCTGCGTGGAGAGCGTGCTCGGTCAGACCTTTGCCGACATTGAGGTGATTGTGGTTGACGATGGCAGCCGTGACAATACCCTTGCCGTCCTTCGACAGATGGAGGCCGAAGATGCACGTCTTGTTGTGCATCATCAAGATAATGCCGGCGTCAGTGCGGCGCGCAATGCCGGTTTGGCTTTGGCAAAGGGCGAATGGGTGGCGTTTGTAGACAGCGACGACTATGTGACGGAGAAATATATAGAGATGCTCCTGCCTCAGGCCGACGGCATCGATTTCACCATGTGTTCGCTGGCGAACGTGGATGCCGACGGACGGGAGACCGTTCAGCGTATGCTGCCTGACATTTCTGTTGAGGACCTAACTCAGCATGTTACGAGCATTGGCGAAGCCATGTCTTCCGTTACCGTCTATCACCTTTGCGGCCCATGTTGTAAGTTGTTCCGGCGACGATTGCTTTCTGACAGTTGCGTATCTTTTCCCTCAGGCATGAGTTTCGGCGAAGACTCAGTGTTCGTCTTTTCATATCTGCAGCATGTTGAGCGTGTGCAGGCAACCAATGCGGTGGCTTATTTCTATACCCATTCGCGCGAAGAGTCGCTGAGCAGCACTAGCACATCTATGCAGTGGTTCGGCATGTGTGTCAGAATTCAGTGGCTTATGTCTTCCATCTGCGACCGCCACGGCGTTAAAGACCGCCGGCGCATCGAAGCGCATGTGCTAGACCGCCTCACCACGGCGCTCTCGCTCAACGCGCGTGACCATCTTATGCCCCAAAGTGCGCGGTATACCAGTTACAATATGATAGCCGACACGGTGTCTCCCCGTATCTACCGTCCGCACATGCCGTTCTTCTTCCCACTGTTCGCCCTGCTGCGATGGTGGCGAGGCTATGAGTGGTTGTTTCGCAAAGTATACGGATGACCTATCCGAACCACAAGATATAGATTAAAAAATATATTGTTTGTTATTTTCAACTGCGAATATTTCTATGATATAACCATGAATCTTTCTAATCTCACGAATATAGTTCGTGTAGGCCATTCGGCAAATTCGATATATTCGTGTTTCGATAAAAAATAATGCTTAGTGGATATAACCACGAATTTTTCTAATCTCACGAATATAGTTCGCGTAGGCCATTCGTTAAATTAGTTATATTCGTGTTTCGATAAAAATAATGCATGGTTGATATAACCACGAATCTTTCTAATTTTACGAATATATTTCGTGTAGGCCATTCGTTAAATTCGATATATTCGTGGTTCGAAAAAAAGACAATCAGAGGTTTATAATGATACCCAAGATTATCCATTATACGTGGTTCAGCGGTGAACCTTTCCCCAAGGAGATTGCCGACTGTATCGCTTCGTGGCATCGCCACATGCCCGACTGGCAGTACCGCCTTTGGGACGCCGATGCTATCCGCAACATTGATATTCCCTTCCTTCGCGAGGCGTTGGCAGAACGTAAGTGGGCGTTCGCTGCCGACGTGGTGCGCATTTGGGCTATATATCACGAGGGCGGCATTTATCTCGATACCGATGCCATGGTGTTGCGTTCCCTCGAGCCGATGCTCAACAACCGGGCATTTATCGGTCGCGAGAACTCCATGCACATCGACGGACCGCATACTGATGTTTATCTCAGCTCCCACTGTTTCGGTGCTGAGGCGGGCAATGAATACTTGAAACTCTGCCTCGACTATTATGATGGTCGCCATTTCGTCACGTCGCCCCATAGCGACCTGCCGCAAACGCTGCGCTACGACCTGCGTCTGCTTCCTTACATACAGAGCGAACTAGCACGTCCCTTGGGCTACGACCCCAGTGTGCTTGCAGACCGCCAGCAGACATGCGGTCCGCTCACGGTCTATCCCTCGCGTTTCTTCGACACCGTGGGGCAGAGTGCCGACAGTTACGTGCATCATCTCGCACTTGGCTCATGGCGCACCCAACCGATGTTTCGACCACAATACACATTGCGTTACAAGATAGAGTGGCGTTTGCGTCAATTGCTGGAGCGGGTGCTTCGTAGATATAATTATATAATGGTGAAACTGCGATGAAGAAACACCGAATCCTCTTTCTTATCGACTCGCTGGTGTGCGGTGGCGCAGAGAAAAGTCTGGTGTCGCTGTTGCCGTTGATTGATTACGACCGCTACGATGTTGATCTCATGCTGATAGGGCGTGGCGACATCTTCGAGAGCTATATCCCACCGCAGGTGCATGTCGTGGATTTTCCCCGTAGTGGTGGATGGTGGATGAAAATATGCCAGGCGTTCTACTCCCTGCTCATCCGTCTTTTCCCCAAACGACACTTTGCCGAACTGCGCTGGACGGCACTCCATGCCGCAATGCCGCGTCTGCGCCAGACGTATGACGTGGCGGTGGCATATCAGCAGGGCTTCCCTACCTACTATGTTGCGAAGAAGGTAACAGCCGCCCGCAAACTGGCGTGGGTGAACGTGGATATGGTGAAGGCTGGCTACCGTGAGCATTTCAACCGCCGATTCTATGGCCATTTCGACAAGGTGATAGCCGTCTCCGACCAGCTCTATGCGATGATGGCGAAAACTACTTTCGCGTCAAGCGAAAAACTCGTTACGGTGTACGACATACTCAACGTGGATCTCATCCGTCGCATGGCCGACGAAGAGGGATACACCGATGCGCTGTCCGAGGGCACGCTGCGCATCGTTACAGTGGCCCGTGTAGCCCCCCAAAAAAACCACCTACTGGCCGTAGAGACCGCCCGCGAGTTGCGAAGCCGCGGACTGCGGTTCCGCTGGTATTTCGTGGGCGACGGCTCCGACCGTCCCGCTGTGGAGCAGCGTATCAGAGAGTACGGACTGGAAGACCACGTTGTGCTCCTCGGTCAGAAGGCTAACCCTTATCCATATATGAAGCAGGCCGACATCTATGTGCAGACGTCCACCTTCGAGGGCTTCTGCTTGACGCTCTGTGAGGCACGTCTGCTCCACAAACCAGAGGTGTCTACCAATTTCCCCGTGGTCTACAACCAGTTGCGGCATGGTGAGAACGGGCTTATCGCCGAGATGAACGCCCTGAGCCTTGCCGACAACATCATGCGCCTTGCCACTGACGACGAACTGCGCCAGCGCATCATTGAGGAAACGAAGAAAGAAAACAACGATACCGCAAGGACGGAGAGTCGCAAAGTAAACGAAATGCTTTCCGAATAAGTATAACCCCTTATGGCGTTTAACCACGAGAATTGTGGTTTATATCCCAATTAGTGTAGTAAACCACATGCTATCCGTGATTGTTTAACCACGAATTTTTCTAATCTCACGAATATAGGTTGCACAAACCATTCGTTAAATTCGATGTATTCGTGGTTAATTACCCAAATGATAGGTAAAAACACGGAGTGCCATTTAGTTGTTTAACCACGAATTTTTCAAATCTCACGAATATATGTTGTGCAAGCCATTCGTTAAATTTGCTATATTCGTGGTTAATTACCCCAATGATAGGTAAAAACACAGAGTGCCATTTAGTTGTTTAACCACGAATTTTTCTAATCTCACGAATATATGTTGCGCAAGCCATTCGTTAAATTCGATATATTCGTGGTTAATAACCAAATGATAGGTAAAAACACGGAGTGCCATTTAGTTGTTTAACCACGAATTTTTCAAATCTTACGAATATATGTTGCGCAAGCCATTCGTTAAATTTGCTATATTCGTGGTTAATACCCCAATAAACGAGATAAATTACATATGGTTCGTGGTTGTTTGGCCACAAATCCTACGAATATAGACTGCGTAATGAACATCTGTACCATAACCTGTCAGAACGCCGACAACCACGGGGCGCGTCTGCAAGCCTATGCCCTTGCCGAATATCTGCGCAGTAAGGGGCATACGGTAAGCGTCATTGACTACCGTCCGCCCTACATGACCTTTCGGGGCACGTTGTGGTTCTGGCCCGGACGCTCACTGCGAGGGTGGGGCAAACTGCTGCTTCAGATAGGCATGCGTCGCCGCGACCTGCAACGCCATCGTGAGTTCGTTGAGTTCTCCGAGCGATACATACCGCTCACTCCACAAATATACCATAGCGCAACCGAACTGCAGGAGCATGCCCCCGAGGCAGACCTCTACATCTGCGGCAGCGACCAGATATGGAACACCACGTTCCCCAACGGCACCGACCCTGCCTATTACCTTGACTTCGGCGGTTCAGAGACACGCCGCATCAGTTATGCCGCCAGTTTCGCCACCGATGGGTTGGTGAGCGGTACGGAGAGCTTTGTCAAGGACCACCTCTCGCGGCTCGATGCCATAAGCGTCAGGGAACGTTCTGCTTTGGATATACTCCATACTTTAGGGCTAGAGGGAAGTTACGTGCTTGACCCCGTATTCCTCTTGCCGGCAAGCCATTGGCAAGCCTTGACGCAACAGTGGGCAGAGCGTGCGGGCAACGTTCCGCAATGCCGCGGGCAAAAATACATACTCGTGCACGATTTCATGCGAGACCCCACGGTTAAAAAAGTGGCGCAGCGTCTCGCCCGTCTGCGCGAGGCAGAGATATGGCAGGTCAGTCCCCATCCGTTGCGCTACGGTCAGCAGTTTTTTCGCACCGCAGGGCCGGAGGAGTTTCTGTGGCTCATACGCCATGCCGACTGCGTGGTGAGCAACTCGTTCCACGTCACGGCATTCTCGCTGCTCTTCCAGCGTGATGTGTTTGTGGTGAACCGTGGTGACGGACTCAACAACCGCATGGCCGACGTGTTGCGTCGCTTTGACATCAGTCAGCGTCTTGTTGATGTAACAACGCCAGACGCCACGCTCCTGCAACCAATCGACTATCCGCACGTTTCCGCCGAGGTAGAACGACAGGCAGACACCTCGCGGCAATGGCTCGAAAAGGAGATACAAGATAGATAAAGATATCTTTCCTCTTTAAAGAACAACAATCCCTGAAGGGATTGGTTTCTTCGATTTTTAGCGGACACCAATAGATAAAAACATACGCAAATACTCCCCATGACCTTCTCACAATGTGTTGACTTTATCCGCAGCGACTACTACCGCTATTTGCGGCGACATGACGTGTCGCTCTTCCGCATGTGGCTCTACACTTGGCTCAATTCTAGTTTTTCTTTCCTCTTTTGGTTTCGTCTTACTCGATGTAACAATCCGATAGTTTCGGGGGGGGGCAAGATTTCAATATGTAAGAAAGGCAAATAAGGCTGATGTGGAAATACCGCGCCATGTGCATGTGGGCTACGGATTGCTCATAGCTCACGGCGGTCCGTTGACGATAAATGGCACCACACGCATTGGTGATAACTGCAATTTCTGCAAGAGTGTCAACATTGGGTCGGCATACCATAAAGCGGCTGAACTGGGCAACGAGGTGTATGTCGGGCCCAACTCGTGTATTGTGGAGCACGTCATCATAGGCGACGGCGTGACTATCGGCGCAGGCTCCATCGTCATCAAGGATGCCGAGGCGGGCGTGACCATTGCTGGCAACCCTGCCCGAGTGATTTCCCACAAGACGCCCGGACGCCTCGTCTATAACAAATGGGACCGTGCGTGGAACCGCGCCCCTGTGCCGGAGGGGTATGAGTAGACTGATTCCCATGTGCATCTAAGCCACAAAGCAAACTAATTTGAATAACAACCACGGCACATTCGTGAGATTCGTTTAATTTGTGGTTAAAATAAATACAAATCATATGGTTTTTTATTAACCACGAATCTTACTAATCTGACGAATATTGCGCCTTGAGTATATATTCGTTAAATTCGATATATTCGTGGTTTAAAAAGACCAATGATGGGGTAAACACTGTATCCGTTGTTATTTCAACCACGAATTTCACTAATCTCACGAATAATGCGCCTCAAGTACCTATTCGTAAAATTCGATAAATTCGTGGTTCATAAAGACTAAATATAGGGTAAACATTATATTTGTGGTTAAAAATTATAGTGGTTAATTGATATAAACTCATACAATGATTTCAATTATCATACCCTGCTACAATGCAGAGAAACTGGTGGGCAAGTGCATCAAGAGCATCCTGCGCCAGACTTACGGCGACTTCGAGGTGATTGCCGTCAACGACTGCTCCACCGACAACACCGTCGGCGTGCTCCGTGCCTATGCCAAGAAGGACTCCCGTGTGCGGGTAATCGACCTGCCGAAGAATGGCGACAAGGAGGCGGCACGCTACCGCGGACTCACCGAGGCCAAGGGCGACTTTATCGCTTTCATGGACAACGACGACACCTTGACCCGTAATGCGCTGGAGGTGCTCGTGCGTAAGCAGCAGGAGACGGATGCGGACATCGTGGAAGGAGGCATCGCCCGTGTGTTCGATCCCTTTGGAATTATTCGTAATTATGCCCCCCCCAGTGAGTTAGATATCTGTCAGCCCGAGCTATTCGATGAATATTACATCTCGTATTTCGGCATTAGCAAACTGAGCGTGGCAGTGTGGGGCAAGCTTTATAGGCGTACGCTGCTCTTCGACAACCTCGATTTGCTCAAGCCTGCCGGCTACCGTTTCTGCGAAGATCTCATATTTAGCATGCGCCTGTTGCCACTCGCCAAGCGGTATGTGCGCATCGGTCAGTGTGTATATAACTATCGTTGGGGTGGCACTACCTCCAAGTATCATCCTAATTTCTACCCCAGTCAGAAGAAGTGCTACTTTGCCAAGCTAGACGCCATCAAACAGTATGACTACCAAAAGGCGTTGCGGTGGACAAAGATAGAGATGTGCAATGTGTTCAACACCAACATCCATCAGATGGTTGTATGGCACATCCCCTATGAGGAGATAAAGGCATTTTTCGACGGCGAGGTGCAGTCGGGCTTTGTCGACCAGATCACCGACGGCATCACTTGCCGTGGAGCATTCTTCCCATATCTCAAGGCGCACGACCTCGACGGCATGATTGCCGTCAACAAGGCAGAGATGCGCAAGGGGTGGAAGCGCGGACTACTGAAACGGATGATGATGTGGTTTTACAAATAAAACCGCTATGATTCATGAAACGTTATTTTAACCACGAATTTCACTAATCTCACGAATATTGCGCCTCGAGTATCTATTCGTTAAATTCGATATATTACTTCCCGCTGGTCAGTGGTTCTTTGACAAATCTCGTGGTTTAATCGCATATGTGAATTACAAGCCCTTCCCAGGCAAGTGAATGTGATCCCTCGAACTATATAATTTTCATGGCGTGAAAAAGTGCGAAACCTCGCACGACACACCTTCTCTGTGCTTCTGAATATGTGTCCGTTTTCCTTGCAAGAAGGACATTTCCAAATGAACGGCACCGTGATTTTATCGTCCATAAACGATATTTATGTATAACTTTTATCGTCCATAAGCGATAAAAAATTGTATCTTTGCCATAGTTTTAGCATTAGCACAAAAGGAATATGACCAAAGATTTGATAAAATTGCTCATCTCGGAATACCAGTCCTATGTATCACAAGTAGAACTCATCCCTCGTGATGTGAAACTTGCGGACGGACTTAATTATGTGTTTGTGGGATTGAGGCATGCTGGAAAATCTTATTTGATGTTCCAACGCATAGCGCAACTGATAGAACATGGGCATAAGAAAGAGGAAATATTATATTTCAATTTTGAAGACGACCGTATAGATTCTTTGGATGTCACGGATCTTGACTTGATAAAAACGTGCTATGAAGAGATGTACGACACTCGGCCTATATTCTTCTTGGACGAGATACAACTGGTGGATAGATGGGAAAAGTTTGCCCGTAGGTTAGCTGACCAAAAGTATCAGGTATATATCACCGGCAGTAATGCAAAAATGCTGAGTAGCGAGATTGCGACTACGCTTGGTGGCCGATATATGATACAGGAAGTGTATCCTTATTCCTTGCAAGAGTATTTGAAAGCAAGTGGTATTGACATACATGAAAAGAATGCTGTGTTTACATCTGGAAAACGGATAGTGAAGCTGGCCAATTCTTATTTTCAACATGGAGGCTTGCCGGAAACAGTAGGTATGAAAGAACCCCGTTCGTGGATGAGCAACCTGTTTGGTAAGATATTCTTTGGCGACTTGGTCGCAAGATACAAGATACGCAACGATTTCGCACTGCGTGTGATGATACGCAAGATGGCGGAGAGTGTAAAGCAACCTCTTTCGTACAACAGAATTGCAACTATTGTCAGTAGTACAGGAAAAAAAATAAGTACAGATGCAGTGATAGATTATGTGGGATATATGACTGACACTTGGCTCATATTGCCCTACGAAAATCTATATGGCAAGTTGCAGGACAAGGAATCGAACCGCAAATATTATTTCACGGATAATGGCCAGCTTCATCTTTTCCTTGTTGATGCCAACACTTCCTTGCTTGAAAATATCGTAGCGATAACGCTCAGACGTAAATATGGCGAAGGAAGCTATTTTTGGAATAGCAAAAATGCTGAAGTCGATTTTGTAGTTCCAGAAGAACAATTGGCATTGCAGGTGTCTTATTCTTTGGCAGATGCAGACACGTTTAAGCGTGAAACAGATGGTCTGATTAAGTTGCATTCTGTACAACCTGTCAGCAAAATGATGGTTGTTACAATGGAAGAAGAGGACATCGTTGAAAAAGATGGCTTTCATATAGACATCGTTCCTTTATGGAAATGGCTACTGACGTTCTGACTAAAAATTCTACCATGCGCAAACCACGCATATTCATCAACATCCACTATCTTGAGATAGGCGGTGCGGAGACCAGTCTCATCGGACTGCTCATGGCGCTCGACCCCAAGAAGGTGGATGTAGACCTGTTCCTCAACGACCCGCGCGGTGAGATGATGCAGTTTATCCCCAGTTGGGTGAACGTGCTGCCCGCCGTTGGTGCCTACACCATGGTGGAACGTCCGATGAAGGAAGCCCTCCGCAAGGGATATGTGCGGGTGGTGCTGGCACGCCTTTGGGCGAAACATCGTTTTGGGCAGTATATGCGGCGCGAGCAGCCGAAGGACGGCGATGCCGTCTACCGTTATATCAGCAAATATGTCGTGCCGCAGTTGCCGAGCCTCTATTGCCTTGGCGAGTATGACCTCGCCCTCGGCTTCATCACGCCCCCTAACATCCTGCCCACGAAGGTCAGGGCAAAGAAGAAGATGGGGTGGTTTCATACCGATTACCGCAACATCACCGTGCCAAAGTCACTCGAACTGTCGATGTGGGAGGGCTACGATCGCATCGTCTCCATCTCGGAGGAGGCCACGAAGAGTTTTACTGAGAAATATCCCGAACTTGCCGACCGGGTGATGGTGATAGAAAACATCCTCTCGCCATGCTTCGTGCGTATGCGCGCCAACAGCGAGCCGCGCCCTGCTGACATGCCGCAGGAGGAGGGTGTCACCACGCTCCTCACCGTAGGGCGGTATAGTTTCCCCAAAAAACTGGAGGAGATACCCGTCATCTGCCGCCGCCTCACGGAAATGGGCGACAACGTGCGGTGGTACATCATCGGCTACGGGGGAAGCGACCAGTATATCCGCGACGCCATAGAGAAGGAGGGCATGCAGGACAGGGTCATCCTTTTGGGCAAGCGCGCCAACCCCTATCCCTATATGAAGGCGTGCGACTGGTATGTGCAGCCGTCGCGCTTCGAGGGCAAGAGCGTCACCGTGCGCGAGGCGCAGATGCTCTGCCGTCCCGTCATCATCACCGCCTACAAGACCGCCCCCTCGCAGGTGCAGCACGGCACGGACGGACTCATCGTGCCCATGCCCGTCGCCGAGTGTGCTGAAGCCATGCACGAGGCACTTAATAATTCTCCACAGAAAGAAAACATCATCCACTACCTCTCCACCCACGACTACGGCAACGAGGCTGAGGTGGAGAAGATATACCAGTTGCTACAATGAAACAAAGAAACCTTTCGCTTGACATTATACGTATCTTCGCATGCCTGTTGGTCATAGCCTGCCATGCTCCCATGGCTAGACAAGACGCACATTCGTTTGTGCATGCCACGGTGAGCCTCTTTTCATCGCCTTGCAACATGCTCTTCTTCCTTGTGAGCGGAGCGTTGCTTTTGCCTGCACCGGGCATGGGGCTGAAACTCTCCACGCATGATTTCCTGCGCAAGCGACTCAACAAAGTGCTACTGCCCACACTCGTTTGGACAGTGTTTTATATCGTGGTGCGTGTCATTTTGAAGAAGAATACCCTCGACGAATTGCCGCAGATGGTGCTCTCAATACCGTTCAGTCCGCAGGGTTCGGGCGTGTTGTGGTTTATGTATTCCCTCGTCGGCCTGTATCTGCTTACGCCCATCCTTTCAGCATGGCTGCAGCGGGCGAGCGAACGTGAAGAGCGGTTCTATCTCATGTTATGGGGCGTGACGCTGTTCTATCCGTTGCTTGAGGACGTTTTGAAAATAGACCAAACGTACAATAACATCCTTTATAACTTTTCGGGCTATGTGGGCTATTTCGTCCTTGGGCATTACCTGCTGCATTACGGCAGTAAGTTCCGTTTATGGCATGCCACTGTATTGTTTTTCATCGCCTTGGCTGCACCTTTGGTCACAAAAATGTTGCATATTGAGAATGCCTCGGGAATATTCATCAATGGCTTGTCGGTGTTCGTGCTCTGCTATGGCTTGTTCTGGTGGACGCTGCTGCGCACTGTTGCAGAGCGTTTCACACAACTGCGCCGTTGGCAGACGGCAATTGTGCGCTTGTCTAGTCTGACCTTCGGCATCTATCTCTGTCATATATTCATTATGCGCACATGGTTGTGGAACGTACCGTTTATTGCCGCTCTTCCTGCCGTGCAGCAGATAGTTGTTACCATTGTGCTAACATTCACCATCTCCCTAGCCATCGTTTGGCTTATAAGCCTCACTCCTGCCGGAAATGTCGTGATAGGATATAGACAAAAGAAGCAGTAAACACAATGTCCACACCTTCCCATGCTTACCGCAACCCTGTAGTTGACATAGTCAAGGGACTGCTTATCATCCTTGTTGTGGTGGGGCATACCTCTGGTCTTGACAATGATATAAGTCGCTACATTTTGTGGTTTCACATGCCGTGCTTCTTCATTATCTCCGGATTGTTTATGAAGACCAGCGGCACGCTGCACGGCGAACTGCGGAAGAAGTTACTTCGTCTGGCCGTGCCTTATGCATGTTTCTCCGTTATCCTTGGCAGCATCATGCATCGCGGGCAGATATGGCAGACCGTGCTTGCCACGCTCTATGGAGGTTGGGCCATACAGAACGCTTACACTTACCCGTATTATTTCCTTACGGTGCTGTTTGTAGCCTCGCTGCTTGTGTTTGGCCTGTTGAAATACACGTATCGACCGTGGCTATGGGTAGCCGTGACATACGTACTGAGTCATGTCATTGCCATGTGCTTCAGCCTCTCCCAACTCATCTGGGTTCCATGGGATGCCGACATGGCATTGTTTGTGGCAGCCTTCCTTATGATGGGCTATCGGTGGCGTTCGTTGTTTATTGAAAACAAGTTCGGTGGCGTGTGTCTACTGATGATGTGTGTCTTGTATGCCTTGGATATAGCAGGTGTGATACACTATCAGTTCAGTCTCAACAAGTTTGTGTGGCCGTTTGTCCTTGACCTCCTTGTGCCGTTCATAGCCATGCAAGCCGTGTTCTTTGCGTCGCGGTGGATAGCCAAAGTGCCGTTGCTGTGCCGTTTCCTATGCTATGTGGGGCGTGCTTCGCTCTGCATCCTGCTGCTCCATGCCGTATTGCTGCAGTTGAGTTATGACGTGTTGCGTGGTATGGACGTCTGCATACTGGTGCATCCTTGTATAGCCACTCTTGCAAGTCTTGTCGCCTATTGGCTGTTGATGCGTTTCCGTATCACTCGTCTGATGCTGGGCGAAAAGAAATTATAATGACGAAATATGTATTTTTTTACAAAGGCGTTTGAAAAAACGTTCCATAATGTGCTATTAAGATATGACTAAACATAATCCCCCGTATTTCGTTACCTCTAAAAATTTTCATGGTGACAATGACTATATAGAATGGCTGAAGGAGATAAAAAAACGATATCAGAACATTCGTAACCGTGTTGTGCTGCAAAGTAACTATGCCGCATTGGAGTTCAATTGGCTTTTAGGGCGTGACATAGTATTGAAAAAGGCAGAGTCGAGATGGGGGACTGGTGTTGTAAATCAGCTTTGCCTTGATCTTAGAGCGGCTTATCCGGATGTACGCGGATTCTCTGCCAGAAACCTTTATTATATGAAGGAATGGTATGAGTTCTATATGGCTGACGATGAAAGAAAACAAATTTTGCACCAGTTAGGTGCAAAATTACAAGAGGTTGAAAATCAGAATCCTATAAAATTGCATCAATTTGGTGCAGAGATTGTTTCATCGGAACAAGTGGAAGTTATTGTGGCCAATGGTGGTATGCTTCCCGTATTCGGCATCATACCTTGGAAACACCATTTGTTGCTTACGTCACGATGCAAATCAATAAAAGAAGCATTCTATTATTTGGTACGCATTATTGATGAAGGGTTGAGTCGGCGTGAGTTGGAAGACCTTATTGATAATGATGAGTTTGCAAAGCATGGAAATGCAATGACAAACTTCGCAACCCAGTTACCGGAGACGCAGAGCAAATTGGCAATAAATGTATTAAAGGATCCATATAATCTTGACTTTCTGACTTTGCAGCGGGGGTATAATGAGCATGACTTGGAAGAGGCTATCGCTAAAGACATAACCCGTTTCTTGCTCGAGCTTGGGAATGGTTTCACATATGTAGGACGACAGCCGGAACTTGTTGTCGGCAACGATGGTTATTTTCCTGATTTGTTGTTCTATCATATTCGTCTTCGTTGTTATGTAGTCATTGAGTTGAAAGTTGTTGACTTCAAGCCTGAATTTGCGGGTAAACTGAATTTCTATGTGGCTGCGTGCAATAAATTGCTGCGGCAGTCGGGTGATAATCCTACTATCGGGCTTCTTCTTTGCAAGTCGAAAGATCAAACGAAAGTAGAATGGGCATTTGACAGCATACAGAACCCATTGGGTGTTGCTACATACGAAGGTATCAAGATAAAGGATAAGCTCCCTTCTGTGGAGGAATTGACAAAACGCCTTGACAGGGTGGAACTTGAGCTTAAAGAATACAAGGACAAGTTTTGTGACGGTAGTAAAAACAATCTTTGATAACATACATTCACCATGCATATCGTACTTGCCTCAGATAACAACTACGCGCCTTTTGTGGCGGTGACGCTGGTGTCGATACTGCGCACCAATCCTGCGCTGCCTATGCTGCATGTGCATCTGCTTGCCAATGGCATTGCCGACGACACACTGCGGCGTATCGCCGACATCCCCGATGCTGGGCGCATGCAAATGCATGTCTACGACATCTCCGACCTACGCCAGCGGCTCAAGGTGGCGGTGCCCGACACCATCGCCATGAGTTCGTACGCACGGCTATTCATCGCCGACATCCTGCCGGCGGACATCGACAAGGTGCTCTATCTCGACTGCG
>CAVIMN010000029.1:0-20016 GCA_963644035.1 bacterium
TCATGTTTCTTTACAAAATTGTAGGTGATGTGAAGTGCTGCTACCTTATTATATACGCGTAAGAAGTGCAGAATAATGAATTATGTGCCGAATTATTGTTTGCGATAACATGCGCAGATATCATGAAAAGATTCGGAGAAAGGAATTTTTGACCCGGGAGGACTGAGAAATTTGCCCGTACGGGTAGAAGGTTTTGCCCGCGGGGGTGGAGAGATTACACCGCGGGCAAAAGAAAAGGAACAAACACGGAAAGAAAGAAAAGGTGGAGAAAGAAAAAATGGAAATAAAGGAAAAGCTTATACATGAGGGGGCTTTAAGAAGAAAAAGCAAAGATTTATTTTTGCTTTTTCAACAGTTTATTTAGCCTTCTCTTTGCCTCAGGAATATCCGGACAAAGTTTGAGGGCCTTTTCATAATTTGCCACAGCTGCGCTCTGCATATGCTCATTCTCACATTCTTTCCCAAGAATAACATATTCAACTGCAAGAGTTTTTAAAAAATCACTCTGCTTTTTCATTTCGTCCTTGAGTCTTTTGTTTTCATCACGCAGAGTGTTCACTATATTAAGCTTTTTTCTTATAAAGCGTCTTGCCAAAGGCTTTTCTATATCATAGCGACTATGTATTGCCTTGAAGAAATTTTCAAGGAAAGCCTCCATGTTTCCACAATCAAATGCTTCAACTGCAGCGCGATATTCTATATCAGCCTTTGACTCCGACAAGGCTCTATTTATGATAGTATTGTCGTTATAGTTTTTTGAGAACTGCAATACCTCTGATTTCACAAAGACATCGCTGCTTTTAATCGGTTCCTTTAATGTAATACCTTCCAAGGAGGTGCAACGCGAAAGAGCCACATATGTCTGTCCACCAGCAAAGACCCCCCCCGTAAAATCTATGTTTACACGACGAAAGGTCAATCCCTGACTTTTATGCACGGTTATCGCCCATGCCAAACGTACGGGAAACTGTGTGTAAGTGCCTATCTCCTCTTCTTCTATTTTCTGTTCTAGTTCGTTATACTTATACCTAAGGTTGCTCCATGTGGTACGTTCCACCTCAAATTCGCGTCCATCATCGGTTATAACATAGAGAATTTTATTTTCTTCATCCAATGCCTCTATCACGCCCAACGTCCCGTTAACCCAGCGTTTGTCTAAATCATTCTTGATGAATATAACTTGAGCCCCCACTTTTAGTTCCAAAGATATGGGAGTTGGCAGACTACTCTCTGGAAAATCACCTGTTATGCGTCCCTCAAACTTGGATACGTCGCCGGGAAGAAGAGCCAACTCGCGTTCGTTTATAAAATCTACGGTATCTCTGCGCGTTGACAATGTTATTGACATTGCATTATCGTGGACTTGTTGCTCCTCCCCTACCCTTCTGTTTAGCTTCAACAAATCTCCATTTGAAAGATTGTTGGTACGAATGTGGTCAAGAATGTTTATAAATTCCGGATCGGATTGTCTATAAACCTTACGGAGTTCAATACTAACAAGCTGAAATTCCTTGAAAATGTTTGCATCAAAGAAATAGGCAGACTGATAAAACGGGCGAAGGAACTGCCTATCTTCTTCTTTAAGCACTGGTTCAAGTTGGTAAACATCCCCCACAAGAAGAAGTTGTTTGCCACCGAATGGTTCACGCATATTACGCGAATATATACGCAATACCTTATCAACGAAATCTATAATGTCTGCGCGCACCATACTTATCTCATCAATTATGAGAAGTTCCAGTTCGCGTATAATTTTACGTTTTTCTCCGTTGTATTTAAGAGTTTCTTTTATGTTTCTAACAGAAAAACGAGAATCCGTTGGTATAAGAGGATGGAAAGGCAACTTGAAAAAGCTATGCAGAGTAGCCCCTCCGGCATTGATGGCAGCGATTCCCGTGGGTGCAAGAACAACATGTTTTTTCTTTGTATGTTGGCAAACGTAACGCAAAAATGTTGACTTGCCGGTACCAGCCTTACCCGTAAGGAAGAGAGAGCGATTTGTATGGTTTATTATCTGCAGAGCTTTCTGAAATTCCAGATTACTTTTGTCGATCAAGTTGTCAATTTCCATATCTGCCATTGTTCAGAGGTTAATAATGCCTGTTTGTCCCATTCCGGTTGAGGAACAGGACAAACGATATTAAAGACATTATCAAAAGTCATCTAAGGACAAGTTCTGATTTTTGTTTTTTGTATGCTTGGTATTTTGCTCATTTACATTCTGTTTCGAGTCATCCACGACAGGATTGTTTGCTGCATGAGGATTGTTTACTGTATGTTCATGCAGAATAACATTTCCATTTTCGTCAAGAAGCTCTTCGTCTTCCATAATAACCTGCGTGCTATCTGTCTGGGCCGTATCACGTCGTGAAGGAGAATAACTTGCACAATTATACATGCCATACGAGATGTCATTGTCATGAGGCTTGTCAAACTTAGCATGATAATCTTTAAAGTCAGGATCACCCATAACCGACTGCATGAAATATCCACATACGGGAAGTGCCGTCCTACTACCTTGCCCTAAGGCTCCTGTACGGAAATGTATGCAACGATACTCGCCTCCGACCCATGCACCGGCAACAAGCTTCGGGCTAACACACATGAACCAAGCATCGGAATGATTGTTTGTTGTTCCTGTTTTTCCGCCAAAGTCTGTGTCCTTTGCAGCATTGTTTACGTATCCCCAAAGGCTCTGCGACGTTCCTCCCGGTTCACGCATACCGCCCATTAAAAGCTGCTGCATGAAAAAGGCACTCTTGTAAGGTATGGCTTGTTGTTCGCCTTGCGGTGACTGATATACGACTTTACCTTCCTTATCTACAATTTTAGTTACCAACACAGGCTGAACGTGCTTTCCGTTGTTTGCAACAGTGCAATAGGCGTTGACCATATCAAGCAGTTTTACATCGGATGAGCCAAGAGCCAAAGACGGAGTGTCATCAAGATTGTTTGTTATACCCATCTGATGAGCTGTGTTTATCACATTCTTTATTCCCATCTCTTGACCAAGACGCACGGCAATAGAGTTGATGCTTCGTGCGAAAGCACTCTTCAAGGCTATGGAATCCCCAGAAAAACGTCCGTTGGCATTGGTTGGTGTCCATATTGTATTCTCATGTTTTACATTATCATACACCTCCATCCTTATATATTCGTCTCGACGCTTGTCGCAAGGGGTGAGTCCTTGGTTCATAGCCTCGGTATATACAAACAGTTTGAAGGTTGAACCGGGTTGCCTGTCGGCCTGTACTTTGTCATACTTCCAAGATTCAAAGTCTATGTCACCGACCCATGCCCTTACTGCACCAGACTGCGGTTCCATTGCAACAAAGGCACAATGCATAAACCGAACCATATAACGTATGGAATCAACCATGCTCATCTCTTTCTCTATTGATCCCTTTTCATAATCAAAGAGTTTTACCTTATGAGGTTTGTTGACATAATACTGCACAGAGTCTGGGTTATTAGGATACTTTGCGACAAGCTGCTGGTATGAGGGCTGTTTCTGCAGTATTCCTTCTATAAATCCAGGTATCTCATTTCCCTTTTCATCGCGCCACGGATCTTGATTTCCCCAATGACTATTGAAATTTCGCTGTACTTGGCGCATCTGCTTGCTTACCGCCCCTTCTGCGTATTTCTGCAAACGCGTATCAATGGTTGTGTAAATTTTCAAACCACTGGTATATAAGTCATAACCACTCTCGTCACACCAGTCCTTCAGATAACTTTTGACGGCCTCACGGAAATATTTTGCCTGTCCATCGTAATTTTCCTCAACATTAAAGTCTAGCTCTATTGGCAACTGCGATAAAGAATCGCGAACAGACTTAGACAGGTCACCATGAGTATATAGGTTGTTAAGAACAACATTGCGTCTTGCCCTACTGTTTGTAGGATTGGATTTAGGATTATAAAATGTCGTGGCCTTCAACATTCCGACAAGTACAGCCGCCTGTTCTGTTTTCAGTTCTTTCGGAGTTGTATTAAAATATGTCTTTGACGCAGTCTTTATTCCATACGAATTAGAGCCGAAATCAACAGTATTGGCATACATTGTAATAATTTCCTTCTTAGTATAGACGGTTTCAAGCTTTACAGCAATAATCCATTCCTTACTCTTCATTATAAGTATACGCAGACCAGGTATCTTGCCAAGAAGTCCTGTTGAGTAGTTTCTCCTAACACGAAACATGTTCTTTGCCAATTGCTGTGTTATGGTTGATGCTCCTCGCGCTCCGTGATGCAAGGCAGCATCCTTCAAGGCTCCAAAAAGTCCTATGGGATCAATACCCATATGCTTATAGAATCGTTCATCTTCTGTATCAACTAGAGCTTTGAAGAACGAGGGTGCAACTTCATCATACTTTACAGGCGTTCTATTCTCATTGAAATACTTGCCTATCAATTTTCCATCTGCACTATAAATCTCTGAGGCTTCGTTTACCTGTGGGTCGCAGATACCAGAAAAATAGCCTGGCGAGCTACCAAAAAGCCATAGGAAATTGATGTCAACCATTCCTAAATATATAATAATGGCAACGATGAATGAGCAGAAAGCTACGAGTGTCTTTGTATACCAAGCACTGCCTTTATACAAATTTGCGTACCATTTTGAAAAGTTTTTTGCTTTTCTAAAGAGGTTAACTAAAATAATTTTCGCTTTGTTGAACATATCAGATGTTGTTTTTGTAAAGTGTATATAGCCTATCCCACATCTTTATCATTCAGCATCGGGATTGCCATTTTTCATATTTATAGAATTTATATTTTCTTTTCTTACTTATAGTAATGCTTTATATGAAGCATATTCTGTAATATTGCACAATAGGTTTCTCTTTGTGATATACATTTTATTAGACATCAGCCAAGTTGGAATTCAAAAAATCCAACAAAAGAGATTCATATAAACCTACTTACGCAATATAAGCAATAGCAAAAGTACGAATTTAAAATCTATTTGCCTAAAGTATCTATATATTTTATGATTTCTTCAATATCGGCGGGATTAAACCATCTAATGGATTTGTCACGCCGAAACCATGTTAACTGTTTTCTGCAGTATTTGCGACTATCACATTTTATACGAAATATAGCTTCGTCGCGTGTACAGTTTCCATCGAAATATTCAAACATTTCCTTATATCCAACAGTATTCAATGCATTGAGATGACGATATGGAAAAACTTTTCTTGCTTCCTCCTCCAAACCTTCGTCAATCATTACATCTACTCTTGAGTTTATCCGCTCGTAAAGCTCTTCACGGTCACGATTAAGTCCTATTTTAACGATATTGAAAGGACGCTTTTTAACCTGATTCTTCCGGTATGAAGAATATGCACGCCCTGTCATTATACAAATTTCAAGCGCATGAACGATTCTCTTGGGGTTTTTCCTGTCAACGATGGCATAATATTCCGGGTCAAGTTTTTCCAAATCAGCACAAAGTTTTTCTAGTCCTTCATTCTCATACCTATTCTTTAACAGTTGACGCGTTGCATCATCAACTGTTGGAATGTCATCGATACCATTACAAACACAGTCTATATACATCATACTGCCACCTGTCATCAAAGCAAACTTACGCTTTGGCGAGAAATAATCTTTGAGCAACGACATTACGTCTTCTTCATACCGAGATGCACTATAGTAGTCTCCTAGGGATAGAGACCCTACAAAATAATGCTTAACCCTTTCCTGTTGTTGAATAGTTGGTGCAGCAGTTCCAATAGGTATCTCGCGAAAAAGTTGCCGTGAGTCAGCATTTATAATTGGAATAGAAAGATGTTCTGCTATCCGTAGACATAAATCTGTTTTTCCGACGCCCGTCGGACCAAGTATTACAATAAGAGTATTTTCCATCAAAAGCAGTTCTTAAAGACTATGATGCAACATGCTGTAATTCAATATTTTCCATAAACAAAATAAAGTGTTTAACAATTATCTGCCATCACGACAAGAATAATGCTAAACACTTTGTTTCGTATCCATAAAAGGCAAATATGCTACCTATCTTACTATTCCACGCTTAGAAGCTGCAACGAAATCTATTATATATTTTATTTCGTCACATTCGGGAAGATTTTTACGGATTTCCTCTATACCTTCCGCCATAATTCCCTTGGAGTAAAGTAGACGATAGGCATCATGTATCATCTGTATTTTTTCGTTGCTGAATCCTCTTCTCCGCAAGCCTATCAAATTTACACCGCAGAACTTTGTTGGATCTTTCCCTACAATAACATAAGGTGGGATATCCTGGCTAAAACGGCATCCTCCCTGTATCATAACGTAGCCACCGATGCGGCAGAACTGATGGCAGAGAACAGTACTGCTTACGATTGCATTGTCATCAATAACAACTTCGCCTGCAAATTTCGTAGCATTTCCTATTATACAACCATTACCTAGTTCGCAATCGTGAGCTATATGCACACACTCCATAAGCAAGTTGTTGCTACCGACCTTTGTCATTCCCTTTGAGGCTGTTCCGCGAGATATTGTGACGTTTTCACGAATACTATTGTTATCGCCTATGATACATTCTGTTTCTTCACCAACAAACTTCAAATCTTGAGGTTTTGTACTGATAGAAGCCCCAGGAAAGAATTCATTCCCGTTACCAATACGAGCTCCCGTATGGATTGTTACACTATTAAAGAGATGATTGTTGTCGCCTATTTCTGTATTTTTATCAATATAGCAAAATGGCCCCACAATATTGTTGTCACCGATTTTTGCCTCGGGATGAACATATGCCAATGGACTTATCTGATTCATATAAACTTATTTAAGTGCGCCTTACTTATTTGCGCAATTAATATCTGTTAGGCGTTGGCTTCTAAAAAAGCACGCTATTTTATTCTGTATTGAAGAATTGTAAATTATCTGTTAAACAAGGAGCACCATAAAAAACACTTTAGAAACTCCAATTTATTTGTTTTTTACAATCTGCGCTGTAAATGTAGCCTCAGATACAACCTTATCACCTACAAAAACATAGCCTTTCATTGAAGATATGCCATGTCTCACTGGGGCCAAGAGGTCGACCTTAAACAAGAGAGTATCTCCCGGTACAACTTTCTGCCTAAATTTCACGTCATCAATTCGCATGAAATAAGTTGACCATCGTTCAGGCTCTTCCAATGTATTAAGAACAAGCAATCCACCACACTGGGCCATAGCCTCGATCTGAAGAACTCCTGGCATTACAGGTTCTTGCGGAAAATGCCCTACAAAGAAAGGTTCATTGCTTGTAACGTTCTTAACACCCACAATGCTGTTTGCACCAAGTGAAACGACTTTATCAACTAACTGCATAGGATATCTGTGGGGTAGCAATTCACGAATGCGGTTTACATCCATTACTGGCGGCTCGTTGCAATCGTATATAGGTGCTTGAATCTCATGCTTGCGTATTTCACGGCGCATAAGACGAGCAAACTTATTATTTATAGTGTGCCCTGGACGAGTTGCGATAATACGCCCCTTGATAGGACGGCCGATAAGAGCCATATCACCTATAATGTCAAGAAGCTTATGTCTCGTACATTCATTTTCCCAAACCAATGGTTTGTGTTGTATGTATCCAAGTTTTGTGGCATCAAGGCGAGGGACTTTCAAGAAATCGGCCAACTGATCCAGTCGCTCTTGAGATGTTTGCCGTTCATAAATAACGATGGCATTATCCATGTCTCCACCTTTTATCAAGTTTGCTTTCAATAGTGGTTCAATGTCACGTACAAAGACAAATGTACGAGCCTGAGCTATTTCACTTGCATAGGAGCTCATCTTATCAAGCGTAGCAAACTGACTATTTATGAATTTCGACTCAAATGAACACATTGCCGTGATACTAAATTCCTCATCTGGAAGGATTGTGATACACGAACCTGTTTCCTCGTCCTTTACTTCTATTTTATGACGTATAATATAATAGTCTTTGGGGGCATTTTGCTCTTCTATCCCTATTTCAAGTATTTTCTCAACATACATAGCTGCTGAGCCGTCAAGAATAGGAAATTCAGGACCGTTTACTTGAATTAGGCAATTATCTATACCCATTGCATAGAGAGCAGACATACCATGTTCTATCGTAGATACACGGATATCATCTTTTCCGAGTACAGTACCACGCTGCGTATCAACTACTTTCTCGGCAATAGCCTCTATTATAGGTTGACCTTCAAGATCTATTCTCTGTATTTTATAACCACTGTTTTCTGGAGCAGGATTAAATGTAACAGTAAGACTAAGACCTGTATGAAGTCCTTTACCACATAGGGCAAAGCTACCTTTTAGTGTTTTTTGTTTAGACATAATATTATTGTTTTCAATATCTAAGGACAACTATTAGTCTTCGCCCTTAAGTTTCTTGATTTCTTTCTCCAAATCATTAATCTTTGCATAAATTTCAGGCAACCTTCTGAAAATAGCCTGCGATTTGAAATACTTTTTGGGGTCCATCGGTGGTGTTCCGATAAGCGTCTGTCCGTCTTTTATATTACCAGGAACACCAGACTGAGCCCCTAAAAACACCTTATTACCAATCTTTATATGACCTGCCAAACCGACCTGTCCACCAAACATACACCATTCACCTACTTTAGTACTACCGGCAATACCGACTTGAGCAGACATAACTGTATTCTCCCCAATATCAGTATTGTGTGCTATTTGAATAAGATTGTCAAGTTTTACCCCCCTACGTAGATACGTACTTCCCATAGTAGAACGGTCTATACATGTATTTGCTCCAATTTCAACATCGTCTTCAATAGTAACAATACCTATCTGAGGTATTTTGTCATAACCGTTATCATTTGGAGCGAAACCAAAACCATCGGCACCAATAACTGAACCTGCGTGAATAGTAACATTGTTGCCTATTTTACAACCATGATAAACTGTTACATTAGGATAAAGCAGACATCCATTACCAACCATGGCATTATCACCTATTGTGACATGGGGATATATTTGCGTATTATCACCAACTACAACATTTTCTCCTATACATGCAAAGGGACCAACATAACAATTTTCTCCGACCTTTGCTGATGAAGCAATACTTGCCAAAGGACTAACACCTGTTTTCTTTGGCTTTAACGATTCATAGAGTTGTAATAAACGCGCAACTGCTTCATAAGCATTGGGCACGCGTATTAGTGTTGCGCTTATCTCTTTATCAAGTTTAAGATCATCGTTAACAAGAACGACACTTGATTCCGTTGTATAAAGATAGTGGGTATATTTTGGGTTTGAAAGAAAAGAAATGGCTCCGTGTTTACCCTCTTCAATCTTGGCAAAAGCATTAACGACGGCATTTCCATCACCTTCAACGTTTCCATTTACGAATTCAGCGATCTGTTTAGCAGTAAATTCCATTTTCGTATCTTGTTTCGTTTATTTTGCAAATATAATAATATTTATTCGTTGAATGAAATATATCAAACAAAAATTATCCCCCGATATCTCATCGGAGGATAACAACAACACAAACACAAATACAACATGCCTGTATTACACAGGTCATGAGTTTATCTTAATATAAATACCATAATTTTCAAATTGTCGTGGTTCTCATAATCCGTCTGCAAATATAGTAACTATAATTCAATTAAAAAACAAGTTTCGACTTTTATTTCTAAATAAAAATTAAATTCGCTTCAAACAAAATTCATAAGATATTCAGTCATTACCATATTGTCGATTATTTACAGACAATATTTCCTTAAATAGATACGATGTAAGCGCTATACAAAAAAAATCGCATTATAGAGAAATCCATAGAATACAGATTTTTCTATAATGCGTATATCTGTTGTTTTAAATTTACTTGATTACAAACGTGGTTATCAGTCAAGACCAAACAACACCTTTAGACCTCCATCGACACCAGAAAAGCCCATGAAAGCCAAACTAAGCAACCCGGCCGTAACAAGAACTATTGACATTCCACGCATTCCTTTAGGAATATTGACGAGAGCCAACTGTTCACGTATACCAGCAAAAACAGTTAATGCCAAAGCAAAACCGACAGCTGTTGAAAACGCATACACAACGCTTGTAAGGAGTGAGAAGTCTTTTTGGATCACCAATATTGCGACTCCAAGCACTGCACAGTTTGTTGTTATAAGTGGAAGAAAAATTCCCAAAGCCTGATAAAGCGCTGGAGAAACTTTCTTTAAGATAATTTCCACCATCTGCACGAGAGCGGCAATGACGAGGATAAACGCAATAGTCTGTAAATACTGTAAATCGAACGGATTAAGAATAAAAATCTGTACGAGATAAGTAACAATTGTAGAAAGAGTTAACACAAACGCAACTGCAGCTCCCATTCCCAAAGACGTGCTTATCTTCTGAGACACCCCAAGGAACGGACAAATTCCAAGGAATTGTGACAATATTATATTGTTTACAAATATTGCCGATATAAATATCAATAAGTATTCCATATTAAGCTTTCTTTAATTTGTTTACTATTGCAATAAGATATCCCAACGTAATAAATGCACCTGGAGGCAGGATAAATAACAACATGTTACATGTTTCAGGCAGCAAAGATATACCAAAAATTGCTCCTGCACCAAGAAGTTCTCTAACTGCCCCTAGAAGTGTCAAGGCTATGGAAAAACCCAAGCCAATACCTATTCCGTCAAAAAGACTGGCCACAGGACCATTTTTGCAAGCAAAGGCTTCTGCACGGCCAAGAATTATACAATTCACAACGATAAGTGGAATGTATAAGCCAAGCGTAGCATATATTGCAGGAACGAAAGCCTGCATAATCATCTGTAAAATTGTCACAAAAGATGCGATAACGACAACAAAGACTGGTATACGAACCATATCAGGCGTAAGATTCTTTATAAGAGATATTACGAGATTGGAACATATCAGTACAAACATTGTGGCCAATCCCATGGACAGACCGTTCATCGCAGATGTGGTGGTGGCAAGCGTTGGACACATGCCAAGAAGGAGAACAAATGTTGGGTTTTCCTTTATTACACCATTAAGTAATATTTTTATATAGTTCATTGCATCTACTATTTAAATTGTTTTAATTCTCGGCACTCAATTTTGTTGCGCCACTAGCTGCATCGGCCTTGCCTGTCTTGTAAGCATTGTAAGCATTGTTGACTGCTTTTAGAAAAGCTCGACTTGTAATCGTACTTGCCGTAATAGCGTTAACTTGCCCGCCATCTTTACTTACAACGAGTGAACCTTCAGAAGGATTTTTTCCAATGATATTACCCTTGCCATCTTTCTGAAACCAAGTTTCTGCTTTGGCTCCTAGTCCTGGAGTTTCAGAAGTTTGAAGAATAGTATATCCAAGGATATCGCCAACAGGACTGAAACCGACCAAGACTTTCAAGTCGCCACCGAAACCACTTGTTGTGCTTTCCACTGCTGCTCCAAGAGCCTTTCCATCAGTACTTTCCGTGACATGGATAACAAAAGAAACATCCTTACCATCTATTGTCTGAGTAATGGTATCGTTGCTTGTTACTTTAATTTCGCCTCCTCCCATGACTTTCTTTATACCTTCAGTAAGGGTCTTTTCCGACTGAAGCAAGATTGGTCCTGTTGTAATATGGTTAACGTAAGCAAGAATAGCACCTGTTATAAGCGCAACTCCAACAAGAACAATAACCATGTTTGATATTGTTGATTCTAATTTCTTCATTTTATTTGCCCTCCTTCTTTACTACTTCCCCGTAGCGCTTTGGTTTTATATAAGAATTGATAAGCGGAGTAAATGCATTCATTATAAGGATAGCGAACGACATTCCTTCAGGATAAGCACCCCAATTACGGATAACAACTGTCAAGAAACCTATTGCAATGCCATAAACAAGTTGACCCTTGTATGTCATAGGCGAAGTGACATAGTCTGTTGCCATGAATATTGCACCAAGCATTAGACCTCCGCTAAAGAGTTCAGCCAATGGAGATGCATATACAGGATTGCAGAGGTGAAGTATGCCACTAAATATAAAGACTGTTGCAATGATGCTAACAGGAATATGCCATGTTATTATTTTCTTCCACAACATATACACCAAGCCAAGAATCAGAGCCAATGCACAGATTTCACCTATTGTTCCTGCACCATTGTTTAAACCTGGATTACCAAGCAACATCTGCAATGAATCTGGAAGCTTATCTAAAACAGAAGGGTCGTTGCTTTTTATGGCCTCCTTCATTATACTCAGTGGTGTAGCAGCGGTCTGTGCATCTGTGTAAGAAAGTAGTTGACCAACTTTAGGCCATGTCGTCATCTGCACAGGGAAAGACACTAACAAAAAACAACGACCAACAAGTGCAGGATTAAAGGGGTTACATCCCAACCCGCCGAATGTCATTTTACCAACACCTATTGCAACTAAAGCTCCTATAATTACAATCCAAACAGGAAGATTAGAAGGGAGATTAAAACCAAGAAGAACACCGGTCAAAATGGCAGAACCATCAAGAACAGTTGATTCTCTTTTCAAAAGGTATTTTGTTATTGCCCATTCAAAGAACACACATGCTGCAACACTTGAAAGGCATACTATTGCTGAGCCGATGCCAAAATAGAATAACGAAACGAGCAATGCTGGAATCAAGGCAATCAAGACTCCATACATATTACGCTCCACGCTATCTGTTCCATGGGCATGCGGTGACAAAGATACTATTAATTTACTCATTTTTATTTATAGTTTTTCATCCAGCCATATTTTAATTGGCAAGGTTTGTTTTACTTATCTTACTTTTTTGCGTTTCTTGCGCGTATTATACCCATAACCGTGCTCTTGCCCAAACGAATATTATCCAGTAATGGGCGATGAGCAGGACAAGTGAATTGGCATGATCCACATTCTATACACGAGGTAATGTCTTCTTGCTCAACCTTCTCCCAATTATGCAATGAACTTGCTGTGGCAAGCAGGAAAGGTTCCAATCCCATAGGGCATGCACTTACACATTTTGCACAGCGAATACAAGCCTGCGGTTTCTTTCGTTTAGCATCGCTATCAGTTAAAATAGTTATACTATTTGAGCCTTTGCATACAGGTACATCCAAAGTAGTGAGAGCCTTACCCATCATAGGTCCACCACCCAATACTTTGTTTTCTCCTTCAGGAAGACCGCCACAGAAATCAACAAGATCCTTCATTGGTGTTCCCATACGAACAAGGAAATTACCCGGCCGTGCCAATTTTTTACCAGTTACTGTAGTATAACGCTCAAAAAGAGGCTTGTTTTTCATTACTGCTTCATAAACAGCATATGCAGTTCCCACATTTTGCACAATTGCTCCCACATTAACCGGTATTGCAGGTGGAGCTGGAACTTGGCGACGAATAACAGCATCAACAAGTTGCTTCTCGCCTCCTTGAGGATATTTCTTTGCCAAAGGAACTATCTCTATGCAAGAATCGCCTTGTGTCTTTTCTTCAAATAAACTAATTGCGGCAGGTTTATTGTCTTCAATGCCTATATATCCTTTTGTCACCTTGGCTGCTTTCATAAGCAACTTTAAGCCAACAAGAACTTCGTCAGCATGTTCCATCATTAAACGATAGTCTGCCGTGATATAAGGCTCGCATTCCACGCCATTAATTATCACACATTCTGCCTTTGCACCAGGAGGAGGACAAAGTTTTATAAATGTAGGGAATCCTGCTCCACCCATTCCGGTTACACCGGCAACCTTTATACGGTTAACTATCTCTTCCGGTGTTAACTCTGGATGTGCTTCAATTGTTTCCAACTTATCTGAGCGATCTATGCTTTCCTCCCATTCATCACCTTCTACCTTTATAATAATACAAGGTTTGCGATATCCAGAAGCATCAACTGCTGTATCTATTTTAAACACAGTACCTGACACAGAAGAGTAAATTGGAGCAGAAACAAAACCGCCAGCCTCTGCCAAAAGCGTTCCAACTTTTACTTTATCCCCTTTTTGCACGACAGGCTTAGCTGGAGCACCAATATGTTGAGACAAAGGAAACACTGCCTGTTTGGGCAAATCAGCAATTTGCGTTACCGACTCTGCCGTTATCTTATTTTCTTCGGGATGAACCCCACCTATTCTAAATGTTTTCAATTTCATTATTATACCTCCGTTTTAGTTTCTACTTTAGGTGTAATTTCTTTTTTAACCGATTCTACAGTCTTCGCATTTGATGGATTAGAAGATTCTGCAGACTTATCCGTTAACAAGTTATCTGCCGATTTCGAAGATACTACACCCTTAGACTCTACAGGATGTGCAGATTCTGTTTCTACATTTGTGGATTTAGGTTTACGCGGAGGGAAATTAATTGCAAAAATTGCACAAGTGGGACAAGCTGCCTCACATTTGCGGCACATACGACATTTGTCCGCATCTATATAGCTTAAATTATTTTCTACCGTTATTGCTTCAAACTTACATTCTTTCAAGCATTTACCGCATCCTATACAAGCGGCCTTACATGCTTTCATGGCGATAGCACCTTTATCCTTGTTCACACACCGCACATAAACACGGCGTCCCTTTGGACCTTTCTTGCGCAACTCTATTATATGACGTGGACATGCCTTTGAACAAGCACCACATCCAATACATTTTTCTTCGTCAACTTCAGGAAGACCTGTTTCTTCATTAATTGCGATTGCACCGAACTGACATACACTAACACAGTCGCCACATCCAAGACACCCATAGCCACATCCTGTCTCGCCTGCACCACAAGCATTAACTGCTGTACAAGTCTTCAGACCATCATAAACAGCTATACGCTGACGAAGTTCACAAGTTCCATTACAACGAACAACTGCAACCTTTGCCTCACTATTGGCAATAGCCATGCCCAGCAAATCTGCGACCTGTCCCATTACAGCAGAACCACCAACAGGACAAAAAAGCCCTTCAAGCGTTCCTTTGTCGGCTCCTTTCACCAAAGCATCAGCCATACCGGAACACCCAGCAAATCCACATCCTCCACAATTTGCACCAGGAAGGATACTTGCCACCTGACCGATACGCGGATCTTCATGCACAGCAAATTTCTTGGAACAAATATAAAGTATCACGGCCGACACTAGCGCAATACTGCCCAAGACAATAAGTGCGATTAAAATAAAATTCATAATCTTTGTATTTGTTTTAGTTATAATATTCTTTTATTTGTTCATTTTATCGCAATATAACGTGTGTGATAATATCGTTATTCGTGTTTTTGTATACTGAAACTTACTCGCTTGTTAATCTGTTTTCTAAAAAGATAAAGTAAAATATAATATGGTATTAGCAATCCAACGCATGTTAATGCAGAAAACAATTCTGTATATCCTAACGTTGTCATCAGAAACAACACTATCATCATAAGTAACATTGGTATCATCATTGACAAACAAACAGCCGTAAATCCAACTTTATAAGAAGCCATAACGACAACATCTTGACCAACGAAATATTCTGAACTATCAGTATATACAAAAACCGTCTTTTCCTTACTTTCGGCAGCATGACATTGTTGCACAGCCTTGCAACTCGCACAAGCAGACGATTGTACTATACGCACAGTTATTCTCCCGTTATCTATTGCTTGAACAACACCAACATGCTTTATTTTGTTTTCCATAATCTGTTTATACTCTTTTTGCTATATAGAGTTTACAACTGCAAAAGTAGTATTATATTTCCATATTACAAACAAAATAAAAATAAAATACAAATCTAGCACATTTGTTTTGCAAATTATTTATTCGCAAACGTTTGCACACAACGCTACTCGTTCTTCATGATTTCGTCAAGGAAAGAATCCAGTTCTTTGTCCCATCCATCCATTATATCACCGCCTATGATATTTATGTCATCGTCACAGATATAAAGTTCTGCGACATGCTCCTTTTCATCATTTTCAAGAACAAAGCTAAATGGCTTTAGTATGCCAACATTATCGATTTCATCAGACATGGCATTCAATCGATTCCGCAACAATGATGCAGAGTCAACATAAAAAGTTTCACTTTTATTATCAATCCATTCCTCTACGACACATCGAGATATCTCTACATCGTCGTCATCGAATGCCATCAAATCTCCACTTTCTTGTGAAATGCGAAGATGAACATCTGTCAATAAAACAGGTTCTTCTACTGGAGGAAACTTTTGTATCACTTTTCGCAAGAAACGATCAACTTGCTTCAAAGACTGTTCTTTGTTGTTTTCCATAATATATTTTGTATATTGTTCTGTGAATCTAACCTTGTGTTTTGATTATCTTTATTACTCTGTCTATATATTTCGACAAAACATTACATCTAAAGTTTTGCCTTTACCTTTCTGGCTTTACTTTCATTAGACATTCTATCTAAAGCTGTAACAGCAATAACTTTCTTTCGTTTGCCGCCCTGATTCATACTTGGTAACTTATAGAATGTTTCAGGTGTCACTGCTACTATTTTTGAAGCGTCAGAGAAATCTACCACTTCACCGACATCAAACATATAAACAACATATTTAACAGCTTCATCTTTCCAACCATTACCTTTTGGTTTAGACCAAAATAAAACCTTGTCATTTCCTACATTCAACACCTTCAGATGTTTTACCTTATTCGGAATCTTACCATCTATATAAGGCATCAATGGTTGCAATGCTTGATTTTTCCAATAATTATTGCGTAATGCCGACTGATAGTTTCCAACATTATCAACAACAGCCTTTGCATACCAAAGAACAGTCCCTTGCACATTATGCATTTGTTCATGAAGTTTATATTTGGCTGGCATCTGATTTATTCTAGAATTGTTAAGATCAGCATATTTAACCGTACGTTCAACATCTTCCCCAATATAAAGATGGCGAGCACCAGCATATTTATTCCACCAGCGTATAAGAGTTTCATAGTCTGCAGCCCTATTTCCTATTTCCCAATACAACTGAGGCACACAATAATCTAACCAACCATTGTTTATCCACAACAGAACATCCGCATACAAATCATCATAGTTTTGTAAGCCATTCGTCTCACTTCCTATATTTTTGTCACTTTTTGCATTTCGATATATTCCAAAAGGTGAAATACCGACTTTCACCCATGGCTTCGTAGAATGTACCGTTTCATATAGTTGTCTTATAAAGACACTAACATTGTCTCTACGCCAATCGCCTATATTTAAGAATCCATTACTGTTACTCTTAAAATCATCTTCATCAGGAATGTTCTTACCTACCACAGGATATGGATAGAAATAATCATCAATATGTATTCCATCTACATCATAACGAGACACAATATCCTTCACTACCATACATATATAATCTCGGTTTTCCTGTTTTGAAGGATTAAGTATTATCATACCATCATAAGGAAAAGCGTCACCGGGTTTACGAATTGCTATATGATTGGCAGATAATTCAGTTGTCACTTTGGTTTTAGCCCTAAAAGGATTTATCCAAGCATGCAATTCCATTCCGCGCTTATGACACTCTTCTACCATCCATTTAAGCGGATCCCAATATGGCATTGGAGCCATTCCTTGTTTACCTGTAAAAAAACGGCTCCATGGTTCTAACTTACTCTCATATAACGCATCACACTCAGGACGAACTTGAAAAATTATAGCATTGACACCATCCTTTTGCAATTCATTCAATTGATAAAGAAGCGTTTGCTGCATCTCTTCAGTGCTCATTCCAAGAAATTGCCCATTAACACACTGTATCCACGCCCCACGGAATTCTCGTTTCGCCCCATAAGCAAAATTGCTTATACCCAACAAGAACAATAAAGACAAAAATATAATATATTGTGACTGTTTTTTCATTTTTATCTCACAATTTGCTATTGGTATTCATGCTATTCTGTTAATGAAATCATGCTAGCCCAAAGAAGTCTACTGATAAAGATAGCGTTTTATGCTTTTTTTGGGGGTTTTTTCAAATTCCTTTTCCATTATTTTTATTGATGAAATTTTGCAATAAGCTGGTTGAGCCGCATTAAGACCTTGCCGATTTTGCTCCATAACATCATTTAAATCATCTGCAGAAATTCCCATATTTTGGGCTTCTTCAAAATCAGGATAAACAAGTCCTATTAGTTTACCTTCTCTCTGAATCACAACACTTTCAGTAACTAGAGGCATACTGTTTAGTTTGTCTTCAATTTCTTCCGGATATATATTTTGACCATTGGCACCAAGTAACATATTCTTACTACGCCCCTTAATAAAGATATTACCTTGACTGTCCATAAGCCCCAAATCACCAGTATGATACCATCCGTCTTCATCTATAGTGTTTTGAGTTGCCTCTTCATTTTTATAATATCCCAACATTACGTTAAGCCCTTTTGCCAATATCTCGCCTGGTACTTCTTCCGGATTATTACTATCTATTTTTACCTGCATATGTATAACCCCTCTTCCACACGAGGTTGGAACAAAATCATGATAATCCGCATAAGAAATTATCGGTGCACACTCTGTTGCTCCATATCCAACTGTAAACGGGAAATCAATGTCTTTCAGAAATGCTTCTATTTCCTGATTCAATGCAGCACCACCTATAATCACTTCGTATATATTACCCCCAAATGCCTGATACACCTGTTCACAAATTTTTTGCTTCACTTTTTTACTGATACCTGGCATTTTTAGAAGCAATCGAATCTTACCATTTTGAAGTTTTGGAAAGACCTTTTTGCGTATAATTTTCTCGATTACCAACGGAACAGCTATAATTATCGCAGGCTTTACATCTTTGAATGCCTGTGCGATTATGGCTGGGCTTGGCACTCTAGTCAAATAATAAACATGACACCCATGACTGAATTCAAACAGAAATTCAAATGCCATTCCATACATATGAGCCATCGGAAGAATACTTATTGTGTTTGCACCTTCCGGAATTTTCTTACCCAATACATGATAAGCAAAATCAAGATTACTCCAAAGAGCACGATAAGGCAACATTACACCTTTTGAAAAGCCTGTCGTCCCACTAGTATAATTAATTAGAGCAAGTTCTTCCGGCGATTGCTCTTTATAATAACTAACATGCTGTTGCCGAAAAGCCTTTGGATATCTCTTCCCAAACAATTCATTTAAATGCTCACGTGCAAAGGTTAGTTTATCTGTTCTAGAAACAACAAGCGAATAATCTGGTATAAAGATTATGCCCTCAAGGTTAGGCATTTTTGTTTGGTCTATCTGGGTAGCTACAACATCTCCTACAAAAAGAAGCTTTGCTTCACTATGATTAACAATGTTATGTATCTGATCTGCCGTAAATTCATGAAGAACTGGTACTGCCACTGCCCCATAGGTAAGTGTTGCTAAAAACGCGACAGCCCAACAAGCACTATTTCTACCACAAATAGCAATTTTATCTCCTTTAACAACTCCGCTATTTTCAAACAAGATATGCAATTTTTCAATTTTTCTTGCCACATCTTTATATTGAAGAGTTGCCCCCTTGTAGTCGGTTAAAGCATCAAGATCCCAATTTTTTATTATACTCTTTTCTATAAAAGAGTTGAAACTCGGTATGGATTCCATGAATATTCTTGTATTTATTTCTGCAAAGTTACATTATTCTTTGCACAGCGCAAAAAAAAATGTGCAATTATTCTAACTATACCCAATATTACCATAATAATAGTTTGCCACTTGTCTAACAGAACTACGAGTTACAAAAACTCCCACAGAACAAATATGACACACCATAATTTATACAAGCCCTTCTAGTCTTGTATAAGAAAGGCATTAAAAGTCCACAAAGACTGAAATAGAAATAAACGAAGAATGCACTTATTATATTAATAATAGGTGAAAAATAAAAAATTAGTACTTTTAACAAAGCAAACGTATAAAACATAACATAACAAATAAAAAAACAAATAAATAAATTTGCATCTTATCAAAAAAGTCAATACCTTTGCAACCGCAATTAAGAAAGAGGCTCCGTAGCTCAACTGAATAGAGCATCTGACTACGGATCAGAAGGTTGTGGGT
>CAVIMN010000030.1:0-18785 GCA_963644035.1 bacterium
ATAAGGGAGTTACCCACATTTGTTGTTCCGTTTGATGTACTCATATCTAATGTCGTTTTGATGTTTCGCATTATTGCATCCGATGTGTTTTCGTGTATCGTTTAACAAACCATTGTCGGATGACGTTTGCAAAATTATTGCCTTGCCAACTGAATTTGTAGCATATTTTTTTCAAAAACTAAGAAATTCCTTACATTTTTGTTTTGCTACAATGCGACACAGCCGCATTGTGACATTGTTACATGGCAAAGACACGATAGACAACGTCAATGATGCTCATTTCATCTACGAACGGGCAATGGCCGCTGCTGCCAAGATTTACCAACAGCGCGGTTGGGTAGATGCATCTGTCATCGGCATAGATTTCGGTGCTATGGATGTTGGCGCATCCCAACAGGCAGCTTGTGGTGTAGAGGTTGCCGCCAGCGGTGAGGGTCATCGTGGCGAAGGTGTGACGCAAGCAGTGCTTTCTCGCCAGCTGCAATACGACTGGTATCTACATCTTCTTCATTCCAAAAAGCCAATGGGCCAAGATGTCGCTGGTGCGAATTACATTACTTGCCACAAGGCACAACCCTACAACTATAATTGCCAACAAGAATGAGCAAAAGAACTCTATTGAAGGATTAGAGTTTGTCAAAAAGAAATCGCCTACGATGTCCAGATTTCGGGGAAGGAAGAAATAATGCAGCAAATATACATCCAGTGTTCTTTTTCCTATGTATTGTAAAATCCGGCCTATGGCGGTTGTCTGCCGGAAAGAGGCGTCATGTTTCCTGAAGAAATTAAATACTATACAGATGCCCGCAATGCCCTGAAAGACCTGCAGAAGTATTTGAAATGGCACATTGTTTGGTAAAGAACCCTTTAGACGCAAGAATGCAAAGGCGAAAAACGCAACAAAGACAATAGCGAACCATTTACCTTCCAAGAAATCCACGAAGGAACTGAAATGACTCTTTATGTAAGCTCCAAAGCTAAAGAAAACAAAATACCATAATTTATTAAATTGCAATGCTCCCCAAACGGGAAGATACCCTATTCCCAAAAACAAAAAAGATACTAGAAACAACACCTTATACTGATAGCGGACAGGCATCATCTTACAAAGCGAATATACAATAAAATATTCGAATAAGGTAATAGTAAACCAATATCCACTCTTCATGCTATCGTTTAAACTGTCGATTACGTTTATATCAAACAGATAACAATAGGCCAGCAGAAAAACAAAAGTGGGGAGCAACTGTATTTTCGCCTTCTTCTTGATGAAGGGAACAGCGTCTTTCAATCTCCAGATTATCCCTGGCTTGTCAAGAAGGAAGCCGCTGACGAAAAAGAACAGGGGCATCCTGACCATCATGAAAATATCGTTGTAGCTAGCCCCCCCCGGAAATTTGAAAGATGAAAAGAGAAAAAACGAACATGAGCAAAAACAACCAACATCATCGTCAATCCTCTCATCGCATCCAAATATTCTATTCTATTTTTTGACTGCATTAAAAAAACTTATTTAGCTATATATAAAAAATATACACTTAATATCATAAATAATTCATAGACACGGAAAAACACTTTTCCGCATATCTATGAATTATTCATGTTAAACATATCTGCCTTAATGTGTGTTCTACTGTTTCAGGCAGAACGATTGTCTTTGCTTATATTTTGGAAAGTCTGTCTTTCCATGCTGCGTAGGCAGCGAGATATTCCGGACGCAGTTTCTCATCTGGTTCTATAACAGCGAGCTTTTCAAGTGAAGAGAAGGCTTCGTTGTTGTCTTTATAATAGCCACAACCTATTCCTGCTCCCTTTGCTGCTCCCACGCTGCCATCTGTTTCATACAGTTCGATCTGCGCTCCGCTCACTCCAGCCAGCGTGTCACGGAACAACTTGCTGAGGAACATGTTGGCCTTTCCTGCATGTATCTTTGTTATGTTCATGCCCATTTCTGCCATAATCTCCATTCCGTAGCAGAAACTGAACACGATGCCTTCTTGAGCAGCGCGCACTAGATGTGCCTTTGTGTGCTTGTTGAAGTTTATCCCGTGAATAGAACATCCTGTTTCACGGTTCTCAAGCACACGCTCCGCTCCATTACCGAAAGGAATCACAGAAAGTCCCTCGCTGCCCACAGGCACACTGGCTGCAAAGTCGTTCATTTCGGCATAAGACATGCCCTCAGGAGCAATTGTGCGCTTTGTCCATGCATTGAGAATACCCGTTCCGTTAATGCAAAGCAACACACCAAGACGGTCTTGCTCGCTGGTATAGTTGACGTGTGCAAACGTATTTACGCGGCTCTTTGGGTCGTAGCCCACATTGCCAAGCACACCATAAACGACTCCCGACGTGCCAGCCGTTGAAGCTATTTCGCCTGGATTGAACACGTTTAGGCTCAAGGCGTTGTTTGGCTGGTCGCCAGCTCTGTAGCTGATAGGAGTGCCCTCTTTCAAGCCTGTCTCTGCTGCTGCAGATGCCGACACCTCGCTCTGCACACTGAACGTTGGAACAATATCCGGCACGAGACTACGGTCTATTCCATAGAAATCAAGCACAAAGTCCGCCGTTTTGCGCTCCTTGAAATCCCAAAGAATGCCCTCACTCAGTCCGCTGGCTGTTGTATTTACCGTTCCGCTGAGCTTCATTGCAATAAAGTCACCAGGAAGCATAAACTTGTATATCCTGTTATACACCTCCGGCTCATTTTCCTTAACCCATGCAAGTTTTGCCGCGGTGAAATTTCCTGGAGAGTTAAGCAGATGGCCGAGACATTTTTCTGAGCCTATGCCATGAAAAGCTTTTTCGCCATAAGGCACAGCTCTAGAGTCGCACCAAATAATTGCTGGACGAAGAACTTCTAGGTTTTTATCCACGCACACCAATCCGTGCATTTGGTAGGAAATACCGATAGCCTTGATGTCGTCAGCCGAGGCATTTGCCATCTCCTTTACCTTTTTGATGCAGAGTTTGCAGTTGTCCCACCACATCTGCGTGTCCTGCTCAGCCCATCCGCTCTTTACTGCGATGATAGGTGCCTCGCTTTCGGGGTAGAATGTTGTTGCAGCACATTTGCCGCTTTCAATATCAACGAGTGATGCCTTGACGGAAGAACTCCCTACGTCAAGTCCAAGAAAATATTGTTTTCCCATAGTATGTATATATATTTTTTGTTGTTAGTATAGCCTTTAATAGAACGGTAAAAGTTTTTGCCAATGCAACGAAGACTTCTCAGAACAACGATAACGACTGGTCAACATTAGGCTTGGCTTCAGCCTCAACATCGGTCTCCTCGAGAAAGTTGAAGAACAGTTGGGTCTCCCTACTGGTCTTTTCCGTAAGACGGTAGATGCCTCTCTTGCCTGCATTTTCAATGAACGGCGTCTTGGACTTTCTGTTCTTCACAACGCTATATACCACAGCCTTATAAATATCTTCATAGGCAATAGTCTCAAAGAGGCCGTTGTGCAAGTTGTATATGTGTCGGGCAATCTTCTTTACCGACAACCCCTCGCTTCCGGCTTCCCACAGTATGCGCTTTATGTCCTGATCGTAGTTCATTGTTGTTATAAGCCAGGTCTTCTCGCTTGAGTAGAAATTGTAATGTGGCAAAACATAAAAAGGACTGAAGATATAATATTATATCGACAGCCCTCCTGTTATTCAACTTTTCGTTGGTTACGCCAATGAAAATTTGTTTTCCTCGCCTTTGATCTTGCCTTCCTTAAGCAACCAGCCCATTCCGAGAAGTGTCTCCTCGCTTGTAATCTTTGCAGCTTTGGATATTTCTGCAACAGTCATTGGAGCTTCAGCTGTTGAAAGAGCCTGATAAACATCACCAGCCTTGAAGCCTACACTCTGAACATCGATAACGAATGTAGAGGTTGCCTTCTTGGTTGTTGTTCTTTTTGTTGTTGTCTTCTTAGCAGCAGTAGCTGTAACAACCTTTTTTTCTGTAACTTTCTTTTCTGTCATAATGATAAAATTTAGTTCCGCAATATGCCATTGTTGCTTATTGCTTTATAAATCATTTGCAAATGTAACATTTTTTCTTATACAAAATTACAATTTGCACCGTTAATTCAGACGAAAGCCACTATAAGGCAAGACTTTATGCGTTTTCTTGATTTACATCAACGCTTATTTGCAGTTCCTTGAGCTGTTTGTCGTCAATTTCTGACGGAGCATCGAGCATAACGTCACGTCCGCTATTGTTCTTCGGGAAAGCGATACAGTCGCGTATGGAGTCGAGTCCTGCCATAATGGAAACGAAACGGTCGAGACCGAAGGCAAGTCCTGCATGTGGCGGTGCTCCATATTTGAAGGCGTTGATGAGGAATCCGAACTGTGCCATGGCACGCTCAGGCGTGAAACCAAGTATCTTGAACATCTTTTCCTGCAGCTTTCCGTCGTGGATACGGAGACTTCCTCCGCCCACCTCTATGCCGTTGCATACAAAGTCGTATGCCTTTGCACGCACACGCTCTGGGTGCTCTTCAAGCAAAGGTATGTCATTAGGGTTCGGCATGGTGAAAGGATGGTGTGTTGCCATGAGTCTCTGCTCCTCGTCGCTCCATTCAAAGAGTGGGAAGTCAACAATCCAAAGACATTCAAACTTATCCTTGTCGCGCAATCCGAGTCTATCGCCCATCTCCAGGCGTAGGCTGCACAACTGAACGCGTGTCTTGTTTGCGTTGTTGCCACTGAGTATAAGGATGAGGTCACCTGGTTTGGCATTGCATTTCTCCACAGCCTTTGCCATTGTTTCGGGTGTATAGAACTTGTCTATGCTGCTCTTTATAGAACCGTCTTCGTTCACTTTTATCCAAACAAGCCCCTTTGCCCCCACTTGTGGCTTCTTCACGAAGTCAGTCAGCTGGTCAAGTTGCTTGCGTGTGTATGATGCACATCCATCGGCGCATATACCACCGATATATTCTGCGTCATTGAATACGGAGAATTCTCCTGTACCTTTCAGCTCATCCATAAGTTCCACGAATTCCATGCCGAAGCGCAAGTCTGGCTTGTCGCTACCGAAGCGGCGCATAGCATCGTGCCATGTCATCTGCTGAAGCTTTGCAGGAAGCTCCACACCGCGCACTTCGCGGAAGAGGTGACGTGCCATCTCTTCGAAGAGGTCTATCACATCGTCTTGGTCTACGAACGACATTTCGCAGTCTATCTGTGTGAACTCCGGCTGACGGTCAGCGCGCAAGTCTTCATCGCGGAAACATTTTGCTATTTGAAAGTATCTGTCGAATCCGCTTACCATGAGCAACTGCTTCAGCGTCTGCGGACTTTGCGGCAGTGCATAGAACTGTCCGGGGTTCATACGCGAGGGCACAACAAAATCGCGTGCGCCTTCAGGTGTGCTACCGATAAGTATCGGCGTTTCCACTTCGATGAAGTTCTGGTTGTCCAAGAAGTTGCGAATGAGTATCGTCATACGGTGACGCAATTCAAGGTTCTTCCTTACGCACGGCCTTCTTAGGTCAAGATAGCGGTATTTCATGCGTATGTCGTCGCCACCGTCGGTATTGTCTTCTATTGTGAACGGAGGTGTTGCACTCTCGCTAAGAACGTTGAGGGAAGATACCGTTATTTCGATTTCTCCTGTCGGCATCTTAGGATTTTTGCTTTGGCGTTCGCTCACTGTTCCCTCCACTTGAATGCAGAATTCACGCCCGAGTTTGTTTGCCTTGGCGCATAGCTCTGCGTCAACCTCGTCGTTGAATGCAAGCTGTGTTATGCCGTATCTGTCGCGAAGGTCAACAAAGGTCATGCCGCCCATCTTTCGGCTGCGCTGCACCCATCCGGCGAGTGTAACTTTCTTTCCAGCGTCGGAGAGGCGCAGCTCTCCGCACGTATTTGTCCTGTACATAGTTGTTATGTTTTGTTGTTTTCTTAGCACACGCATCGTGCCCGGCGTCCTTTTCATGGACATATCGGACACGATGCGTGTGCAAAGATATACATAATCTTTTATATTCTTGCGGTTTAGATGCTTTTTTTGAACGTAAGCTCTTCCTTCTTTGGATTCTTGCCTATCGTTATTGTGGAGCCTTTTTCCAGTTCGCCTTCGAGTACCAGCTCACAGATGCCGTCTTCAATGTAGTTTTGTATGGCACGCTTCAGCGGACGGGCACCGAACTGCACGTCGTAGCCTTTTTCTGCTACAAAATCCTTCGCCTTGTCGGTAAGCTGCATGCTGTATCCCAAGTCTGCAAGACGTTCCTTCAGAGAAGATAGTTCCAGGTCGATTATCTGCTTTATAGCTTCAAGACCGAGCTGATCGAAGGTTATGATGTCGTCAAGACGGTTGAGGAATTCCGGACTGAACTGCTTGCTTAAGCTCTTCTGTATGATTGAACGTGCATACTGCTTGTCGCTGTCTTTCATATCGGCAGAGAGGCGTCCGGCATTAAAGCCGATACCACGTCCGAAGTCTTTGAGCTGACGTGTTCCAGCATTGCTGGTCATAATGATAATGGTGTTTCTGAAGTCCACAAGTCTGCCATTTCCATCAGTTAACCGCCCTTCATCGAGCACCTGTAGCAGCATATTGAACACGTTTGAGTGAGCTTTCTCTATTTCGTCCAACAACACTATGGAGTAAGGTCTGCGTCGCACCCGTTCTGTTAGCTGTCCGCCTTCATCGTAGCCCACATATCCCGGAGGAGCACCAATAAGTCGCGATGTATTGAAGCTCTCGCTATATTCACTCATGTCGATGCGTATTAGTGCATCAGCACTGCCGAACATGTATTCTGCCAACTTCTTTGCCAAGTATGTCTTGCCCACTCCTGTCGGTCCGAGGAACATAAACACGCCAATTGGGCAGTTCTGCGGACGTATGCCGACACGGTTGCGTTGTATCGCTTTCACTACTTTTTCTATGGCAGCATCCTGTGCTATTACAGTGTGGCGCAAAGCGTCGCCCATACCGCGCAGACGCGCTGTTTCAGTCTCGGTTACTCTCTGCACGGGCACTCCGGCTATGGCAGAAACCGTGCGCGCCACGTCGGCTTCCGTCACCTCCACGATGCCTCCAAGCTCACCGCTCTTGAATTTTTCTTCCATCTCGCTGAGCTGGTTGCGCAGTTCGTTTTGCATGTCGCGGAAGCTTGCTGCCAATTCGTAGTTTTGGTTCATCACCGCCTGCTGCTTTTTCTTTGACACCTCCTCTATACGACCCTCAAGGTCCTTTATTTCAGGAGGCATCTGCACACTGCCAAGGCGCACCTTAGCTCCCACTTCATCAAGAGCGTCAATGGCTTTGTCGGGGAACTGGCGGTCGCTGATATATCTTCCGGTGTAATCCACACAAGCCGCAATGGCTTCAGGGGTGTATCTCACGCCATGATGGCTCTCGTAGCGTTCCTTTATATTATTAAGTATCTCCTTTGTCTCTTCTGGCGATGTTTCGTCAACGATTATTTTCTGGAAGCGTCGCTCTAGAGCGCCATCCTTTTCTATCGACTTTCGGTATTCGTCGAGCGTTGTAGTACCGATACACTGTATTGTGCCACGCGAGAGGGCGGGCTTGAGCATGTTGGCAGCATCCATTGTTCCTGGGGCGGAACCTGCGCCAATGAGCATGTGTATCTCGTCTATGAAGATAATAACATCTGGCGACTGCTCTATTTCTTTCACCATCGCCTTGATACGCTCCTCGAACTGTCCGCGGTATTTTGTTCCTGCCACTATAGCACCAAGGTCTATCGACACCACTCTCTTGCCGAAGAGCAAGGGCGATGTGCGCTTTTTGGCAATCTGCGTAGCAAGTCCTTCCACGATAGCCGTTTTTCCTACGCCCGGTTCTCCAATAAGTATCGGGTTGTTCTTTTTCCGCCTACAAAGTATTTCGGTTATTCTTGTAATTTCCTTTTCGCGCCCCACCACAGGGTCAAGCTTCCCCTCTTCGGCGGCACAGGTAAGGTCTGTCCCGAAGTTGTCAAGTATTGGCGTATTCGTTCCTCCCTGACGGTTTCCCGTCCCTGGCGCTTGGGCTTTCTCCTGATGTGATTGGCGTGGTGTTCCGAAATCGTCGTCTTCTTCGGCGTCGGGCACGTCTATACCGTTTCTTATCTTGTCAGCCTTGTTTATATGGTCTGCCATTATGTCGTAATCTACGTTGTTTTGTTTCAGATATTCTTTTGGATAATTGTCTTGCGGAGTATGCATCATCGCAAGCAGGAGATGTGTTTCGTCAACCATTTGCGTTGATTTCTTCCTTGCCTCCAGTATGGCAAGCTTCAGTATACGGTTGGCATCTTCACCGAGACTTAACGGTTCGTTACCGTTCTCCGTGCGCAGAGACTCGTCTATATGCTGTTCTACTTGACGTTTCATCTGTTCCGTGTCAATGTGCAATTCCTTCAGCAGAGCAGGCGTTCTGCCTTTGTGGCGTAGCAGACCGAGAAAAAGATGGTCTGGCTCTACCTCCTTGCTAGAATGGCGCTGCGCCTCTTCCTTGCTTAAGTTCAGTATATCCAAAATTTCCTGTGAAAACTGATTTGTCATATTTTCAGGTGTTCTTTCTTTTCTTGTTATTACTTACCGCTTTTTCTATCCAAACAAAAAATATGCCAACACGTTATTCCGCTTCATCCTTGCGCATGCTAAACTCACATCCGCAATACTGCTGGTTATAGAAATCGTATTCACGGATAATGGCAGCGCGGCGCTCGCTAAGTCCGCCCTTTCGCCAGTTCTGTCCCCACCACTCCACGTCTTCAAAAGGCGAAACAGCCCATTCTCCTGCCGTGTTTATCTGCTCAAGACTTTTCCAGCGCGATGATGCGAGTGTTGTGGTTATCACCTTAAATCCGTTTTCGTGAGCATACTGTGCCGTGTCCCTCAGTCGCATTTTGAAACACTCCAAGCATCTTGAGCCACGCTCAGGCTCGCTCTCCAGCCCTTTCATCCGGCTCAACCATGCGGCGTGGTTATAGTCGGCATCCACTATATCAAGCCCAAGCGAGCGGGCATAACGAGAACACTCGTCCTTTCTCGTGACGTATTCCTTTTCGGGATAGATATTGGGATTGCAGTAGTATATTACTGGTGTTATGCCATGTTTCAGCATGCACTCTATTATAGCCGAGGAGCAAGGTGCGCAACATGTGTGCAACAACACACGGGTTTCTCCTTGCGGTACAATAAGTTCGAATTTCTTCCTTGCCATTGTTGGTATTTATATCATATTGCCAGTCTTTCCTGAGGCTTAGCTTTCTAAAGGAATGGTGCGAGCAGATGGGCGAACCAGCCAACAAACTTTTTCCATGGTGTGCGCCACTGGTTCCACGACTCTTCGGTTAGTTTGAACGAAGAGGCTTTGTCGGCATCAAACATTGCATCAAGCTGACGCGTTGTGGCTGCATCAACAACTACGGCATTCTCCTCATAGTCGAAGCGCAAGCTGCGGGAGTTGAGATTAGCACTCCCCACGGTGCAGAATCGGCCGTCTACGGTCATAACCTTGGTGTGGTGGAATCCGTCTTCGTATATCCACACGTCAATACCATGTTGACGCAGTTTATTGACGTTATAGAAAACGCAGTCTGGCGTGAGCGGTATGTCGCTGTGTGAAGAAACCATAACTTCAACCTTCACTCCCCGCTCCACAGCACATCTAAGCGCCTTCTTCAGATTATGACTGAGCGTCAGATACGGATTGACAAGCTTTATGCTGTCTCTCGCATCGTTGATTGCATCAATATAGAACTGACGTATTATCTTGTTTGACGTATGCGGTTCTCTGTTTATTATCCCCACGGTTTTGGAGTATGCCGTAGATGTGGTGTCTGGTTGTAGCCCCTGTATGTAGTCTGCGCCGTGGATGCCTCTGTAATATTTGGCTCCTGAGACTTCCTGTCCAGTAACCTTTTTCCACATCTTCAAGAATATCGCCTGCAGAGTGTTCACTTCCGAACCCTCTATCCGGCAGTGCATGTCACGCCAACGCCCCACCTGTTCCGTACCTTTTATATAATAGTCGGCCACATTCATGCCGCCAGTATATGCTATCTTGCCGTCAATGACAACAATCTTCCTGTGGTCGCGATGGAAAACATGGTTCACCCAAGGAAAACGCAGTGGGTCGAACTCGTAAATTTCTATGCCGCGCTGCCGAAGAGCGGTTAGATGGCGCTTTTTCAGCGGTCGGTTGTTGGAGTCATTGCCGAAGCCGTCGAAAAGAGCCCTTACCTCAACCCCCTCTCTCGCCTTTTGGGCAAGGATATCGAAAAGCATGGAAGCTATTGAGTCGTTACGGAAATTGAAATATTCCAGATGCACACTAGAGTGTGCTTGGCGTATGGCACGAAACATGTCATCGAATTTCTCCTGTCCGCTTGGCAACAGAGTGAGGGCATTATCTGCCGAGAATGTTATTCCGCGAGAACGTAGTTGCCTGACAATGAGCGTGTCGGACGTCTGTGCCATAGCACCTACAACAGAAACCACTGCCATCACCATGACAAGGATAATCTTCAGGTTCTTTATCTTTTTTGCCTTTTGCATCTAAAACAACGTATTGCCTTTTAGTGTAGATTTTCTATAAAATACGAATTGCAAAGATATTGAAATTGTCCGTTTATTCCAAAAGTTTTATACGTAATGCCGCCAAATGGTGATTTTTTGTGGCGGATTATTGTTATTTCAATATTAAATTCAGACATTTGCAGCGCAAAAAGAACTAGAATAGACTTAAAAACCACATATTTTAAGCAATATAATAAAAGAACAACAATAGGGATTAAACATAAAAGAAAAGGTGAAAGAAAACATGAAAAAATTACTCACAACATTGGCTGCTGCTTTTGTGGCAGTAGCTGCAAGCGCACAAGTTTATGTCGGCGGTAGCCTCGGTATAAACAGTACTAAGATTGACGGTGACGACGACGCAACAATAACCTACAAATTCCTTCCGGAAATCGGCTACAAGTTCAGCGACACTTGGGCTGCTGGTGTGAACTTCGGATGGGCTAAGGAAGGTGTTACATCTGATGATGACGACTTGACAGTAAACACTTTCGAGGTTAATCCATACGCTCGCTTCACTTTCGTAAAAGGTAAGGTGATAAACGTTTTCTGCGACGGCTCTGTTGGCTACAAGCACTACAACAAGGTTGACACAGACCTTTACTCTATCGGTCTTCGTCCTGGTGTTTCTGTAAACATCGACAAGTTCAGCATCGTTGCACACGTAGGCTTCTTCGGATGGAACCACTCTGAAACGAACTACAAAGTGTTCAACACTGAAAACACAATCAAGTCAGACTCTTGGGTTGCTGGCGTTGACGCAACGAACCTCTCACTTGGTTTGTTCTACAACTTCTAAATGGATTTCCCGATATGGGGCTTCTATAAAAGAGAATATCAATACATTTAAACGACACTATTGTTGAAGTGCGCCATGGCAGATTTGCCATGGCGTTTTTTTTGCGCCAAGCCTTATCTAACGGTAAGATGGAAACATCCCTGCTTTACCTCATATTTTATATAGCATCTCCCGTTTACACGCATATCGCGCAACACCTCGCTCAACACCCATTTCAGCGTGTCGTTGCGCACGGCTCTGCGTTGCACTCCGTCAGGATCGCTTACCGTCGTATAGCGATTGTAACAGATATCAAATGTTGTCCCGTAGAGATGACATGAATTGGCCGTGGCGTTTCCGTTGCGTCCCCGCAGGCTTTCTACATCATCCCTGCTTCTTAATACACTCGTAACAATAAACTTATGCAGGGGGACTCCCTTCACCTGAAGACTGTCGAAGAAGGCTTGACCGATATGGTCGAGCAGCACGGAGGCACGAGGCACGAGATAGGGTATGCTGTTCTTCAGTTTATCAACCGTATAATACGGGCTTGCGCCTATATATACCAGCTCCGCCTTGCGCGTCTCGGCATCCCGACGGTCTTTCACCGGCGATACGCCCCACTGACGGGCGGCCGTTAGCTGCACACTATTGCTGTCTGGAAAAGCTTCACTGAAACGCGGCACGCTATATATCCTGTTTTTCACAAGGTTACCCTTTTCATCAACGAAGCGCGTTGCGGCTTGGCGAATCCCTGGCGACGTCGGCGTCGGCTTAACATCTGATGAAACACTGTCAGTAATGAGGGTGTCGCCTTTCGAGAGTCCGTTTTCTCCATCATCGGATGCAGGGCGCGCTATCTGCGGATGCATGCATTTTACGAGCATCAATACGAACACTACTGCAAAAAACAACTGGATATATCTTGTTTTCGTTATTTTCATTTTCTTCCTGTCTGTGGGGTTTTAAAAGCCTTGCAAAGGTAAGGAAAAACACACGGGCTGCAAAATCCACAGGTTAAAAAAGACTTACGCCAAAGGCTATATGGCGGTTTTGTTTTGCAGGTAAAACAAAAATCCTTAACTTTGCAAGATGTGTAACGCTCGTTTCACAAAAACCTTATAACCTTACCATTAACTTAAAAACAGAAAATTAAAGCAATGAATCTAAAAGTACGCTTATCAATAATGAACTTCCTTGAGTTCGCAGTGTGGGGTGCCTACCTCACATCCATGGGACAGTATCTTGGCAATGCCGGAATGGGGCAAGAGATATCATGGTTCTATGCCATACAAGGAATAGTGTCTATCTTCATGCCTACACTCATGGGAATCGTGGCAGACAAATACATACAACCACAGCGACTTCTTGGCATCTGTCACCTTTTGGCCGGGCTAGCAATGGTGGGGCTCTTTGCCATGGGGCAGGCTTCAGAAAAACCTGATGCAACAATTTTCATCACTGTCTACACGATAAGCGTTGCTTTCTATATGCCTACACTGGCATTGTCGAACACCGTGGCGTTCAAAATACTTCAAGACCACGGGCGCGACACCGTAACTGACTTCCCGCCGATACGCGTGCTCGGAACTGTGGGATTCATTGCCACTATGTGGTTTGTAAACTGCGCCACAGTCGAGAACGGAAGCTTCTCGCTGACGTTGGCGGAAAGCACACACAAATTCCAGTATACCAACTGGCAGTTCCTCGTTTCCGGACTGCTTGGCTTTGTACTCTTCCTCTATTGCTTGGCACTGCCTGAATGTAAGATTGCCAAGAAAAGCGCAGACAACCAGAAACGCTCGCTGGCACAACTGCTCGGACTGGATGCCTTCAGACTGTTCCGCACAAAGAAAATGGCAATGTTCTTCATCTTCTCCGGACTGCTCGGCATGTCGCTACAGGTTACCAACGGCTTTGCCACACCATACATCACACACTTCAAGGCTGACCCTCTGTTGGCTGACACTTTCGCCGCCAACAATGCTACATTGCTCGTTTCAATATCACAGATTGCCGAGGCTTTCTGCATCCTGCTCATTCCGTTCTTCCTTAAACGCTACGGCATAAAGAATGTTATGCTTATTGCCATGTTTGCATGGGTGCTGCGGTTTGGCTTCTTCGGACTGGGCGGACCGGCATTCCCAAAGGTAATACTACTCATCCTCTCATGCCTTGTCTACGGAGTGGCGTTCGACTTCTTCAACGTGTCGGGCGGACTGTTTGTTGACTCGGAGTGCAGCGAAGATATAAAAGCATCGGCACAAGGATTGTTTATGCTCATGACAAACGGATTGGGAGCCACGATTGGCACCCTGCTTGCAGGAGAAATAGTAAACCACTACTGCCATTGGACCGACAACGGCTTCCTCGTGGGCGATTGGCAAACTTGCTGGTTCATATTCGCCGGCTTTGCCCTTGCCGTAGGACTAAGCTTTGCCATCATGTTCAACAACAAAAAGCCAAAGGCTGAATAAGGGCAAGTTATATAAGACAAACACACGGAGTAAATGATAGAAACAGAAGAAGTTATTTTCGACAGGGTGACTTCGATACCAGGAAAAGATGATATCGGACTGATCATTCTTGCCAACAAAGATAAAACACGGCAGATTACATTCATCTGCGACAGAGCCATAGCTCTGGAAATAGAAATAAGAGTGAACACGTCGTTGAAGGAAAAGCCCAACAACCGAATGTGTAACATCGCAGCATCCATGCTGACAAGATATTGTCCGCCCAACAGCCGTTTTGTCATTCAATCGGTTGATTGCGGGAAATTCCACACAAAGCTCATCATTGGCGGAGAGACAGAAGCAGAGTCGTCGTCAGACAATGACCTTGACATACGCTTGAGCGATGCAGTTCTCTTATCGTTGTGCAGCGGAACACCGATGCTTGCCACCCTTAAACTGATGCAGCAGATATCCACAAGATACACTGATCCAAGCAGCAACGCCGTGAATCTGCCAATAAGTATTCTGACCGACAAGATGCTTGCCGACGCTCTAGAGAAAGCCTTAAAGGAAGAGAGATACGAACTGGCCTCAAGACTAAGGGACGAACAGCAAGCTAGAAAGGAAGCTAAGGAAAAGGAATAAAATGAAAGAAGCTAGATATTTCTATGTGCCGCAAGCTGACTCTTCAGCCGAACTGCCACAGGAAGAGGCTGCACATGCCACGAGGGTGCTGCGGCTGCAGAACGGTGACGAGATGTTCCTCATGGACGGTTGCGGCTCATTCTATCGGGCAAAAGTTACGCTCGCCACGCAAAAGCGTTGCCTCTATGCCATTGAGGAAACACTTCCCCAAGAGAAAACATGGAACGGCCACATCTGTATTGCCATGGCCCCAACAAAAATGATGGAACGCACTGAATGGTTCGCAGAAAAAGCCACGGAGATTGGCATTGACGAGCTGGATTTCGTCTTGTGCAGGTTTTCAGAACGCAAAACGCTTAAAGAGGAACGCATAGAGAAAATTGTGGTTTCGGCAACAAAACAAAGTAGGAAGCCATGGAAACCTATTGTCAATGCTATGCTACCGTTCAGTGATTTTATTACAAAAGAAAGAAACGGACAGAAATACATTGCACACTGCTATGAAGAAATACAAAGCGTAGACCTCTTTTCCACAATGGCAGAAAAACGAAGCAATGGTGATAGCGACGAAAAAGTGACAATTCTCGTCGGACCGGAAGGCGATTTCTCTATTGACGAAGTGAAGCTGGCCATAAAACACGGCTACACGCCTGTGTCGCTCGGCAAAAGCAGGCTGCGCACCGAAACGGCGGCACTCTATGCGGCGATGGCGGCACAAACAATTTTCAGAAAAGACTAACATTAAACTATCAACAAAATGAAAAAGGTAAAAAGACTAGCTATGCAGGCTTTGGCAATTTTAGCCAGTGTCTGCTTTTTGGCTTCATGCTCAGGAAAAGGCTACACCAACGCTATACCACAAAATGCAAACGCTGTTTTGCAGATTGACTTCAGCAAAGTTGATGGTCAACAAGAACTTCCGATAAGCAAAGAAACGGTAAAATTATTGCTTCCTGCCGACAATGCCGAAGACTGTGGTATTGACTTCAAGCATAAGATTTTCCTATTCACCACAGTCGATGGAAATATGGGGCTATGCGCAAAGACTGACGACAAGGAAAAGATAACCGAACTCCTCGAGAAAATGGCAAAAAGTGGGGAAAGCAGTCGTCCTGTGGAACGACGCGGATATACTTTCGCCCTTATTAACAACTCATGGGCTGTGGGGATTTCCGATGAAGCAACAACGGTTATGGGTCCTATACTCCCGGCACAAATGGCGGACGCAACACGCACTCTGACAAAATGGCTCAAGCAAGACGAAGAGCATAGCGCAACAGAAACACCTCTTTTCGACCTCTTAAAAGAAAAGGAAGAGGCTGCCGTTTTAGCGGCAAGGGGCGATGCCCTTCCGCAACAATTGGCTGCTCTACTCACAATCACGAAGCCAAAAGATGCAGACAACTCTGACATATACATAACAGCTACGCTGGAAAAGAAAGACAACACATTTCTGAACATCAATGCGGAAACGACTGCCAGCAACGAAAATCTGAAGAATTCTCTAGATGTTCAATCGAAAAAGATGCGCCCAATAGGAAAACGCTTCCTTGACTGCGCACCAGCAGATGCACTATGCTCCATATTCACAAACATGCAAGGCACAGATTTTCTTGACATGATACACGCCAGCAAGGAACTCGGCGTAATGTTGGCTGGAGCAAATACCGTTGTTGACATGGACAACATTCTGCGCTCCGTAGACGGCAACATGCTCACGAGCATCAAATCCTACTCTGCTGATTCACCATCGCTAAGCATCGCTGCAAAGCTAAAAGACAGTAATTTCCTCAAAGACATCGAATACTGGAAGAAATCATGCGGAGCGGGGGCTTCATTAGAAACACTATCGCCAAACACTTTTGCCTATAAAAGTGGAAATACCAATTTCTGGTTCGGTATATCAAAAGAAAAGGAATTCTACGGCAGCACGGAACAGACCCTTGCCCCTGGCATCCTTTCAAAAGCCGCACAGCCACTCCCCACATCAATTCTCACCAACGCAGAAGGAAAACGCTTCGCTGTGGTGATAAACATAAAAGAACTGTTAGGCTTAAGCAACGAGAACGCAACGGTAAAAAGCGTGGCAGAACCATTGCTTGGCGGAATACAGTACATATTGTATACCATTAAATGATAGGGATAAAGGAATAAAATGGAAAAGATTGTTTTCGACAAGGTAATACCACATGTCTTCGCTAACCAGCAGGACATGATTTCTAACATATGGAACGCTGATGCCCCGTTTGAAAAAGGCAAGCTATATCTCGTTGAGGCAGAAAGCGGCAAAGGGAAAAGTACCTTCTGCAGTTATGTCTTGGGCTACCGCCACGACTACCAAGGCCACGTAATGTTCGACAGTGAGGATACGAAGAACTACAAAGTGAAAGACTGGATTGACCTGCGCAAAATGCACTTGGCATATCTGTTTCAGGAGCTGCGACTCTTCCCCGAACTGACTGCAATGGAGAACGTTGAGATAAAGAACAAGCTTACTAACTTCAAAAAGCGCAGTGAAATCACGGAATGGTTTGAGCGGATGGGCATAGCAGACAAAGCCGACACGAAAGTGGGACACATGTCGTTCGGACAACAACAACGCGTGGCTATGGCAAGAGCCCTCGTTCAACCTTTCGACTTTCTCCTTGCCGACGAACCTGTGAGCCACCTCGATGACCGCAACTCGGCCGTAATGGCAGAAATAATGATGGACGAAGCAAAACGACAAGGAGCAGGCATCATCGTCACAAGCATTGGCAAACATATGGATTTGAACTACGATAAAACATACAAACTATGACACTGGTCTGGAAACTGCTTAGAAGACATATAAGCATTGCACAATTCGCAGGATTTTTCTTCGCAAACCTATTCGGAATGTTCATCGTTCTGCTTGGGTTCCAGTTCTATAGCGACGTGAAACCTGTATTTACGTCACAAGACAGCTTTATGAAAGCTGACTATCTTATCGTCAGCAAAAAAATCGGAACGGCGAGCGTTATCGGAGGAGGCGCAAACACGTTCAGCAAAACGGAAACCGAAGAACTCTTCAACCAGAAATTCACGAAACGGGGCGGGAAATTCACTTCAACAGAATATAAGGTTGACGCAACAATGGGCGTAAACGGACAGAATATCCTCAACTCAGAATTGTTCTTCGAGAGCGTTCCCGACAAATTCGTGGATGTTCCGCTCGATGACTGGCATTACGACGAAGGCTCAAACGAAGTGCCCATCATACTGCCGCGCACATATATAAATATGTATAACTTCGGATTTGCACAGTCGCACTCTCTGCCGAAAATAAGCGACGGACTTGTTGGCATGATAGACTTCAAGATATTCATTCACGGCAACGGGCAGAAAGAGCAATTCAAGGGCAAGGTAATAGGATTCTCCAACAGACTGAACACAATCCTCGTACCACAGAATTTCATGGACTGGAGCAACAAGCGTTTCGCACCGGGAAGTCAATCAGACCCCACCAGATTGATACTGGAAGTGGGCAACCCAACAGACGACAACATTACGACATATCTCGACAATCACGGCTACGAAGTTGAAAGCGACAAGCTACAAGCCGAAAAAACAACGTATTTCCTAAGAATGACCGTATCGCTCGTAATGGCAATAGGACTGACAATAAGTATTCTGAGCTTCTATATTCTCATGCTCAGCATATATCTGCTTGTGCAGAAGAACTCTTCAAAGCTGGAAAACCTACTTCTCATCGGCTATAGCCCCACGAAGGTTGCCCTACCCTACCAGGTGCTTACTATAGGTCTTAACCTATGCGTACTCATCATAACATGGACTATACTCCATTTCGTAAGGAACTATTACATGGACATAATAGAAACACTCTTCCCGCAGATGGAATCAGGCACTATGTTCAATGCCATTGCTCTAGGTTCAGCCTTGTTCATCATAGTAACACTGCTTAACCATATCGCCATACGACATAAGGTTATGAACATATGGAAAAGAAAAGAATAACATCTTTGAGACTACGAAAACTAATGGTATAAAAAATGCCGAAAACCCCGTTTTTGTAAAAAGAAAAACAAAAAAGACACTTTTCTTGAAAAATATTGATGGAAAAGTTTGGCAGTTTAAAATAAAACCGTACCTTTGCACCGCATTAAACGAAATGCCTGTGGTAACAGAACAAACCGGAAGGAAGTTTGGGTGAGTGGCTGAAACCAGCAGTTTGCTAAACTGCCGTACGTGTTTAACGTACCGGGGGTTCGAATCCCCCAGCTTCCGCAGGTGTTTTAGTAATGCAAGGATGGTGGATTCATCTAACGGTTAGGATACAAGATTCTCAATCTTGGCATAGGGGTTCGATTCCCCTATCCACT
>CAVIMN010000031.1:0-17766 GCA_963644035.1 bacterium
CCGTAAGAGTAGAGCCTCCGAAGACAACACTTCGGAGGCTCTTTTTGTTTATGCCAGTTTTACCTAATCCGGAGGCTTTTTGTTTTATGAACTTTAAACTCTTGGCATTGGGGCTAACGGGTGAGGTTATATATATCACGCCTGTTGTGGCAAAAAGTGCTTTTGTATTGTTTTTTCTAATGGCTTTGTTGCGTTTAAATAAGCCTGGCTATTATGTCATTATACACGGAGAGGTGGTATTTTCTCTGTTAATTTTCTATTTGTGGAACCAAGTAAGGTTTAATTAAACCTTACGAAATGCTTAAGAAGGAAATGGAAGAGGGGGAGTAAAGATTGATAATTAAATCTATATAGTAAACTTTGTGCGCAAAGAAGAGAAAATACCTTTTTTTTACTTTTAGTGGTTCTGAAGACGTATGTCGAAAATCATTGAGGTAGAATATGTAGTATCGTATTATTGATGATGCATAAAATGCTACCATTACAGGTATTAAAGCATTATGTAAGATAATCAAATTGTTTTTTCATTTCCGTTAAATCATCGCGTAGTTTGAGAAGAATCTCCAAAACTTTTGTGTCAGTGCTAACCTCGTTCTTTTTCTCGCGCAACATCTTGCGTGCAGCAGCAAGTTTAAATCCCCGTATTTTGACTAAGTTATATATTATCTTTATGTTTTCAATATCTGTTTCAGTGTATTGCCTAATGTTATTTCCCGTTGTCTTAGGCTTAATCATTGGCACTTCTTTTTCCCAAAAGCGTAACATGCTTTCGCTAACGTTTAGCATCTCTGCAACTTCTTTAATAGAATAGTAGAGCTTAAGATTTTTATCTTTATTAAATGCCATATTATTTTATTTTAGTGAGTTATATAATTATATACCTTAGTCTTTATGGCCCCAACTTACGCATAGGGTTCTTCTTATGAGATAGATCTATTGAAATTGGAAAGCGATGAAATTATTATATAATATCATCTTTTAAATGCAAAGATACTGTAAATAGATAATAATTCAAAAAGAAAAGAATAATCGTTTTTATGTTCTTCTTCTTGAATAAGGTCTTATTATTATGCGAATATTGTTTTCTTATAAATGTGTTTGTATTTACTACGTTACTTTTTGTTGACACTATTGGCTTTTTCTTATTTATTTTTATATCTTTGCTCGTAGTGTAATTTATGGTTTCATTTTGTTGTTTTGATATACAATAGGTGAAATTGGCATTGAATGATTTTTACTTAATAATTATATGGCTCAACATAATGACTTAGGACGATGGGGAGAAACGTTTGCAGTTAAAACTCTCGAGGCAAAGGGATATAAGGTTATTGCACGAGATTGGAGAGATGGACATAAGGATATTGATATTATAGCTATTTATTGCGGAACACTTGTATTTGTGGAAGTGAAAACAAGACGCAATGATGTTTTCCTCTCGCCAGAGCAGGCTGTGGATCGAAAGAAAATTAAGAACATTACTATAGCAGCCAATAGATTCGTAAAATCAAATTGTATAGACTTGCCGATACGTTTTGATGTGATAGCCATTACTGGTACAGACGAAAAGAATTGCAGGATAGAGCATATCGAGAATGCTTTTATGCCTTATTTCTTTAAATAAGGTCATAGAATGGATACCTTTCTGCTAAAATAATTTGAAAGTATTTTGGGCGGGTAAAGATAGACTCCATTTTTATGTATAAAGATATGTCAACTTTTTCAAGTTTAACCCATTCTGTAATGGGTAAATAAAAAATAGTTTTTATTGTTCTGCGTGTACATTTTTTCAGAACTTTGTTATCTTTGCAAAGATTAGGTAACATACATTAGGCAATTATACATAAACCTATACGTGATTATTTTTGTTTATACTTTCTAAAATGGATAAGATAAAAATTATAGAACTTGACGTCGTTGATTCAACAAACTCTTATTTGAATAGTTATGTTGGGGAGCGCGGAGAGTTTATGACCGTAGCTGTTGCAAATTTTCAGACGTCAGGACACGGACAAGGAAAGAACAAATGGGAAAGTGAATCTGGTAAGAATCTTACTTTCAGTGTTGAATTTTGTCCTGTTGGCGTTCCAGCTAATTGTCAGTATGTACTATTGGAAGCGATGGCTATTTCAATTAGGTCTGCTCTTGCTAAAGAAGTTGAAAGTATAAGAAGTTGGAAGATGCTTGAAGACTATGACTTTATGTTCGGACGTTCAGTGGCAAGTGGCATGGATTGCCGCGGCTTTACGATTAAATGGCCAAATGATATTTATTGGGACGACCGTAAAATCAGTGGAACTTTGTCTGAATGTAAGGTGAGCAGTAAGGGGGTCAGTCGCTGTATAATAGGTGTTGGCATTAATGTAAATCAGCGAGAATTTCTTAGCGATGCTCCTAATCCGATATCTTTATCTCAAATTATGCGCCACTCTGTTTCTTTGAAAAAACTTCTTGAGCGTGTTCTCGAAAATTTTAGTGAGCGTCTGCATGCCATAAATGGCGGAGATTATGAGGCAATAAAGAAAGAATATATGAGCAACCTCTACCGTAGAACAGGTTCTTATGGCTATTTTGACAATGAAGGCGAATTTTACGCACGTATTGAAGATGTGGATAGCAATGGACATATTCTTTTAAGGCGAGATGACGGCACGTTGTCAGAGTACGAATTCAAGGAGTTGAAATTCATTTAGGCTTGGCGGATGATGATTGAGAGACTTCTTCTTCTTAACGAAAAGACCTGAAACTTATAATTACGAATAAAAAATATCTAGACATTAGTTATTATAAATAATTATTGTTTGTGAATAATCTCAGTTACTAATAAATTATTTTAAAAATTAAGGTACTATGTTTATTAAAAGTAACCTTATTTAAAAATATATCTAATATGACAAAGTACAAGAGAATACTGTTGAAGCTCAGTGGCGAGAGCTTGATGGGAAAGCAAAATTACGGCATTGATGTCGAAAGGCTTAATGATTATGCGCGCCAGATTAAGGAAGTGCATGAAATGGGAGTGCAGATAGGTATCGTCATTGGCGGTGGCAATATTTTCCGCGGCTTGAGTGGAGCAGGCAAAGGCTTCGATCGTGTAAAGGGAGACCAAATGGGTATGTGTGCAACCGTGATAAATTCATTAGCACTCAGCTCTGCTCTAGGGGCACTTGGCGTGAAGACAAAAGTGCTTACAGCAATACGAATGGAGCCTATAGGGGAGTTTTATAGCAAGTGGAAAGCCATAGAGGCTATGGAAAATGGTTTTGTCTGTATTTTTTCCGCAGGAACAGGTAGCCCTTATTTCACGACGGATACAGGTTCTTCGCTTCGTGGCATAGAAATTGAGGCGGATGTTATGTTGAAAGGAACACGCGTTGACGGTATATATACGGCAGATCCGGAGAAAGATCCAACGGCAACAAAATTCAATGACATAACATATGATGAGATATATACCCGTGGATTGAAAGTGATGGACCTTACTGCTACTACAATGTGTAAGGAGAATAATCTACCGATATATGTATTCAATATGGATATTGTGGGAAATCTGAAAAAGGTTATGGAAGGCGAGCAGATAGGAACGCTTGTGCATAACTAAAAACAAACACAGCAAGACTTCGGTAAAGGCTTATGCCAAAGTACCGAAGTCTTGCAGTATATTGCAAAATACAAATGCTTAATATGAAGCTGTGCATGGAATGCCCATTGCTATTACGCGGTCGCGTATGGCATCAAGCTCTTCCCGTGAAGCTTTCAACAGGTCATGATCAGGAGTTTCTCTGTCAATGGTATATACCATGACTTCCATCGGACGGATGTGCTCAACAGCCTTTAGCCATGGTTCAATGTATTGTTCCTTCACATTGTTGACGTCTTTATTGCCAGATTTCCCCTTCATAAACATTGTTTGTATAATAATGTGCCCGTTGAACTGCTTCATTCTGTCAATGATTTCTTCAACGTTGTATGATGGTTGTAGTGGACGGTCAACAACCTTTATGTATTCAAAGTCAACAGTATCAAGCTTTAGAATGTTGTTGTCCACTTTCATAAGTGCTTCAACAACTTGACTTCTATAAAGCATGGTGGAGTTACTTAGAACGGAAACCTTTGCTTTGGGGCAATATTTGTTGCGTAATTGAATGGTATCCTCAATAATTTCTTTAAATTGCGGATGCGATGTTGGCTCACCGTTGCCTGCAAATGTCAGTACGTCAGGGGAAATACCGTCATTCTGCATTTCTTTAAGCTTCTTTTCAAGTGCGTCAGCCACTACTTTTCTTTCTGGTCTTGGCAATGTCGGGCGGCGATCTGTGTTGTATCCACATTCACAGTAAATACAATCAAATGTACAGGTCTTCCCGTCTGCAGGCTGAAGGTTTATTCCTAATGAAATACCAAGTCTCCGGCTATGTATAGGCCCGAATATCGGTGATGGATAAATAACAGTACTCATAGTGGCAAAGTTACATCTTTATGATAAGAAACAAAAATATAGAGCGTTTTTTTCTGTCTAAAGTTTGTCCCCTTTAGAGAAGGAAATCGGGTATATTGGGAGCAGAAGGCTCTATAAAGTCTGTTTGTGAGGTTAATACATGTTAAACTATTTCTTATGCGCTTTTTTTTTTGTTCCTTTGCAAGAAATTAGGTGTGTTATAACCGCTTTTATAATGGGCAAAAGAAAGAGAAAGGCCGGCCGGCGTATAAGTCTGCAGGCAGTAACTTTATGCATAAGCACCGCTATGGTGCTTATCCTTCTCGGGATGGTTGTGCTTTCTGTGCTTACGGCGCAGAACTTGTCGGCGTACGTGAAAGAAAACCTAACGCTGACCATGGTGTTAGACGAGAATGTTACGAATCCTGAGGTAAAGCAGTTGTTACGTGAGCTTTCCAATTTGCCCTATGTTAATAAGGTTACATATATAAGCAAGGAACAAGTTCTAAAGGAACAGACGCAGGCTATGGGTACGGATCCCAGTGAATTTATAGGTGTAAATCCTTTTGTCGGATCTATGGAATTGCAGTTCAAAGCCCAGTATGCAAACAACGATTCACTTAAATGGATTTCAAAACAACTTAAAACAAACAATAAGGTTACGGATATTACTTATCCTCAAGATCTTGTTGAAAGTGTAAACAGTAAGCTCCAGCGTATAAATATCGTATTGCTGGTGCTTGCATGTCTATTGCTTTTCGTTTCGTTTTCGCTTATAAACAATACCGTTCGTTTGGGTATGTATGCCCGTAGATTCACTATTCACACGATGAAGCTTGTTGGGGCTTCATGGGGCTTTATCCGTGCTCCTTTCGTACGCAATGCCGTAGCAATGGGCTTTCTTGCATCGCTACTTGCTGAAGGAGTGTTGGCCGGCGGACTCTATGAGTTGTATCTGTATGAACCGGATATACTGGCCGTGCTTACAATAGAGAATATTTTGATAATGGGAGGGGCTGTACTTCTGTTTGGCTTGCTTATAACGTTGGTTTGCTCTTGGTTTTCAGTGAACAAATATTTGAGAATGAAGGCAGGCGATTTATATAAGATTTAAGAAAAAAAGACAAAAACATAAAGGAATACAATGGAAGAAAAAAAGAATTTCGCATTTGGCCGCGGGAATTTCATTATGATCGCGGCGAGTTTTGTAATTGTCCTTGCGGGCTTTTTGTTGATGAGCGGCGGAGGTTCTGACGAAACTCACTATAATCCTGAAATTTTCAGCACAATGCGCATAAAGGTAGCCCCAGTAGTTTGCCTTTTGGGCTTTGTTTCCATGATATTTGGAATTGTTCGCAAACCAAAAGACGAAGTGAAAGAATAACAGGATTATTTCTCTAAAACAAATAATAATATGAATTGGTTTGAAGCTTTGGTGCTAGGGCTTATTCAGGGCTTTACGGAGTATTTGCCAGTGAGTAGTAGTGGCCATTTGGCAATAGGCGCTTCGTTATTCGGTATTAACGGCGAAGATAATCTGGAGTTTACTGTATTGGTTCATGTCGCAACAGTATTAAGTACACTTCTTGTTCTTTGGAAAGAGATAGACTGGATATTAAAGGGACTGTTTAAGTTCCGTATGAATGAGGAAACGAAGTATTTCATCAATATTGTAGTCTCAATGATACCCGTAGGTATTGTCGGTGTCTTTTTTAAGGATAAAATAGAAAGTGTATTCGGTTCGGGCTTGTTTATAGTCGGTTTGATGTTGATGCTAACAGCGATATTGCTTACTTTCTCGTATTATGCCAAGCCAAGGCAGAAGCAAAGAATAAGTATGGTAGACGCATTGATTATCGGTATCGCCCAAGCCTGTGCGGTAATGCCAGGTCTTTCCCGTTCAGGAAGCACCATAGCAACAGGACTTCTGCTCGGCAACAAGAAAGAATCGCTTGCCCAATTCTCTTTTCTTATGGTTATTCCACCAATATTAGGCGAGGCATTGCTTGATGTTTTGAAAGGACTTAAGGGCGAACAGGCTTTTGGCGGTGTTGACACATTGCCTCTTGTTGTAGGATTCCTTGCTGCATTCTTTTCAGGTTGCATAGCTTGTAAGTGGATGATTAACGTGGTAAAGAAGGGAAAGTTGATATATTTCGGAATATATTGTGCCATAGCAGGAGTGATAACGGCCGTATGTTCATTCTTTTAACATAGACTTATATTCAAAATATGGATTTCAACGCAGGAGAAATAATCTGCATCGATAAGCCATACCGAATGTCTAGTTTCGGGGCTTTGGCTCATGTAAGGTTTCTGATATCTCAGAAATTGGGCGTAAAGCGGGTAAAAACAGGTCATGCCGGAACGCTTGACCCATTGGCCACAGGAGTGCTTATCCTCTGCACCGGCAAGGCAACTAAGCGGATTGATGAATTGCAAGGGCATACAAAGGAATATACGGCAACTTTGCAACTTGGTGCAACAACGCCAAGTTTCGACAAAGAGCATACTGTGGATTACACGTATCCTACAGCGCATATAACGCAATCCCTAATAGAGCAAACACTTCAGCAGTTTATCGGTGAGATAAAGCAAGTACCGCCAGCTTATTCTGCTTGTAAGATAAATGGCCATCGGGCATATAAGCTCATGCGCAAAGGGCAGGATGTGCCATTAAAAGCAAAGACCCTGCAAGTAGACGAGATAGAACTAACCGACTTCAGTCCAGAGAAAATGCAGATGTCCATTAGGGTCGTCTGCGGTAAAGGAACCTATATTCGTGCTCTTGCACGGGATATAGGTTATGCGCTAGGCAGTGGGGCTTTCCTTACATCACTGCGTCGTACAAGGGTGGGAGACATAAAGGTAGAAAACTGTATAACCCTTGACGATTTTCCCTCTTGGCTTAGCCAACAGACAATAGAGGAGGGGATATAGAAATGATTACTCAAGCTTATTAGCTTGTAAGAAAGATAAAAGAAAAACGAAAACCAAGAATATGAAACTGTCACAATTCAAATTTAAGCTTCCAGAGGAGCTTATCGCCTTAGAGCCATCTTACTATCGAGACGAATGTCGACTTATGGTGCTACACCGCAAGTCAAAAACCATCGACATGTTCAAGAATGACGAAAGCGGAAATCCCATTGTTGATGCAGAAGGCAAACAGCAGTACATGGATTTCAGGAACGTACTTGATTATTTCGATGAGCATGATACTTTCATATTCAATGACACAAAGGTCTTTCCTGCCCGACTCTATGGTACGAAGGAAAAGACAGAAGCAAAGATAGAAGTGTTCCTGCTGCGCGAGCTCAATGAGGAAATGCGCCTGTGGGATGTACTTGTTGAGCCAGCTCGCAAGATAAGAATCGGTAACAAACTGTTCTTTGATGAAAGTAGCTCAATGGTTGCCGAGGTGATAGACAATACAACGAGCCGCGGACGTACGTTGCGCTTCCTTTACGATGCGCCACATGATGAATTCAAACGTGATCTTTTTGCACTTGGCGAGGCACCGTTACCTCATTATATCGTAGACAAGCGTGCCACAACTTCTGAAGACTCTGAACGTTTCCAGTGCATATTTGCAAAAAACGAGGGAGCTGTTACCGCCCCCGCCACGGGATTGCATTTCAGTCGCGAGCTGATGAAGCGTATGGAGATAAAAGGTATTGATTTCGCTTTCATTACGGTGCATTGCGCACTTGGAAATTTCCATAATATAGAAGTGGAAGACCTCACAAAACACAAAATGGATTCCGAGCAAATGCACATTAACGCAGAGGCGTGTAGGGTGGTTAACGATGCTAAGCGCAGCGGCCATCATGTATGTGCAGTGGGTACAAGTGTTCTCAAGGCCACAGAAACAGCAATGGGGACCGACAAGATGCTGAAGGAATATGAGGGATGGACAAACAAATTCATATTCCCTCCATATGAGTGTGGATTGGCAGATACCATGATTGCCAATTTCTATCAGCCGATGTCGCCTTTGCTTATGGCAACATGTGCCTTCGGAGGATATGAATTGGTTATGGAAGCTTATGAAAAAGCCGTAGAAAACGGATTCCGCTTCGGGTGTTACGGTGATGCCATGCTTATCCTCAATGACTAATGGGTATGCAGTGGCTTTGAAAGCAAAGACATGAAACATAAAGTATATTTGGGGCTCGGCACAAATCTTGGCAAAAGGGAAGAAAACATATGCCGTGCCATAGAATATATAGAAGAGCTGGTCGGCAAAGTAGTGTGCCGGTCAGCTCTTTATGACACGGCTCCATGGGGCTTCGAATCGCCAAACAGATTCATAAATGCTGTGGTGGCTGTGTTGACGGAACTCACGCCATGGCAAGTCCTTCGGCAGACACAGACAATAGAATGCAAGATGGGGCGCAGTGAAAAGTCGCATCAAGCACAGTATCATGACCGGATAATAGATATTGATGTGCTGTTATATGATAACATTCATATTGCAGAGCGTGATTTAATTATACCCCATCCACTTATGGCGGAACGTGAATTCGTTATGAAACCACTGAGTGAAATTGCGGATATGGCAGAAGTGAAAAGAATTATAGCAGCAGAAAAATAAGAGATAACAACGCAACAATAGGAAAACAAACAAATCCATGGGAATAGAAAAGGGAATATTCAAGAGAATGGAGTTGCTCGTTGGTGAGCGAGTCATGCAGAAAACAGCCGAAGCAAAAGTGATAATATTCGGTGTTGGCGGTGTTGGCAGTTGGTGTGCGGAGAGTCTAGTACGCTCAGGCATACGCCATCTTACTATAGTTGACTCGGATCGTGTTTGCATAACGAACATTAACCGGCAGCTGATGGCAACAACAAAGACCATTGGCCGTGTGAAAGTAGAAGCACTAAAGGATCGGTTACTTGAAATTAACCCTAATGCAGAAATAATTGCTTTGCAGAAAATATACGATGAAGAGACTTCATCTTCGTTTTGCTTGGAAAACTATGATTATATTATAGATGCCATTGACAGTCTCAAAGACAAGGCACATCTTATTCTTGAAGCGTGCAAGACAAAGGCTCAGTTTTATTCTTCCATGGGTGCGGCTCTGAAAATGGATGTGGAGAAAATTGGAGTGGCAGAATTTTGGAAGGTTAAGGGCTGTCCGCTGGCACGTGCGTTGAGAAATAAGTTCAGAAAACAGAAAATACGCCCCGTCCGTAAGTTCAAATGTGTGTATAGCGAGGAACTTCTGGCAAATCTCGGGCATAATTCAACTTGTGGTACAGAGAAATGCATGTGCCCAAAGGCAAAGACTGGTCCTGGTGAGCCGTCGCTTGTAAACCATGAATGGTGCAGTTCAAAGGCTCAAATAAACGGAACTATGGCTCATGTAACGGCAATCTTCGGCTTTACAATAGCTGGGCTTGTTATAAATGATATCTATAAAAGCGTACTCAATACTCCTGCTCCTCAAATAATGTAATATCTGCGTGGCATATTAACTCATCAGCGGCGTGGCTCTTATGGCTTGCGTCTATAAACATGATGGTGAAATGCCGTGAAAGAATTTGTTAAAGTCGGGAAAAAACAGTAATTTTGAACGGTTTTCCTTTTCCTCATGTGCGGTTGCATAAAAAAGGAAAATGATAGACAGATGTAACACTACACTACAATGAGCGACGAAATAAGAGACAATGAGATAATAGACGAAAACAGTATGGCGACTTCCAATGGCCCTGAAACTGATGAAGGAAATGACAATTCCGCTCAATCAGAATCATCCCCGGCAATAGAGGGCGAGGATGCAGAGGAAGAAACCATTACATCAGAAGTAGAACAAGGAAACGACTATACTCCAACGAGCCGCTTCGATGCTTCGGCCGTACACCACCTTAGTGGAATGTACAAGAACTGGTTTCTAGACTATGCGTCTTATGTCATTTTGGAGCGTGCAGTCCCACATATAGAGGATGGATTGAAGCCCGTGCAGCGCCGCATCCTTCATTCTATGAAACGTATGGATGACGGACGCTTCAATAAGGTCGCAAATATAGTAGGACATACCATGCAATTTCACCCGCATGGTGATGCGTCTATTGGCGATGCTCTTGTTCAGTTGGGACAGAAAGATTTGCTCGTTGACTGTCAGGGAAACTGGGGAAATATTCTTACAGGTGACCGTGCCGCTGCTCCGCGTTACATCGAGGCGCGACTGTCTAAATTCGCCATTGATGTGGTTTTTAATCCTAAGACGACGGAATGGCAGCTGTCATACGATGGCAGAAACAAAGAGCCTATAACCTTGCCCGCAAAGTTCCCCTTGCTTCTTACACAGGGGGCTGAAGGTATTGCCGTTGGATTGTCTTCAAAAATTCTGCCTCATAACTTTAATGAAATCTGTGATGCCGCGATAAGTTATCTTCACAACGAGCCTTTTCAACTTTACCCCGATTTTCCTACAGGAGGAAGTATTGATGTTGGCAAATATAATGATGGTCAACGTGGTGGTCAGCTCAAGGTTAGGGCTAAGATAGAGAAGCTTGACAGTAAAACGCTTGTAATACGCGAGATACCTTTCGGTAAAACCACTACAACACTTATTGACTCTATACTTCGCGCCATAGAAAAAGGCAAGATAAAGGCAAGAAAAGTGGACGATAATACAGCTGCCGAGGTTGAAATACAAGTGCATCTTGCACCAGGTGTGTCATCAGACAAAACACTTGATGCTCTATATGCCTTTTCAGACTGTGAGATGAACATTTCTCCAAACTGTTGTGTTATAGAAGACGACAAGCCTCAGTTCCTTACAGTTAGCGATGTTTTGCGGCACTCCGTTGATCGCACGAAGGAACTCATACGCAAAGAACTTGAGATACGCAGAGGAGAACTTCTTGAACAACTGCATTTTGCATCGCTTGAAAAAATATTCATAGAGGAACGCATTTACAAGGATAAAGGGTTTGAAAATGCTCCCGACATGGATGCCGCATGCCAGCATATAGATACAAGGTTGACGCCATTCTATCCCCAAATGATTCGTGAGGTGACAAAAGATGATATCCTTCGCCTTATGGAGATAAAGATGCAGCGCATTCTGAAATTCAACAAAGACAAAGCTGACGAGTTGATGGCAAGGATTAAGGCTGAGATAGAAATGATAGAGCGAGACCTTAACAATATGGTTGAAGTCACGGCAAAGTGGTTTACCTATCTCAAAGAAAAGTATGGTAAACAACACCCACGTCTCACAGAAATACGAAATTTTGACACAATTGAAGCAACAAAAGTTGTTGAGGCAAACGAGAAACTCTATATCAACCGTCAAGAAGGCTTTATCGGGACAGGATTGAAAAAGGATGAGTTTGTATGTAACTGTTCGGATATTGATGATGTAATCATATTCTTTAAGGACGGAAAGTTTAAAGTTGTCAGAATAGCCGACAAAATTTTTGTAGGCAAGAATATCATACATCTTGCTGTGTTCAAGAAGAATGACAAGCGAACTACCTATAACGTAGTGTATCGCGACGGGCGTCAGGGCACATACTATATTAAGCGGTTTAATGTGGCTGGAGTTACGCGTGATAGAGAGTATGACTTGACACAGGGTACTCCAGGATCGAGGGTGAATTATTTCACTGCAAATCCTAATGGCGAAGCCGAAGTAATAAAGGTAACGCTTGCTCCAAACCCAAGATTGAAGAACATCTTTATAGAGAAAGACTTTTCTGAAATAATGGTTAAGGGACGTACTGCAAAAGGAAATATCCTGACAAGACTAAATATCCACCGTATATCTCTTAAAAGCCACGGACATAGCACGCTGGGCGGAAGGAAAGTATGGTTCGATCCCGATGTGAATCGTCTTAACTATGACGAACACGGGCAACTGCTCGGAGAGTTCAACGAAGGAGATCACATCCTAGTCATACTGAAAAGCGGAGAATTCTATATGTCTAATTTTGATGCTAATAATCATTACGAGAATAACATCTTCAGAATAGAAAAATTCGATCCGGCAAAGGTGTGGAGTGCAGTTGTGAGAGAGGCTGATCAGGGGAATATCCCTTATATAAAGCGTTTTGTTTTCGAGATGTCAAGGCGCAAGCAAAGCTATATCGGCGAGAATCTAAAGAATCAATTACTATTGCTAACAGATACTCCCAAACCAAGGCTGCGGCTAATCTTCGGAGGTGATGATGCTTTTCGCGGAGCACAGGATATAAACGTGAATGAATTTGCTATTATCAAGGGCTTTAAGGCGCGCGGAAAGAGACTAACAACATACGAACTCGCTAATTTGGAAGAACTTGAACCAGATGAAGAGCAGGACGAAAGTGAAATTCTCTCAGAGGGCAAGGAACTAGGTAATGGGAAACCCACCGACGAACAGCAGAGCACAGAGGTGGAAAACCTTGATCCCGATGCAGGTAAGAGCCAACGGCAGATAATTGATGAGATAATAGGACAGCTGAATCTCTTTGAAGACTAATCATTGATATGACTGAAATCCTCCATAACCGTAAAAAGAAAATTACAGAACTTCCGTTAAGCTTGAAATATACGGCTTTGCTTGTTCTTGCAGCATTTCTTATGGAATGGTGTGTGTGTGGTGTGGCGAATGCGCAAAATGCAAAGGTGATAACAAACACTCGCCTTATTGGAGTCGGGAGCAGGGACGTTCTTGATACATATCTCTCCAACGAAAAATATAAAGGAACAGATTTTAGATATATTTCCCATACGTTGCGTCAGCGTGAAGATGGTCGTTGGGCGCGCTTGATTGTTCATCAAGGATGCGTAAGTACTATGCACAATCGCGCGGACAATAGCAATGAGATTGGAGGAGACTACAAATTTGACTATGGATTGCTCTATGAATGGAAATTCTTAGAAGAAGGGCTTAGCGTTAAGGCGGGAGGAATGTTGGATGTTAATGCAGGATTCCTTTATAATACGCGTAACAGCAACAATCCGGCGCAGGCGCGTTTTAATGTAGACATCTCACCTGTTGCTATTGCAACGTACCGCTTTACGGTGGCAAAGATACCGTTGGCAATAAATTACGAGGTTAGTTCACCGCTTTGTGGACTGATGTTCAGCCCTAACTACGGGCAATCGTATTATGAGATATTTTCGGAAGGGAACTATGACCATAATATAGTGCCAACAACATTTATTTCAAATCCATCGCTCCGCCACATGTTTACAATAGATTTCAATATAGGAAAAACAATAGTACGCATAGGATATCAAGGAGACTTTAGGCAGGCGAAGGTGAATAATCTGAAATATCATAGTTGGTCTAATATGCTTGTCTTTGGTATAACGCGGCGCTTTAAAATCGTAAAAATGTAGTGTAACTGTGAAATCAAAAGAGAGTTCGTGATGAAAATATCAAGTTTGTCAATGTCGAAATTACCGTTCTTTGCTACGATAAATATACAGGTAAACCGCTGTCAGCGATCTTTTACGTATGCAATAGTATTCCATTTCTTGCTCCTTTTTGCGGCAGTGACAGTGATGGGGTGTGTTGATGAGGATGAGCTTGACGATACACCTAGAGGGAACTTTGAAGCATTATGGAAAATAATGGATCAGCGGTATTGCTTTTTTGATTACAAAAAAAACGCTTATGGACTAGATTGGGACGAAGTCTATGCTAAATATTCCACAAGAATAGACAACAATATGTCTGATGTGCAGTTGCTTGAAGTGTTAGGAGATATGCTTGGTGAACTGCGTGACGGACATGTTAACCTATATACCCCGTTTAATACAGCACGCTATTGGACATGGCATGAGGACTATCCGCAAAACTATAGCGATACGTTAGAACGCAGATATTTGGGGACAGACTATCGTTTGGCTAGTGGAATAAAATATAGACGCCTTGATGATAACATAGGCTACATTAGATGTGCAAGCTTTGAATCAGCTATAGGTGATGGTAACCTTGATGAGGCTTTGCTTTATCTTGCACCTTGCAGAGCATTGATTGTTGATGTGCGAAACAACGGTGGAGGACAGATTACGGCAGCAGAGAAACTTGCAGCAAGATTTACAAACGAAAAAATGCTTGTGGGATATATACAGCATAAAAACGGGTCGGGACATAGTGATTTCTCTTCCATGAAGGAGCAATGGCTCAAACCTTCTAGCGGGATACGATGGCAGAAGGATGTTTATGTGTTGACTAATCGTTCTGTATATAGCGCAGCCAATGAATTTGTGAAATATATGAAATGTTGTCCTCGTGTGAGTGTTGTTGGTGACAAAACGGGTGGGGGAGCAGGGATGCCTTTTAGTAGTGAACTTCCAAACGGATGGAGTGTCCGGTTTAGTGCTTGCCCAATGTATGACAAAAGTAAGAACAGTACGGAATTTGGCATAGAGCCAGATTTTTCAGTTTCACTTTTATCAACTGATGAGGCTCGTGGTGTTGACACCATTATAGAATATGCACGTAGCCTTGCGGGTAAATAAAAACGGCGCGAATATCGTTTTGTTGCGTTTTATAAGATTTAACGGGAGGAAACGATTGTAAATAGCGGAAAAAAAGTAACTTTGCAAAATATATTCCTCGTAATTGGTTGAATTTGGTTGCGAGAGAAAAGTATGGAATAATAATAAAATAACAAATAAAATCATGACACAAGAAGACGTTTTCAAAAAAATCGTTTCGCATTGTAAGGAATATGGATTTGTGTTCCCGAGTAGTGATATCTATGACGGACTGGGAGCCGTATATGATTATGGGCAGAATGGTGTGGAGCTGAAAAACAACATCAAGGAATATTGGTGGAAGAGTATGGTATTGCTCCACGACAATATTGTGGGTATAGACTCCGCAATATTCATGCATCCTACCATATGGAAGGCAAGTGGTCACGTTGATGCATTTAATGACCCGCTCATAGACAATCGTGACTCGAAAAAACGTTATAGGGCAGACGTGCTTATAGAAGATCAAATTGCAAAATATGAGGAAAAAATAGATAAGGAGATTGCAAAAGCTCGCAAGCGCTTTGGAGAAAACTTTGACGAAGCGAAGTTCTGCGAGACAAATCCTCGTGTCATTGAACACCAGACAAAGCGCGATGCCTTGCATGAACGTTATGCAAAGGCAATGCAAGGACCTAACCTTGAAGAGCTAAAGCAGATTATCATAGACGAAGAAATTGTAGATCCTATAAGTGGAACAAAGAATTGGACGGATGTACGCCAGTTTAATCTTATGTTCTCAACAGAGATGGGTTCTACTTCTGAGGCAACAAACAAAATATATCTTCGTCCGGAAACAGCACAAGGCATATTCGTTAACTATCTCAACGTGCAGAAAACAGGACGTATGAAAATACCTTTCGGTATAGCACAGATTGGAAAGGCTTTCAGAAACGAGATCGTTGCACGTCAGTTTATTTTCCGTATGCGCGAATTCGAGCAGATGGAGATGCAGTTCTTTGTTAAGCCGGGAACAGAAAAGGATTGGTTTGCCAAGTGGAAAGAATTCCGTATGAAATGGCATCAGGCACTTGGTTTTGGAGCTGAAAACTATCGTTTCCACGATCATGAGAAACTTGCTTTCTATGCAAATGCTGCAACGGATATCGAGTTTAAGATGCCTTTCGGTTTCAAAGAGGTTGAAGGAATACATAGCCGTACAGACTATGACTTGAAACAACATGAGAAATTTTCAGGGCGTTCAATCAAATACTTTGATCCGCAGACGAACGAAAGCTATACTCCTTACGACATTGAAACAAGTATCGGTGTAGACCGTATGTTCCTTTCTGTAATGTGTCATTCTTATGAAGAGGAAAAACTTGAAAATGGTGAAACACGTGTCGTATTAAAACTTCCTGCAGCTCTCGCACCGGTTAAACTCGCCGTTATGCCGCTTGTGAAAAAAGACGGGCTGCCAGAAAAAGCTCGCGAGATAATAAACAACTTGAAGTTTCACTTTAATTGCCAGTATGACGAGAAAGATACAATCGGTAAGCGTTATCGTCGACAGGATGCAATTGGAACTCCATATTGCGTAACTGTAGACTATGATACTTTGACAGATAATTGTGTGACGCTACGGTTCCGTGATACGATGGAGCAAGAACGTGTGAACATTGAACAGCTTGCCGCTATCATTGAAGATAAAGTTAGTATAGCTAGTCTGTTGAAGAAACTTCAGTAGATAGAAGTATGATTCAAAACAACACTAATATTGTAATGAATAGAAAAATATTATTCGTCTTATTCCTATTTTTCATTGTATCTGTTGGTGCAGGAATTATGACTTCATGCAGTGAGTCTAATGAGGAAGATGAAGAGTATGCTAATTGGCAGTCTCGCAATGCTGCTTACTTCGACAGTATCTTCAATGTAGCTTTGGCTAATGAAGACGGGAAGTGGGATACTATACGGGCATGGTCGCTTAGTTCCGCTACTCCTACTTTGGCAAGAACAAATTACATTGTTATCCATAAGGAAGAAATAGGCAAAGGAACGACCTGTCCATTGTATACGGATTCTGTCTTGGTGCACAACTTCGGTAAACTTATACCATCGAAAACATATAAAAATGGATATGTTATAGAGAAGAGCTATGAAGGAGACATTGATGACTATGACGAAAAAACTGCTCGTACAAAGAAATGGGCTGTTGGTGGCTTGATTGACGGATATACAACAGCTTTGCAGAATATGCATGTGGGCGACAGATGGAAAGTTTATGTACCATGGACATTGGCTTATGGTACATCGGACTATAACCAAATACCTGCATATAGCGTTCTTGTGTGGAACATAAAGCTTCTTGGCTATTATCATTCTGGAGAAACATTGCCAGATTTGAATGCGAAGAAGCATGATTTCGGTGTCTGGATTGGTGAATGATACATTGTTAAATATATCGGCAAGTGAATGTGCTAAAAACATTTTGCTTGCCGTTTTTTTTTTTCTTTAGTGCTTTTGCATAAAGTGTGCCTTATTTGATGCAGATCGCAATTCATATAAGAAGATGAAAAAATCTGTAGAGGTATGCTTGGAATATTGTTACCGTCTAAATAGCCTATATCAGTTTTCAACTGATTTGTGTTTTGATTACTTGAGTTACGTGGAAAATACTATGATTGTTCATAGAGTCTTGTTATGTGGTAATATGTTTGTATTCTTGATAAAATCAGGCTAAAAATGTATACAGCAAAAGTTTTTTTATAAATTTGCGAAAAAATGTGGCAAAAAATTTGGTGGTAAGATGGAAAGTCTTTACCTTTGCAACCGCTTACAAGAGTTAGGGCGTTTAGCTCAGCTGGTTTAGAGCATCTGCCTTACAAGCAGAGGGTCGGCG
>CAVIMN010000032.1:0-17152 GCA_963644035.1 bacterium
CGGTTTTCTTTTATTTATTATATTGTTAAGTTATCACTCCTTTTTCCGGAAGAGCCAGTATTATTCATACCAAATGTTGCTTTTGCCGAGAATGTATACGGGAGTGAACTAATAGGAATTTCTATTTTATAGAATTTTTTGACCACACTGTTTTTTAAGGCTTTCCTTTGGGTATACAATTCATTGTTCTCAGAAAAATCCGCGGCTCTCAACGTGCGTGATATAGTTTGACCTCCTTCTGGCTTAACCTCATAAGAAATATCTGAAATTCCTAGTATATCATCGGTCGTCCCAATGTAAACAACCGCAGTACCTTTCTGTGTCTGAACTTCTTCACTATCGTCATCACCACAAGAAACAGTAACAACTGTACCTATCAAAACGAGCATTGCTGAAAACAATGCATAAAAAAATCTTTTCATGCCGTTTAGTGTTTAATTTATTATTCAAAAATATGCTTTAGCTATAGCTTTTTTATGTATGAATTTAATGCCCCAAAGATACGCAATTCTTTTGATGTACCAAAATAATTGCTAACTTTGCAAAAATGAAGAACTATTTTGCCGTTCAATATCTTTCTTACCAAAGTTATCCAATTACACATAATTATATATATTGTCATTGGCGGCATAAAATACCTTAACGAAAACTATGAGAAGAACACCCATTTACATATTTTTCACGTTGCTCTGTATACTTACTGTTTTTGCATCATGCGGTAAACGATCGCCCCACTTCATTATCGGTGTGTCGCAATGCAGCGAAGATGTTTGGCGAGAAAAACTTAACAACGAGCTACGTCTATCTGCTTTCTCATACGATGGTGTTGATCTCCGCATTTCGTCAGCATACGATGACATAGAGTTGCAGACACGACAGATAGACCAATTTGTTGAAATGGGGGTAGATTTGCTCATCGTAGCCCCAGGACAAGTGAAGGTCTCTGAAGCCATTGAAAGAGCATACGACAAGGGGATACCTGTAATCGTGTTTGACCGAAGAACTCGCTCACAGAAATACACCGCATACATCGGGGCAGACAATGAAGAAATGGGACGCAATATCGCAAAATACCTTTCAACACAAATAAAGGGACGCGGGCAGATACTAGAAATATGCGGCCTCTCGACTTCGTCTCCAGCTATAGACAGAGCAAAAGGTTTTGATACGGAAGTTGCAAAACACAAGAACATGAACATTGTGAGAAGTGTGGAATGTGACTGGACGGAGCAAAACGCCTACAGGCTAACCGACTCTCTTCTAAATGCCGCACCGGCAGACTTCAATTATGTCTTCGCCCACAATGACCGCATGGCAATGGGAGCCCGAAAGGCTGCGAAAAAACATGGTATTGACCTTAGCAAGGTGAAATTTCTTGGCATTGATGCCATGCCACAAGGGGGCGGAGGAATGCATCTGGTAAAAGACGGTGAACTGTTGGCCTCCTACATTTATCCGACACGCGGTGACGAAGTGATGAAACTGGCTATAGACATTCTAAACAAAAAACCTTTCAAGAGAGAGAACCTGCTTTCGTCGGCTCTCGTAACCCGCGACAACGCAAACGTTCTGCTCATGCAAAACGACGAAACGCAAAGGCAAGCCGACTATCTCCTATCCCTAAGAAACAGAGTTGAAGCAACAACAAATGCTTTCGACACGCAACGTAGCTATCTCTTCATGCTGATATTTCTCGTTTGCCTATTGTTTGGGGTCTGTACCTTCGCCGTAAAAGCTTACCTTGCAAAGACGCGCTTCAACAGGAAACTGCAAGACAGCATCGCACAACAAAAGGAAATGACTAAAGACATGGAAAGAATGACGCAAACACAGTTGCGTTTCTTTACAAACATTTCCCATGAACTACGCACACCCTTGACCTTAATATCTGGTCCTGCCGACCAACTTGCCGAAAAGTCATCAATAAAGGGGGAAGACCGCAACCTCGTAGAAATGATACGTCGCAATGCAAAAATCCTGACACAACTAGTTGGAGAAATACTTGAGTTTAGACGCATACAAAATGAAAAAGCCAAATTAAAACTAAACCGCTTCAATATTGGCGAGGAACTGCAGGTTTGGGAAAGCGACTTTACCGCAGTAGCAACAAGAAAAGGACTGAAGCTTGAATACAGTGCGGAAAAAAGTTCCATGGTTATTGCTGACAAGGAAAAATTGTCGCACATTTACTTCAATCTAATGACAAACGCTCTGAAATACACGCCGCAAGGTGGAAAAATAACCACACAGCTGGAACTAACAGACAAAACATTCCGCATTGTCGTTACAGACACAGGACGGGGTATGTCTGAAGAAGATAGCAAGCATATCTTTGAGCGTTTCTATCAAGCCAAAGGGTCTGTTGGCGGAACAGGTATAGGTCTGGCAATCGTAAAGGCTTACACAGACTTACATAAAGGAAACGTTTCCGTGAAAAGCGAAGTAGGGAAAGGCTCGGCATTCACAATAGAATTACCCTTACAACAACCAGGATACGACAAAGCACTGGATTCCAATAATATATCATACGAGCCTGGCAACGCTCTTGCTGACGACTATTCGGCAAAAGACATAAAGACAATACAAAACACAGAAGCGCTCATTGCTACAGAAGACAACGACAACACAAATCCATTGGTGCTGATCATTGATGACAATGCTAGCATGAGAAGTTACCTAAAAACTATCCTGCAACCGCATTTCAACGTTATAGAAGCACAAAATGGAGCAGAAGGACTAGAATACGCACGTAGAAAAGTACCACAAATAGTTATTTCCGATATTATGATGCCTGTAATGGACGGGCTTGAACTAAGTCGGCGCATGAAAGAAGACGTTTCTACAAGCCACATACCTATTATACTTCTTACTGCTCGCAGCCTAGAAGAACAACGCGCAGAAGGCTATGCTACAGGTGCAGACTCATATATAACAAAGCCTTTCTCGGCAAAAACTCTCACAACACGCATTGAGAATCTATTAAAAAGCAGGAGACAACTGAAAAGAATATTCTCTGGAACCATTCAAGAACAGGCTGACGAAGAAGAAACACTTGGCGAACGCGACAAAAACTTCGTGGCACAATTGCGCAAGATACTTAAGAGTCATATTCCTGATGCAGATTATTCTGTGGAGGATCTTGGGGCAGAAATTGGTCTAAGCCGCGTTCAACTTTACAGAAAGGTTAAGGCTCTTACAGGTTATTCCGTTGTTGACCTACTTCGCAAGGCACGTCTTGCAAAGGCAAAGCATCTGTTGGAGACATCAGACAGAACGGTTCAGGAAGTAGCGTACGAGGTAGGATTTACTACACCATCGTATTTTGCAAAACGCTTCAAAGAGGAATATGGAGTTAAACCGGGAGAAATAAACAAATAAAGCCTTTGAACCTACTACAAGACTACAAATAACATAGAAAGAAAAGAAAAACGAATCGTTCATTGCATGCAACAATTGATGCAACGAACGATTCGTTTCCGTTTATGAACCATCAGTAGCCGACTGAATATCTAAACGTTGCATAACTTTGCAACAGAAAAATCAAACAACTACAACCAAAACCTAAAAGTTATGAACGATTTACCTAAGTCTATCCTTGCAGCATTACTTGTTATGGCTGCAGCAAACAGCTTTGCGCAAGAAGAGAAAACGACGAATTCTAAAGAAGAAGGAAACCGCAACGTCATGCTCAATGCGGCTAGTGCAAATGGTCCACGCGAAATACAAATAGGTCTTCCGTCTGCTGATGTTAACGTTTTGGAAAACGGACTGCCTGTTACATACGCCACAAATCCACATTCCGTAAATACCACATGGCGTGGTGATGCCAGTCTCAGCCACCAAGGATTACTAAAAATTGCAGAAACCGCTATCACAACGGGCAACATTGGATATGCAGTAAACTCATATACACAACTTGGGCAGAAAGGTTTCAACGGAACTCTCAACTATAAGAGCAACCATTTCGGGCTACAGGAATTCTCAATGAACTTAAACGGTGACATGGGCCGCGACTGGTTCTACAGCTTTAATATGTATCAAGATTTCGATCCTGGAACTTTCAAGATCAAATCAACGCCATACCAAGACAGGACACAGATTTACAAAGCGCTGATAACTAAAAGATACAATGGTAACCGTGGCGAATTGACTGCAATGTATAAATACAGCAACAGTCACAATGTCTACAATTATGCGACACAAAGCGCTCCTTTCATATATGTTGGCGACGGTAGCGTTAAAGAATACGGAGATTTCAAACTAGGCACCACGTCATATCTGCCAACAGACAACACCATGACATACCGAAATATGCGGACGGGCGAATTGGAACAGAATACTTTATATGACGCTTGCTTGAATAAATCAAGCGAAATAGAGCTGATGAATAAATATAAATGGGACAATGGATTTGAAATGAAAACCGTTTTACGCTACGACCACAGCCGTGGCGCAATGGTATACCAGACACCTATGGCGCTCATCGACTTGAAGAGTCAGGATAACCAAGGACTTTACAACTATCAGTACCGAGACCTTGAAGGAAAGGTAAATTCCTATGATGGACAATACGTGCAGACACGTATGTCATGTCTGAATGCAGGAACAGTCGATGAGCTCCTCTTCACCAACGAATTGCAGAAGCGTCTGAACAATTCCACCCTTCGCATCGGCATAAACGAGTGGTTCTACAATATAGACTACTGCTCAAATACAACGATGTATGACCAAAGTGTACCATCAGACGGCAACTTTGCCTTGAGATTATGGGATGCGAACAAACGCACAAGCTACTTCTATGACTTCAACAAGAATGCTTCGGAATACTACAAAGGACATGAGAATAAGCTTGCAATCTATGCCACACACGATTGGGACGTTACTTCCAAGCTAAACCTATACTACGGGCTTCGACTTGAATGGCAGAGCCTCAACGGTGAGAATGCAGCAGTAAAGAATGCGCAAGGAGAATTTGTTGGACGATTTGCTGACTATTATCTTGGCGCAACAGCCTCCGATGGAACAATCATAGCCCCGAACAAACTAAAATATGATTGGTTCAACTATGATTTCTCTGTTGCAGCGACATACAAGTTGACAAATAATTTCGGACTTACAGGGGACTTTACGTACATCGTGCAGCATCCTAAATTTGAAGCGTTTGCACCAGCATCTATGCCTAATACAGACAAAATATCTGTTCCCCTTGGTCGCATCGGCATATACTACAACAATTCATGGCTAAGCCTCACGTCGCTCTTCTCGTATATTTCGAAGACGAACAACAATTCTACGCTTAATCTGCAACATGGAAGCGAAATAAAGGCAGCACCTCTAACCTACGATATACAGACTTGGGGCTGGACGACAGATGCTGTCATGCATCCTTTCAAGGGCTTTGACTTCCATTTCCTCTTCACATACCAGAAACCTACATACAAGAAATATGAAACTTCCATAACATTCAACGATGGTTACGTAGGCAATATCAATGCAACTGGCAATATTGTAGCAGAGATTCCACAAGTTCTTCTTGAACTTGATCCAAGTTATATGATTACCAAAGACATCAAGATTTGGACAAGCTTCCGCTATTTCTCAAAGACATATGCTAACATCAACGAGGCATACTATTTCAACGGACATTGGGAGACATTCGGTGGCGTCAACTGGCAAGTGAACAAACGCCTTTCATTAGGATGTACTGTAGTAAACTTCCTCAACCAAACAGGAGCAAAAGGAAGTATTGCTGGAGCGGAACTTATAACAAAGGACGAGGCAAAAGGCATAAAGAACCAGCTTATGACTGGTAGCTACCTTCGCCCATTCACAGTAGAATTCAGTGCTTCGCTTAAATTTTAAGCAAAAGCTTCGCCAAAGCGTCTGCTGATGACAAAAAGGTATCGGCAGACGTTTCAAAAAAAAAGAAAACATAATCTTATAACATAACTTAAACCATATCAATTATGAAAACCAATATACTAAAGGCTATCTGCCTTGCAACGTCAATGACAGCCGCCACTGCTATGGCACAAAAAATGGACATAGTACATATAGGCGATACAACAGTAATACGTATTGACAAGCCGACAAAATATCTTCTCCTGCCAATTCAAGAAGAAAAGGAAGAAGCCAAGGTTCTTCTTAGCACCGGTTCACCTGCTGACACATGGATGGACATAAGGCTTGCCCAAAACGGAGCTGACTACTACGTACCTTTCGAGCTTGGAAACGGCAAGACTGCAACCGTAAAAATTCTAGGACTGAAGAAGAACGCCTTGGCAACGAACCTCATGAAACTTAGTGATACTTTCGACACTACAAATACCGATTTCTACCGTCCTTCTTATCACTTTACACCACTCTACGGATGGATGAACGATCCCAACGGAATGGTTTATAAAGACGGTGAATACCACCTCTACTTCCAATACAATCCATACGGATCAAAATGGGGGAATATGCATTGGGGACATGCTGTAAGCCGCGACCTCATTCATTGGGAACACCTTTCTCCTGCCATAGCACGCGATACTCTGGGACATATTTTCTCAGGAAGCTCTGTAATAGACAAAAACAACACCGCCGGATATGGGAAAAACACCATTGTTGCATTATATACCTCAGCTAGCGACAAGAATGGGCAAATACAGTGCATGGCTTATAGCAACGACAATGGACGCACATTCACGAAATATGAGGGGAATCCTGTACTAACTCCTTTTGACGGACTGAAAGACTTCCGCGATCCAAAAGTATTCTGGTTCGAAAAGGGCAAATGCTGGTACATGATTGTTTCTGCAGACAAGGAAACACGCTTCTATAAATCAAAGAACCTAAAGAAATGGACTTATATCAGTTCCTTCGGCAACGGGTTAGGACAACAACCTTGCCAATATGAGTGTCCCGACTTTTTCCAACTTCCAGTAAACGGTGACAAGAAGAACATGAAGTGGATTATGACGATGAACATTAACCCAGGTTGCATCTTCGGCGGTAGTGCAACAGAATATTTCGTGGGAGATTTTGACGGGAAAAACTTCACTTGTCCAGACGCTCACGATGTAAAATGGCTTGATTACGGCAAGGATCATTACGCAACGGTTACGTTTTCAAACACTGGAGACAGGGTTCTTGCCCTAACATGGATGAGTAACTGGCAGTATGCCAACCTTACCCCGTTCAAACAGAACCGAGGAGCCAATGCACTGCCACGTGAACTAAAGCTCTTCTCTATTGCCGACAAATACTATCTCTCGGAAAACGTTGCCCCTGAAGTAACTGCATTGCGCAAAGTTACGCACGATCTTGGAAGCGAAACAGTAGATGGTTCTAAAGAGTTAAAGGGTGCTGCAGCAGGAATGGACGGAGCTTTTGAGATTGAGGCAGACATAACACCTGATTCCAACGGCATTGCTGGTATAGAGATTTCTAACAACAAGCGCGAACGTGCCATAATTTACTTCGACATGAAGAAAGGTCGTATCGTTATGGATCGCACAGAAAGCGGACTTACAGATTTTGGAAAAAGAGCGGTACCGCACGACATTGAGGCAGCATGGGACAAACAACGGGAAAAGCAAGCAAAACAGCCAGCACGCATAGTAAACTCAATCAACTACAAAAACGATTTTGCTCTTGCCACATGGGCTCCATTGTCGCTCTGCGAAAGCAAGACGTTCCATATCGATATCTTTGTTGACCGATCATCTGTTGAGATATTCGTAAACGATGGCAGAATTGCCATGACCAATCTTGTATTTCCTATTGAGGCATACGAAAATCTTAAATTCTACTCAAAGGGAGGAAAGGCAGAATTCAAGAACATTAAAGTGCACAAACTCGCACTATAACCATTAAAACTCTATAAGATGAAGACCAATAAATTCGCAATAATCCCAGTGATGCTCTGCTTCTTCGCTATGGGTTTCGTTGATATGGTGGGCATTGCCTCAAACTATGTAAAGGAAGATCTTGCGCTTAACGACTCTACTGCAAATATATTCCCATCGCTTGTATTCTTCTGGTTTCTGATATTCAGCGTACCTACTGGCATACTAATGAACCGCATCGGAAGAAAAAACACTGTACTACTTTCACTGATAGTAACAGTTGTGGCACTCCTTCTACCGCTCTTCGGGGAGAGTTTTCTCTTAATGCTTGCCGCATTCTCATTGCTTGGCATAGGAAACACCTTGATGCAAACGTCACTAAATCCGCTAGTTTCAATGGTAATAAGCGGAAATTTGGCATCAACACTCACATTCGGACAATTCGTAAAAGCCATTGCCTCATTCCTTGCACCATACATTGCGATGTGGGGAGCAATGGCGTCGATACCCAGTTTCGGCTATGGTTGGCGCATACTCTTCCCTATATATATGATTATCGGAATAGCAGCAGCCATATTGCTCAGCGCGACAAAGATTCCGGAAGAACAGCAAGCAGGAAAGGCTAGTGGAGTAAAAGATAGCGTCAGTCTGCTTTCCAAACCCATAGTCCTACTCTCATTTATTGGAATAATGTGTCATGTAGGAATAGATGTCGGTACGAACACAACCGCACCTAAACTACTCATCGAACGATTGGGATGGTCTCTCAACGAAGCAGCCTTCGCCACATCACTGTATTTCATATTCAGAACTATGGGGTGTTTAACGGGGTCTTTCTTCCTGCGCATAATGAAAGCACGCACATTCTTTATTCTTAGCGTAGTAATGATGGCACTAAGCATGGCTGGAATGTTCGTAGGAACAAGCAAACTTGCTCTATTCATAGCCATTGCTCTCGTTGGATATGGTAATTCCAACATCTTTTCCATTATTTTCTCGCAGGCTTTAATTTCAGAGCCTCAACACAAGAATGAAGTCAGTGGACTGATGGTGATGGGATTGTTTGGCGGAACAGTGTTTCCTCTGCTCATGGGATTCTGCAGTGATGCGATAGGACAAACGGGAGCTGTTGCCGTAATGGCCATAGGAGTGGCTTACCTATTTACTTATATCCCTAAAGTTAAACAATAACATGTAGTATTAACCGTTATAGATTTAAAGAACGACGGACTTGTAGCCGTTTATGACAACGCTACAAGTCTACACAGTCCTATAAAAATAAAAGAAAAAGCAAACGATTATGAAAGAAAAATATGTTGTTGGACTTGGCGAAGCACTATGGGACGTGCTTCCCGAAGGCAAAAAACTGGGCGGTGCTCCTTCTAACTTCGCATATCATGCTGCCCAAATGGGTGTAAAGGCTATTGCTGTCAGTGCCTTGGGTGACGACAAACTCGGTGAAGAAACGGTTGCGCAGCTCAAGGAAAAACAACTCAACTACCTTATGCCCCGGGTGCCATATCCCACAGGAACAGTACTGGTTGAACTCGACAACGAAGGCATACCGACATACGACATTAAGGAGAATGTAGCATGGGACAACATTCCATTCAACGATGATATCAGAACCGTGGCACAGCAAACATTGGCCGTATGCTGGGGTTCATTGGCACAACGCAACGTGGTCAGTCGTGAAACTATATACAAGTTTCTTGACGCAACCCCCACTCCATGTCTAAAGATCTTCGACATCAACCTCAGACAGAATTTCTATACAAAGGAAATCATACGGGAGTCCATGAAACGCTGCAACGTACTTAAGATAAACGACGAAGAGCTTGTGCTAATAGGGCGCATGTTCGGTTACGCTGGACTAGACATGGAAAACAAGTGTTGGCTTATTTTGGGGAAATACAATCTTGACATGCTAGTACTTACATGCGGTGTAAACGGAAGTTATGTGTTCACTCCTGGTTCAATGTCATATCAAGAAACTCCACGCGTGGAGGTGGCAGATACAGTTGGAGCAGGCGACTCCTTTACAGCAGCCTTCTGTGCAGCTATTCTACAGGGGAAATCAATAGCGGAAGCTCACAAATTGGCTGTTGACGTAAGTGCATACGTATGCACACAAAACGGGGCCATGCCTGAAATCCCTGCTTCTCTAAAAGATAGAATATAACAATGTGTATTGAGAAACAATTTTGAATACATACTTTTGAGCTAAAAAAAATCCCAACAGCCGCATAATGGCAGTTGGGATTTTTTTATCTTCAATTGGAATACAACGTAAACCGTTAACTACTTCAGCTTGCGCTTTATTCCATTGTCGCCCACAACAAAAATATCATTGCCGTCAATAAGCACAGCACGTCCGCGCCTATGGTTATAATTCTCCAAATTATCCACATTTACAGCTATTACACACCCTTTGTAAAAGCGTTTTATATCCTTAAATATTGTATGCCCCACGAATATGCGGTCTATGTCGTAGCGTTGTAACACCATGTCAAGCGTGTCGCTGCTCATAGGAGACCATTTGCAAGTTTTCAATACTAACCCACGATACCAAATAGGACCCCGATTGCCATAGAGAAACTTACATAATTCGGAATGCGCCTTGCGTTCCTTACTTTTCATGAAAAGAACGCTGCTTATAGTATCATTAACTTCAGCGACTGGAATATTGCGCTCATAAAACTCGCGGCTTATGCCTGCATGCACAAACATATAGCGTCCAATCTGCTGCATGGTATTGCGCGTGGCGAGCCACCGTCCGAGCTCTGTATCACTTCCAAACAGACTACGATATTCCACTCCAAGCTTGTCTGCCAGCATTTTATACTTCGGTTTGGCATAGCGCATATCGCCAGCCAACTCCATCGGTTCATGATTGCCAAGCATTAGAGTTACACGTCCACCGGCGGCCTCGGCTTCTGCCTCCAACTTATAGAAAAGCCAAAAGATTTGAGGCACATCGTATCCACGGTCGAACACATCACCTATCACCACAAGCTGATTGTCGCCAAATATCCATTTCAGATCTTTGTCTATAACTCCATTGCCCTGAAGTAGACTCACCACTAGGTTTAGCCTGCCATGAGGGTCGCTCATAACAAACGTTTTTCTTGCCTGTGGTTGCTTCCATGGCTGACGTTTTACCGGATGTAGCTTAACATCAAAGGGGTAGTTACCTTCATGATCAGCTACACGCAGAGTAAAATTATCTGGCAAAACAGCATAGGTAGTGTCCGTGATTGTTTTATCTGCGTCAACACTTACGATACGCACTGCCCCGTTGGGCTGATAAAGAACGTATGGACCGTCACAGGACAACTCATGATCGTCAGTTACAGTCTGCGTATCCTTTGCCAAAGCGGTGACGCTGAACAAAGCCAGCATCACCACAGCAAAAATGCTAAATAGTCCTTTTGATTTATTCATCACCAGATAATTTAATCACCATAACCAGGATTGTTGGCAATATGACTAACGTCACGTTCTGCCTGTGGTATCGGCAATACGATTTTATAGTTGTCTAGTGTTATCGTCTTATACTCGTCTGAACATAGATGTTTCGTCTTACTCAATGTTGAATTTGTCTCATCCTTGCGTTCAACACTTAAACCGTTGCGCAGCAAATCATAGAAACGATGTCCCTCTCCCACTAGTTCTTTACGGCGTTCAGTGAGGACACGGTCAAGTGTTACGGTTGTTCCTTCAACAGTATTGGCAGGATTTGCACGCTTTACTATAGCGTCAAGATATGCCACTGCTTTTGCATTGTCGCCAGCTTTAACTGCCGCTTCTGCCGCATTGAGGTAAGCTTCCGATAGACGGATGAGAGGGATATTGGCATCCTCTACGTTTTCTCCTGCTTGAGGCTGATATTTGTTCACATATCCACGTCCTATAACCGAAGAAGACGTGTATGTTGGTTTTTGGGCCACATTGATAATTTTCAGTCGTACATCGTTTGAATCCTCACTAAGCAGATTGTAGAAAGAGCATGTTACGCATGCGTCAGAATATCCACCGGGAGAATTGAGATAACCCAAACTTTCTTTTCCAGGAGAGTCTGTCGTTAGATTGATAATCTCAAAGAGTACTTCACCAGGATTCGTTTCGCTAGCATCATTTGCCCATACTGTCGGATATTCTGCATTTGTCCAAAGGCGATAACCTTTCTTCTGCGCACCTTCTATTGCCGCCTCTGCTGCTTCTAAAGCCTTGGAGTTGTCACCATGGTAGAGATATACGCGACTGAGAAGTGTAAGGGCTGCCCACTTGTTTATCTTTCCTTTATTAAAGTCCTCGCCTAGAAGGTCTACGCTGGCCTTAAGGTCACTGATAATCTGTTCGTAACATTGGGCAACGGTGCTGCGTTGCGGTTTGGCATCTTTCTCTGACACGGTTGTAACGATGCTTGCTCCAAGCGACGCCCCGTTGTCTTTCGTGTAAGGATAGCCAAAAAGCCTCGTCAGTTCAAACAATGACATGCCTCGTATTGCTAGAGCCTGCCCTTTATAATCGGCAAGTTCAGCCTTGTCGTCGTCAGTTGTTGTCTGAATAGCATCAATATTGGCAAGTATAACGTTGCAGTTTTGTATGAACATGTATGGATATGACCAATATGTTGCCTGCGAGGAACTCTTTGTAAATCCGTAAAGATATGCCGAAGCCGTGCGTTTAGTAGAGCTTACGGCCTGCATGTCATCACCAGTCACGTCACCGTAATACACAAGACGTCCCGAATAAGCATAAGCACTCTGCATATCACTGTATATACCATTAAGGGTAAACTTTACGTCAGATGCCGTTTCCACCTTCGACACTACGCTTGTTGAAGGTTCCAGGTCGAGCCAATCGTTGCCACACGATGCGACGGTCATTGCTAGCACGCCAGCAGTTATATAATTTATTATGTTCTTTTTCATGACTTATCTGTTTTTGTTCATACATTGTTAGAAGTTCACATTCAAGCCGAAAGTTATTGTCTTGAGCGGAGGAGTGCCCTGAATTGAGCTTCCGTTAATAACGCCTTCCGGGTCATAGTAATCCCAAGCTGCTGATGTCCACAGATTGTTTGCTGCCATATACAAGCGCAAGCTACTAAGTCCAATCCCCTTTATCCACTCCTTTGGCAAAGTTATGCCGAAGGTCAGCGTCTTGAGACGTATATAGTTGGTACTGTGAAGGCGACGGCTTGACGTTATCTTATGCATCGCCACGTTAGAACTTTTCTCATAGAAACATTCATATTCTGTTATATCACCAGGATTTTTCCAACTGTTGGCATAATATGTGGGGATATTTGCCTGAAGATCGTAACCTCCATGCTCTGTCTTTTGTGCCCAAGAGTCATAGGAATATCCTCCAGCTTGAAAATTGAACAGGAAGCCAAGGTCGAACCATTTATAGCGCAAATTGTTGTAAAGTCCTCCTGTTATAACGGGTTCTGCATGTTTATCAAGCATAATAGAATGAGCCTTAGTTGCATCTTCCGTTATTTCCTTACTGTATGTACCGTCTTCGAGCTCATCGTTTGTATAAAACTGTGGATTTCCGTTCTCTGGATTTATACCAGCAAACTCTATCATATAGAATGTGCGGAAAGAATGTCCAACCTTGCGAATCTGAGTGCCCGAGATAATTTCCGTCTGACCGCCCTCTAGCTTGACAACCTTGTTCTGATTATGCGACAAATTAAATGTTGTGCGCCATTCAAAGTTCTTGTTGCGTATGTTTGTTGAGTTTATTTCAAGTTCTACGCCCTGGTTGCGCAACTGACCTACGTTCATAAGATAGCTACTGAAGCCCGTGGTCATTGAAACGGGACTATCCATGAGCAGATTCTTTGTGTTACGCAAATAATATTCAAGGGTTACGTTCACACGGTCAAAAAGGCCGAAATCTAGCCCGACATTAAAGTTATAGTTTGTTTCCCACTTCAATTTTTTGTTTTCAAGCTGTGAGATACTGATTGTAGGTTGCTCGTTATAACCATCAGCAAGGCTGCTCAAGGCCATATAGCCGTAATAGTCGGAGGGCAATGTTCCGTTTACACCATAACTTGCACGCAACTTTAAATCTGTAAGCCATTTCTTTGTCGGCTCCATAAACTTCTCCTCTATTACTCGCCATGCACCAGAAACAGACCAGAAGTTTCCCCAACGGTTGCTGCTATGCAGACGCGAACTGCCGTCAATACGATAGCTGGCCCCGAAGAAATACTTATTATCGTAGTCATAGTTAACGCGTCCGATATAGGAAACCAAACGAGTGCGATTTGAACTTCCTGCAACAGACTCGGTTTTCTTTCCGTTAGTAAGGTCATTCTTGTCAGAAGTTGCAAAATTTGAAGCCTCGCCAGAGAGATAGTCGCGATACTGATCATCCACTTCGTAACCCAACAATCCGTCGAAATGATGAACTTCAGCAAATGTCTTTTTATATGTCAACTGATTTGCCCATACCATTTTACGACGTTCGTACATCTCTTTCGTCATGACACCATTCTTGTCGTCACCATTGCTAGTGCGAGGGTCGTACCAGTTCTTTCCCTTTGTGCCAATATAGTCATAGCTAAAGGTTGACTTGAGCTTCAAGTCCTTCAAGAACTCATACTGAGCATATACTGTATTAAAAGCTCGTGTAACATATTCTCGAGCATAGTCATACTCATTAGCAAGAGCTGGATTACGATCCCCGATACGCAGGAGTGAACGATTCCATGAACCATCTTCATTGTAAACAGGATCTGATGGTGTAACAGCACTTCTCGATGAATAGAAAGGTGATGTATACGTAAAGCCTTCTTCATAGACATCTTGCGTTACGCTTGAAAAGAGCAAATTGGCACCAAGCGAGAAACGATTCGTTGCTTGATAATCTACGTTAAGACGTCCCGTTAAACGTTCAAGTCCCGAGCGATTTGTTATACCATCTTGCTTCAGGTAAGCTATAGATGAATAGTACTTGAACTTGTCTGTTCCGCCAGAAATGGAAGCTTCATACTGTTGGTGACTACCTTTCTTAAAGAGGATATCATTCCAATCCACAAAGCCACACCATGGCACGGGCGCATACTCATCAATGTTGTCGTCGGCATATTTCGTGGCTTCAGCTTCGGATTTTCCATTGCGTATCTGACTGGTATAAAGACCATTGTATATGTAATCTCGGCGCTGCTGCCCACTCATAACAGGACGGAAGTCCATTGCAAAATCAGAATAGCCCCAATCCGCCTGCAAAGAAACCTTTGGCTTTCCTTGTTGCCCTTGCTTCGTTGTTATTATAATGACACCATTGGCGGCGCGCGACCCATAAAGTGATGCTGCTGCTGCATCCTTGATTACCGTTATGCTGGCGATGTCATTAGTATTGAGTGTGGACATGATGTCAAGTCCAGAATCGGAATCCAACGAGCTGATGTTTCCGCTTTGCATAGGCACTCCGTCAATGACATACAAGGGAGTGTTTCCTGCATTTATAGACCCCATACCGCGAATATTTATCGATGCCGCGGCCCCTGGCTGACCGGAAGACGATGTGAACTGAACGCCTGTAGCATTGCCCTGAAGCATATCTTGGAACGAAACGGACGGAACATCGGCAATCTTGTCTGCCTTCACATTTGAAGCAGAGCCTGCATAGGCTGATTTCTTGAATGTTCCATAACCAGTAACAACCACTTCCTCTATGTCTTGAGAGTCTTCCGACAAAGCAATAGTCTGAGACTGTTTACTGGAAATTCGTACTTCTTTCGGTTGATAGCCGACATATGAAACAACGATTGTTGCCGGAATTTTATCAACAGGCAGAACAAAACGGCCGTCAATATCGGTCACGCACCCCATAGTCGTCCCCTTAATCATTATGCTTGCCCCAACAATTGTCTCTCCTGTGTGGGCGTCTGTTATTACTCCTGTAATGCTTTCTTTCTGTTCTACGGAAGCTACTGTTGCAAAAGTGGTCTGCGGCAAAATCATACCGCCCGCACACAATAACAATACCCTATAGGCAACGGAAGTGGCTACGCTGTGCATCTTCCATGCAGAATGTACGTATCGCATGTTCATGTCTAATAATGTTTTAAGTTATTCTATTCCTAATTATCCTTTTCCCTCAATCAATAATCTATTTCTTTGTCGCTTTGCTATGTCATAAATGTATCTTATACTTCACAGAATTACATGTTTGCAGACACGCTGCTATATGTAGTTTTTTTAACATCCCGCTTGCAAATTTAATATTTTATTTCTAAAAAACGTTATTTTGTAAAAAAAATAAACGAAATCCACTTTTCTTCCAACAAAATAACGCGGGAACCATAATGTTTGAAACATTCCAATTGAAAAGTGCAGTAACAAAATTCTACTTTTGCTTTGCCATGGCCTTCATCATCAAGTTGAAAGTTGCCAAGCGGCAGAATGCCGACCTGCAAGAAACAGTCAGGCAGTTGGAACAAGAGCGAGCTAAGGCAATGGTGCAGGAGATTGGCGAAGAACAACAGGAAAAGCAAAAGGCAGAACTCAGATGGTTGGCTGGCAAAATGTGTGTGTTCTCCGAAGTGGAGCAGTCTGCTATCAACACCTGCGTCCTCGCTTTCATGGAGCGCAACCAGATAGAAACGCCCAGTGTTCCTATTACTGTCCACGACGATTGCAGTCAGGCAGACTTGATGTACTATGTCTATTATTGTTAGGCAGGCAAAAGACATGTTGGTGTCAGGAAAATCAGTGACGGAGCCCGCCTATTCATTGGGCTTTGACTATTCCTCTCATTTCGGGCGTTTCTTTAAACGAGTAGAAGATATGACACCAAGTGAGTATGTGAAGGGTACAAAGAAAATTCCACAAGATAGATGTAAGCGAACAGAACACGATAGCACTTGCGTCATGGATTAAACGCTTATACAAACTACAATTTGGTGTTCTTTGGAGAATAGCCGAATTTAGCCATGTAACTACGGGAGAAGAATGACAGGTTTGAAAACCCTACCTTGGTCATCACATCCTGTATCTTTAGGTTGTCTCCTTGCGATAACAAACGATGAGCTTCTGTGAGACGCTTGTCGATGAGCCATTTTTGTGGAGTGAGATTTGTCAACTTTTTGAAATCCCGCTTGAAGGTAGACAGGCTGCGTCCTGTGTAGTTGGCAAACTCCTCCATGTTTAGGTCGTACATATAGTTGTCGTTCATGAATGTCATCAAGTCTATCTTCCATGGCTCCGCAAAATCAAAGAGGGAGGCATAGATGTTAGAGTCGGTTTTCAAAACGCACTTCAATCCTTCATGCAGTTTCATGTCTATCCACT
>CAVIMN010000033.1:0-12924 GCA_963644035.1 bacterium
TATAATGACAAATTGCGCATCTAGCAATCTGTATCATATAATGTTGCTCTTCAGAACAGATATTCGTATTGCGAGAATATCCGTTGATAATCCGCTTCGTATCTGCTTTTCTCGTCAGTAATGAGATGCGTACTTTCGATAATGCGTTCCATTTCTTTTAGTATCTTGCTGCCTTCATGCATTATTGGGGCAAGAGACTCTTTGAACTGTTCTATGAACGGGGAATAATAGTAGCCAATTTCTTCGATGATGAATGAATAGATTTTCCATACATCATTGATGTTGATGCGGTTATGAGCCAACTCGTCCAAAGCGTATCGCCGCAGATAGTCGATGTTTTCGGCTTGCGCTGCAACGTCCTTGTCATCTTTCACTGGATGGAAATAGCGGTCTATCAGAGCCTGACGCTCTTGCAAGTTACGCTGATAGAAGATATTCTCATCTGCGGGGGATGTGCTGGCTTGTTCCACTTCTTCAAAATGCTCTGCATGCACACCGCTGATGGCCACGCTCAATCCGCCAATGTTCATCACCAAGCGGCGGTCGCGGTCGATACGGATGATATATCCTTCTAGTCCTGCCAGCTCACCCGTTGTGATGCGTAACAATATGCGGTTGCGGGCATAATAATGGAATGGATGAAGCAGGAAGCGGATGCGGGCGGGGGACACCTCTGTGATGCGCATGAACGGTTGCATCTGAGAGTCGGGAATCTGAGCCACCCTTCCTGTGCTGCAGTTCTTGCAGAGATAGACTTGCGGGAATGTGTTGTTGAGATAGGCTTGTATCGCCTCAGGACTACCTTTAAGAAAGACAAGTCCGCTTACGGTGGGCACTTCTTTCTGTTGCACCTTTTGTTTGTCCGCCTTCTTGAAATACCTTAGAGTCTTATGAACAAAATATGTTATGTTGTCGCTAGCCAGTTGCTCTTCCATGCCCTTCACCTTACTGTTGTGAACAAAGGCATACGACCATGATGTGCCGTCGGATTTAGGATAATTCTTTATCTCAGAGCCAGATTTTACTTCTTGCTCCGTAACATTTTTGCCCTTTTGGGAAACGACCTTCCCGTTGGCTGTAGAAAAAGAATCCGTACCATCCGGTTTCATAAATTCTGTTCTACTTTATGTCTTTTGCTTCAACCATGCATGCAGATTGGGGAAGTCTATTTAGTTTACCCTTGTTATGCATAATCTTAATCGTATCAGAATACGAAAAAGTGTGTTCTTTTTTGTGCATAAGACTACTATGTTAGTTAACCATTTTTCCGAAAATGATGCAACTCTCTGCAAATATACGAATTTTGGCTTGAGTAAGCGGCATGTTTTATCGTTTTTTGTCAGCGGTCTCCACTAATGTTTGGCCCCAAAACATATAAAGGAAGCCCGACAACTCCTGCCTTATGACAGAAAGTGCCGGACTTCATGCAATTATAACCTTAACTGATTTGAAATTTATTTCGCGTAGGCAATAGAACGAGTCTCGCGGATAACGGTAATCTTAACCTGTCCCGGATAAGTCATCTCGTTCTGAATCTTTGTTGCGATATCGCTTGAGAGAACCTCAGCCTCCTTGTCGTCCATCTTGTCTGCACCGACAATGACGCGAAGCTCACGCCCAGCCTGTATGGCGTATGTCTTTGTTACGCCAGGATAGCTCATGGCGATAGCCTCAAGATCGTTCAGACGCTTGATGTAAGCCTCAACAATTTCGCGGCGTGCTCCAGGGCGTGCTCCAGATATAGCATCGCACACCTGCACGATGGGGGCAAGCAGAGTGTTCATTTCCATCTCGTCGTGGTGGGCACCAATAGCGTTGCAGATATCGGGTTTCTCCTTGTATTTTTCAGCAATCTTGGCTCCGTAGAGGGCGTGAGGCAGTTCGCTCTCCTCATCGGGCACTTTACCTATATCGTGAAGCAATCCGGCACGCTTAGCCTTTTTGGGGTTAAGACCGAGTTCTGATGCCATCACAGCACAGAGATTTGCCGTTTCGCGTGCATGCTGCAAAAGGTTCTGACCATAGCTTGAGCGGTATTTCATCTTTCCGATAATGCGGATGAGTTCAGGATGAAGACCGTGTATGCCGAGGTCTATGGCAGTGCGCTTACCTGTTTCTATCACCTCGTTGTCGAGTTGCTTCTTTACTTTAGCAACAACTTCCTCGATGCGTGCCGGGTGTATGCGTCCGTCAGCCACAAGCTGGTGAAGGGCAAGACGGCACACTTCGCGACGTATCGGGTCGAAGGCAGAGATAACGATAGCCTCCGGTGTATCGTCAACAACAATTTCAACACCTGTGGCAGCCTCCAATGCGCGAATATTGCGACCTTCACGTCCGATTATACGACCTTTAACCTCATCGTTCTCAATATGGAACACGCTGACGGAATTTTCGATGGCTGTTTCTGTTGCCACACGTTGTATGGTCTGTATAACGATTTTCTTTGCCTGCTGGTTGGCGTTGAGCTTTGCCTCGTCCATTATCTCGTTTACGTAACTGGCTGCCGCTGTGCGAGCCTCGTCTTTCATGCTTTCCACAAGGCGTGCTTTCGCCTCGTCAGCGCTAAGTCCAGAGAGTTCTTCAAGCTTTTCGCGCTCCTGCTGCTGCATCTTTTCCAAGGAGTCAGCCTTTATCTGCAGAAGCTTCTTCTCGTTGTCGATGCGTTGCTGTTGCTGCTCTACATCCTGCTTGCGGCGTCCCAGCTCTTCCTGTCTTTGGTTAAGACTCATTTCGCGCTGCTTGAGCTTGTTTTCACTTTGCTGAATACGCTGGTTTCTGCTATGAACCTCTTTCTCCAATTCAGCCTTCTTGTTGAGGAATTTCTCCTTTACCTCAAGTAGCTTTTTTTCTTTTATCACTTGCGCGTCCTTCTCGGCGGCATCCATCAATGCTTTGTATTTTCCGTCTATCACGTAACGGAAGACAAGATATCCGCATATAGCTCCCAAGATGAGGGCTACGGCTGCGATTACGATTTGTATCATTCTGTTGGTTTTGTTTTTTATAATAAATAATGTGTGTCTCTCTCTGTTGCCCGTCTGCGTAGGCTAACGCCATCAGTCGAGCACCTCTTCTATTTCTTTTGTAATTTTGGAGAGCACGTCAAATACCGGCTTGGTGTCGTTTTTCGACTTGTGAATTTCATAGTTAAAGGCAATTTCTATCAATGCCATATATAGAATTTCCTTGTCGCTTTTTTTCCCTTTGAATACTTCCGAGTATGCGTTTATCGCCTCGTTGATATCTTTAGCGGCTTCACGGTAATAGTATTCGTCGTTGCGGTTTATGACCACCGCCATGTCGGTGTCATAGATATGCAGCCGTATATGAAGTTTGTCGTTTTCTCCCATTTTGTTTGCCGTTTATTTCCCGCTGAGCAAGGTGATGCACTTGTTGACCTGGCGTAGCATTTGGGATATTTTCTTTTTCGATTCCTCGATATCCCCGTCGCTCACCTCCAGCATGCGGGCTGTTTTCAGACTTTTGTAGTTGTTTTCCGCCTGCGCGATTTTCTCCTTCAGCTGCTTTATCTCCTTTTCCTGTGCGTCAAGCATGGAATAGAGTTCCTCGTTTTCCTTTTTCAGCTTGTTTTGCTGGAGTATCAGCTGGCGGACGCGAGTTGTAAACAGTGTTATGATTCTTTCGCTCTCGGTCATGTTATGCTTACAGGTTTATGCCCTTGCAGGGGCTTTTTAAGTCTGTTTTCAGGATTTCTTTCCCGTTAGGCGGCTCACTCGTTGTTTTTTGCCGGCTTTTCTTTCTTTGCCAGCATCACCACCTTATAAACAAAGTCGGTGGTCCATTTCTGCGAGAAGCCTAGACGCTTGTTGTATTCCCTCACGCTCACTGCGGCTTTCATTACGCTTGGATCGGAGAAGTCGTTGCGTGTGAAGATATCATTCACGTTTTTCTCCGTCATTGTGTAGAGCGCCTTTTTGAAAAGCGAAGGCAGGCGCAGTTTGTACTTCATAAGGTTGCCCGTAAGCATCATCAGGTTCTGCGTGAAATTTTGGAACTGCAGCAGATACACCTGCACGTCTTGCATCTTCTGGCATCCACGGCGTATGCTTTGGTCTATCTCCTTGAAGAAGTTGTCGTCGATGGAGTATAATTCGCGCATCATCTTCTTGCAGCGAATTTTCTCTGCCACTCCCAGTTTATTGTTCTGCGTCGGCACGTGAAGTGTAGCCTTGAATTTTCTCAAATCCGGCAGTGCCGTAATGTTCGTTATGCCCACGCGCTCGGCGATTGCCGCCTGAAAATACACACGTATCAGCGTCATGAAGTCTTCCATGCCGCCGATCTTGGCTTCTTCGGCATCTTTGCGTCCGAAAAATCTATCAAATATTCCCATTTCTTTATTGCTTTTCTTTCCGCCACACATCAGCCGAAAGCGGCAACAGGTAGACGGATAAAAATAAGAGGCCAACCACTGCGTATTACATTTAGCACAGGCGTTGTCCGCATTTTTCAATTTTACCATGCAAAAGTAGTCGTTTTAGGTCAAAAATCAAAATAAAAATTGACTTTTGTATTTTTTATTGCTACCTTTGCAAGCGATACGTGGCATCACAAGGACTAAAACCCGTTTCAAAAGACAAAAGGAATATTTTTTTCAATACCACAAATTTATGAAAGGCATTGTGTTGGCAGGCGGTTCAGGAACGCGCCTCTACCCTATCACCAAAGGAATAAGCAAGCAACTTATCCCCATCTTCGACAAGCCAATGATATACTATCCCGTGTCGGTCCTCATGCTCGCCGGGATAAAGGACATTCTTATAATTTCCACTCCTCACGACTTGCCTGGCTTCAAGCGTCTGCTTGGCGACGGTTCGGATTTCGGCGTAAACTTTGAATATGCCGAGCAGCCATCCCCTGACGGTCTTGCCCAGGCTTTCATCATCGGCGAGAAGTTCATAGGAAACGACAGTGTATGTCTTGTTTTGGGCGACAACATATTCTACGGTTCAGGATTCTCCGGCCTACTCCACCAGAGCGTGGAAGCGGCAGAGAAGGACGGCAACGCAACAGTGTTCGGCTATTACGTAAACGACCCAGAGAGATATGGCGTGGCAGAGTTTGACGCTGACGGCAACTGCCTTAGCATTGAGGAGAAGCCACAAAATCCGAAGAGCAACTACGCAGTGGTAGGACTTTATTTCTACCCCAACAGCGTGGTGGAGATTGCGAAGAGCATTAAGCCAAGCGCACGGGGCGAATTGGAAATAACCTCCGTCAATCAAGAATACCTCAAGAGAGGAAGTCTGAAGGTGCAGACACTGCAGCGCGGCTTTGCCTGGCTTGACACTGGTACGCACGACAGTCTGTCGGAGGCGAGCACCTTCATAGAAGTTATAGAGAAACGCCAAGGACTGAAAGTGGCATGCCTTGAAGAAATAGCCTACAAGAAAGGTTGGATTACTGCCGAAAAGCTACGTCAGATAGCTGCGCCAATGGCGAAAAACGGCTATGGCCAGTATCTACTGAAGCTAGTTGAGGGAAAATAAACCAAAAACATTAACGACAAACTATATTTGATTTTTAAGAAAAATGGTTGACGAACAACAGAAAAACCTCTATGCACTTGAAGAGGAAGAAGGGACATCAACGTTCAATTTCCAAAAGTTCTTCATGTCTTACGTACTGAATTGGAAATGGTTCCTGCTTTCACTCATAATCTGTCTCGGAACATCATACCTGTATCTGCGATATACCGCCCCAACATACAGCACCACGGCAAAGCTCTTGGTGAAGGATGACGGTACCAGCAGCAGCCGCCGCAACAGACTAAGCGACATGTCGAACCTCGGAACGATAAGTAACAACTATGGTCTGGAAAACGAAATGGAAATTCTCCAGACGCGCACTCTCGCTGCTGAAGCGGTGCGCGACTTGAAATTGAACATTTCATATTGGCACAAAGGTCGCGTAACGAACAGTATCCTTTACAGAGACCAGCCCGTAACGGTTGACATGGATCCTGCACACGTGGAGAAGCTCAACCAGCCGGTACACATGACCATAACGAAGGAAGACGGAAAGTATATCGTTGAGGGAACATACTATGTTAACCTCGGCGAGAACATCTCTTCCGGTCCATTCTCATTCAGAAACACATTCGCTTTCCTGCCGGCGTCGCTGAACACAAAAGCGGGAAGAATATACCTCACGCGCAACTCCACTTTCACCATGAACAATGGTGAGGTTGAACTCGTAACCATCGTATCGCCAATGGCTATGGCTGGCAAATACAGCAGTTCACTGAGCATAAAGCAGACTAGCGAATCTTCGTCTACACTGATGTTGCAACTCAACGACCAGCACATTCAGCGAAGCATTGACTACTTGAACCAACTTGCACTGTGCTACAACCGTCAGGCTAACGAAGACAAGAACGAGATTGCCCGTCGCACAGAGGCCTTCGTTAACGACCGCTTGGAGAAAATCAATGCGGAACTGAGCACAACTGAAGGCGCACTTGAGAGCTACAAACGCAGCAACCGTCTTGTAGACATGAAGACGGGAGCAAGCACAAGTGCGACAAACCTTTCGTCGTACGAGCAGAAGTTGAACGACGCTAGCACACAGATTTCGCTTCTCAACAGTTTGATACAGTTCTCTGAGCGTCCGGGAAACAAATATCAGGTCATACCGTCAAACGTAGGCTTGCAGGATGCTGCCTCAACATCGCTCATCAACGACTACAACAAGGTTGCCCTGGAGCGTAACCGCTTGTTGCGTACGGCTTCGGAATCCAGCCCCGTTGTAGAAGAGCTAACCTCACAGCTCAACGACATGAGCGTGAGCATTAAAATGGCGCTCGGACAGGCAAAGCGCAACCTTGAGATACAGCGTGATGCCGTGGCTTCACAGTACGGACAGTATAATAGCGAAGTGGCAAGAACCCCGCAGCAGGAGCGCATACTGACGCAGATTGGTCGTCAGCAGGAAGTGAAATCAGGACTTTATCTCATGCTCTTGCAGAAGCGTGAAGAGAACTCCATATCGCTTGCAGCAACTGCCGATAAAGGCAAGCTCATTGAATTGCCGCAATACGCCGGCGTGGTAAGTCCAAAATCAAGCTTGATCTTTGGATATGGCGCGCTTGCTGGCATTCTTATCCCCGCACTCATAATATTCTTGATAAACTTCTTCAGATTCAGAATTGAAGGGCACGATGACGTGGAAGCTCTTACCACTCTGCCAATCATCGCCGACGTTGCCATAGCAAGCGACGAGGTGAAGACACGTGCCGACATCGTTGTACACGAGAACTCCAACAACCAGATGGAGGAGATATTCCGCTCCATGCGAACAAACATCCAGTTTATGCTGAAAGAGGGGCAGAAGGTTATCATGTTCACCTCTTCGACATCTGGTGAAGGAAAGACGTTCAATGCGGCTAACCTCTCAATAAGCTTCGCACTTCTTGGCAAGAAGGTGGTGCTTGTGGGTCTTGACATCCGCAAGCCGCGCCTTGCCGAACTCTTCGAGATTGAGAACCACCACAACGGTATCACCAAGCTGCTTGTGAAAGAAGACCCTACATGGAACGATATCCAAAAGGAGATTATCCCATCGGAGATTAACGACAACCTCGACCTTCTGCTTGCCGGACCGATTCCTCCCAACCCTGGAGAAATCGTAACACGCCCTTCGCTGGAAATGGTTATCAACCAACTCAAGGAGCACTACGACTACGTGCTTATCGACACTGCCCCTGTAGGTCTTGTCACCGACACGCTGCAGATTGGCAAGGTTGCTGATACTACTGTGTTTATGTGTCGTGCCGACTACACGCCGAAATCATCGTTCGCCCTCATCAACCAGCTCAACAGGGAGAAGAAGTTGCCCAACATGTCAATCGTCATCAACGGCATCGACATGTCGAAGAAGAAATACGGCTACTACTACGGTGTGGGCAAATACGGCAAATACAAATACTACGGCTCATACTCTAAGTACAGCAGCTACACATCCAGCTACGGCACTTACGGAAACAAATACGGAAACGAGAACGACAACTCGCTGAAAATATAAAGGTAAAGAAAAGAAAAGGACAACAAGAAAATGACAATAGCAGTAGACTTCGACGGCACGATTGTTGAGCACCGCTATCCCGAAATAGGCGAAGAGATACCTTTCGCCACCGACACTCTGCGCCAACTCATTGCCGATAGGCACAAGCTTATACTATGGTCCGTCAGAGAGGGACAACTTCTTGACGATGCCGTGGAATGGTGCCGCAAGCGCGGCGTGGAGTTTTGGGCAGTAAACAGGGACTACCCGGAAGAGAACGGAGCGAAAAGCAACCAACATTTCAGCCGCAAGATAAAAGCCGATTTGTTCATTGACGACCGCAACATTGGCGGACTGCCCGACTGGGGACTAATCTATCAGATGGTGAGCACGGGAAAAAGTTATCGCCAAGTTCTGAAAGAGAACATGAAAGGCTTAACACAAGAACCGCCAAAGCGCAAGCACTGGTGGCAGATTGGATAAAGAACAAACTAAGACAACCAGCCAATTCCCCCCAAAAGGGGAAGGCTGGTTTTTTACATACCATACACTTCATCACCGCAATAGGAAGAGAACGCAATACTTGTAAAATGAATATCAGCAGAAATACTCTAAACGAAATATTCAGGTTCGGCATTACGGGAGGGCTCGCCACTCTGTTGCAGTTCGCCATATACTGGCTGCTGCAACCATATATAGGGCGAAACGTTGCACTGCCGATAAGCTATTTTTTGAGCTTCGTGTTCAACTACTTCATGTCAGCCCGCTTCACGTTCCGCAAGAAGACGTCAGGACGCAACGGCATTGGCTTTGCCATGGCACACGCCGTGAACTTCCTGCTTCAGTTTGGCTTGCTAAACCTCTTTGCCTGGCTTGGAGTGCAGGAACGGCTGGCACTAATCCCCACCTTCTGCATAACGATACCCGTAAACTTCACGCTCGTGAGGTTCGTATTCAAGAAAGCATAAGCATTTTGGAAAAACGCTGCCCGTCTTGCATAGGTTGGCAGAATTGCTTAATTTCGCATAACAAAACAGAAATACAAGAAAAAAAAATCAAAACAATATGTGTGGAATTGTAGGTTATATCGGAAGCCGTGAAGCTTATCCGATACTGATTAAAGGCCTCCACCGACTTGAGTACCGCGGCTACGACTCGGCCGGAATGGCTCTCATCGACAAGGATGGCGATATGAACATTTACAAGGAAAAGGGAAAGGTGAGCAACCTTGAGCAACTGGCTGCAGACAAAGCTACCGATGGCTCCATAGGCATAGCCCACACACGCTGGGCCACACACGGAGAACCATCGCGTGTGAATGCACATCCGCATGTCTCGCAAAACGGACGGCTTGCCATTGTGCATAACGGCATTATCGAAAACTATGCCACCATAAAAACACTCCTTGAAGACAAAGGTTTCACGTTCAAAAGCTCCACCGACACGGAGGTGCTCGTGCAACTAATACAGTATGTCATGGACACATACAACAAAGACCTTGAAGGAGCCGTGGTCACAACACTGCGCCGCGTAACCGGAGCATACGCCATAGCCATTATCGACAAGGAATGTCCCGACAAAATCGTAGTGGCACGCAAGTCAAGTCCGCTAGTAATAGGTATCGGTGATAACAACAGTGAATTCTTCTTCGCCTCCGATGCCCTGCCCATCGTGGAATACACCAACAAGATGATCTACCTCAACGACGACGAGGTTGCCCTTCTGAAGATAGGACAGAAGCCCGAAATTCGGAACCTCGACAACGAGAACATAGACCATTGTGCAAAAGAAGTGGACATAAACCTAGACAGTCTGGAGAAATGCGGCTTCAGCCACTACATGCTGAAAGAGATATACGACCAGCCGCGCTGCATAGCCGACTGCATGCGTGGCCGCCTGTTGCCAGATGAGAAGCGCATAATGCTCAGTGCCATAAACCAACACCGCGACCGACTGCTACGCGCCAAGCGCATAATAATCGTGGCATGCGGAACATCATGGCACGCCGGCCTTATCGGCAAGCAATTCATCGAGCAATGGTGCGAAATACCCGTCGAAGTGGAATATGCCTCGGAATTCCGTTACCGCAAGCCGGTGCTTTTCCGCGAGGACGTGGTAATAGCCATATCCCAAAGCGGCGAGACTGCCGACACGCTGGCAGCCTTCGAACTGGCAAAGCAGAAAGGGGCACTTTGCTTCGGCATAGTGAACGTAGTAGGCTCAAGCATAGCCCGGGCTTCAGACACGGGCATCTACACTCACGTGGGACCGGAAATAGGTGTTGCCTCAACAAAGGCATTCACCGGACAGGTAACTGTGCTTACGCTCTTCTCGCTTGCATTGGCACACGAATTGGGACGCATACCGCTAACCGAGTATGAAGAATACATTGACGAACTTGCACGCATACCGGAAAAGATGGAAAAGGTGCTTGAGCAGAACGACACGATAAAGAACATATCACGCACTCTGACCTATGCACGCAACGCTCTCTACATGGGACGCGGCTTCAACTACCCTGTTGCCCTTGAAGGTGCGCTGAAACTGAAGGAAATAAGCTATATCCACGCTGAAGGATATCCGGCAGCCGAGATGAAACACGGACCTATTGCACTTGTTGACGAAAACATGCCCGTTGTGTTCGTTGCCACACACCATCAGCTATACAAAAAGATACTCAGCAACATACAGGAGGTGAAAGCCCGCAACGGGCGTATCATCGCCGTTGTTACAGAAGGCGACGAAGCCGTGAAAGCCGTTGCCGAAGCTACAATTGAAGTTCCGGCTACATTGCCTGCCGTTGCACCGCTGCTCTCCGTGCTGCCGCTGCAACTCATAGCTTATCATGTAGCGGTGTTCAAAGGACTAAACGTTGACCAGCCGCGCAATTTGGCAAAGTCTGTTACAGTGGAATAGTAGCAAAAGAAATTACATTACAACACACAAGGGAATGACAAAGAAAGACATAAGGATAGTTTTCATGGGCACGCCGGAATTTGCCGTGGGCACGCTCAGCCAACTTGTTGAAGGCGGATACAATGTTGTGGCTGTCGTAACACAGCCCGACAAACCCGTGGGACGGCATCAAGACACGCTGCAGCCGTCAGCAGTCAAGGTGTATGCCACGGAACACGGCATACCCGTTTTACAACCAGTAAAGATGAAAGACCCCGAATTCCTGGAACGCCTCGCCGAGTTCAAGGCAGACCTTCAGGTTGTGGTGGCTTTCCGCATGCTGCCCGAAGTAGTATGGGCAATGCCGCAATACGGCACATTCAACGTGCATGCCGCACTGCTGCCACAATACCGCGGTGCTGCCCCGATAAACTGGGCGGTGATAAACGGAGAGAAACAGACGGGTGTCACCACTTTCTTCCTTGACCACGACATTGACACGGGGCGCATCATCATGCAGGAACCGTTTGAGATTAAGGACGAATACAATGTTGAAGATGTGTACGATGGTCTTATGACACTTGGTGCTGGCATTGCAATAAAGACAATAGACAGAATCATTGCTGGAAACGGTCATGTTGACTCACTTCCGCAGGAGAAAATGATTGCCTGCGATACGGAACTGCACCATGCACCCAAGATATTCAAGGATACATGTCGCATAGACTGGAGCATGCCTGCAAAGAGGGTGCACGATTTCGTGCGCGGTCTGTCGCCCTCCCCTGGTGCCTGGACAGAAATTACCGATGCCAACGGCAAGGCTTCGGTCTTGAAGATTTTCAAGACCACACTGACCACCACGCCCCGAAAGGGCGAGACGGGGACATTTGTCACAGAAAAAGACAAGCTTTATGTCAACACCACAGACCTTCTGCTGGAATTGAACACCATTCAGCTGAGCGGCAAGAAACGCATGGAAGCACGCGACTTCTTAAACGGCATGAGAAACAGCACTGAAATGCGCATAAAACTTTAATCCATTGCCATGCGCCCAGCAAAGAGCCTCTCATGATTCCAACAACAGAGTATATCGTAAAGAAATTCAACGAATACAACCGCAGTATGTTCGACGGCAAGCTAAAGCCTCTTCCCGTGAGGCTTAGCAATGCCCGAACATTCCTCGGAGCCGTGAGATTCAGAAAAAGGCGACAACTCAACGGGCGTTGGCACTACAGTGACTTCCAGTTTCTCATCAGTACAAAGGTAGACCAACCCGAAAAGACCGTGGAAGACACTATAATCCACGAGATGATACACTATTGGATTTTCTCATCACAGATGCAGGACAATGCGCCACACGGCGACTTGTTCAAAAGCAAGATGCAGGAAATCAATGCGCGCTTCAACCGCAATGTCAGCATTTCCCACCGCAAGACAAAAGAGGAAATGGAGAACGACAAAGAGCGACGACAACATATTGTATGCATTAGCCAACTTTACGGCGGCAAAACAGGCGTAACGCTTGCTTGCAAATCCAGCATCTTCACATTGTGGGACAAATTTACCACGCACCCTGAGGTTAAGCATTGCCGATGGTATCTTTCTGCAGACCCTTTCTACAATCGTTTTCCACGCTCCCGAACACTGAAGATTTACCGCATATCCTCAACCGACCTTCAGCAGCATAGCAAGGACTTCCGCCCACTGGTTAGGGAAGGCGGCGTTATAAAGGTTCAACGCCCACAATAACACAAAATAAAATGAGAGCCTGCACACCGTAGCGCGAGGCTCTCTCCCGAAGACCGTAAAAAGTTTACTTTCCCCAATTCATCCGTTTGGCTCAACCATTCGAACAAGGATAACAACCCAGTGGATACCGACAAGAAATGGTCGGCAATCCATAAAGCGATCTTTCTCCATGAATCGAAACGCGTAAAAACACTTGCGTGCATACGACATTCCTCTTTTCTTCGTTCTGCATCCGGATACTCTCCATGCTATGCT
>CAVIMN010000034.1:0-11690 GCA_963644035.1 bacterium
GTCGAGCCGTTTTTGGTTGATGGCGTAGCCCTTGATGAGGTATTGCTTGAGGATGCCCGTAGCCCATTGACGAAACCGAGTGCCTTGAACTGACTTTACCCGATAACCGACAGAGATGATTACATCAAGGTTATACATCATCGTTTCGTAGTATTGGTCACCTTCCGTACCCATATGTGCAAATTTTGCACATGTGATATCCCGGTCCAGTTCTCCCTCCTTAAAACAATTGTTGATGTGGCGTGTTATCACAGTACGGTCACGGTCAAACAACTCTGCCATTTGGCTCTGCGTGAGCCAGACGGTATCGTTCTCCAGTTTCACGTTCAGCTCGATGTTGCCGTCTGCCGAACGGTATATTTCTATTTGGTTATTCTCCATCGATGCAGTAGTTCTTATTCCTTGTATATTCTTGTACTATACACTTTCTATAACTTTTTACAAAGATAATATGAAAACCGCACAAACTATCATGCAGCGAGCGTAAATAATAACATCAGACCATACTTCCTTTCCTTTGCTTGCATCACAAATAATACTCGCAAGCATTGATTGGCTTTTGCAAAAATGAAAGGGGACAAGAAAAACGAAAAATAAAGCCCGAAGTCCACTTAAGAATAATGAGACTTCGGGCCTGTTACTAAGAAAAAGTTACTTTATTACTTTATAACTTTCTTTCCATCCATGATGTAGAGGCCATTGGGCAGAGCGTTGAAATCATGCCCGAGGTAAACGCCATCAATGCTGTAGATGCCTTGCCCGTGTGCCGAATTATCGGCTTTAACGTCATTGATTTTCAGTGTATTTTCGGTTGTTATCACCACTTTGCCGGTAACTATTTGTCCGTCGAGCACAACGGCATGCACAGTTTCGTCAAACACGGCTCCGCTTGGTTGAGCGATAAAGCAGCCGTCGAAGATAAATGAAAGAATGTCGCAGATTGAGCCATAATTACCGCCCTCTGCCGTTACTGTAGCGTTGCGTATGATGAGCGTTTCGCATGCTCCGTTAGCTCCCGCGATGCCCCAATTCCCTTTTACGTTCACTGTGCAATCTTCAATCTTAAGCAATTTTTCGAAATAAATGCCACTTAAACCAGACTCAATATTGAGCGTTCCGCTACCTTTGATTATTGTCGGGTTGTATTTCAAATCCAGTGCGGCGTTAGACATTGTTGTAAGATTGTTTTCGCCGGTTACATTGATTGTGAGGCCGTTTAATGTTACGTTTTCAATGCCATATGCATCAGTCGTAATGGTTGCGTTTTCCATATAGAGAGTCTTTGTTTCGGGCTGGTATTTCACCGTACCTCTCACGCCCTCGATCACGCTGAGGTCGTCGCAGTTTTCGCTCGTTACTTCCACACCGTTAATCCACACACCACAGTGTTGGGGTATTATAACCACCTTGCCGGTAACAGTTTGTCCGTCGAGCACAACGGCATGCACAGTTTCGTTAAACACGGCTCTGTAGGGCGTAGATATCTCGCAGCCGTCGAGCGTGAGCGAAAGCATGTCGCAGATAGAGCCTTTGTTGCCCTCTGCGGATATGGTGGCATTGCGTATGGTGAGCGTTTCAGCTGTTCCGTCAACTCCTGCTATACCCCACTTCCCTTTGGCGGTTACTGTGCAGTTGGCTATCTCTAGTGATTTTTTGAAGTAAAGGCCGCAATAGCCGTTGGATTCAACATTGAGCGTTCCGTCGCCAGTGATAGTTGTAGGAGAAAAGGTCAAACTTATGGCGGCGTCTTTTGTCGCGGTAATGTTGTTATCGCCAGTAACATTGATTGTGAGCCCGTCTACTCCACCGTTGTAAATGCCTTTTTCAGCCGCTATTGTCGCGTTTTCAAGATAGAGCGTATATGTTTCAGGATCGAATTTCACCGTTCCGCTCACGCCCTCGATCACGCTGAGGTCTTCGCAGTTTTTGCTTGTAACGAAAACATCGGCAATCTTTAATAAGTAAGTTTCGGGAACGGTTGGTTCTATCACCACCTTGTCTTTTACGGTTTCTCCGTTAATCGCAACGGAATGCAGTGTTTCGTCAAACGCTGCTCCGCGGGGCTTTTCGATATAGCAACCGTCGAGCGTAAACGAAGCAATCTGGCAGATAGAGCCCATTTCGCTACCCTCTGCCGTTACAGTGGCGTTCCGTATGGTGAGATTTTCATATGTTGCGTCGTCTCCACTAATACCCCAAACCCCTTTTGCATTTACCGTGCAATCTTCGATCTCAAGCGATTTTTCGAAATAAATGCCACAACTGCAGTTGGATTCAAGATTGAGAGTTCCGCCTCCTTTAATTGTTGTATGTATGAACTTCAAATTTATTGCGGGGTATATGGAAGCATCGTCGCTTTTAATGTTGTTTTCGCCAACGACATTGATTGTCAGGCCGTCTATTGTTGAGTTAATGCCATCATAACGGGCCTCTATTGTTGCATCTTCAAGATAGAGCGTCTTTGTGTCTGGCTCGTATCTCACAGTTCCGCTCACACCTTTAATGACGCTAAGGTCGTTGCATGTCTCGCTCGTAACCTCCACATTGTTAATCTTGAGGCCATAGCTTACGCGCGATTCATCGCTGCCCGCAATTGCTGCAGCATGAGCGTTGGCCGCTTTCGGAAAAACAAAACCAAAAAGAATGGCGAACATTATTATAATAATGCTGTTTGCCTGCATTGCAGTTTTGTGATGTTGTAGATTTTTCATCATAGTCTTTTGTTTATGTATGTTAGTAATTGAATGATGCAAATCTACGGAGAAATAAAGTGATTCCTTAATTCAGGAAGGCTGTGGTTGTTACATTATGCGCTTTTTGTAACATACTGTCTGCGTTGCCTACCTATAGTAGAGCCCGAGAAGCAAAACGCGGAGAAATCAACACAACAACACCGTGTTTTGCAAACTCGAATTTTCATTTTGACAAAAATTTGGCAAAATCTTTTTTTTTGCTAAATTTGCATTCGGATAATCAGAAAGCCCGTCAAAGCACTCATGCCACAACAGGAATAAGTCCATTGGCGGACAAACAACCAAACAAGAAAAAAACGGTATGAAGATTGAAGATGACATTAGGAACGCTGTAGAAACAATGAGAAACGGCGGCATTATACTCTACCCCACCGACACGGTGTGGGGAATAGGCTGCGACGCCACAAACCCCGAAGCCGTGGCAAAGGTGTATGCACTGAAAAAACGCGACGACTCGAAGGCAATGATTTGTCTTGTAGACTCCACAAACAGGCTTCAGCGATATGTGAAGAACGTGCCCGAAGTGGCATGGGACTTGATGGAACTGGCAGAAAAGCCCACCACGGTGATACTCGACAACGCCGTAAACCTGGCACCCAACCTGATAGCAGCCGACGGCAGCATAGCCATGCGCATAACACGCGAAAACTTCTCGAAGGAGCTATGCTACAGATTCCAGAAGCCCATTGTCTCTACAAGCGCAAACATCAGCGGAGAACCCACCGCACAAAACTACGGCGACATTGCACAGGAGATTATAGACGGTGTAGACTACGTATGCTGGGCACGCCGACAGGAACACAAACCCCACAAAGCCTCAAGCATCATCAAGCTGGCATCCAACGGAGAAGTAAAGATTATCAGGTAAAGGGGCAACGGAAATGACACCAAAGAAAGCAGAAGAATTACTCAAGAGCTTCATGTCATGGCGCGAAAGCCACGTAACCGACAGGCAGTTCACCCTGTTGCTTAGCTTCGCCGTGGGTTTCCTTGCAGCAGTGGCGGCAAGCGTGCTCCACGGACTGATAAAGCTCATACAGTCGGCAGTATCAACAGGACTGAACATAGACCGCTTCAACTGGCTCTACCTGCTCTGCCCCGTGATAGGTATCTTCCTGACATCACTGTTCGTGAAATACGTGGTAAGAGATAACATCAGCCACGGAATAACACGCATCCTCTATGCCATCAGCAGCAAAAACAGTCGGCTGAGAGCCCACAACTGCTGGAGCTCCGTAATAGCCTCCGCCATAACCATCGGATGCGGAGGAAGCGTAGGAGCCGAGGCCCCCATCGTACTCACAGGATCCGCCATAGGCAGCAACCTGGGCAAGCTGTTCAACATGGACCGCCGCACCATCATGCTCCTCGTGGGATGCGGAGCAGCAGCAGCCATAGCCGGAATATTCAAAGCCCCCATAGCCGGACTAGTGTTCACCCTCGAGGTGCTCATGATAGACCTCACCATGGCATCACTGCTGCCCATCCTCATAGCCAGCGTAACGGCAGCATGCTTCACATACATCTTTTCATCGGGAGGAGCACTCTTCGACTTCCACGTAGACGGCACATGGACCATGTCGCGCGTGCCGGCATACGTCCTGCTCGGCGTGGCAGGCGGAGCAATAAGCCTCTATTTCATGCGCGCCATGACGGCATGCGAGGGAATGTTCGCCAAACTGAAAGACCGTCCGTATGTCAAGCTGGCAATGGGCGGAGTGATGTTGAGCACGCTCATTGCCGTATTCCCCGTGCTCTACGGCGAAGGATACCACAGCATAAATATCCTGCTGAACGGAACAACACAAGAAGATTGGAATCAGATACTTAACAACTCCCTCTTCTACGGTCACAGCAAGCTGCTGGTGGTCTACGTAGGCCTCGTCATTCTGACAAAAGTGTTTGCCACATCAGCCACAAACGGCGGAGGCGGATGCGGAGGAACATTCGCACCATCGCTCTTTATCGGAGCCTACGGCGGTTTCTTCTTCGCCCGACTGTGGAACATGTATAATATAGGTGTATACGTGCCCGAAAAGAACTTCGTGCTACTCGGCATGGCAGGCGTTATGGCAGGCGTGATGCATGCCCCACTTACGGGCATCTTCCTCATAGCAGAGATAACCGGAGGGTACCAGATGCTCATACCGCTGATGATTGTAAGCATCTGCTCATACCTCACAATCATAATCTTCGAGCCACATAGCATCTACGGCATGCGACTGGCACGCGAGGGCAAGCTCATCACCCACCACACCGACAAGGCTGTGCTGACGCTTATGAACATCGACAGCGTGATAGACAAAAACGTGGCGCACGTGCCAGCCGATATGGAGCTGGGCACACTCGTGCATGCCATCAGCCGCGCCCACACCAACGTGCTGCCCGTGCTCGATGAAGGCGGCCATTTTCTCGGAGAGATCGACATGGCGAAGCTGCGCCACATACTCTTCCGCACGGAGCTATATCATCACTTCAAAGTGCGCCAGCTAATGTCGCAACCTAGTGCCATTCTTGGCGTCAACGACCCTATGGAAGAAGTGATAAAACACTTCGACAGCACCGACGCCGTAATGTTGCCCGTAGTAGAAAACGACGGCACGCTAAGAGGCTACGTGAGCCGCTCACACCTCTACACCACATATCGCAAGATGGTGGCCGATATGTCGGCAGAATAAAAACTTTTCAAAAAAAGCAACACATTTTGTAATGTAGAGTTTGAAAATAAGAAATAAAGCATTAACTTTGCAAAAATTCAAGGAACGCTACCGTTGACGGGCGTTTCCACAACAAACTAACCGATTTCACGGCACAAGCCCCTCGGGAAAAAACTAAAGGAATGGAAGCTTTCTTCAGAACACACAACTACCTTGTTGAACATACCGATGCACCGGTCAGACGCCGTCTTATGGACGAGATCGACTGGACGGACCGCATGATAGGCATAAAAGGTTCGCGCGGTGTTGGAAAGACCACATTCCTCCTACAGTATGCTAAGGAGCTGAAGGAACAGGGCAACCGCAAATGCCTATACGTGAACATGAACAACTTCTATTTCCAGTGCAGGGGAATAGCAGACTTTGCGGGAGATTTCTACAAGGCAGGCGGGCGCGTGTTGCTCATAGACCAAGTGTTCAAAGAGCCCAATTGGGCAAGCGAGCTGCGAAAATGCTACGACCTCTACCCTATGCTGCACATAGTCTTTACCGGCAGCAGCGTGATGCGCCTGAAAGACGAGAACTACGAGTTGAGCGGAATAGTAAAGAGCTACAACCTTAGAGGCTTCTCGTTCCGCGAATTCCTCAACCTACAAACGGGCAACAACTTCCCCGTTTACACCCTTCAAGACATCATTCATAACCACGAACAGATAGTAAGGAGAATTCTGCCTTATGTCTCGCCACTGAAATACTTTCAGGACTACGTTCACCACGGCTTCTACCCTTTCTTCCGCGAACACCGCAACTACTCGGAAAACCTGCTCAAGACGATGAACATGATGACCGAAGTAGACATACTCTTCGTCAAGCAGATAGAGTTGAAATACCTGGCAAAGATAAAGAAGCTCTTCTACCTGCTCGCATTGAATGGCAAAAAAGCTCCCAACATATCACAACTAGCAAACGACATAGAAACAAGTCGCGCCACTGTGATGAACTACATAAAATATCTTGCCGACGCACGACTAATAAACATCGTCTATCCCGTAGGCCAGTCGTTCCCCAAGAAACCGCCAATGGTGGTAATGCACAACCCAAACCTGATGTATGCCATCTACCCCATCAACGTAGAGAAGCACGACGTGATGGAAAATTTCTTCATCAACGCCCTGTGGAAAGACCATCAGGTGAACAAAGGCTCCAGGGCAGACAGCTTCCTCATCGACAAGAAATGGCTCTTTACGGTGACAGACGCAACAAGTCAAGCGAAACCGCGGTCGGGACTGGAGCTATACCAGGCAAGATACAACACCGAAATAGGCAAGGACAAGCAGATACCGCTCTGGCTCTTCGGATTCCTTTATTAACAAGACAAACGGTAAGCGTTGGAACACTAAGCAACAACCTTATAAATATATAGAAGAATAATAACCTTATATGGTTAAAAGACATATAAAAACAATTAATACATTAACATTAATATTTTATTAAAATGGCAAAAGAAAAGAAGTTTATCACTTGTGATGGTAACGAGGCTGCCGCTCACGTGAGCTATATGTTCAGTGAGGTAGCTGCCATTTATCCTATCACCCCGTCATCTCCAATGGCGGAGCACGTGGACGAATGGGCTGCAAGAGGCCGTAAGAACATCTGGGGACAGACCGTAAGCGTACAGGAAATGCAGTCGGAAGGTGGTGCTGCAGGTGCCGTTCACGGCTCACTTCAGGCAGGTGCCCTCACAACAACATTCACTGCATCGCAGGGTCTTCTGTTGATGATCCCTAACATGTATAAGATTGCAGGTGAAATGTTGCCTTGCGTGTTCAACGTTTCAGCACGTTCACTCGCAACACAGTCTCTCTGTATCTTCGGTGACCACATGGACGTGATGGCTTGCCGCCAGACTGGTTTCGCTATGTTCTGCTCTGGTTCCGTACAGGAAGTTATGGACCTCTCAGCAGTTCCTCATCTGGCTGCCCTGAAGTCTGACATTCCATTCATCAACTTCTTCGACGGTTTCCGCACTTCACACGAATACCACAAGATCGAACTTCTCGATCAGGACGAAGTGGCTAAACTCGTTGACCCGGCTGACATCAAGCGTTTCCGTGACCGTGCCCTCACTCCTGAGCGCCCTGTTACACGCGGTACAGCAGAGAACCCCGAAACTTTCTTCACTCACGCAGAGTCACGCAACGCTTCTTACGACGCACTGCCTGAAATCGTTGAGCACTACATGCAGGAGCTGGGCAAGATTACCGGCCGTGAGCATCACCTCTTCGACTACTACGGAGCTGCTGACGCAGAGCGTCTCATCATCCTCATGGGTTCAGCAACAGAAGCTGCACGTGAGGCTATCGACTACCTCTCAGCTCAGGGCGAAAAGGTTGGTATGATCAGCGTTCACCTCTTCCGTCCGTTCAGCGTTAAGCACTTGCTTGCTGCTGTTCCACAGACAGTGAAGAAGATTGCCGTTCTCGACCGCACAAAGGAACCAGGAGCTGACGCAGAGCCTCTATACCTTGACGTTAAGAGCGCATTCTACAACGTTGAAAACAAGCCAGTTATCGTTGGTGGACGTTATGGTTTGGGTTCTAACGACACCACACCTGCAAAGATTATCTCCGTATTCAACAACCTCGCTCTCAACGAGCCGAAAGACCACTTCACTGTTGGTATCATCGACGACGTTACCTTCACTTCTCTTCCACAGGTTGAGGAAATTCCTATGGGTGGCGAAGGTCTCTTCGAGGCTAAGTTCTACGGACTGGGTGCTGACGGTACTGTTGGTGCTAACAAGAACTCTGTTAAGATTATCGGTGACAACACCGACAAGTATTGTCAGGCTTACTTCTCTTACGACTCTAAGAAGTCAGGTGGTTTCACATGCTCTCACCTTCGTTTCGGTGACGAGGAAATCCACTCTACATATCTCGTTAACACTCCTAACTTCGTTGCATGCCACGTTCAGGCATACCTCCACATGTACGACGTTACACGCGGTCTGCGCAAGAACGGTACATTCCTTCTGAACACTATCTTCGAAGGTCAGGAACTCGTTGACTTCATGCCTAACAAGGTTAAGCGTTACTTCGCACAGAACAACATTACCGTTTATACTATCAACGCAACAAAGATTGCACAGGAGATTGGTCTTGGCAACCGCACAAACACTATCCTCCAGAGCGCATTCTTCCGCATAACAGGTGTCATCCCTGTTGACCTCGCTGTTGAACAGATGAAGAAGTTCATCGTTAAGTCTTACGGCAAGAAGGGTGAAGACGTTGTGAACCTGAACTACAAGGCTGTTGACCGCGGTGACGAATACAAGCAGCTCACAGTTGACCCAGCATGGGCTAACCTCGCTGACGATGCAGTTAAGGAAGACGACGCTCCAGCATTCGTTAAGGAACTTGTTCGTCCTATCAACGCTCAGGCAGGTGACCTTCTGAAGGTTTCTGACTTCGTTAAGTTCGGCACTCAAGACGGTACATGGCAGAACGGTACTGCAGCTTATGAAAAGCGCGGTGTAGAAGCTTTCGTACCTGTTTGGAACGCAGAAAACTGTATACAGTGTAACAAGTGTGCCTTTGTTTGTCCTCACGCAGCAATCCGTCCGTTCGTTCTGACAGACGAAGAGTTGGCTGGCTTCAACGGTGCTACTGTTGAGATGAAGGCTCCTGCAGCAATGAAGGGTATGCACTTCGTTATCGAACCATCCCCACTCGACTGCTTGGGTTGCGGCAACTGTGCTGACGTTTGTCCTGGCAAGAAGAACCGCGAAACAGGTGAACTTGAGAAGGCTCTCAAGATGGTTCCTTACAATCCAGACAGCAAAGACATGCAGGATCTCGCTGCAGGTTGGGAATACCTCGTTAAGCAGGTTAAGACAAAGCAGAACCTCATCGACATCAAGTCTAACCCGAAGAACTCTCAGTTCGCAACTCCGCTCTTCGAATTCTCAGGCGCATGCTCTGGTTGCGGTGAGACTCCATACGTGAAGCTCGTTGCTCAGCTCTTCGGTGACCGTCAGATGATTGCCAACGCTACTGGTTGTTCTTCAATCTATTCTGCTTCTATACCTTCAACTCCTTACACTACAAACGAAAAGGGTCAGGGTCCTGCATTCGACAACTCTCTGTTCGAGGACTTCTGCGAATTCGGTATGGGTATGGTGCTCGGTAACAAGAAGATGAAGGAACGCGTTGAAGTTCTTCTCAACGAGGTTATCGCTTCTGATAAGGTTTCCGACGACTACAAGGCTGCTGCTACAGAATGGATGGCTGCAAAGGACGATGCTGACGCATCTAAGGTTGCTGCTGAGAAGCTGAAGCCATTTATCGCTGAAGGCGCTGAGGCTGGTTGCGAGATCTGCAAGGAACTGAAGACTCTCGACCACTATCTCGTTAAGCGTAGCCAGTGGATCATCGGTGGTGACGGTGCTTCTTACGACATCGGCTACGGCGGTCTCGACCACGTTATCGCTTCTGGCGAGGATGTTAACTTGCTCGTTCTCGACACTGAGGTTTACTCTAACACTGGTGGTCAGTCTTCAAAGGCTACTCCTCTTGGCGCTATCGCACAGTTCGCTGCTCGCGGAAAGCGCGTACGCAAGAAGGACCTCGGTATGATTGCTACAACCTATGGCTACGTTTACGTTGCACAGGTTGCTATGGGTGCCGACAACGCACAGTGCTTGAAGGCTATCCGCGAGGCAGAGGCTTATCCTGGACCATCACTCGTTATCGCTTACGCTCCATGTATCAACCACGGTTTGAAGATCAAGGGTGGTATGGGTCGCAGCCAGGCTGAGGAAGCTCGTGCCGTTGCCTGCGGTTACTGGCATCTGTGGCGCTTCAACCCAGAGTTGGCTAAGGAAGGCAAGAATCCGTTCTCGCTCGACTCTAAGGCACCGGATTGGAGCCTGTTCCAGGATTACCTCATGCATGAGGTTCGCTTCATGTCAGTGAAGAAGGCTTATCCTAACGAGGCTGACGAGCTGTTCGCTGCTACTGAGCGTATGGCTAAGCTTCGCTACGAAAGCTACATCCGCAAGTCTAAGGAAGACTGGAGCGATGCTACAGAGGCTTAAATCAAGGCCATAAAAAGGAAAGACGCATTTCCAGTCGGCACACATCATATAAACAGACATATATATGATGTGCCGATGAAATAAACTCCCAAGGGAGGCAGACGCGCCATTAACGTTGTCTGTCTCCCTTTTTTTGTAAGTATAGAAAAAGAACCGTGTATGGAAAGTTCCACCTGCACGGTGTTTTTAGTTCATCGTTATAATAAAGCTATTGAAACCATCAACACGCATTAAAAAGGTATTAGTTACAAGAGGATAAATGGAGGAAATCAGATGAAAAAAGAACTTTTACCAAACGGGGGAATAGTGTTTGCAGTTATCGTGTTGCCTTTCTTCGTTCCCTTCACCCATGTACCATTAGTGTAGAGTGAAACGGGATCCTGAATGTAGACAGTGCCGTCACTGCACTCCACAATGTTTACTGAACCGCTCTGCGTTCCGATATACATAGAGGAGCCTGAACTATAATAGGCAGTGCCGGAACGCTCGTAAACCTGTTCCTCACCTTCAGCGGGAGTGGTAATGATACCGTGCTCGTCAACCTCCTCACCTACCCTGCGTGCAGCCTTGCGTCTGACGGGAGTCTGAGGCATCTGGCGAGAGCTGAGATTCTTAACAGCTATAGGAGTGCCATGCGGCATCTCATAGCGCTCGACAGAAACCTTTTTCTTTACAGGAACTGCATTCACGTTTACGCCCGTACCGTCAGCCTTGCGGAAAGCGCGACCCTCTGCAGTGTCGGCAGCCTTCATCTCAGCCGCTTTTAGAGCCTTCGGCGTTGTCAGAACCATCTTCGTAGGCTCCAGCCTCTTGTTTGAAGCCTTCTGCTTAGCAAAGGTCTGCGCCTGTGCAGGAATGGCAAGCAGTACCATCGCTGCCAATGCCAAGACAGATGTAGATTTCTTACTCATAATGCTTTGACTTAATTAGTTAATAAATAATTGAAAATTTGTTTCCGTTACAATTGACGTTTAACTTCTTTTTAAAGTTCCGCATCTTTCGACACATTGCTTATTTCTTTGCGGAATTGCAAGGTTGATATCTTTATGTTTACGCACCATAACAAAGTTCGCAAAACATTGCACAATATTGCAACAAACCCTTGTTTCTTGTTAAAATGCATAATTTTAGGTTCATCCGACATTTCGAGTGATGCGACAGTCGTGCAGTGCATATAGCCTTAGT
>CAVIMN010000035.1:0-8870 GCA_963644035.1 bacterium
TTGTCCCTACGTCCCTGTCTCAAAACAAGGTTTACCTTTGTAAAAAGGGATGCGCTGGAGTAAGAATATACCGTAGGCTAATATGTTGAAGATTCATGTAAAATAAGGAACGTCTATGTTAAGATTGTTATTACTGTCAGATATACATTACCTCTGTATGGCAGCAGAGCACGATGTGCATTTTAATGTAAGAAAAGCTTTCTTGCAAGATATTTGTGATTATGCAGGAAGCAGAGGCCCTATTGATCATATTCTCATAAGTGGTGATATTGCAAACCATGGGAAAAAAGAAGAATTTGAGGCAGCAAAGAATTTCTTTGATGAAATCTGCGATAATGCGGGATGTTCTTCCGAAGAAGTTTATGTTGTCCCTGGTAATCACGACAAAGATTTTACAGTAAAAGATTTTCCAACAGAGCACATTCTGAATGCTGGACTGTCATGCCCAGTAAAAGGTAATGGTTCACCAGAGAATCTGTTTTATAATATGCTTGAAAAAGACACCTCATCTGTTTATAGCTTATATAAGCCATTTAAAAGCTATATGGAGTTTGCATATGGATTGGATAGTATAGAACCGTTAATGCTTAAATTCTTGAATAATGAAGGAGCAGTGCAGTATGACAAGTCAAACGATAAAGCATACTATACAAAGCAACTAACCACATTGGGCAGATATGATGTAAAGCTATATGGAATGAATAGTTCCATAAATTGCGATTGGTATGATGAAGACGATTTTGGAAATGGCCATAAGATGTTTCTTCCTAAATTGGCATATAATGCAGATGTTGATACATACAACTGCATTAATATATCCATGATGCATCATCCAACTGATAAACTGGTTTATGGAGACGATATTGCCAAAGTCTTAGATGGAAAATTTCAGATACAAATATTTGGGCACTTACATAAACCATCCTCCAGTGTAAATAATGCTATACATATTCACTCTGGAGCATTACAACCACCAGATAGTAATGAAGATTATTTTTCTGTATATAATATTATCGAAATTGAAGTTTTGCCTTCGGACAATAGCGATGACAAGCTCAAATTTAAGTTGCAAGTTCAAAAATACGATAAAGGAAGTCTATGTTTTAAGACAGATAAAGCTGACAGCAATGAATATACAATATCTCTCAAAACGTACGTCAATCGTTGGGAAAACAGGAGTAGTTCAACCAACCAAAAACTGCCAGATGGAATTACCGAGAGAGCAGTAAGGCTTAAATTTCTAAAAATGCCCAATCAGAAAGTATTTATCAATAAATACAGTCATTATAATGATGATAAGTCATTATATGAAAACTGTATAGATTTCTTGAATACTGTGGATAAAGAAAACATAATAGCAGATTTGTGGAATGATATAAAATAATAGCAAGATGGAGATACATGATTTTTTGGATGGTGCAGTTGCAATACCATATCAAGAAGACTTTATTAGTGTTCTTGATGAACTCTGCAACAAATACAAAGAGGATGAGCATTCATTTGCTATGGTTGATGAGATGATGGCTTGTTTCCTAGAAGAAAGTGATTCCGCCGATTTTCAAGTATATATTGATAATGGAATACGCGAACTCTCTTCTATTTCTCACTTGCCACAGAATGTTCTGCGTCGATTGGCTCTTTATATTTGTATTACAAGGATAGAATCTCTGGATGATGAACTTGAAAAATCCATATTGGCGTCAATGGTAATGAACTATTTGGTGCTATACAAGGGAAAATTAAAGGATTTGCAATTAGCTGACAAGATAATAAAAATATATGGATATCATATCACAACATATCTGCAACAAAACTGCAGTACTCATATAGTTGACACAGAAGACCTAGTGGAAAGAATTGTTTCAAAGGATTTTACAATCAGTGATATGCAAGATAGCGACATCACTGGATTAAAGAGTCTAGTGGAAGAATTGTATGTGTATAAATCTGACCAACTTATCAAGAACAAAATAAAAGGAAATAATGTCTACGAGATTGCCTATAATGTTATAGAGGAAATCTTTCAGTTACAAAGTGTAGTCCTCTATGGAAATGCTCTGGAGCGGCTACTTGATCATATATCTATCGTTTCAAAATGTAATCCCAAAAAGCTAAAAAATATCATAGCAAACATACCCCCGAAGGTAGGACGTATCATACATTCAAAATCTTCTGTTCTGCTAAGAATGATACAAGGAGAGCATATTAATGGAGAAAAAGATATTTTAAATGCTATGTTTACTCCACAAGAGTTTGCAACTTATTTGTACTACGAGTTATTAGTTGAGAAAATAATCACAAAAGAATTTGAATGATGGAAAGCCTTAAGGATTTTATTAAAGAGAATGCATCGCTTTCTAATAAAGAGCTGGTGCCACAAGAACATGGGAATTCAGAAAGGGCATTTGTAGGAGAAGCTTTTTCGGACGAATACAAAGTTAATGAACTGCCAACAGATACAAAACCAGAAGTAATAGTCTTGGTTGGTTTTCCTGGAGTTGGCAAGACATCATTTGTTGCTTCTTTTTATCAAACTCTTCTTCAAGAGGGGAAAATTGGTGATTGGGAATGTTTTGACTCGGACACTTTTGTCGGTTTTGAGAAAAGGGCTTTCACACGCCGCCTCTCAGAAGAAAATACAAATAACGACACTAAACGTACTATACGTGGTGAAGGACATATACTGTCGTTGCACTTTACAACACCAAATAAGAAGAGTAAGCTTGTTATAATATCTGATCGTTCAGGCGAGGATTATATGGAGTATGCCAATAAAAAAGACACCGTATCAAAAGACATTTTGTTACAAAATGCAGATAGGGTGATCTTCTTTGTTGACAGTACAGAACTTGTCGATTCAACAAGGCTTGTAATAAAGCAAAGAATCACGAATTTACTTATAAATTTACAAGAAAATGAAGTATTTCGTTCGCAGTTGAAAGTTAATGTCCTTTTTAACAAAATCGACTTAATAGATGATAGAGAAGCATTTGAGGATAAAAAGTCTATTTTTTTAAAACTATTTAATGAACAAATAGGGCTGGCTAGTATCGAATTTCAAGAGTTAACATCAAACCGCATTGACAATAATGTCGAATTAAAGAAAATGTTTGAGACAATAATAGATACCTCTTCTCATTCATCGAGAGTCAATAATGATAATATTTACAAAGAACTCGATTGGGTTAAAACATTAATCAAAAGTAGATGACATTATGAAAAAAATTTTAATTGCAGGGCTACCTTCCGCAGGAAAGTCTACATACATTGGTGCATTGTCATATATACTTCAGAACCCCTCCGAATCCCAGATTTTTCGATTTGCGGAAAATCCAGGAGACTTGACCAACATAACGCACATTTACGACCAATGGTTGGAAATGGAGCCTGTAGAAAGAACAGCTCGTGGAAATGGTTTTATTTCTGAGTTCAAAATAAAGAAAGCTGATGATATATTTGAAATTTGCTTTCCTGATTTAGCTGGTGAGGATTTTGAACAAACCATAGAAAATGACTACTCTTTTATACAATCTTGGAGTCAAAATGTTGATGCAATTTTGTACTTTATCAATATAAATGATATACCCGTAGAGATTTTCTCTGAGACGGTAGAAAACGGTGATAATTGTGACAAAGCTAAAATTCCTAGCTTTGATGTTCAGAAAATGTCTATGCAGATACGAAACGTAATGCTTCTTAAAGGCCTTGTAAAAGTCTATCATTGCAAACAGATTCTTGTCGGGCTTTCTGCATGGGATACATCGAATAAGCAAGATACACCTAATTCTTTTTTGCAGAGTCGTGCCCCTTTGCTATACAATTACCTTAAGCATTTGGAATCGCAAATCATAGGGATAAGTGCACAGGGCGTAGATTATGCTCAAATAGACAAGGAATCTTGGCTCGACAAAACAGAAAATGGCGAACGGGCTTTCATTGTCAATGAAAAAGAGAAAATATTTGATATTACAAAACCATTAGATTTATTATTGTCGTAATTATGCACATACAGCAGGTTTTACATGGTTATAACCAAGGTCATAATAGGATATCATCTTCGTTGAGACTTTCGTCAATAGATGAAGATCGGATGAAAATATTAAGTGATTGGTCTGAATATAATGGTGGAATTGATGATGATACATCATATATAACAACCTACCCTTTGTCACAAGATAACCTTTATGTTGTGGCTAAAACGTGGTATGCAAATGAAATGAGCAGACCCGGATGTGTGTGGACACATTCTTTAATCCTTGATTTAGAAAATATGGATGAAGATTTTGATTTTCGTTCGCTTCTTGATTATTTTCATAGACCTGCTAGTGATGGATTCAAATATAACGAGATAATTGATGTGACAAGAAAGAACGGTGGAGAATTTAACGAAAAGATTATTGCACTTAATACTCTTACCGTAGTAAGTGGTGAGATACTTAAGTTTAGCACACCGCTCCTCTTTACAATAGAAAAGAAGTCTTTATACTATCAGAAATTTGTCCTCACAATATTGCAGTGCATGCCATTTTCTTCTATAAGAAAAATAAGGTTGTGTAGTGGTACTGCTGACATTAGAAAAGATGGTCTACTTCCATTTAATTTACAATTCTCGTCCTCAAAAGGAATAAGTACGAATAAGCTAGAGATAACAGATAATCATGACAATAATGATGGGCTAACTTTTATCTGTACTTCCTTGTGTAGCAATTCGGACGCTGGGCAGCTTATACGTTTCTTTTCGTCTGACATTAAGTGCAATTTAGAAAATTGGACTGCATTAGGCGTTATAGTTAATGAACTTGAGAAAGCGTATAATGGAGAAAATCATTCTATATATTCCGATTTAATAAAGTATATATTGAATCAATTCTATGGCTTAGAAGAGGGGTGTCTTCTAAAAACAACATTTTTTGGACGCAAAATAGCACATTTGTTTACTTCTGAACTGGATTACTATATACAGCTCAGCAGAATTCCTGATACGTGTTTCAAGGACTGGGATAAAATCGATTATCCCAATTCAATAAGAACTTTTATGACCAGTTCATATGACAATTTGGTTGAGGTTCTATCTCATCTAATTGAATCTGAGACCATAAACTCCAGAGCATCCATGACAATTCAAAGCATTGCAAACACTCTAAGTGTCGAATGGCAAAAGAAATTAGCAAGGGAGCATTGGCCTATTTATTTTACATTGTTATTACAGAATAAGGCTATGGTTTATAATAACTATTGGCTTTCTCTATCAACAGATAAAGTTGAAAAAGTGCTGTCTGTATTAACTGGAGTTGACGGGGCATTAATTGATTTTTGGAAAGAAATTCTATCTCGTGTTTTGCAAGACTGCATAAGTTTATCAAATACCGTAGCGCAGCAAATATACACCGCATATCCTGAAAGCATCTTGGATATAATGAATAATATAGAAAAATACGGCTTGTCACATATTCCAAGTTCGTTATATCTTCTATGTGTTTCTCATGTTGAACGTGTATTGATATGGATTAAGAATAAAGAAAATATTTCGGCATACTCTGTTGAATATATTGTCTCAAACATTTCTCCGAACTCATCTATCGTCAAAGGTATGGGATCTATTTTGTGGAAAAGCTTTCTGCATGCGTCCAAAATAGTTAATACAATAGAATACTATATTTATATGTATTCTTTGTCTACAAATTGGAAAGATGAAACTTCTCTTGAAATGCTGAAAAAATCTTTTGAAGCAATACATCTTGCTATGAGCGGTAATAAAATCTCGCTCAAGAATCTGAATATGTTGGCTCCATATATGGCAGAATTACCATTTTGGCAAAACTGGGACAACTGCAAAAAACTACGGAAGGGGACAGTCAAACTATTAATAAAGAAAGGATACTCTATGAATGTTCTTAGAAATTTCACTTCATCTAAAGAAATCAATGAAGATTTGATAAAGATTTGGAAAAAACAAACAAAAGAGTAACAAAAATCATGAGTTACGGAGCTGAATTTATCTATGCAGAAGATGCACGAGGGAGAATAGTGCATGTAGATGAGGTGGCACGCGGTTTGAACTACAGCTGTCACTGCCCGTGTTGCGGAGAGCCATTGCAAGCTCGCCAAGGCGATATGCGTGAACATGGTTTCAAACATCATAGTAAAGACAGGCGTGCCAATCTAAAGATTTGCTACGAAGTAATCATGTACAAACTTGCCGAACAAATCATATTGGACAACAAGCGCATAAAGGCTCCTTCGTATTATCATATATTCCCAGGGAAAATTCTTGACTTTGTTGATGTTAAAGTTGACAGTTGTTACGAGCGAGAGGACAAGCAACCAGACGTTATTGCAAAAACAGCTGATGGCGTAGAGTATCTCATAGAATTTGTGTTCAGCTCAAAAGTTCAGCATAAGCAGCCAATCGACTATAAAAACACGAACTGTCTGGAGATTAACTTGGCGAACCAAACGATGGACACAATGAAAGCATTTCTAACATCTGAACCAACAGATGACTGGAAATGGTTGAATAATGACGTTTGCTTTTCACACATCGAAGAGAGGTACGAAGCAGCCGGCAAAAATATTAGGGTTGTAAGTGAAGAAGAATGTGCCGAATGTAAACTTAAAGATTGCGTTGCCGTGCGCCTGAAAGAGTCGCTTCTGACTGTATCTAACAATGGCAATACCTATCGTCTATGCAAGCCGGACTCCTTGCAGCAAGCCAAAGAACGAGAAGAGCAAGAAAGATTATTGGAAGAACAGTTAAAACGAGAGCGTGAAGAGCAACTTCGTATAGAAGCAGAACGGCGTAAAAAGGAAGAAGAAAGATGGCTTAAGGAACAAGAACAAATAAGTCATCAGCAAGAAGCGCGACAAAAGGCGATAGAAACTGAAAGGCTTAGTCTCGAAGCTTCCGAACTGCCATCAGAACGTTCGTGTTTTAATTGCAAAGCGAATCTCAAATGGATGAATAGAAATGGGTATGCAAATTGTGGAATGTATATCAGTCTACAGATACCCAAGAGTGTTTCTCCTGATCATGCTCAAACATGTAGGAGTTATAAAAGAAAAATATAATTCAATAAGACTATACAATATGCAAAAGATTATAGACATAAAGAACCTTGCCAAATACGAAGAGAACAATCGTATTGAGGCGAAAAGAGCTAAAGGTGGTCTTCCCAACAGTATTTGGGAAACCTATTCGGCTTTTGCAAATACAGAAGGTGGCGTTATCCTGCTTGGCGTGGATGAACAAGAAGATCATACACTGATTGCCACAGGAGTGGAAGATGCCCACAAGATGATGACAGACTTGTGGAACATCCTTAACAACAAGCAGAAGGTTTCGCTGAACATTCTTACTGAGCGCATGGTTTCCGCTCATGAGGTGGACGACAAGACGATTGTCAGCATTGAAGTGCCGAAAGCTGACCGTCATCATCGACCTATACATATAGGCAATGACCCTATGCGTGGAACTTACCGCAGGAGTTTCGAGGGCGACTATCTCTGCACGAAAGACGAGGTGGCTGCTATGTATCGGGACGCTTCGGATGTAAGCATTGACCAAAAAGTGCTGCACACGATGGATATGACCGTCTTTAACATGGACACGGTGCATCGTTACAGAAACCGTTTTGCACAATTTCACTCCACACACATTTGGAACGATGATGACGACGAGCTGTTCTTGCGCCGTATCGGTGGCATTGCTTTGTCAGAGGTAGACATGGCATTCCACCCTACCTGTGCAGGACTTCTGATGTTCGGTCATGAATACGACATAGTGCGCGAGTACCCTCATTACTTCCTCGATTACCAAGAGAAGATGAGCGCAGATACCCGATGGACACACCGTATGGTATCAAGTTCGGGAGACTGGAGCGGCAATCTTTACGATTTCTTCTTCAGGGTATATCCGCGCATTACTGCCGACATGCCTGTTCCGTTTGTGGCAAAAGGAATGAATCGAGAGGACGATACTCCTCTTCATCTTGCACTGAGGGAAGTGCTATTGAACTCGCTGGCACATTCTGATTTTTATTCAAGGCAAGGTATTGTCATTATAAAGGGCAAGGACGAGATTTCGTTTGCTAACCCTGGCGACATTAGAATCGGTTTGGATGCAGCATTGGCAGGAGGTGTGTCAGACCCTCGTAATGAAACGGTAATGAAGATGTTCAGCCTTGTGGACATTGGTGAACGCGCAGGTACAGGCATTCCCGATTTTGTCAATATATGGACAAAGTATATGAGCCTTTCGCCAATCTATAGTATCAAACACGCACCTGACCGCACGGTATTGTCTATCCCATGTTCATCGGAAAACTTGGCAAAGGCAGGTGAAATGTTAGTCCACTCTGACACAAAAAGAAGTGGACTAGTCCACCAAAATGACGAAAAAAGTGGACTAACAAACCCCAAAAGTGGACTAACGGAGGCTGAAAGTGGACTGAGTGAGACTGCGCAGAGGATTCTTGAACTTATGAAACAAAACCCTACTATTACTTACGACAAGATAGCAGCAGAACTTGGGAAGGCCCGCAGTGGCATAGCCAAACAGATAAAGAAACTGATTGATGATGGAATCGTTCTGCCTAAAGAGACGAATAACGGAACGTGGATTGTCAAATAAGGCGTAGGTTCTTGAACACAAACAGAATACTACCTTATTGCGTAGCTACAAACTCCAGCAATGCCATCGGATTGAAGGCTTTACCCTTGTATTTAGCGGTGATGTGAAGATGCTCGCCGGTACTGCGGCCAGTGGAGCCAGTGATGCCGAGGATGGTGCCGGAGGAAACCGTTGAGCCTTGGGTGATGAGGATTCGGGAGAGGTGGCAGTAGCTGATGCGGAAGTCGCCGTGGCGGACGGT
>CAVIMN010000036.1:0-6659 GCA_963644035.1 bacterium
GTGCTTGAGGTCTTAACCTCGAGAAAAGAGGGGTCGCACATGAAGCCAATTTTGCTCAAGTTATTTTTTACACATTACTAAACCGCTTACGATACTCATTATTTTTGGATTTTTGGCTTTCCTGACATTATTAGGCGGGGTGGGGAAATGGCGTTACTACAGTTGTAAATGAAATGCAATAGAAGGTTAATATCCTTGAGTCAATATGGTAACATGGAGTAGGTACTTTTGCAGCAGTTTTAACAAACTTAATTATTCTAAGAAAAAATGATGTGTAGAAAAAAGACAAATTGCAGAAGTCACATGCGAATGTTGTTGTGCGGTTCGATGCTGCTTATGAGCGTGATGGCTTATGCGGAAAACACGATTACCGGAAAGGTTAAGGACGCAGGAGATGAGCCTCTTGTGGGAGTAAGTGTTGTGGTGGCAGGCACAAACAACGGTACTGTTACCGACATTAATGGCAACTACGCCATCAACGCAGAAAGTGGCTCGATGTTGAGATTCTCATATATTGGTTATAATACAAAGGATGTAAAGGCATCATCAAATATGATGGTTGTTCTTGACGAGGACAGCAAGATGTTGAACGAGGTTGTTGTCGTAGGTTATGGAAGCATGAAGCGCAAGGACGTTACCAGTTCCATCACTACCATCAAGGCGGAAGACCTAAACTCAGGAGTGATGACCACGCCTGGACAAATGCTCCAAGGCAAGGTGCCGGGACTCGTGGTCACCACAAGTGGCAATCCTAACGCAGCTCCTTCCATCACCTTGCGTGGTGCTTCTACCTTGCGCACGGGAGATGCCCAGTCACCTTATTATATAGTGGATGGCGTGCCTGGTACAGATCTTTCGCTCGTGTCGGCTGATGACATTGAGAGCATAGACGTGCTTCGCGATGCCACTGCTACTGCTATTTATGGTTCCAAGGCTGCCAACGGTGTTATTATCATCACCACCAAAAAAGGCAAGAAAGGCCGTGCACATGTTAGTTACAACGGCTATGTGGCTATAGAGAATGTGGCAAAAGACCTGGACCTCGCCACTGCCGCTGATCTGCGAAACTATGCTGCCGCCAACGGCTTTGAACTGACAAGCGACGAAGGAGCCGATACTAACTGGCAGAAGGAGGTGGAGCGTACAGGTGTGTCGCATAACCACAATATCGCCGTTAGTGGAGGCAACGAGAAATCCAACTACAACGTCAGCCTTAACTATCTCAACCATCAGGGCGTGATACGCGGAACGGATATGGAACGTTTCACGGCGAGGGCTTTGGCGCAGTCGACCGTGCTTAAAGACCATCTGACACTCTCGCTCGGCGTCAACGCGAGCCAGACCACAAGCAACGAGGTGCCGACAGGCGTTTCCGGGCAGAGTGTAACCGACGCTATGGTGTATTATTCGCCCACACAGCCAATCAAGAATGAGGATGGTACATGGTTCAGGTCTACCAGTGTGTCGCAATACTACAACCCGTTGTCGATGATTAGCGAAGACACGCAGAAAACAGTCTACAAGCGTTTGCAGTTTTTGGGTAAAGCCGATCTCAAACTCTTCAAGGGACTGACTTGGAGTGCAGACTTCTCGTATATGACAGACCAGAATACTGCAAGCATCTACCATTCCACACAATCGCAGATTGTCAATAGCAATGGACAGGCTACGCGCAACACCTATTTAGGTAATAAGAAGGTGTTTGAAACTTATGGCAACTATCAAACAACGATAGCCGACATGCATCGACTTGGTTTTATGGCGGGATATTCGTGGGAAGAGACCAACAGCAACGATGGATTTGGTGTGACGGTGAAGAACTTCTACAATGATGCCGTGAAATACTACAACCTCAGCTATGCCAACATCATCGACGGCATGGACGGTGTGGAGAGTGGGGCAGAGTCGACCCTCCGCATGATCTCATTCTATGGACGTGTGAATTACTCTTATGACAGTAAATACAACCTGCAGGCTACTATCCGTCGCGACGGTTCTTCGGCATTCGGAAGCAACAACCGCTGGGCTACATTCCCTTCAGTGTCGGCAGCATGGAGACTCAGCGAGGAGAATTTCATAAAGAACCTCAGTGTGTTTGATGACCTGAAGTTCCGCATCGGCTATGGTGTCAGCGGAAACTCGCTCGGATTTAATGCCTATACTGCACTGCCTACTTATGGCGTAACAGGATGGTTCTCTTACACCGATGCCAACGGAGTGACTACAAACATGCACACTCTCGGAGCAAACAACAACTCTAATCCCGACCTGAAATGGGAGCGCACGGGAATGTTCAACGTGGGACTTGACTTTGGCTTCTTTGGCAACCGCTTGAATGGAACTATCGAGTATTACGACAAGCGCACGTCAGACCTCATCTATTACTATCCAGTGTCGACAAACCGCTATCCCTATGGCACGATGACAGCCAACGTGGGAAATATCAGCAACAAGGGTATCGAACTTACCATCAATGCCATACCCGTGCAGACCAAGAACTTCACTTGGAGCACCACGCTGAATCTTTCGCACAACAAGAACTGCGTGGAGAAACTCTCCAATCAGACGTTCTCTGTAAATTACATAGCGCAAGCCGATGCCAACATCGCGGGTAACACGGGAGTGAGCGTGCAGCGCATCATGGAAGGATGCCCTATAGGTCAGTTCTATACTTACGAATGGGCAGGTTATGACGATAACGGCGTTTCGCAGTTCTATGTTCATGACCCAGAAACAGGCGAGTGCACAGGAGAAACCACCACCAGTCCTACCGAAACCGACCAGGTGAAGACAGGCAGTGCACAACCAAAGCTCACCTACGGATGGAACAACACGCTGACCTACAAGAACTGGTCGCTCAACATGTTCTTCCAGGGAGTGCTCGGCAACAAGATTTTCAATGCTCTGCGTGCGCAGTACAACTCCGTGAACCTCATATCACAAGGAAAGAACGTGCTGAAGGAAGCATTGACCGACCAGAAGTATGGTGACGTGAATGCACAATATCCGTCAGAAAGATACCTTGAGAACGGTAGTTACCTGCGTCTGTCTACGCTCTCTCTTTCCTATAATTTCGGAAAAATCGGCGAATGGGTGAATGGTCTGACAGTATACGCAACATGCAACCACGTATTTACTATCACCGGTTACAAGGGCACTGACCCTGAAGTAGAACTCGGAGGCCTTACTCCAGGCATACAGTGGCGCGACAGCTACTATCCACATACACGCACATTTATGCTGGGAATGAAAGTGAACTTCTAAAATCACAAGAACTTACAACAATGAAATATCAGATAAAAACAATATTTGCAGCTGCCATCGTCACAATGGCTACAGGCTGTACCGACCTCAATGTCGATGTGAAGTCGCAATATACCGAGTATCCCACAGAATCGAAAGTGGCACTCGAAGCGAAGATGGCGGATGTGTATTATGCGTTCCGCAGTGTCTTGGGCAACAAATACAACCGCTACCAGACCTTTGCCTCTGACGAGGCATCGGGACTCAGTTTCGACGGTGACTACTATGACGGTGCGGAGAACGTGAACCCCACACTGCACAACTTCAAGGCGGAAGACGGAACACTTGACTATTGGGCAGACCTCGCTGGTGGCATCACAAAATGCAACAAGGCTATTGACGAGTTTGGAGATGCCAACGACGATCTCACGCTTTCATATATCGCCGCTGCCCGCACGATGAGAGCTTTCTACCACTTCATCCTCATGGACAGTTTTGGTGATGTGCCTATTCTCAACAAACTCTATGACGACAACGAAGCCATCGCACGCAGTCCACGTAAGGAAGTGGCAGAGTTCATAGAAAAGGAACTGCTTGAAAGCGTTCCCTATCTGTCCACTGCCAACGACGCTTCCACCTACGGCAAGCCCAACAAGTGGATGGCTGAGGCGCTGCTCGTGAAACTGTATATCAACTGGGGCGTATATACCTGTGGCGACGTGACTTCCTACGATGCTGCTTCTACCGCCAACAGCAAGTTGAACGACTGCGTGAAATATTGCGACGACATCATCAAGAGTGGCATATTCAATCTGAATGATGAATATCGCTCAAAGTTTATGTATGACAATGGTGTTCAGATAGCCGACTTCATCTATGCCATGCCCTACGATTGCGTTAGTGCTAAAGGTCTCTATTACGGACGTTATCGCACGTTCCGCAAAATAGACAACGGTTCGCCAGTAGGCTACTATGGAGAAAAGATGAAAAACTCATGTGCCGGTATCATGGCGATGAATCCAGAGTTCTCATCACTCTTCTCTTTACAAGGCGATGACCGCAACAATGCCGTGCTCGGAGGAAAGGTGTTTGTTCATGACCCCATCACGGGCGAAGAAACATCCACACCATATATGTATAAAGGCGAGCAACTTGAGTTTACTCAAACCATCACGCTCAAAGAGGGTGGGGAAGAGCAGCTCAATGCCGGAGCCGACGCCAACGGATGGCGACAGGGATGGAGATCAATCAAGTTCTATCCCAATCCCAATGAATACGCAGGATATAGTCGTAATCAAAGCAACGACGTGCCAATCTTCCGTTATGCCGATATCCTTTTGACAAAGGCAGAAGCCATACTGCGTGGTGCCACTGCTACAGGTGACGACACTCCGCAGTCGCTCTTCAACCAAATACGCAGTTATGTCGGTGCCCCCTTGCTTGACCATACGCCCTCTTTGGATGAACTGCTCGACGAGCGCGGAAGAGAGTTCTTCGATGAGAACTGGCGACGCAACGACATGATACGCTTCGGCACATTCGAGAATGAGTATGGTTTCCACAAGAAAGGATTCCCTAATGCCCGCTTTGACAAGACATGTCGCATATATCCTGTGCCACAAAGTGTGCTGAACGAGAACACCAACTGGAAGCAAAACGCAGGCTATTGATACTTTCATCTATAAACCATGACAGTCCTTTGCGGTATGTAGCCGCAAGGGACTGTCTTTATCATCTATACATATAATCATGAGAAAAAATCTCTTTGTTGTTTCTTTCATCCTGTTTGCCCTGTCCGCATCTGCGCAAAAACCGACAGTCGACAACATCAGTTATGAGCAGATGGGCGGAGTCTACTATGCTTATCACTACGACAGCACAGCCGTGCAAACGCCCGTTCCCGAAGGCTATACGCCTTTCTATATTAGCCATTTCGGACGGCATGGGTCACGTTGGTTGCCATCAGATGAACGCTACAAATGGGTCATGCAGCAATTTGCTGATATAGTCAATCTCACTCCACTTGGTATTGATGTTCGCCATCGACTACAAAAGATATGGGAGGACGCGCAAGGTAGAGGTGGCGACCTGACGATGCTTGGCGCAAGACAACATGCTGAAATAGCCAGTCGCATGTATCATTCATGGCAGGAAGTGTTCCAAGGAGATGCAGTCGTTTCTGCTAGGTCAAGCATCGTGGGGCGCTGCGTCATGAGCATGACGTCGTTTCTACTCAAACTTCAGTCGCTCAATCCCGAACTGCGCATCACGGCAGAGTCTAACCGACGCTTTATGCCATACATCGCATATTCGTCACCAGAGGAAGATTCGCTCATAGCCCTTACGCCAAGAACCATCAAAGTGTCGCCCGACAGACTGATGTCGTCGCTGTTTGTCAATCCCGACAAGGTGGAAGAAAAGATGAACCTTTTGAGCGAGCTTCACTGCATAGCCTCCGACATGCAGAATGTGGAGATAGGCATATCGCTCTATGACATTTTCACTCCCGAAGAGATGCGTGCGGTATATGATGCAAGCAATCTCAACATGTGGACTTGCAACAGCCGCAATGCCACAAGTGGAGACATTCCCGCGCGCTCTGCCCAGTCGCTTTGGCAAAACATAGTGGAGTCTGCCGACTCTGCAATCGCTACGGGAACACCACAAGCCACACTGCGTTTCGGTCATGACACAAGCCTTTACCGTCTTTTCACGTTGCTGGGACTTTACAACGAAGAGCAACGCATGGACCGTATAATTCCCATGGCAGCAAACCTTATCATGGTGTTCTACAAGAATGACAAGGGTACCATATTGGTGAAATTCCTACATAATGAGCGGGAAATCCTGCTTCCTGTTGAAAGCAGGAAGGCTCCTTACTACAATTGGGATGACGTGAAGAGATACTACCACACGTCACAATAGTATAAAACTTTGTGATTGACAAAAAGGCATTCGCGTTCTGTAAGTATGGCATTTGCGTGGGCCATATACGTCATTTGCGTGGGCTATATACGTCATTTGCGGTGTCTGTCTATGGTGTTTAGGGGGCAACGTGGCAAGCGGTTTCTATGAATATTTTTATATTTCAAATGAACTAAGTAATGTGTAAAAAATAACTTGAGCAAAATTGGCTTCATGTGCGACCCCTCTTTTCTCGAGGTTAAGACCTCAAGCCCGCAAGGTCAATACCTCAAGCCCGCAAGGTTAATACCTCATGATTTTTATGGGTAAAAAACAGCATGCACACTATCGCAAAATTGGCTTCATGTGCGAACCCTTTTTTCTCGAGGTTCGAACCTCAAGCGCGTAAGGTTCGAACCTCAAGCGCGTAAGGTTCGAACCTCGTGATTTTATGGGTTAAGTAACCTGTAAAAAATAACTTGAGCAGATTTGTCCTGCACGCCCTGAAAGCC
>CAVIMN010000037.1:0-6195 GCA_963644035.1 bacterium
AGGTGATGGTCTGTTCGGTCACGTTCTCATAGTCGGCAGCAAGGCGATATTCACCAGCCTGCTTTTCATAAATCTGCACATGGGTGGGCTTCGAGCAGTTCAGTTTCACACTCTTCTGCTCCACTACATTGAAGCCTTCGCTGGAGAAGTTTACACCGAACGTCTTATAGAAGTTGCGTGCATACAACTCCTCGGATGGCAGTTCTTGCTGGTCTACCGAACAAGAAGCAAAGCTTCCTGCCACAAGAGCCAAGCCCAAAATAGCTTTAATGTTCATTGGTTTCATTTTTTCTGTGTATTTGGTTCTGTTATTAAATATTCTATTGTTCATTATTTCAAGAGATAGTGGATGCGCACTTTAACGCAACGGTTGAGTTTTGCATTAAGACCGCGTGTAGACTTGTCCTTAACGGGACGAATGCTACCGTTGAGCTTGCTTACCATATAAATCTGCGAAGCCACGTTCTTCATGCAAGGCTTCTGCTTGAGCCAAGTGATGACAGTTGCTGCACGGTTCTGCGAGAGAGCGTTGTTACGATCAAGGCCCACCTGTGTGGCATTGTCGCCCGTGTAGTTGTCTTGACTAGTAGCAAGCCCCTCACATTGTATCATGGCAATCGTTCCGTTCGTCAAGATATCCTGTATATGTGAAACGGTGGCGGTGTCGGTATACTGAGCGATATAGCCAGTATTGCTGTTCATTGCAGCATATACGTCAGCGAAGCTCACAAGCTCCTCGCTAGCCTCAACATCCATATTGTCGCGCACTGTTGACAGTCCGGCATGCTGGTTAAGACCGAAGGAAACGGTCTCCATATAGTTATCATTCAGCAATAGCTTCTGTCCCTCCGTCTGCTTGTCGATACGATACTGCCAAGTATGCTGTCCGTCATATATCGGAGCATAGTAATAACCGTAGTTCTGGCGGAATGCAGCCATGCTGTCGGCCGAAAGACTGAGCGAGAGCGGCTGTTTTGACATCTCATAACCACGTGGCAGAGAACAAGTCTCGAAAGTGCGGTCGGCAGTTTCCGTTGCTATGTCCACAGTAGAGAGTCCTATTGGCGTCTTTCCGTCAGCCAAACGCTCTGCCACCTGTGAATTGTTTTTGTATTTCTTTTGGGTGAAGAGACCGCCTGCAAGGTAGTCGATAGCGTTTACGTCGCTTCCCGAAACAGTAGGTGCGTCGCTACGTCCAGAGTAGTTGTTCGGATAGAACACATAGAATGTCATTGTGCGGTAAGTCACATTGGCATCTTTTGCCTTCACTGTAAGGATGTCACGCTCGCGGTAGTCACGGCGGTAAACAGCTTGAGTGCTACGCTTCCAACCGTTGTTGTTCTTCGTACCGAAATACCAAGTGAAACCTATGTCCACGCCATAGTTACCGTCCCACTTCTCGGCATAATGGTCTGTCTGTCCGTATTCAAGGTCGAAGTTTGTCTGATAGAACAGTCCGCGCGCCTTGACATCAACAGAAAAGTTCTTGCGCGGAGTGAAGAAACGGCTGTACTGCAGTTCCAAGTGGCCGCTCCATTCGTTGTCGCTACCATAGGTATGGCCGTAGCCCGTGTGGTGAACGCCACCGATACCAGCAGAGAACATAAACTGGTTCATGTGTTTCTTGCTGTTCACTCCCTCATATCCAAAGAAGAGGCGGGTGAGGTTGAGCACAACGTTTCCGCTGATGTCCCACCATCCAGTACGCATCTTGCGGTAAGGCGTGTTGTTATCGTTCATCTTCACATCGCCGTAGCCATAATGGCCTGTGAGGTATTCTGTGTAACCTCTAGAGTTTGACTTAATAAACTCCAACTTCAAGGCTATACCCGGCGTGAACCATTTTCCGACACCCAAGCTCCATTCCGGCGATACCGTGCCCCAGAATTTTCCCGTTTTACTATAGTCTCCACGGAAAGTGTGGGCTCCCACCGTACCGAACACAAACCAGTTTTTGCCGAAGCGGTTGGTTACTACGCGCATCGGGTCGAACACGGTGTCAGTCTGCAGCGTCACCTGCGTAGGCGCCGTGTAGTCTATTGTGTCAGTGTAGATAATCGGATAGTCCTTGTACTTGTCACGTTGGGCGTATGTAGCCGTAGACGACAACAAAGCCAACGAAAACAACATAAACAAATTCTTCTTCATAATTTTTATAACGTACGCTAATATTTTAATCTTTTTAATGTCTGCAGCCTGATTCTGTTAGTTAAAAGTCTGTCACTCTGCTGCATTACTCAACAGACCACAATTCGAATTGTACGACAAAAGTACGAATAATATCACAAACCTTTCTAATTATTTGTCGATTATTTGGAAAAAGCCAGGTAATTTTGACACTTTTCGGTTCAAATCACTTATCTAAGGCGCAATATTTTGAGTTTTGACTTATATATTCCGGCACGATGTCTTTCATCATGCGCACGGTCTGCTCCTCGTCATAGGTGCGTGCCACTTCTATCAAGCGGTTGATTTTCGCCTCAACCTCGTCCTTTTCGTATTCGCGCACCTTGGCGCATTTTATCTTCTTGTGGGTTGTGGGCAAAACAGTTTCTTCATCGTTGAGCACTTCTTCGTAGAGTTTCTCGCCGGGACGCAAGCCTATTATTTCTATCTCTACGTCGGTATGTCCGCTCAATTTTATCATGCGCTTAGCAAGGTCGTAGATACACACGGGCTTTCCCATGTCGAAAACAAGTATCTGTCCGCCCTTGCCTATCGTTGCTGCTTCTAGCACGAGCATGCATGCCTCGGGTATGAGCATAAAGAAACGCTGGATATCGGGATGGGTAACCTTAACCGGGCCTCCCTGACGTATTTGCTCGCGGAAAATAGGTATCACGGAACCGTTGCTGCCCAGCACGTTCCCGAAGCGAGTCGTTATGAACTGCGTCTTGCCCGTGAGCGTTTGGCAGTATATTTCGCATATTCTCTTTGAGCACCCCATCACGTTGGTGGGATTTACTGCCTTGTCGGTGCTTACCATCACAAAGCGTTCAACACCGTATTTCACTGCAAGGTCGGCGATTTTGCGCGTGCCGTCAACATTGTTGAGGATGCTCTCCACTGGATTATCCTCCATCATTGGCACGTGTTTGTATGCCGCTGCATGGAAAATTATGTCGGGATGAGTTTCTGAGAATATCTTTTCCATACGATGTCCGTGACAGATGCTAGAAACAATGGTCAGGGCTTCAATCTCAGGATGATTCTCTTTCATCCACATGCGCACGTCGTGCAACGGTGTCTCCGCCTGGTCGATGAGCACTAGGCGGCTTGGCTCAAACTGAGTGAGTATTTTTGTAAGCTGCGACCCTATACTTCCTGCTGCTCCCGTCACCATGATGCACTTGCCTTTCATCTGAGTACGAATCAGTTCCGTATCAACAACAATCGGTTCGCGCGGCAACAGATCTTTCATCTCTATGTCTAGCAGTTTGTCGCTGCCCAGACCATAGATGCCCATGTGGTTCTTCATATAGCGGTCGTAGAAGATCTTTATCGACACGCGCATGCCACACATTATTATCACGGAGAGTGTCACCTGCAATATAAGGTCGCGGAATCTCAGCTGCTGCAGGAATGTATCTACTGGAAGATACAGACGGATGAGCGACACTATGACCATACCTATGACGAGTGCCACAGAAAGGCGGGCAAGGTCGGCAAAAGTACTTTTGCGAATAATACCGCTATAGGTATGCTCCAAGCGGAAGCCAACGTAATAGCACGGCAGACAGGCAACGAGAGTGAAAAGGAGTATTCCCAAGTGGCTAAAGGTCTGCATCGGTCCGTGGTTGGCAGCAAACGCCATAACACCGGAGAGTATAACGATAAGACTGTCGCCACCCAGCACATACCAGTAAGGCAAGGAGTCGCGAGAGAGATACCAGTCTATTATTTTGTTGTGCAACATGCCTTTATCTCCATTGCTATATATTCCAAATCATCATCGCTCACCATCGGTCCGCTAGGCAAACACAATCCCTTGCCGAAGAGTTCTTCGCTCACACCGTTTATATATGCCGGACATCCGCTGAACACGGGTTGCAAATGGAGCGGCTTCCATAACAGTCGGCTCTCAATGCCTCGTTCGTCAAGGCGGCGGCGCAACGTGTCGCAGTCTAAAGTAAACCTGCTTTTATCAAGGGTTATAGTGTTGAGCCAGAAGTTACTATGCTGCTTTGCTGAAGGATTGGTATGTAATGCTACGCCGTCAACATCGGCAAGCAGTTTGGCATAAAGACTGGCCGTGTGTCGGTGGTGCGCAATATGTTCGGCAAGCACCGTCATCTGTCCGCGGCCTATTCCTGCACAGATGTTCGACATGCGGTAGTTGTAGCCGATATGTTCATGCTGATAGTATGGAAACGGTTCGCGTGCCTGTGTTGCAAAAAACGTGGCGCGCTTCTTGTCGTAGGCACTATGACAGACTATCGCTCCACCACCCGACGTGGTTATCATCTTGTTGCCGTTGAAGCTGAGTGCTCCAAACTGTCCAAATGTGCCGCACTTCCGTCCGTTGTATTCCGAACCGAGTGCCTCTGCAGCATCTTCAAGCACGGGGATGTCATAACGTGCCGCCACCTCGAGAATCTCGTCAAGCTGTGCTGGCATGCCATATAGATGAACTACAACAATGGCCTTGGGCTTTTTGCCCGTCTTTGCCATGCGGTCGCGGATAGCTTCCTCAAGGAGTTCGGGCGACATGTTCCACGATTCAGACTCACTATCCACAAAAACTGGTGTCGCCCCTTGGTATACAATAGGATTGGCAGAGGCTGAAAAGGTGAAACTCTGGCAAATAACCTCATCGCCCTTCCCTACCCCAAGCATTACAAGACCAAGATGTATTGCTGCCGTGCCTGCCGAGAGGGCTGCGACGTGACTGTCAAAGCCGAGAAAAGTTTCGATATTTTCTTCAAAAGCGTTTACGTTTGGCCCTAACGGCACTACCCAATTTGTATCGAATGCCTCCTGAATGTATTTCTGCTCGTTTCCGCTCATGTGAGCCAGACAGAGCAGTATTCTTTTTCTTTCTGCCATTTTTATTAAGAATAGAATCTTTTTATTTTTCCATTTCTAAGCTATGCTTTATGTTTCTGCAATATTCAGCACAACTTACTAAAGGTCAAAATTAGTCATTTTTTCCTTTCCTGCATGACGAATGATGCATTTATTGCACGTTTATGCCATGAAAAGACGTGCTTCTCCACGTCCTTCAATGATTTTACCTTATATAATGGTTGATTTTGTGGCTCTGCTTTTGAAAAAGTCTGTGGGTGAATGTTCTCCCCGTTGTCAAGAATACATATTGTTTCCCAGCCCAAACGGTTGGGAGCAATGAAGTCCTTCGCGGGGTTGTCGCCCACATAGACAAGCCGGTCGGCTTCGGGATGGCGTTCCATCACCCTACGGTAATTTGCCTCTGCCGGTTTCTCGCTCCCTATCTCCTCACTGATAATGATATCTCCTTCTTCTATCCAGCGGTTCAGTCCCAGCGCGGCAATCTTGTTGCGCTGCTGCACGGAACGTCCGTCTGTGATGAGTGCAATAGTGCAACCTGCCGCTTTCAATGCGTCCAGCGTCATGCGTACTTCCTCGTCGAGCCGGATGTCGGGTCGGTGGGCGCGGTACATGGCTAGATAGTCGGCCACTGGTGTCGTCAAGCCGAGCATCTCGTTGAGTCGCCGGAAGGCATTGCCTCCATCCTTATAGGCTTGCAGCATCTCCGCGTATGCCTGGTCGGCAAGCCGCCGGTCGCCCTGCGCAGCACAAAAGGCTATCTCCCGGTAAGCCGACTTCAAGAAGTCGATCTCCTTATAGAGCGTGTCGTCGAGGTCGAAACAGATTACGTTCATCCCATGATTTTCTTATATACCTCAACGGTATTGCGGGCCATGACTTCAGACGTGAACTCACGGAGAGCCTTCTCGCGTCCCGCCTTTGCCACTTGCCGGCGCAGTGCGGCATCTTCCACCAGCCGCGACAAAATACCACTCAGTTGCTCAACGTTGCCGTCCTCGAAGATGAAACCGCTCTTGCCGTCTTCTAGCTGCTCATAACTGCCCTCGGTATTGCTACGCACGCAGCAGCAACCGCCCAGCATTGCTTCCAACACCACCAAGCCGAAGCCCTCTTTGTGGGACGGTAGAGTGAAGATGTCGAATATCTTATAAAACGTTTCCGGCGACT
>CAVIMN010000038.1:0-5683 GCA_963644035.1 bacterium
GCATCAGTCGCCAATGCAATCAGCGAGTAAAGGCAAAGTCCGTTGGACAAATATAGAAGGAAGAGCGCATGGGGCTGGCGTATCACCATAGTGCCATAGTACTACCTTTGCAACACAATTTCGTCAAGCAGCCCGAAAGATGGTGTGGAGAGCGAGAAGAAGCGAGTAACAAGCGTAGAATTGGGTAACAGTCTGAGGACTGACGAAAAGAGGACGATTTCAGTCTAAAATAGGCAAAACAGAGGCGATAGAAGTGGCGAGTAACAAGATTTGTTGCGCCAACCCCAAATTCTCTTTTCGTTGGTTCCAAATAGCCTCCCAAAGAAAAGGCTTCGAAGTTGACGGCTTATGTACCCGTTGATAATCAAGAAGATAGAAAGGGGCAAAAGAGGGATACTGTAGAACAACGCAGAAGCCTCCGATACCTTTATCAATTCTTGGTCTTTAGGGATACTTTTGCCACCTCGTCCAACCGTTTGTTGCGCTATTCCTCGTCATGTTTACGCTTCCATGCAACTTTTGAGCAGGATGGCGAACAATAGAACGACTCTATCGTCTTTGCCATAAATTCCTCTCCGCAGACTGGGCATTTGCGCTTGATTTGAAATTTTGATGCTGCCATAATCTCATTGTTTTTGGTACAATGACGTACACATTTCCGTTTTATTGCACATTATCTACTTCTTTATCGCGGTACTATTATGGTACATAATATACGATAAAATAAAGAAAAACAATAAGGATAACACGGAAGGATATAAAATAAATTAGGGTGTAACTCATTGAGCTACACCCTAATTGACTATTTGTTACTATTGTTGTTTATCGCAACTTATTTCACCTCCTCAAAATCGGCATCTTGAACATCGTCAGCAGTGTTGCTGCTATTGTTCTGGGCGCCACCTGTCTGCTGAGCGTTGAAACCGGCATCTGCACCTGGCTGAGCACCTTGCGCGCCCTGATACATTTGCTGTGAGGCAGCTTGCATAACGGTGTTGAGGTTGTTGATGGCAGAATCGATGGCTGCCACATCACCACTTTTGTGAGCATCCTTCAACTGCTGGAGAGCCTGCTCGATACCAGGTTTCTTGTCTCCAGGAATCTTGTCACCATTGTCTTTCAAGAAATTCTCTGTGGTGAAAATCATGGAGTCAGCTTGATTCATCTTATCTATTTTTTCGCGCTCAGCCTTATCGGCTGCAGCATTCTGCTCTGCTTCGGCTTTCATACGATTGATTTCTTCTTCACTCAAACCAGATGAAGCTTCAATACGTATGCTTTGCTCCTTACCCGTAGCTTTGTCTTTTGCAGAAACATTTAGGATACCATTGGCATCAATGTCAAATGTGACTTCAATCTGTGGAACACCACGACGGGCAGGCGCAATACCTGCAAGGTTAAAGCGACCTATCGATTTATTTTGAGCTGCCATTGGGCGTTCTCCTTGAAGCACATGAATTGTAACTTCAGTCTGATTGTCTGCCGCTGTTGAAAATACTTCACTTTTTTTGCATGGAATTGTAGTGTTTGCGTCAATAAGTTTTGTCATGACACCTCCCATTGTTTCAATTCCGAGTGTAAGCGGTGTAACATCAAGAAGAACAATATCACCAACGCCACCTTCTTTGTTAAGGATAGCACCCTGAATGCTAGCGCCAACAGCTACGACCTCATCGGGGTTAACGCCCTTAGATGGTTCTTTACCGAAATAGTTCTTTACAAGAGTCTGAACAGCAGGTATACGGCTAGAACCTCCAACAAGAATAACCTCGTCTATGTCTGAGGTCTGAAGTTTAGCATCCCTCATGGCATTTTGGCATGGAACGAGACATGCTTGAATTAAATTGTGCGCCAACTGCTCAAATTGTGAACGAGTGAGAGTCTTTACCAAATGCTTAGGCACACCACCTTCGGCAGTGATATATGGCAGATTTATTTCCGTAGAAGTAGTACTTGAAAGCTCAATCTTTGCTTTTTCTGCAGCTTCCTTAAGACGCTGCATTGCCATTGGATCTTTCGTAAGATCTATTCCTTCTTCGGCTTTGAATCCATTTGCAAGCCAATCGATTATAACTTGGTCGAAATCATCTCCACCGAGGTGTGTATCGCCATTTGTTGAAAGTACTTCAAAGACACCACCACCGAATTCAAGAATGGAGATATCGAAAGTACCACCTCCAAGGTCGAACACTGCAATTTTCATGTCCTTATTTGCCTTGTCTACACCATAAGCCAATGCTGCGGCAGTTGGCTCGTTGACAATACGACGAACATTAAGTCCAGCAATCTGTCCAGCTTCTTTTGTAGCCTGACGCTGAGAGTCTGAGAAATAAGCAGGAACGGTAATGACAGCATCAGTTACCTCTTGTCCAAGATAATCTTCGGCGGTCTTCTTCATTTTCTGAAGCACCATGGCCGAAATTTCCTGTGGAGTATATTTTCGTCCTTCTATGTCAACACGAGGAAATCCGCCTTCGTCAACAACACTATATGGAACGCGCTGTGCTTCTTTTTCACACTGTGCATAAGTTTCACCCATGAAACGTTTGATACTATAAATCGTATTCTTAGGGTTTGTTATTGCTTGACGCTTTGCCGGGTCACCGATTTTACGTTCTCCGTCTTTCACAAAACCAACGACAGACGGTGTAGTGCGCTTTCCTTCGCTATTTGCGATAACTACAGGCTCGTTGCCTTCAAACACTGCAACGCATGAGTTTGTTGTACCCAAGTCAATTCCGATAATCTTTCCCATAATTGTATTTATATTTTTTGTTTTCTATTATAACGAATGTTGGAATCAATCCGTTATCTCTTTGGCAAAGTGTGTGCCAACAAAAAAATAGCAATAAAATGTGACATGTTGTCAGTCTTTGTGGGGCAGATAATGTCATCTTTGGCAGAACAAGCCTCTATTGGGCATATTTCAGCCAAAGCAAACGAATACTATTTGTGCTTGTGTGTTACAACATCAACAACATGACTACCAGCCCCAATCAATTCGTAGCGTTCGGAAACACGTTTCTGATAGTCTAGAAAACGAGCGAAAGTATCCTCACTCATATTGTTGAGACGAGTACGCATATAATCCGAAGGGCCATCTGGCGAGAAAATCGTAATACGATCCAGTCCTGCCTTTTGATTAAGACGATTGATATCATCAATACGAACATAGTCGTAGAGTTCATCGGGATGTGCCTGTATATGAAAGTCATCATCCACAACGCCTCGCTCCATCAGAGTACCAATACGCCCCTCGTCAAAACAATAGGAAAGAATGCTATACTCGTTCATTAAATAAGCAACAAAAATCTGTCCGCCAGGCTTTGTCACTCTTTTTGCTTCAGCCAAAACCTTAAGTTTTTCATCGTCACCTACAATATGATAAAGCGGCCCAAGCAAGAGCGTGATATCTGCCGAAGCAGTAGGTAAATATGGCATGTCGCGTGCATCCCCTTGCATAACATCGGCAGTAGGCTCACGTTTCAAAAAAACATCAATATTACGACGAACTAATTCTACAGCCTTGACATCATATCCCTCCGCCATGAGTGCAGAAGTATAGCGTCCCGTCCCTGCACCGATATCAAGCAAGCATAAGCCTGGACAAAGGAAACGGCGTAAATGATACATCGTAGTCTCAAATTCCACAATGCCATGCCTACGCAACAAACGAAGATCTTCATTGTGCTTGTTATAATGTTTTTCAATATTTGATAATACCATAATATTTCTATTTATTAAAAACTTCGTAAATCGAAGTACTTTAAGTAAGGAATCTTTAAGACATCAGTTATACGTATGACATATTCCACACTAAATAACAAACGAAACGCCCACATCACCCAAGTGTACTCTTACCTTTATATGCTATCTAATTTTACGAAAAAAATGATATAACCAAACGTTTATAGAATATTTCCGTAAGTTAAAGTATCATCTTTATCATGCAAAGTTAATACAAATCAAGAACAATACAAAAGACAAAAATGAGTCCCTCATAGTAAAAGATACCTATTATAGCTAATGGATAAGCTTATTGATAAGATTTTTATTGTAAATTCCTCCTCTTTTAAAAGAAAAGACAAGAGTTTGTTGCAATATATACTTTTTAAGACTATATTTGCCAACAACTAACAAAAATAACTAATACAACTATGAAGAAAAATACGATAATGCTTGTTATTGCATTTGTAACCCTTTTCGTTTTCTCGTGTGCCAAAGACTCCACTTACGATGATGGACAGTCCATTGGAAATGGTAACATCGTACTCCGAGTAAAAACCAAAGGAGCCACCACATCATCTACGTCAATGACCGTAGCCAGTCCTATCAACATCTACGTATTTGACGCTATCGGAAAATGCGCAGCATATCAACAAGTTGCTTCAGAAAGCACCTCTGCCGACTTCAAACTTGATGCCGGCCAATACACTATATATGCCGTGGCAGGAGCAGATGGAGAAAACTATAATCTACCTACCACCGATAATGCTACAACAGAAGCCTTATTCTCATTGAAAACAAATAAGTCACATGGAGACATTATGTGCGCTCACGGCACTGCCACTCTTGTAAAAGGACAGGAAACGGAGTTAACTATGACAATGGCACGAAAGGTATGGATGCTACGTTCTATAAGCATTACTGATGTTCCAGAGGATGTTGTTGCTATCACCACCACAATAAAGCCATTATACGAAACAATTAATATGAGAGGTGAATATTCTGGAGAAAGCGGCTCGCAAACGATAACGCTATCACAAGATATTACTACTAGTACAACATGGGAGTCACAATGCGACCTATTTCTAATGGAAAGTGTAGGCAACCCCGCCATTACTTTCAACTTCAAAACATCTGATGGCAACACTAGAACCTATACATATAATAGCGAGAACGCCCTCGTTGCCAACTACAAGATAAACATAAACGTTAAATACCAGAAACTTGCTGAGCCAACACTTAAATGTTTGATTAACGGTGTTGAATGGAGTGGAGAAAATACTTTGGAATTCACAATTGACGAAGGAGAACTTCAAGAAGATGGCGATAACAAAGGTAATGATGACACAAACACGGAAGTAGAAGATGAAGCGCCCACCGCAGGAAGTCTTTATAACGGATGCTACGTACTACTTTCAGAAGCAGACGGAACTAAGACAAAAACCGTTCTACTCTCACATACACAAAAAGCCGGTTTGGAATATACTCCCACAGATCAAACAAGTGTAAAATCTGCAGTTGACAATGCCATAAAAGAAACATCCGTGGAAGGCATATCCGGATGGAGATTACCTAGCAAAGATGAGCGTGCACTGATAACAGAGCAATACAAAGCAATATACACATACTTCAAAGATTTGTACAGTGCAAGCAAATACTATTACGAAGACACTGATGGCACAATAAAATGTAGCACAATGACAACAAGTCTAGATGTTACCTTAAAATCTGGAAACAACGACATGTTTGTCCGCCCCGTAGCTACTGTATACTTCACGAAATAGAAAAGCGATCACATATTTATTAAATTGGAATCGGTTTGCTCTCCCTAAGCAACCGATTTCTTTTTTTCACTCACGAAAAAAAAATAGGTCTCAATATCAGAAATATTGAGACCTAATTGTGGGCGTTGACGGATTCGAACCGCCGACCCTCTGCTTGTAAGGCAGATGCTCTA
>CAVIMN010000039.1:0-5165 GCA_963644035.1 bacterium
AAACCCTGAAACGCCTGTTGCCCGAGTCGTGGGTGCTGGCACTGATTCATCTAAAGAAACAAGGCTTGGGGCAATGGAAATCAAACTGCCGCCTCCGGCTGAAGGTGTTGAGGCGGAATCTGCCGTTCGCCCTCCGGCGACGGCCGAATGTGGAATATGCGAAAAACGAGCTTTTCTTTGTCATCGCTCCAGGACTGAAGCATCCTGGCTTGGCTGACCGACTGAAGGCTATCGTTAACTGCTACAACATCGCCAAGATGAATGGTTACCGCTTCCGTATCGTGTTCAAGCAACCTTATCCCCTGGAGGATTATCTGCAACCGGCCGACTCAGACTGGCGCGCCGACTTCTCCGACCTGCATTATTCGTTTGACGGAACGCGGTTTTTCAATGAGATGTATTTCCTGCACGAGGACTCGTTGCAGGGGCTCACGGCATTGACAAAAGATAAGGAGTATCATTGCTACAGTTATGTGGGCAACCGCCAACCCAAGGTGTTTCCCGAGTCGGGCTATGAGTGGAGCCGGCTCTACTGCGAACTGTTTCGGCCCAGTCTCCGACTGCAGCAAGCCATAGACGCTTGCGGCTACGCCGAGAAGAACTATGTGGCGGTGCATCTGCGCTTTGTCAACGCGCTTGAACATTTCGAGACGGTAACCTGTTGCGACAATGCCCTGCAGACGGAGCAGGAGAAACTCGACCTCATAGCCCGTTGCAAGCAGGGCCTGATGCGCATCAAGGCTGAAAACGACGGGTACCCTGTGCTGGTGTTCAGCGACAGCAAGCGTTTCCTCGACTCGCTTGATGATATGCCTGTCGCAGTGCTCGACCACGACAACATCGGCCACATGAGCGATGGCGCAGATGATGGTGTGACGCTCAAGACCTTTGTCGACCTCTATATGATAGCCCGAGCCAAGAAGGTGTACCGCATCGATGCCCCTGAACTTTACGCATGGTCGGGATTTGCCATGACGGCTGCCATGATTGGCGGAATAGATTTCGTAACCATTAAAGTGTAAAGGATAACTTATGAAAATAGCAGTCCTTTTGATCGCTACCGTCCTTCCGCAACTAGGTAATGAACCTATTGTGCTGCATCCTTTTCCCGAGATTTTGGTTCTGAGTAACATCTGAGCATTATAAAGTAGCGTGGAATTTTTAGAACACGCCTATAAGGAATAATTTAAAGAATATAATTTATAAAATAATGAGAGGTATAGCAAAATTTTATACATGGTTCTGGATAATCTATTTCCCCATATGCATTGCCTTTGCGGCTGCAGTAAAATGGGACTGGAGTGATGAAATCCTAACCATACTTCTCTTGGTGTATGCAGTAATTAAGCAACGCTTTCTTGTGAAAGACAAAAAAAGAAGCAATGAGATAAAATGGTATATTCTCATCATGTGCTTCTATCTGATATATTCTTTAGTAATTAGAATAACCACATCCAAAGGTGTTGTGTTGGACTTCCTGCAGCAGTTGCGTCCCTATGCCGTGTTCTACCTCACGTGGATGATGGCTCCGCAGTTTTCTGTGAAACAGAAGAAATGGATAAAGCGCATCATGCTTGCCACCTTCGGAGCGTATGTTGTAATCTGGTACGTTAACCCTTCGTTGATAGACCCATTTACCAGTGCAGCGACAAATATGTCTTCTAGAGAGTCTGCCGCACTAGGGCAGATTGCCCTCTCTTGCGCAATGATATACTACTTGTTCTCCAAGCAAACACGCACCAACCGCAACATCGCCATTCTCATTATGCTCTTCGGACTGATTTCCGGAAAGTCGAAGTTCTTCGGGGAGTGTGTCGTTTTCATCGCTCTTGTCACATTCGTGAGAAACAAGATAAACTATACTTCGCCAGCCACAATAATAAAGCTTGTTGTGCTTGGTGCTGTTGTCCTTTACTTCACATGGGGTAAGTTCAGTGCCTATTACGTTGAAGGCTTCAAGGAGGATGCTGCAGCTATGGCACGCCCCGCTACCTACTCTGCAGGTATGCAGATAATGTTCCATGACTACATACCTTTTGGCAGCGGTCTCGGCTCGTTTGGTGTGGCTGCTGCGGCAAAGGAATATTCGCCTCTTTATTATAAATATAACCTAGACAAGATATGGGGACTTACACCAGACAACCCCATGTTCCTTGCCGATGCGTTTTATCCCACTCTTGCTGAATTCGGGATAGTCGGTTTGTTGCTCTTCCTCGTTTTTTGGAAGCGGCGGTTGAAAGAGGCTAACAACATACCGAACATGATATATTACCGAATGGCTCTGATGTGCATCTTTGCCCTCGCTTTGGAGAGCATGGCCGACACGTCGTACCTTTCAGGTAAAGGTATGGGCTACTTCATGATTCTTGCCCTGTGCCTAAATTCCGGGAGGTATAGGCAAAGGAGAATTATAGTCAGAAAAGAGGCAGAAGAAATTGAGAAAAATTGACTATGAACTACGAAATCATACATAAACTGTGTCTCGCTCCATCGTGGCTATTGGATAAAGCATTGGCTGTAGTTTGGAAACGCAGTATGCGGCACTGCGGAAACGGTGTATATATCCGTCCCATGTCTTCTGATATAAAGGGGCTTCAGAACCTTTCCGTCGGCGACGGGACAAGCATCCCCAAGGGAAGTACTATATATTGCACGGAAGCACCTTGTGTGATAGGCAAGAAAGTTGTTTTCGGACCAAAGCCCACCATAATAACCGGCGATCACCGTATCGACCTTGTGGGCAAATATATAATAGACGTGACGGTTGATGACAAATTCACTGATGGAATCAATCCTTACGACGCCCAGGTAACGATAGAAGATGACGTGTGGGTAGGGGCAAACGTAACGATACTGAAGGGGGTGACGATAGGTCGTGGTTCAGTGGTGGCTGCTGGAGCGGTAGTAACGAAGTCTTGTGCCCCATATTCCATCATTGGCGGTGTTCCCGCAAAACTGTTGCGCATGCGCTTCACTCCCGAGCAGATTGAAAAGCACGAGCAACAGCTTCTGTACAATAGTTAAGATATCGCAGTCATGGATGTCATTATTACGTCGCCGTCGCTCGACCCCCGCGAGAATGTGAGCGGCATCTCATCGGTCACGCGGTTCATTATCGACAACAACCGTTGCCACCGTTACCTGCATTTCCTACTGGGCAAGAAAGACAGCGAGCGTGGCGGTTTGCGGCGCGTGGTGGCCCTGTGGCGTAGTTACCGGGCGTGGAAACGTATGCTGGCAGACCATCCCGATGCGCTAGTGCACTACAATCTTCCACTGTCGCGAGCTTCGCTGCTGCGCGACCCTTGGTTCATGCGCTATGCCCTGCGCCGTAGCCACTCGGTGGTGGTGCATGTGCATGGCGGCCTGTTTCTTACTGCGCCCCACATACCCTTCTATTTGCGTCCCATATTGAAATGGGTGTTCCGGCAGAATGTGCCCTTTATGGTGCTGAGCGATATGGAGAAAAACCTCCTTCGCGACCGTTGGGGAGTGCAACGGGTGGTGTCGCTGCCTAACTGTGTTGACCTGCACGATGCGCAGGTCTTTGCCACAGAGCCGATGTCGTCGCATGACACAAACCGTCCGTTGAGGCTCGGATATCTTGGTCGTATCGAACCCAACAAGGGCATGACAGAACTGCTTGAGGCATGCCGACAGTTGAAACACGAGGGTTGCCCGTTCCGGCTCACTGTGGCGGGCAAGGAACAGACCGAGGGAGAATATCTGCCGCGGTTTGAACACGACTTGAACGATTGCTTCTGCTATGCGGGATTGGTTGCCGGGCAAACAAAATGCGACTTTCTCCGAAACATTGACGTGCTGGTCATGCCTACCTATTTCGAGGGCTTGCCCATGTCGCTGCTCGAGTGTATGAGTTACGGGGTAGTGCCTGTTGTTACGCCTGTGGGCAGCATCTCGCAGGTGGTGACCGAAGGTGTGAATGGCCTCCTTATTCCTGTTCGCGACAGTGGCTCTATTGTTGCGGCCATCAGACGGTTGGACGAGGACCGCACGTTGTTGGAAACACTAGGACGGGCTGCACGGCAAACCATATTCAGCCAGTACAGTCCGAAACGGTATGTCGACGAGCTTAACCGCATCTACACTTTGACAAAGCGAATCAAATGAAAAAACTTGACCGTTTCTTGATCCGGTACCGGCAGTTCGGCGGGTGGCGGCTTGTTGGTCAGTATGTCCGTATGGGGGTGCTGGGTGCGGCAGTCAAGGCGGTGTTGCGCTGCATCGTGAACGGCAGGTCGCTGGAGGATGCCTATTCGGTCGTAACGCAGAGGGTGGACGAGGTGTTGGAGCGCCGATACCAGTCGGTGTTGGACCGATATGCCGACCATGTGAAGCAGCGTGAGACGGACGGAGAGCAAGGCTATGAAGTGCCTAAAATCATCTGGACGGCATGGCTGCAAGGGCTCGACAATGCACCCGAAATGGTGAAGGCGTGCGTGGCATCGCAGCGGGCGCACTTTCCCGGCTACGAGGTGCGTGTGCTCGACTTGGACAATTACCGGCAGTGGGTGGATCTGCCCCAGGAGATAGAAGACAAATACCGCCGGGGACGCATACCGCCTGCCTCGTTCAGCGACCTGTTGCGCTTGGCTGCCGTGCGCAAGCATGGCGGCATCTGGATGGATGCTACGGTGTATTGTTCGGGATTTGGCAACGAAAAACTAACGGCACGTTGGCAACGCATCATGCAAAGCGAACTGACGATGTTTCGCTATTTCCGCAAGGGCGAGACGCAGTCCATAGGCTTGTCTACGTGGTTCGTGGCTGCCGTGCCTGAGCAACTCAACGTGTCGGCTGTGCTCGATATGCTGTTGGCGTATTGGCACGACTACGACTGTTTAGTGGACTACTACATCATCCATCAGTTTATGCGGATGTCGCTCCGCCGCTTTCCCGAAGTGGTTGGGCGTATGCCCCGCGAGAACAGTTTTCACAGTCTGTTGCTCGGTGATGCGCTGGGCAAGGATTTCCATGAAGACGACTGGAACGAACTTGTGGCGCATGTCAGTCTTCATAAACTCAACTACCGCAAGGCTTCGGAGGTCAGCAAGAATAAGTACGGGTATTATTGGCGGGTAGTGAAAGGCATAGCCCCTGTAGGGGGCACATAATATAGGATAGGGGCTTGCCCCTATCTCAAT
>CAVIMN010000040.1:0-2100 GCA_963644035.1 bacterium
CTTCAAGATTGGCGTCAACTACGACAGCCAGCAGCGCACCATCGGCGAATGGATTATAAAGGAGGAATAAAAACAAAGCAGGTTACAGTCAGCCATAAAACCGCAACTGTAACCTGCTTTTTTGCATTACATAGATAATTCTTGCGTCCGTTGTGGCAGTTGGCGTTTTTAAAAACACAAAAACAAACCCAAAAGTTTGCTCATTTTAATCAAAATGCCTACCTTTGCAACTGGAGATAACGCCAAGCCACATTTATGATGAAATCGGCGTAAACTAAAGATTATACAAAGAACAGACATAAAACAACTTCGTGCTTACTTCACATAAGAGCACAGACATATTTTATATAAAGCATTAGCTATTATTTCGCGTTTTGCCAAGAGCCTAGGAAACTATTTGGAAATAAACTCGTACGGAATGATAAGTTAAGGTTTACCTGTGTTATGGTAACCTCGTGAACTATAAATAAAGCAATGCTCATACCTTCTACGGAGGTGTGGGTTATTCTTATATAGTTCACAGAGGTTTCCATTTCCTAGGCTCACCTCTCAGCAAGACGCGATAAGAGACCCACACCTCTTTTTATTGCGTCCTTGATGCGTTTGATAGCGATGTAAACTTTCAGCTATCAAACATTTATGTACAAAACATCCTTTTTCTTCCGGGACAGCAAGGGCTATCCCGAGGACAGCAATCTGCAGTCGCTAGTCATCGACTGTCTCCGTTTCCCACTGGCCATCGCCGTCGTATTCATCCACAGCTTTGGCAGCAAAGAAATCGACCTGAACTATTTGCATTCCAACCCTCTCTCACAGGAATCTATTTACGACTTCTTGCGCATCACCCTATCTAACATCGGCACCCATTTCGCTGTGCCCGTCTTCTTCATGTTTTCCGGCTTTCTGTTCTTCTATAAAGTTCAGGACTTCAATCTCTCCCTCTACAAGCAGAAGCTGCTCAAACGTTTCAAGACGCTCTTCATCCCATACGTCTGCTGGATAATCTTCTGTATTCTTAAAACGGAGGTAAGAAAAGTTGCCGGCGTCATCATCAAGGGGAAACCTGTCTCGGGACTCTGGCAATACCTCATAGACAACGGAGGCCTGCACATGTTTTGGGACAGCAGCGTCTGGGGCTTCAACTATCAAAACTGGATAGGTTGGGCAACTCCAATGACAGGTCCTATCCTCGTTCCACTGTGGTTTGTAAGAGACTTGATGGTCGTCGTCTTGCTTACACCTATTATATATAGCCTCATCAAACGGTTCAATCTTCTTCCTGTCGTTCTTTTAGCCTTCTGCTATATTTCCGGTATTTGGATTCAAATCCCAGGCTTCACCGTAACCACTGTCTTTTGGTTCTCGCTTGGTGCATACTTCAGCATCAAAGGAAAAGACATGATAGCCTCCATATACCGATGGCGCATCCCTTCCTATATCGTTTGCATCTGCACCTTGCTCCCTCTGATTTGGTTCAATGGCAAAAAGGGCGATGGAGTAACCACCAACGCTTTAGCGCAGTCTATTTATCCTTTTTATGTCATCGCTGCATCATTTAGCGTTGTCAGCATTGCCACTACTATCATCCAGAAAGGAAAAGCGAAAGTCTATCCGCACCTGGCTAATGTGTCCTTCTTCGTCTTCCTTAGCCACGTGTTCGTTTTAGGCTATATGTCGAGCATCATCAATAAGTGCCTTCCTTTTGACAACTACATCATTATGACAGTCAAGTATCTGATGATACCAATTACAACGGTGGTCGTTTGCTTGATTATTTACCAGCTTCTCGACAAGTATTTCCCCCAGTTCCTATCCTTCATCACAGGAAGCAGGAAGTAACAAAAAAGCAGCAAGCTGCGTAGAGGGATAAATTTGTGAGATGCTCTTGCTCCTTATACGGCAGCATGGAGAAGCGGATGGCGTGGATGTCGGGATGCAGCTGTAGGTAATTGTGCAACGACGTAGCCTTGGTGCTCGTGCCACCCTTCACCTCTATTGGTAGCAGCCTGCCCTCCCGCTGCAAGAGGAAGTCCATCTCCATGCGTGAGTCCTCCGCACTGTAGTAATAGATGTTCTGAATGCCTTGCGCCAGCATTTGCT